>QHBT01000010.1 GCA_003244185.1 Candidatus Dormiibacter spiritus | reverse complement strand
CTACCAGCTGAGCTACGTCGGCGCGAGCCGAGATTCTACCGCCGGGCCTCCGCGCCGCCCTCCCCTGCCCTGCTAGCATCCGCGGGCGTGGGCCAGCACCGGGTGATCGAGCTGGGGCCGGAGGAGTTGGAGGAGATCAAGCCCCTGCTGGTCGACCTGCACCTGGACGAGCAGCTCTTTTATCCCGAACATCCTCAGCTCACTCGGCCGCAGCTGGAGGCGTCGCTGCCGGCTGTGAAAAACGAGTTCGTGGGCGAGAACCTCGTGCTGGCGGTGCGAGACCCGCAGGGCAGGCTGGCCGGCTTCTGCTGGCTCGTGCTGTTTGATCCCGGCACCGGCCTCGAGGGCGAGGTGGCGGAGGTCTACGTCGCCGAGCCGGACAGGGGCGGCGGAGTGGGGGAGGCGCTCCTGGAGCGTGCGGTGCAGGTGTTCGTGGAGCGCGGCGTCACGCTGGCCTACGTCTGGACGCGAGCGGAGAACCAGGGGGCTACGCACCTCTACGAGAAAGTCGGTTTCGGTCCCAACAGCCAGCTGGTACTCACCTGGTACCCGAGCGCCGGCCAAGCCGGTCGAGGCGGCTGAAGCCACACTCGCGAGCGGCCAGGCGGACGGGCTCGAATAGCGTTCGTCCGGTGCGCGGCCGCCAGCACTTAAACTGAGCCCGTGATCGAGCCCGCCGGGGCCGAGTCACCCCGCAAGGCGCCAGAAGCCGCGCGACGGAGCTTGCGCCCCCGAGCCTTCATAGGACTTCTGGTGATCGCCGCACTCCTGAGCGGTGCAGTTGCCGCTGGGGTGACCTTGGCAGTCCTGAGGAGCCAGGCCCGCACCAACCCCCAGACAGTGGATCTGGGCGGCAGCGTGACGGTCCAGGAGAACAACGCAGCCGTTAACGTGGCAGCGGCCGCTCTGCCCGCTGTGACCTCAATAGTGAGCCAGGGCGAGGACAAACCGCATGGCTCAGGCTTTGTGGTTACGAGCGATGGCTTCGTCGTCACCACCGTCAACGTTGTGGCGGGCGCTCGGAGCCTATCGGTGCTGATCGGTCATGAGTCCAAGCGGCGCGATGCTCGGCTGGTCGACTATGACTGCCGGACAGGCGTGGCAGTGCTGAAGGTGGACGGTGTCGCCAACTTGCCAACTCTGGCCTTCGGCGACTCGGCGGCTCTCAAGACCGGGCAGAACGTCTTTGTGGTGGGGGGCTCGTTGGGAGATCGGCCCGGCCTGGGCCGGGGAGTGATCAGCGCTCTTCACCAAGCCGTGGCCATGAACGCGCCACCGGGCCAAGGTCCAGGCCAGCTGGACAACGTGATCGAGACCGATGCAGCCATCGGCGCCTCCAACACGGGCGGTCCGCTGCTCGACGTGAGCGGGAGGGTGGTCGGGCTGGCGGTGGGCAGTCCTGATCGGCTCGGCCTGGCGATCGCTTCGGCAGGCATCCAGCCCGAGGTGCAGCAGATCATCCAGAACGGCCAGCTCGTCCTGCCGGCGCTTGGCGTCACGACTGTGACAGTCACCGCCGACCAGGCGGCGGTTGCGGGCGGCGTCGCGGGCGCGCGCGTCACCGCCCTGGACGGCGCGGGCGTGGCGGAGAGGGCCGGCCTCAAGGTGGGAGACGTGATCACGCAGCTTGACGATGAGAAGCTCGATGACGCCCATCCGCTGCTCCAGGTGCTGGCCAGCCGCTTCCAGCCCGGTCAGAAGGTGACGGTTTCCTACAACCGGACGGGGAGCGGCGCTCAGATTCAGCTCGCGCTGGGCAGCCAGGCGGGCACTTGTCAGTGAGGTCCGCCCGCGCCGGAATCGAAGCGGGCTTGAGCGGAGCGGTGTCGGCACTCAACGCTGACGAGAAGGTGGACCTGGAGCTTCGGCCCTCGCGCGAGGCGAGATTCGGTGACTACCAGAGCTCCGTCGCCCTGAAGCTGGCCCGGCCGCTGCGGCGAGCACCTGCCCAGATCGCCGCCGACCTCATGGGCCGCCTGGACCTCGAGGAAGCCACTGTCGAGGCCGTCAGCGGCTACCTCAACTTCAGGCTCCGACCCCGGTGGCTGCAAGAGGTGGTGAGGCAGGCGGCGGCGGATTCCAACTACGGCTCCAGCGATGTGGGCTGCGGCCAGCGGGTTCAGGTGGAGATCGGCAGCGTGAATCCAACCGGTCCCCTCCACATCGGCCACGGTCGCAGCATGATTCTGGGTGACACGATCGGCCGCCTGCTCGCCTTCACAGGTCACCAGGTCAGCCGCGAGTACTACGTCAACGACCAGAACAAGCAAACTCGGCTCTTCGCCGCCTCGGTCTCTGCCCGCCTGCATGGCCAGGAGCCGCCTCCGGGCGGCTACACCGGCGGCTACGTGACCGAACTGGCTGAGCAGGCCAGAGCCGAGCTGCCAGGAATTGGAGCCATGTCGGAGGCGGAGGCGGAGGCCAGGCTCCGCGACTTCGCCATCCAGCGCATGGTCGAGTTGCTTGACAGGAGCGTGAGCCGCGTCAACGTGCACTACGACGAGTGGTACTGGGAGAGCGAGCTCTGGCGCCGGGGGTTGCCCCAGGCGGCCATCGAACGACTCCGCGCCGGCGGCCATCTCAGCGAGCGGGAGGGTGCCATCTGGTTCTCGCCGGCGGTGCCCGGCTGGGAAGAGGCCGACGAAGACCGCGTGGTCATCCGCACCAACGGTGAGCCCACCTACTTCGCCTCGGATCTGGGCTATCTGCTCAGCCGCTTCGAGGATCGCGGCTTCCAGCGGGTGGTCGAGGTTTGGGGCGCCGATCACCACGGCTACGTCCCGCGCATGAAAGCGGCGACGGCACTCCTCGGGCTTGACCCCCAGAATCTGCAGGTCGTGCTGGTTCAGATGGTCAACCTGAAGGAGGGCAAGATGTCGAAGCGGCAGGGCCGCTTCGTCACCCTGGACGAGCTGGTGGACCGGGTGGGCTCCGACGCTGTGCGCTACTTCTACCTGCTCCGCTCCGCGGACGCGATGCTGGAATTCGACTTGGAGGCAGCTCTGAGCCAGGGCAACGAGAACCCCGTCTACTACGCCCAATACGCCCATGCGCGTCTTTTCAACGTGGAGCGCACCGCCCAAAGAACGCATCCAGACCTGCCTGCCGAACCGGACCTTGCCCTTCTTGACAAGCCCTGGGAGCTGGCTGTCGCCAAGGAGATAGCCCGCTGGCCCGAGACTGTCGAGACAGCTGCCAGAGAGCTGGAGCCGCACCGGCTGCCGCACTACGCGCAGCGGCTCGCCGACGCAGTTCATGGCTTCTACCAGGCAGGCAATGAATTGCCCGACAACCGGATGGTGGTGCCTGACCCCGACATGACGCGCGCCCGGCTGGAGCTCTGTCGCGCCGCCCGTAACTCCCTGCGCATCGCCCTCGATCAGATGGGCGTCAGCGCTCCCGAGCAAATGTGACCGTGAGACTCAAAGCCGCGAGATAGGAGATGACCACTTGGACCTGACCTGGCTCGGACATGCCTGCTTTAGGCTGCGCGGAAAAACCGCGTCAGTCCTGACCGATCCCTACCCTCCAGCACTGGGACCGAAGCTGAAAGCGCTGGACGCAGATCTTGTCACGTTCAGTCACGGCCACGAGAATCACTCCTACCGCGGCGCGCTCGCCGGCGACCCCTTCCTGGTCGAGGGTCCAGGCGAATACGAGGTCGCGGGCGTGCTGCTGCGGGGACTGGCCACCTTCCATGACCGCGCCAACGGGGCTGAGCACGGCCGCAACACCGTCTACCTGATCGAACTCGACGACGTCCGCGTCTGCCACCTGGGGGATCTCGGTCACCGCTTGCTTGACGACACGCTGGACGCCCTCAGCGACATCGACGTGCTGCTCGTGCCTGTGGGCGGGGGCAGGACGTTGAACGCCCAGCGAGCCGCTGAAGTCGCCCGACAGGTCGAGCCCAGGGTGGTGGTCCCCATGCACTACGCGCAGCCGGCGATCGCGATGGAGCTGGACCCCCTGGATTTGTTCTTGAAGGAGATGGGCGTGACCGAGGTCAATCCGTTGGCCAAGCTCAGCGTCCAGCCCTCCTCGGCGGAGGCCGAGACGCGGGTGGCCGTCCTGGAGCTGAAGGCTTAGCAGCGCCTCCGCGGCGCCGGGTCCTGCCTGCCTTGCGGCGTGGCCGCTCCTTGTCGGCGGGGTACCTTGGCCCAGCGCTGAGCACCCGAGGGTCAGCTACAATTACGAAAACCGCAGGGGGTCTACGTTGTCGAAATTCGTGTTCGTGACCGGCGGTGTGGTTTCGTCGCTCGGCAAGGGGATCACCGCCGCGTCGATCGGCAGCATCCTCAAGAGCCGCGGCCTTTCCGTCTCCCTCCAGAAGCTGGATCCCTACCTCAATGTGGACCCGGGCACCATGTCGCCCTACCAGCACGGCGAGGTTTTCGTCACTGATGATGGCGCCGAGACGGACTTGGACCTTGGCCACTACGAGCGCTTCATCGACGAGAACCTAACAGCCGCCTCCAACCTGACCACCGGCAAGGTGTACTCGGAGGTGATCGCCAAGGAGCGCCGGGGCGACTATCTGGGCGCCACAGTGCAGGTGATCCCACACATCACCAACGAGATCAAGGAGCGCATTCAGCGAGCTGCCAAGCAGTCCCAGGCGGACGTCATGATCTGCGAAGTCGGAGGGACTGTCGGCGACATCGAGAGCCTGCCCTTCCTGGAGGCCATCCGGCAGCTCAAGAACGACCTGGGCCGCCAGAACGTCTTCTACGTGCATGTCTCGCTGGTCCCGATGATCCGGGGCGAGGAGATGAAGACGAAGCCCACCCAGCACTCGGTCCAGGCACTGCGCGCGATCGGAATCCAGCCTGACGCCATCGTCGCCCGCTCGGAACAGCCGCTCGACGGCGAGGTGAGGGAAAAGATAGCCCTCTTCTGCGACGTGCCCAAAGCGGCGGTCATAGGAGTGCCAGACGTCGAGTCCATCTACCAGGTACCGCAGCTTCTGGAGGAGGCCGGCACGTCCCAGGTCATCTGTGATCACTTCGGACTCTCGCTGGCTCCAGCTGACCTGAGCTCCTGGCGCGCTTTCACCGATAGGATGCAGCGGCCCAAGGGCCAGGTCACTGTCGCCATAGTTGGCAAGTACGTCCAGCTGCCTGACGCCTATCTCTCGGTGATCGAGGCCCTCCGCCATGCCGCCACGCAGTCCGAGGTGTCGGTGGACATCCGCTGGGTGGCCGCTGAGAGGCTCGACCACGGCACCACTTCAGCGTTGAAGGGCGTCGCCGGCATAGTTGTCCCGGGCGGCTTCGGCCACCGAGGCATCGAAGGCAAGCTGGTGGCCGCCCAGTACGCCCGCCACCATCGGGTGCCTTACCTGGGCCTCTGCCTTGGCCTCCAGTGCGCAGTGATCGACCTGGCGCGCGAGGCTCTGGCCGCCCCGGATGCGAATTCGACCGAGTTCGCTGCCTTCACTTCCACGCCGGTGATCGACCTGATGCCCGAACAGCGCGACGTTGCCAACCTGGGCGGAACCATGCGGCTCGGGGTCTATCCCTGCAAGCTTCTGCCGGGCTCCAAGGCGTACGCGGCCTATGGGGAGGAGGTGGTGTACGAGCGGCATAGGCACCGTTTCGAGTTCAACAACGAGTATCGCGAGGTGCTGGGTGAGGCGGGCTTGGTCTACAGCGGCCTCTCTCCCAACGGCCGCCTGGTCGAGGTGGTGGAGCTCAAAGATCATCCTTGGTTCGTCGCCTCCCAGTTCCACCCAGAGCTGAAGAGCCGGCCGATGCGACCTCATCCGCTCTTCCGTGATTTCATGGCCGCAGTGATCGAGGCCAGCGGCATCGATCAGATGGAACTGGCCGAGCAGGAGGCCACCAGTGAGGCGGCCGGCGGAGACTCGGCCGGCGGGGAGCAGGAACCTGAGCTCACCCGTTAGGGACGGAATCTCTGGCCTTGGACACTAGGATGCAGCCTCAGCTGGCAGCCGCGCACGCAGACCTGCGGGCGGTGGTGGCGCCCAGTCTGATCCGGGTGACTGAGACAGCAGCGCTGGCGTGCGCCCGGCATATAGGCCGCGGCAACGGCGACCGCCTCCGAGCGGCAGCTTCCGCGGCGATGCTGGAGGCCCTGGAGCGAATGGGAATCGCCGGCCGCGTGGTCCTGGGCCCTCGGGGCGATCAATTCCTCTCCCACGGCACGGCAGTTGGCGAAAGTGGGGTGGGAGGGTTCGACCTGGCTGTCTACCCGGTGGAGGGCTCGAGCCTGGTGGCCAAGGGTATGGCCGGCGCGATCTCCCTCCTGGTGGCGGTAGAGCCTGACAGTTTCCCCGAGCTCCCCGCGGTCTGGTACGCGGAGCGGATCGTGGCCGGGCCGGCGGCACGCGGAACCCTGGCGCTGGACGAGCCCCTGGTCGACAACCTGCGCCGCATCGCGTTCGCTCGCGACGCGCGGGTCAACGACCTGGCGGTGGCGGTGCTGGATAGGCCGCGGCACAACCAGCTGATCAGCGAACTGCGCGACGTGGGTGCTCGGATAGTGCTGCTGGAGGAGGGCGAGATCGCAGGCGCCCTACTGGCGGCGAGTGAGGGAACAGGCATCGACGCGATGGTGGGCATAGGAGGGCTGCAGGAGACGATGATTGCCGCCTGCGCCGCCCGCTGCCTGGGCGGCGAGCTGCAGGCTCGTCTCTGGCCGCGCAACGACGAGGAGCGCGTGTTGGCCGGTCCCGAGGCTGGTCAGATCCTCGGCCTGGACGATCTCTCGCCCCAGCACGTCGACGTGGCAGTGACAGGAATTTCCGGTGGACCTCTGCTCCGAGGCGCCTGGTACGGCCGGCAGGGCGCCCAGACCGAGTCGCTCACGATGTCGACGCGCTTTCACACAGTCCGCCGCATCTCGACCCAGCACCAGGAGATCTAGGCCAGCGCTTCCAGGGCATTCACTCGGGGATCGGATTAGGTGCGGCGCTCGCGCGGTATGCATAGATGTACATGAGCTGGTCCGAACCGCCTGACCGCCGGCCGCCGAGTGGGTCGGGCGAGAATCCCTACCTGCAAGGTCCGCCAGGCGGCGGCCCCTCCGACAACCCCTATCTGCAGCGGCCGCCAAGCGGACCGCCGGCCTCCAACGAGCCGCCGCCTCCCGGGGCGCCCGGCCCTCCCCAGCCGGGCAACGGAGGGCCTCCTGCCGGCTGGAACTCGGCCGATCCCAACCAGCCGCCGCCGTCGTGGCCGCCGACTGCCGGAAACTGGCAAGCGGAGCAGGCTACACCCCCTGCAACCCTGCAGGCGCCCCGCCAGAATGGCGCTGGAGCGCAGCCTGCCAGCCCAGGCGCGCCAGGCTGGCCGCCTTATTCCTCCGGGCGCGGCCCCGGCTATGACCGGCCGCCGGCCGGCAGCCGCACTCAGCGTCGAGGGCTGCTGGGCGGACTGCTGACGCTGCTGGCCGCCATCTGGGCGGTGGGCAAGTATGTCCTTCTCTTCGTAGGGAAATTCGGGATTCTCAAGACGGGCTTGACGCTCCTCATCAGCCTCGGGCTCTACGCCGTCTTCTTCGGCTTCTGGGGCGCGCTCGGCCTGGTTCTGATGATCCTGCTCCACGAACTCGGCCATGTGGTGGAGATACGCCGCCAGGGCATGAAGGCCACAGCTCCGCTCTTCATCCCATTCATGGGCGCGGCGATCTTCCAGCGATCACATCCGACGGATGCGCTGAAGCAGGCCCAGATCGGGATCGCCGGGCCGCTGGCTGGGACTGTGGCCGCCACCGCCGCCTTCGTCCTCTTCGGCTTGACCCACAACTCGCTGTTCTTGTTCTGGGCCTGGATCGGCTTCTACCTCAACCTATTCAACTTGATCCCGTTCGGGATGCTCGACGGCGGTTGGATCCTGGCGGCTGCCTCCAAGTGGTTCCAGCTGCTCGGCCTGGCGGCTCTGGCGCTGGCGGTTCTCTTCTTCCATCTGACCTTCGGACCGCTCCTGCTGATCCTGCTGATCTTCGGCATCCCGACCATGATCGCCAGGTTCCGCAACGACGCCCTGCCCTACTACCAGTCGGTTCCCACCGCCGGCAAGGTGGGCATGGGCCTCGCCTGGTTGGTCCTGGTCGGCTACCTCGGCTACGCCTCGATGCAGGCGTACAACCTGCTCACCGCTCAGACCGCCCTCGGGTAGAATCACCCGGCCGAGAAATCAGTTGTTAAGAACAGAATGAAGACTCAGATCCATCCCACCTTCTTTGAAGACGCCCTGGTGACCTGTGCCTGCGGCAACACCTTCACGACTGGTTCGACCCAGAAGCGGATTCAAACCGAGATCTGCTCAGTGTGCCATCCCTTCTACACGGGCAACCAGCGAATCGTGGACACCGGCGGTCAGGTGGAACGCTTCCGCAAGCGCGCCGCCAAAGCCACGGCCCCCGCTCCCGCGTAGTGGCGCTCCCGGAGGGGCCCACTCCGGAGCGCATCAGCCTTCGTACCAGCGGCTCCGAGCCGTTCTTCTATGGCGGCCAAGCGGTCGTTGAAGGCGTCTTGATGCGGGGTCCCCGAAGCTATGCGGTTGCCGTCCGCAAGCGAAACTCGGGTGAGATCGTCCTGGACCAGGGGGAGCTGAGCGGCGGCCTTTACACAGGGCGCTTTTGGAAGCTGCCCTTCGTTCGCGGCCTGGCGCTCTTGGCCGAACAGATGCATCTGGGCATGCGCAGCCTGATCTGGTCGGCCGCGGTCAGCGCCGGAGATCAGGAGGTGGAGATCGGGCGGCGTGAGATCGCCGTCACGATAGCCATCGCCCTTGCCGCCAGCCTGCTCCTGTTCATCGGCCTGCCCCTGCTCGGCGCGGGGTTCGCGGTTCGGCGGGCCGGCTCGGTCGGGTTCGTGGTGGTGGAGGGCCTGATCCGGGTCGGCCTGGTGATCGGCTACCTGCTGCTGATAGGTTCCACCCGAGACGTGCGGCGCGTGTTCCAGAACCACGGCGCCGAGCACAAGACAATCAACGCGTTCGAGTCAGGCTGGCAGCTGGAAGTTGTCCAGCTTCGCCGGGCCAGCCTGCTGCACCCCCGCTGCGGCACAGGCTTTCTGGTGGTCGTGGTGGTCGTCAGCGTGCTCGTCTTTGGCCTGGTGGCGCTCGCCCAACCCAACTGGCCCGAGCTGATACTTTCCCGGCTGCTCGGCGTGCCGATCATCGCGGGCGTCTCCTACGAGTGCATCAGGTTCATGGCCAGGCATCGCGCTAACTCTGTCGTCAAGCTGCTCCTGATCCCGGTCCTGGCCACTCAGCGGCTGACGACGCGGGAGCCGGACGACGGCATGCTGGAAGTCGCCCTCGCTGCGTTCCAGGCTGTGCGCCGGACAGAGGGAGCAACTGCATGATCGATCGGCTGGAAATGCAGGTCAAGCGGCACGAGGAGGTTCAGGCCGAGATGGCCAAGCCAGACGTGGTGACCGACTCCCAGCAGTTGGGCAGGCTCGGTCGCGAGCTCCGCCAGCTGGACGAGACAGTGGACACCTACCGCGCCTACCAGCAAGCTGAGGAGCAGGTGAAGGAAGCGCGGGAAATGCTGGGAGCGGAGCGCGACGCCTCCATGCAGGAATACCTGCAGCAGGAGGAGAGGGCGGCGGAGGAGCGGCGGCAGGCGTTGGAGGAGCGGCTGCGCGTCCTGCTCCTGCCCCGGGATCCCAACGACGAGCGGGACGTGGTGGTCGACATCCAGGGAGCCGAGGGCGGTCAGGAGGCTTCGCTGTTTGCGGCCGACCTTTTCCGCATGTACTCGCGCTGGGCGGAAGCCCAGGGCTGGAAGGTGGACGTGGTCGAGGCGCAGGAGAACGGGATCGGTGGCTTCGACAAGATCGAGTTCGAGATCCACGGCCAGGGCGCTTACTCCCGACTCAAGTACGAGGGCGGCCCGCACCGGGTTCAGCGCGTGCCGGAGACTGAGAGCCAGGGCCGCATCCACACCTCGGCGGCCACTGTGGCGGTGATGCCGGAAGCAGACGCTGTCGAGATCGAGCTGCCCGAGAAGGACCTCAAGATCGAGACCTCCACCTCGACTGGACCCGGCGGTCAGAGCGTCAACACCACCTATTCGGCCATCCGCATCACGCACCTGCCGACAGGGCTGGTGGTGAGCTGCCAGGACGAGAAGTCGCAGCTGAAGAACAAAGAAAAGGCTCTCCGCGTCCTGCGGACCCGGCTCTATGAGCGGAAGCTGGCCGAGCAGCAGGCGGCCCAGTCGGACCAGCGGCGCTCGATGGTGAAGTCGGGCAATCGCTCGGAGAAGATCAGGACCTACAACTTCAAGGAGAACCGGGTCACCGACCACCGCATCAACGCCACGCTGTACAAGCTGGACCGAGTTCTCCAGGGCGATCTTGACGAGCTGGTCAACCTCCTGGCCGCCGCTGACCGGGAAGCCCAGCTGAGCGGTGAGGCCTGAGCGCCGGCCCACCCGGCTCCGAGCTGACGCTGCTTCAGGTGCTGAGGCGGGCGGCCGGCTACCTCCACGCGCACGGCTCCAGCTCGGCCCGGCTAGACGCCGAGCTGCTGCTCGCCCACAGCCTGCAGCTCCGCCGGCTGGACCTCTACCTCCAGTTCGAGCGACGTCTGGAGGAGACCGAGCTGGCGGGATACAGGCTCCTCATCGCCCGCCGGGGCAGGGGCGAGCCGGTCGCCTACATAGTGGGCCGCAAGGAGTTCATGAACCTCGATTTCGAGGTGTCGCCCAGCGTGCTGGTGCCCAATCCCGACACCGAGACACTGGTTCATCTCGCCATCGAACGCGGCCGCGGCCTGGGCGGCCCCGTGCGGGTGGCGGACGTAGGCACCGGCAGCGGCTGCGTGGCTGTCGCCATCGCTCACTATCTGCCGGAGGCCTTGGTCTGGGCGTCTGAGCTGGACGAAGCAGCGCTGGCGGTGGCGGCCGCCAACGTCCGCCGCCACGGCCTGGAAGCCCGGATCGAACTGCGCCCGGGCGACCTGTTGGACCCGCTGCCCGACGACCTCCAGATCATCTGTGCCAACCTGCCCTACCTGAACCCGACGGCAGAGCTGCCGCCCGAGGTACTGGCGCAGCCGCGCGGGGCCCTCTTCGCCGCCGACGCCGGGGCCGAGCTGGTGGGCCGCCTGCTGGCTGCAGCGCCGGCCAAGCTGGCGTCCGGGGGGCTGGTGCTGGCCGAGATCTCGGCCGACCTCGTCGACAGCTTCGACCTGACGCCTTACTCGGGTCACCGCCTGCACCGAGACTTGAGCGGTCAGGTCAGGGTCCTGGAGGCCTGGCTCTAGATGCCTGTCGAGGTGCTGCAGCCTGATCCAGACGGCCTTGCTCGAGCTGTGGAACTCCTCCGCCAGGGCGAGGTCATAGGCTTTCCCACCGACACCGTCTACGGCCTGGCGGCACTGGCCGGGGACGACAGCGCGATCCGCCGCGTCTACGCAGTCAAGGGTCGCTCCCTCTCCCAGCCGTTGGTCCTGATGCCTCCGCCGGGCACCGACCTCGTTCGCTGGGCGTACTTGAACCAGAGGGCCGCCGCCTACTTGGAACGCTGGTGGCCGGGACCGCTGACTGTCATCCTGCCGGCGGCAGCCGGGCAGAAGCCGCCACTGGTCAGCGCCCAGCCCCGCACGGTCGGCGTCCGCATCCCCAACCACCCGGTCGCCCTGGCCCTGCTGGTGGCGGTGGGCGAGCCCCTGGCGACCACCAGCGCCAACCGGAGCGGGCTGCCGCCAGCGCTAAATCCGCTGGAGGCGGCCAGGCTGGGCGGTCTGGCGGCGGTGCTGGACGGCGGCCGGGTTCCGGGCGGGCAGCCCAGCACGCTGCTCGACCTCACCTCTCAGCCGGCCCGCATCCTGCGCGAGGGACCGATCAGCGCTGCCGAACTGGGCCTCACCTAGGTGGGATTCGGGCCGGTTACCGCACGCCAGGAAGCCCGCGCTTAGGATGGGACCATGGCCTTCACTCAACCGCTGACGCTCTCGTTTTCCGCCCTGGACCGGTCGGATCCGAAGGTCGCCAACTTGATCCGCCAGGAATACGAGCGCCAGAGCACAACGCTGGAGCTGATCCCTTCCGAGAATCTCGCCAGCCCGGCAGTCCTGGAAGCGCTCGGCACGCTCCTCACCAACAAGTACGCCGAGGGCTATCCCGGCCGCCGTTACTACGGCGGCTGCGAGGTCATGGACGAGATCGAGACGCTCGCCCAGGAGCGGGCCAGAGAGCTTTTCGGCGCCGAGTACGTGAACGTCCAGCCTCATGCCGGCAGCCAGGCCAACGCCGCCATCTACCAAGCCGTGTGCAAGCCGGGCGACCGTGTGATGGGCATGGACCTGGCGGCGGGCGGCCACCTCACCCACGGCAGCCCTGCCAACTTCAGCGGCAAGCTCTATCAGATCCATCCCTACGGCGTGAACCGGGAGACCGAGCTGGTCGACTACGAGCAGCTCCAGCGCCAGGCCGAGGAGGTCAGGCCACGGATGCTGATGGCCGGCTACAGCGCCTACCCGCGGCGCCTCGACTTCGCTCGGCTGCGGCAGATAGCTGATTCGATCGACGCGGTGCTGGTCACCGACATGGCCCATTTCGCCGGCCTGGTTGCCGGTGACGCCCACCCCTCGCCGGTGCCTGACTCGCACATCGTCACCACCACCACCCAGAAGACTCTGCGCGGCGCCTGGGGAGGCATGATCCTCGCCGCCGGCACTGAATGGCAGAAGCCGCTCGACTCGGCAGTCTTCCCGGGAACCCAGGGCGGTCCGCTCATGCACGCCATCGCTGCCAAGGCGGTCTGCTTCGGAGAAGCGCTCAAGCCTGAGTTCAAGCAGTACGCCAGAGCCGTAGTCGACAATGCCCAGGCCCTGGCGCGACGGCTCCAGGAGCGGGGACTGCGGCTGACCACCGGCGGCACCGACAACCACCTGATGCTGATCGACCTTCGCCCGCTGGGATTGAAGGGCCGCTCGGTGGTGGAGATCGCCGACCGAGCGGGCATCACCCTCAACGCCAATTCGATTCCCTATGACGAGGCATCCAAGTTCAACCCCAGCGGGGTTCGGCTGGGCACTCCCAACATCACCACGCGGGGCATGCGCGAGGCTCAGGTGGTGGAGGTCGCCGACTGCGTGGTGGACCTCCTGGAGGCGCTTTCGGAAGAGAAGGGACCGGCCTCCCTGGCGGCCGTGCGCGAGCGCACGCTTGACCTCTGCCGGCGCTTCCCCCTACCGTATGGCTTTGAGTAGACGCGGCTGACCTTCCAGGCCAGCTCTCTGCTGCCTTACTCATGAACGAGCTTTCCTCGGTCCTCACCGATCTGTTCAACCAGTCCTCGCTCACAGCACTGCAGGCCAACCTGGGCCCAGCTCTGATCCCGGCGTTGGTGGCGCTGGGCGCTTGCCTCATAGCCACCCCGCTCGCCATCCGCCTGTCGCCTGCGCTGGGCCTGGTCGCGCGGCCCAATCGGGAACGGGACATCCACCGCGGGGCAGTTCCCAAGATGGGTGGCTTTGCGATGTTCGTCGCCTTTGCCTTGGCAGTCCTCATCTTCCTGCCTCACAGCTGGAGTGTGCTCGGGGTGCTGGTTCTCTGCGGCGTCAGCGCGCTCCTCTACGCGCTCGACGACCGCTTCGACATCCCGGCGCTGGCCAAGCTCGGTCTGCAGATAGTGGTGGCTGTCGTCGCCGTCAAGCTCTTCGGTTTCGAAATTCGCTTCCTCCACCTGCCGTTCCTGGAGATCCCGAACCTCGGCTTGCTCATCCTGCCGGTCAGCGTCTTCTGGGTGATCGGCATGCAGAACACTGTGAACCTGCTCGACGGAGTCGACGGTCTGGCTGCCGGCGTGGTGGCCATCGTGGCTGTGGTGCTGATGGTTTCCGTCTTCGGCCGCCCGGCGGGCCTGCCGGCCGCCGCCCAGCATCAGGTGCTGATTTTGGCCGCCTGCCTGGCGGCGGTCTGCGTTGGCTTCCTGGTCTTCAACTTCAATCCCGCGCGCATCTTCATGGGGGATTCGGGCGCGCACTTCCTGGGCATGGCGCTGGCCCTGCTCTCGATTTTGAGCGTTGCCAAGATAGCCGTGGCCGCGGCTCTCCTGGTGCCGCTGCTCGCGCTGGCGGTCCCGATCGGCGACACCGCTTGGGCCATTTTCCGCCGGCGTCGGCAGGGCCTCTCGATAGCCCATGCCGACTCCAATCACGTCCACCATCAGCTGCTCGACTTCGGTCTCTCGCAGCGGGAAACCTGCCTCCTCTTCTACGGCGCCACCGGCATTCTGGGGGCTGCCGGACTGGCGCTGCTCGGCGCTCATCAGCGCCTGCTGGCGGCTGCGGTGGTGGTCACACTCGTGATCGTCTCCAGCCTGCTGGGCGAGAGGCTGCGGCTCTTGAATCGGCGGGTGCCGGTGCCAGGTGGCCGTGTGATCCGCCTCTTCCTGGAGGGCAGGTCTGCTCGCAACTGAGTCCAAGCTTCGCCGGGCGGTTCGGCGAATCAACTCATTCGGTCGGCTGGGAACGGATTCGCTAAGCTTTGGGCGGGATGTCACCGGCTAGCGGTGGAGGCCCTTCGAGCGCTGAGCTGATCGGCCTCGGGGGAATGCTCGCCGGCTCGGTGATCGTGCCCTTGGTCGGCGGTGCGTTGCTCGACGGCGCCCTGCACACCGGTCCCCTCCTTCTGCTGGTGGGACTTGGCGTGGGTATCGTGGCGGCGGCGGCCGTCATGTACTTGAGGATGGTGAGGCAAGGTTGACAGTTGGCATGGGTAAGAATGCGGTACAGCGGACGGCAATCCTGTCAAGCTTCGCCGCTCTGCTTGCTTTCTTGGTTCTGACTCCTCTCGGCCATGTTTTCTGGGCTCTCGCGCTGGCCATAGGTCTTGCTATCGGCGCCAGCAACGCCTGGCTCATCGATCGTGCGCTTACTGCCCGCTCAGGGTTTGGCGTAGGTGGACTGGGCAGGCTGCTGGTGCTCACTGTCGCCGGCCTGGGTGCGGCAGCGCTGCTGGGGCTGGATAAGGCAGCCCTCGTCATCGGCGGCATTGCCCTGGCCCAGGTGATCATGGCCGCGGCGGCCTTCAGCCTCACTCTGCGGGAAGCGCGGAGGTGAGCTATCTGGCCGAAGGGCCGCCGGTCGAGCATCCGACAATCGATTTTTGCTCAGGCCCGGCCATCCTCTGCCAAGCGAACATCGACAGCCTGATCTCCAGCGCCTTCGCCATCGGCGTCACGCTGCTCATCTGCTTTTTGATGGCGGCCAAGCTGAGGCCTGGCACGCCTGGCAAGTTTCAGATGATCTTCGAGCTCATCTACGGCTACGTGAAGGGCCAGGTCGTGGAGGCTGTCGACGCCAAGGCGACTTTCATAGTGCCGCTCGCGCTGACGATCTTCATCTACATCCTGATCGGCAACTGGCTGGACTTCCTACCCTTGACGGGCTATTTCCATCCCGCCAACTCGGACCTGAATCAGACTGCCGCCATGGCCGTGGTGGTGATCCTGCTGGTGACGGGCTACGCGATCAGGGTGCAGGGACTGCGCGGCTACCTCCATCACTTCACCCGACCGTTCGACATGAATCTTGCGGTGCGGGTGGCGTACACACCGCTCAACATCATCGAAGAGCTGGCGAAGCCCCTCACGTTGGCCCTCCGACTCTTCGGCAATATCTTCGGCGGCTTGGTCATGCTTTTTGTACTGGCCACCCTGGTCCCGCAGATCCCGCTGCCGTTCGTGCCGGTCCTGCTGTCGACCGTGTTGGTGGTGGCCTGGAAGCTGTTCGATGTGCTCTTCATCGGGTTGATCCAGGCGTTTATCTTCATGTTGCTGACGATCATCTACTTCGGCATGGCCCGCCAGGGTGCGCACGAAGAGCATGCTTAGACCTGTCCACTAGTTAGGAGGAGTCAATGAATCACGCAGTTGCAGTCGCCGCCGCCATGGTCGCCGCCGGCATAGCGCTTGGCGGAGGCGCCATTGGCGCGGCCGTCGGTGACGGTCTGGTCGGCAGCGCCTGGATTCAGGGTGTGTCCCGCCAGCCCGAGCTGGAAGGCCGGCTTCGTACGAACATGTTCCTGATCGTCGGTCTCGTCGAGGCGATGTACTTCATCAATCTGGCTCTGGGCTTCGTGTTCATCTACGCCATCGGAACGCCGGTCACCTGATGTATCTGGCCGCCGGCATCCTTGTCATCAACGCGACCTTCTGGATCGAAGCAGTTGCGTTCCTGCTGATGCTTGCCGTGCTGGCGCGGTTCGTCTATCCGCGCATCAGCGCTGCGGCCGAGGCTCGCCAGCAGCAGATCACTGAGCAGCTGCGCAAGGCGGAGGAGTCGCGGCGGGCAGCGGAGGAACGGCTGGGTCAAGCGGAGGCACGGCTCAACGAGGCTCGGACCCAGGCGGCCGAGGTGATCGAAGGCGCAGGCCGTTCGGCTGAACAGCTGCGCGCCGATCTGAAGGCGAGGGCGGAAGAGGACGCCCGCCGCGTTACCGACAATGCGCGCAGGGACATCGAGGCCGAGCGCCAGAAGGCGATGGACTCCATTCGGGGTGAGGTCGCCGACCTGGTGGTCAGCGCGACGGAGAAGGTAGTCGGCGAGCGGCTGGACGTCGGCTCCCACCACAATCTCATCGATCGGGCCATAGCAGAAGTCGGAGCGAGGGATGGCCGCAACTGATTCCCTTCATCCCAGCCGCGGCGCCCGCCGCTACGCCCGCGCGATCTTCGAGCTTGCCCGCTCAGAAGGTCAGGTCCAAGAATGGGCGCGCCGCCTCGCCGCAGTGCAGGAGCTGCTCGATCAGGCTGAAGTCAGGGCCGTCCTGATGAATCCCAGCATCGCCCGCCAGCGCCGCCAGGAAGCCGTCACGACTTTGCTCGAAGGCCGCGTGGAAAAAGAGGCGGTGAACCTGGCCAAGCTTCTCATCGCCGCCAACCGAGTGTCAGAGATCGATGCGATTGGCCAGGAATTCCAGCGGCTGGACGACGAAGCCGAGGGCCGGATCCGGGCGACGGTGACCTCAGCCGTTGAGCTGAGCGAGGAGGAGTTGCTCGCCCTGAAGCGTCAGCTCGAGGGCCGCCTGGGCCGAGAAACCCGGCTGACCAGCAAGGTCAGGCCGGAGATCATGGGCGGGCTGGTGATCCAGGCCGACGACCAAGTCATCGATGCCAGTGTGGCCTCCCGGCTGCAGCAGCTGCGCCGTAGCCTGGCTGGGGTCTGAACCAGCAAGAGTGAATTAGGGGAACGACTTTGGCAATCAGCTCCAGCGAGATCAGTGAGGTCATCAAGCAGCGGCTTCAGGACTTCGACGCCGAGATGGTGTCGGCGGACGTCGGTCGGGTCATCAGCGTGGGCGACGGCATCGCCCAGATCTACGGCCTGACAGGCGCCATGGCCGGCGAACTGCTGCAGTTTCCGGGAGACGTGTACGGCCTGGCCCTGAACCTGGAGGAGGACCAGGTTCGGGCGGTGATCCTGGGCGCGTTCGAGCACATCCAGGAGGGCGACGAGGTTCGCACCACAGGCCGCATAGTCGAGGTTCCGGTAGGACCCCATCTGCTGGGGCGCACAGTGGACGCGCTGGGCCAGCCTATCGACGGCAAGGGCCCGCTGGAGTCCGGCGAGACGCGACCGATCGAGACCATCGCTCCTGGCGTTGTCACTCGCCAGCGAGTCAGCGAACCCGTCCAGACCGGAATCATGGCCATCGACGCCATGATCCCCATCGGCCGGGGCCAGCGCGAGCTGATCATCGGCGACCGCCAGACTGGCAAGACCTCGATCCTCATCGACACGATCATCAACCAGAAGGGCAAGAACCTCTTCTGCATCTATGTCGCCATCGGCCAAAACGCTGCCAGCGTCGCCCGGGTGAGAAAGACTTTCGAGGACAACGGCGCCATGGAGTACACGGTGATAGTCGCCGCCACAGCGTCGGATCCCGCCTCGCTGAACTACATAGCGCCGTACACGGGCTGCGCCATCGGCGAGTACTTTCGGGACAGCGGACAGGATGCGTTGATCTGCTACGACGACTTGACAAAGCATGCCTGGGCTTATCGCGAGCTGTCCCTGACGCTCCGCCGGCCGCCGGGCCGCGAGGCTTATCCGGGCGACGTCTTCTATCTGCATTCCCGGCTGCTCGAGCGGGCGGCCAAGCTGAACGCTGACAACAGCGGCGGCTCGCTCACCGCTCTGCCGGTGATCGAGACCCAGGCCAACGACGTGTCAGCCTACATCCCCACCAACGTGATCTCCATCACCGACGGCCAGATCTATCTGGAGGCGGATCTTTTCAACTCGGGCCAGCGGCCCGCAATCTCCGTCGGCCTCTCAGTCTCCCGGGTGGGCGGGGACGCGCAGATCCGGTCCATGAACAAGGTGGCAGGTCAGATGAAGTCGGACCTGGCGCAGTTCCGCGAGCTGGCCGCTTTCTCCCAGTTCGCCTCTGACCTGGACGCCAACACGCGGCGCCAGCTGGACCGAGGCCAGCGGCTCACGCAGCTGCTGGTCCAGAAGCAGTTTGAGCCGGTTCATACGGGCGTTCAGGTGTGCATCATCTACGCGGGCACCCGGGGCTTCCTGGACAAGGTGCCAGTGGACAAGGTTCGCGAGTGGAAGAACGGTTTCAGCCGCTTCCTCCTCGCAGAGCGAAAGACGTTTGTCGACAGCATCGAGACCGATAGGAAGTGGGATGAGGACGTCGAGGCCAAGGTCAAGGAAACCATCGATGCCTTCAACCGTCAGTCAGGTGTGGAAGCCTAGTTGTCTAAAGCAGTGACGACTCCCTAATGGCCTCGCTACGCGACATCCGACGTCGCATCAAGAGCCGTCAGAACATGCAGAAGATCACCAAGGCACTGCAGGTGGTCTCGGCAACCAAGCTGCGGCGCGCCCAGCAAGCTGTCGAGCGGACGCGCCCCTACGCGGCCAAGATGCTGGAGGTCCTGCAGACGACTACAGAGCACGCAAGCGAGTACCGCCATCCGTTCTTGGACCGGCGCGAAGGCGACAACCGGCTTTACATAGTCATCACTTCAGACCGGGGCCTGGCAGGCGGGCTCAATTCCAACGTAATGCGCGCCGTCAACCGACACCTGCGCGAGAACACCGCCGGCGATGCCAGCTTCGTCACCATCGGGCGCAAGGGCCGCGACCTTCTGCTCCGGATGCGCCGGCACGTGGTGGCGGAGGTGAGCGGGCTACCGGATCGAGCGCCTATCGGGGAGGTGCTGCCGGCCGTCAGCGCCGCACTGGACGAGTACCGGCAGGGCAACGTCGATCAGATCTATCTCGTCTATTCGCGCTTCGCCTCCACCATGCGGCAGGAGCCGACCGTGCGCCGCCTTGTCACCGTCGAGCTGCCGGAGCGCGAGGCGCGAGAGGGGGAACAGCACCGACTGAGCGGGGACTACATCTATGAGCCCGATCCGGAGTCGGTCCTGGACGCACTCCTGCCCCGATATGTGGAAACCCAGGTTTACCAAGCTCTCCTGGAGAACCAGGCGAGCGAGCACGCGGCTCGCATGGTAGCCATGCAGAGCGCCACCAATGCAGCAGGCGATCTGATCAAATCCCTGACTCTCACCGCCAACAAGGTGCGTCAGGCGACCATCACCGCCGAGCTGATGGACATCGTGGGCGGTGCGGAAGCGCTACGCGCCGCGACCGCGTAACTAAGAGGAGGCATACATTGGCGCAGACGGTAGAACAGCACCAGGAGGCGACTCACTCGCAGGCGACCGGCAAGGTCAGCCAGGTCATCGGCGCTGTGGTGGACGCCGAGTTCCCGGCCGGCGAGCTGCCTCAGCTGCTGGATGCGGTCATTGTGGAGCGCGAGGACGGCGGCCAGGTGGTGATGGAGGTGCAGCAGGAGCTGGGTGACAACGCTGTGCGCTGTATTGCCATGGACTCCTCCGACGGCATCCGCCGGGGCGATAAGGTCAGGGCCACAGGCAGTGCCATCTCAGTACCCGTCGGCGTCGAGACGCTCGGTCGAATGTTCAACGTGATCGGCGAACCGATCGACGGCAAGCCCACGCCGGAGGGCATGGCGCTCTGGCCGATCCACCGAGCAGCGCCCTCGCTCGCGGAGCAGCGGACCGAGGTCGACATCCTGGAGACGGGGATCAAGGTCATCGATCTCATGTGCACCTTCACCAAGGGCTCCAAGATCGGCCTCTTCGGCGGTGCCGGCGTGGGCAAGACGGTGATTGTGCAGGAGCTGATCCGCAACATCGCTCACGAGCACCAGGGTCGCTCAGTTTTTGCCGGCGTGGGCGAGCGCACGCGCGAGGGCGCCGACATGTACGAAGAGATGCGCGAGGCCGAGGTGCTGGACAAGACCACGCTGGTCTTCGGTCAGATGAACGAGCCTCCAGGCGCTCGGGCCCGCATAGCGCTGACCGGCCTGACCATGGCCGAGTTCTTCCGTGACGAGGAGGGCGCCGACGTCCTCATGTTCATCGACAACATCTTCCGCTACATGCTGGCGGGCTCGGAGGTTTCAGCGCTCCTGGGCAGGATGCCCTCCGCCGTCGGTTACCAGCCCACGCTGGCGACAGAGATGGGCGCCCTACAGGAGCGCATCACCAGCACCGACAAGGGCTCGATCACCTCGGTGCAGGCGATTTACGTGCCGGCCGACGACATGACCGACCCCGCCATCCAGACCACCTTTGCTCACCTCGGTGCGGTGGTCAGCCTGGATCGCGCCTTGACGGAGATCGGGATCTATCCTGCCGTGTCGCCGCTCGACTCGACCAGCCGTTTCCTTGACCCGCTGGTGGTGGGTCAGGAACACTACGACGCGGCTCAGGGCGTGAAGCGCACTATGCAGCGCTACAAGGAGCTGCAGGACATCATCGCAATTCTGGGCATGGAGGAACTCTCCGAGGACGACAAGCTGACAGTGGCCCGCGCCCGCAAGACCCAGCGCTTCCTCTCCCAGCCTTTCTTCGTCGCGCAGCGCTTCACAGGTCGGGAGGGCCGCTTCGTGCCTGTCAAGGAGACTGTGCGTGGCTTCAACGAGATCTTGGAGGGGAAGCATGACGACCTCCCCGAACAGGCCTTCTATCTCGTCGGCACCATCGACGAGGCACGCGAGCAGGCCGAGCGCCTGAGCCAGGCAAGCTAGTGTCCCGCGCCAGGACCGTAGTGTCCGGGACTCTGGCGTGCCAGTAGAGCTGCGAGTCGTCAGCATCGAGCGCTCCCTCTTCGAGGGCGAGGTGGACGGCGAGGGCCGGCCGTTCCTCGTCTGCCAGGGAGCCGAGGGTGAACTTGGCATCATGCCTCGGCACTCGCCGTTGCTGACCTCACTGCGCCCCGGCGAGCTTCGGATCCGCAACGGGGGGGAGGAGACCTCGCTGTTCGTCGGAGGCGGCTTTCTCGAGGTGCTGCCCGACCGCGTGACGGTTCTCGCCGATGAGGCTGAGCGGACCGACGAGATCGACGAGCAGAAGGCTGAAGAAGCCCGGCGCCGGGCGCAGGAGCGTTTGCAGACCCAGGGTCAGCTCAGCCCGGAAGAGGAGTCGAACATCGCTCTGATCCTGGAGGTGGCCGAAGCCCGCCTGCGTTTGGCCAGGTCTCGCAGCCAGCGGGGCTGAGGCGGGCCGATCCCTGGTGTGATGGGATGGTGGCTGCCCAGCTTCTGATCACCGGCGGTCGCCGCCTGCGCGGGCGCGTGCAGGTGGCCGGCTCCAAGAACGCAGCCCTCGCCATCATGGCGGCGGCGCTGCTCACTCCTGAGCCACTCCACCTGCGCAATGTGCCGCGGATTCTCGACACGGCGCTGATGGCGGAGATCGTGCAGGCAGTGGGTGGCCGTTCGACGCTTGACGGTGAGGGACGCATCACCCTCCAGGCCACGCAGGTCACCGATCGAGTCCCCGCCCAGATGGCGCAGCGGATGCGCGCGTCCATAGTGCTGCTGGGCCCCCTGCTGGCGCGAACGGGCGAGGCACACCTCACGCGGCCGGGAGGAGACCAGATCGGCGCCCGCCGCGTGGAGCAGCACCTGCGCGGATTCCGGGCGATGGGAGCCCGGGTCGAGGAAACTGAGCACGAGATAATCGCCCGCAGCGAGGGCCGGCTCAAGGGAGCGCGGGTCGTGTTGGACCTGCCCACAGTCACGGGCACCGAGAGCCTGGTGATGGCTGCAACTCTCGCCGAAGGTCGCACGGAGATTTTCAACGCGGCTCGCGAACCCCACGTCCAAGACCTCTGCCGCCTGCTCAACAAGATGGGCGCCGACGTGCGGGGCGCCGGCACCGACCAGATAGTGATCTACGGCGGCCGGCGGATGCGAGGGACTGAGCATCAGGTAGTCCCGGACTACCTGGAGGCGGGTACGTATGCCATCGCCGCCGCCGCCGCAGGCGGGGATGTGACCATCGATGAATGCCCGAACGAGGATCTGGAGCAGACGCTGCTCAAGCTGGAGGAGGTGGGCGTTCAGCTCGAGCAGCGCAATCGGACGCTGCGGGTTCGGCGCGACCCGGCCCAGGCGCTGCGGGCCGTCGACATGGGCACGTGGGTCCATCCCGGCTTTCCAACCGACCTCCAGGCTCAGTACATGGCGCTCATGACGCAGGCGCAGGGAAGCTGTGTCATCTCCGAGTACATCTTTGAAAACCGCTTTCAACACGCCACCGAGTTGAACCGCATGGGCGCCAGCATCGAGATCCACGGCCGGGATGCGCTCGTGACGGGGCCGCGCCAACTGCAGGGGGCGACGGTGGGGGTCTCCGACATCCGCTCGGGGGCGGCGCTGGTCATCGCCGCCCTGTGCGCTCAGGGTGTCAGCGCCATCGAGCAGGCCTGGCACCTGGACAGGGGCTATGAGGACCTGGTGGAGAAGTTCGTAGCGCTGGGCGCCGACTTGGAGCGGCGGCCGGCAGCGGTCCCAGCCGCCAGTCAAGGCGTCGAGCCAGTATGAGTCCCGGTTAGGATGCTTGGCCGCCGCCTGGGCTTGCAGGTCAGCCCGGACCGGGTGCGGGTCTGGCTGGACGGTACAGGCCTGGTGCTCGATCAACCGGGCGTCGCGCTCTTCGAGCGCCGGACAGGGGCGCTGTTGGGCTTGGGCGAGGAGCCCGCCGAGGGCTCAATCGAGGCGCAGGTTCTGGGCGGCGGCTGGACCCAGCCGGAGCTGATCACGCTCAGCCTCGTGGTCGAACACGTGCTGGATCGCTTCGTCGGTCTCCGCTGGCCCTTCCGCCCGGCCTTGGGCATCTGCCTGCAGGGTCAGCTACCTGCAGCCGCCGCTGTGCGGATAAGTGGAGCTGCGGTGGCAGCCGGCGCTGGCCAGTGCTGGCTGGTCGATGGCCCCTTAGCGGCGGCCGTTGGGGTCGGTCTGCAGCTGGGCAGAGGCGATCTGGAGACGGTGATCCACGTGCACGGGAGGGGCGCCGAGGTAGCTGTACTGGACGGCGCCGCGCAGTTGGGGGCTGCTGCCTGGCAGACCGGCAGGCCGGTGGGAAAGAGCCCGACCCGGCAGCTGGCGACCATGCTCCAGGAAGTCCACTCCGGCCTGACTGACAGGCAGACCCAGCAGGCCCGCGAGCGGGGATTTCATCTGGCTGGCGACCTGTGGCGGTGGCCGCACCTCGCAGCCGAGTTGTCCGGCTGGACGGCACTGCCCGTGCGCGTTCCGCCAGAGCCGCTCACCTGCGCCGTCCGAGGGGCAGCCGGGCTGCCCGACGCCCTGCCCCCCCTGATGCGCTCCCGGTCATTCATTTGAGTAGGCTGCAGGTGGTGCGCTCAGCCGTTCTCACAAGGCGACACTAGCCATGCTTCCCCAAGTCTGGCGGCTGCGGGCGGCCGCAGCGCTGGCGCTGGTCCTCGTCCTGGCCGTCGTGGCTTCCGGCCGAATGAGTCTTTTCGCACGCTGGCAGGGTGGGCAAACCAACCGGGTCGCCGCCCAGCACCCCAGCACTTCGGTGAGCTTGCCTGCGACTTTGCCCAGCGCGCCGCCGGGCGGTAAGCCAGCCGCCTCTGAGATCGTCGAGCCAGGCCGTTCCCAGCTGCATGTGCCCGTCCTCATGTACCACTACATCCGCGTGCCCAGGGAACCGCCCCGGACGGTGGGCTACGACCTCTCAGTTACGCCTGATGACTTTCGGGCCCAGATGGACTGGCTGGCGCAGAACGGCTATCGCCCCGTGACATTGAGGGATGTCAGCGCCTATCTTGCCAACCTCGGCACCCTGCCCGCCCGGTCCGTCGTGCTCACGTTCGATGACGGCTACGCCGACTTCTATTCGACAGCGTGGCCGGTGTTACGGGAACACCACTTCACCGCTGTCGCCTATCTTGTGAGCGGCTTCTTGGGCAGGCCTGGCTACGTCACCGCAGAGCAGGTGGCTGAGCTCGACCGCGCAGGCGTCGAGGTCGGGGCCCACACGGTGACCCATGTGGACTTGACAATCGTCGCGGCTGCCGACCTCGTTCATGAGCTGGTGGACGGCAAGGCCTCGTTGGAGCACATAGTCAACCACCCGGTGCTGGACTTCAGCTACCCCTCGGGTCGTCACAATCCCGCAGTGGAAAAGGCTGTCCAGGCAGCCGGCTTCGACACCGCCACGACCACCGAGCAAGGGGCAGCCGAGAGCGCGGCCAGCCGCTTTGCCTGGCCCAGGGTAAGGGTCGAGGGGCAAGAGCCGCTGACCCGCTTCGCGCAGAATCTGGGGCCGCTCGACCCCACAGTGCAGGCGTCCTCGCCCACTGGCTAGCTTTCGAGTAAAGCGATTGGCCGGACGGGCGAGCCAGTGGCTCCCACCAGCTTCAGCGGCAGGCAGACGAACGTGAAGCTCCTGACGCCGGCAGCGGCCAGCTCCTCCAGGTAGAGGTTCTCCAAGATGTGAATGCCGTGCTGCACCAGCAGGATCGTGTGGCCCGGCAGCGTGCCGTACGCCGGATCGGGTTCGAGCCAGTCCCAAGCCAGGTTGTCGGCGCCGACTGCTCGCGGTCGAAGCTCGGCCAGCCAGCTGGACACGGCCGGCGCCATCCCGGGACCGCGAAGGTAGCGCTGAGGCTCCTGCCAATTCGCTCCGTTGGCAGTGCGGATCAGCACCACGTCGCCAGGCGCAGGCTCGACAGTTTGCTCTGAGGCCGCCCGGCGCACCCTCTCGAGCGAGATCCAGCCGGGCTCGGCCACCAAACCCAGGTCGATGAGCCAGCCCCGAGTCAGGATCGGGGCCATCGCTTCCGCGCCAAGCAGCGAGAAGCCAAAGCTGCCCTGCGCGGCGACCGCATCCGCGCCGCCATGCAGGCGTCCGTCCCAGGCCTGGTGGCAGAGGGCGTCGATATGCGTTCCCGAGTGCTCGCTCGCGGTCATCACCCCTGACGCGGAGGTGCGCCGCTCGGGGCCCGGCGCGTGGCGCCGATGAAGCAGGTAGGAGTAGCCGGGTGGCTGGTGGGAGGGGTGGATGGGAGCCTCCTTTCGCCGGGGCTGCTCTAGATCGAACAGGCGCCGATTGGCCTGAGTCCCGATCCACCGACCCACCGCGGAGCCTTGGCGCCCAGGCGCACCAGCTGGCGCCCCGGACTTCTGCGGTCCTCGCTCACGCACCTTTGGGTGCGCTCCCTCCGGTCCTCGGCGCCGAATCACCACCTGGCGCGCCTGGACCCCAATTCTCTCGCGGCGGACCGGTGAATCGGGACTCAGGCGAGCTCACAGTTCTGGTCGATGCTACGGCCGACTGCTCATGCATCAGTGGAAAGCTTCCATTGCGCAGGCGCCGCCAGCGGCTTGGATGCCGGCGCCCGCGTGCATCCGCTGGCGATGATATAGCTGTGGAATCCAAGCGCGTACTCGGAATCCGAGTCGACTGCGTGGACATGGCTGAAGCGCTGGCAGTCGTCGAGCGCCTGATCGAGGCTCGGGGGCCCGTGGGGCTCGTGGCGACAGCCAACCCCGAGTTCATCATGCGCGCCCGCCGCGATCCGGCATTCCGCCAGGTGCTGGAGCGCTCAGCCCTGTGCGTGCCAGACGGCATAGGGCTGGTCTGGGCTCTGCGCCGCCAGGGCGCCGACAAGCAGGAGCGCGTGGCAGGCAGCGACCTGGTGCCGGCGCTGGCTGAGCTTTGTGCGCGGCGCGGCTGGCGGCCTTTCTTGCTGGGCGCGCTGCCCGGCGTCGGGGCAGAGGCAGCGAGACGGCTGCAGCAGCGCTATCCGAGGCTGCAGGTGGCAGGCGTGCACGCCGGCTCGCCGCTCCCGGCGGACGACTTGGAAAGCCTGCGGCGCATCGAGATGGCGCAGCCAGACGTCCTGCTGGTCGGCTACGGGCATCCTCGCCAGGAGCTTTGGGTGGAGCGCAATCGAGAAAGGCTGCGAGTGCCGGTGGCCATCGGCGTGGGCGGCACTTTCGACTTTCTCGCCGGCCGCGTTAGGCGGGCGCCCGAACCTGTACGCAGGGTGCACCTGGAGTGGTTCTGGCGACTGCTGCTCCAGCCCTGGCGCATCCGCCGTATGTGGGTTCTACCGGTGTTTGCGCTGGCGGTGGCGCGGAGGCAGCAAGCCTGAGCGGTCAGGCCCCGGATCTCAGCGTGGTGGTCCCCTGCTTCAATGAGATGCGACGGCTGCCCGCTTCGGTGGCAGGGGTCTCTCGGTGGCTTCTGGAGCGCGGCCGGCCTTTCGAGGTCATCCTCGTCGACGATGGCAGCTCCGACGGTACCGGCGCATTGCTGCGACGCTTGGCTGGCGACTATCCGCAGGTCCGAGTCAAGACCCTGCCGCGCAATCGGGGCAAAGGTCGGGCGTCGGCCGAGGGCGTTCATTTCAGCCGAGGCACTCTGGTGCTGCTCTTCGATGCCGATGCCTCGATGCCCATCGAGGAGCTGTCGAAGTTAGAACGAGCGATCGCCGATGGCGCCGATATCGCTATCGCTTCCCGCGCTGTGCCGGGCGCCCGGGAGATCGACCAGCCCTTCCACCGCCGGCTGCTGGGGAAAGCGTTCAACCGCCTGGTGCGGGTGACGCTTCTGCCCGGCCTGCGTGACACGCAGTGCGGTTTCAAGCTCTTCCGGGGCGAGACCGCCCGGCAACTCTTCAGTCAGCTGGAGATCGATCGCTTTGCTTTCGATATCGAGATCCTGCTCCGCGCTCGGCGCTCCCGCTACCGCGTGACCGAGGTAGGGGTGCGCTGGCTGAACTCCGACGCCAGCAGCGTTTCCCCCCTGCGCGACGGCGGCCGGATGCTCTGGGACCTGGCGCGGCTGAGACTGGGCAGCGTCGGCCGGAGCTGAGCCAGCGCCCGGCCAGGCGGGAAGAGGCCGACTGCCTCTGCCGGTGGCTTCAGTAGGCTTGCCAAGCGTGAGTCAGGAGCCGAAGCCCAAGCTGGTCGACTACTGGCTGCTGGCGCTTCTCACTCTGCTTGCCCTGGCGCTCATCTGGTACACGCTGGGCGGCCAGATCGTCCAGACGCTTCGCGGCACCGCCGAAGCGCTCCAGCTCTAGCTGAGAAACGCCAGCGCGGCCTCCTTGAAGGCCCGGGCAGGTACTGAGCTCATGTGGTCGCGGCCCTGCAGCTCGACATAGCTGGCATTGGGTATCAGGGCAGCGATTGACTCGGCCTCAGCCGCTAGGGGATCGCGATCACCTGCGACGAGCAGAGCCTTTACGGCTATGCGGCGCAGAGCGACCTCCTGGAGCGGTGGCTGGTCGCCCAGGATGCAGCAGGCCAGAGCCTCGAGATCATTCACCGGCCGGGCCGAAGCGAATGAGAAGAAGGAGACTGCCACCGGGTCGGTGACCGCGCCATCCCCCCGAAAGCGGCGGGCGATCAGCCGAGCGCGCTCAAAGTCGTCCGAGCTATTCAACCCCCCGAGAACCGCCCGGCGGACGCGCTCGGGAAAGCGCTGCAGCAGCTCCAACCCGATGCGCGCGCCCATCGAGTAGCCGAGGTAGTCGGCCGCCTGGAGGCCGAGCTCGTCCAGCAGACGCGTCACATCCGCCGCCATCTCCGGGCGACTGTACGCGGCCGGGTCATGCGGTTTCGCCGAAGCGCCATGACCGCGGCTGTCAAGGCCTATCACGTGGAAGCCGGCGCCGGTCAGTGTCTCCTGCCAGCGAGTGCCTCTCCAGTTGAGCGAGTAGTCGCTGCAGAAGCCATGGCCCAGCACTATGGGTCTGCCGTCGGCTGGTCCTGCGAGCGCGTAGTGAAGCCGGACTCCGGCGGAGATAAATTCAGGCACTGAGGTCGCAGTAGCTTAGGCGAGATGGCGCGAACTGAGCAGATTCTCCGGCTTCGGCACGTGCCGTCCGGGCGCGTCCTGGCGGAGCGCCTGCTGGTGCCGCGCACGTTTGTGGGGCGCGGCCTGGGCCTGATGTTCAGGCCCGCTCTCCCCGCCGGGCAGGGGATGTGGATCCAGCCCTGCAATGGCATCCACATGTTCGGCGTCCGCTTTCCGCTCGATGCCATCTTCCTCGATCGAGCCCAGCGCTTGGTGTCGGCCCGTGGCGGCCTTAGGCCCTGGCGCGTCGTGCCCTTCGTGGCGGGCAGCCGCAGCGTGGTCGAGCTGCCTGCCGGCTCACTTTCCGGCTTGCCCCTGGAGCGAGGCGAGCAATTCAGCATCGAACCCGTCTGAGGCGAGGTCTGCCGCCCAGTCAGCAAGACCTGCGCGTCGCTGAGCTGTCGATCGCTCTGAGTGGGCGCCCTGCCTCCGCTCGAGTGCGGCCGATCTTCACCGCCTCGGCTGACAAGGCGGGCTCGGACGTGGCAGCGTCGTCGACATGGCAGGTTGGAGTCGCCTGCTCGACTGGCTGCTGCCGCCCCGCTGTGGCGGCTGCGGCGCGGTGGGTGCCTGGCTGTGCGCCGGCTGCAGGGACCGCGTGCGCCGACTGGAGGAGCCCCTCTGCCGTCGCTGCGGCCGGGAGCTGGAGCATGCAGGCATCAGCTGCGGCTGCCGGGCGCGCCTGCGCTGCCTGTCGCGCCTGCGCTCTGTCGCCGCCTACGAGGGGCCGTTGGAGCGGGCCATTCACCGTTTCAAGTACGCCGGCTGGCAGGCGCTGTCACCCGCGCTGGCCGGGTTGCTGGCCGAAGCGGTTGGCCGCGAGGTTGGGGTACGCCCCGAGACGCAGCTTGTACCGGTGCCGCTGCATCCGCGTCGGCTCCGCCAGCGCGGCTACAACCAGGCGGAATTGCTGGTCGGCGAGCTTCGGCACCGGCTGCGGCTGCCGCGGCCTGCCGGCCGGCTGATCCGGGTGCGGGATACGCCGCCGCAGGTCGGTCTGGACAGGCTGCGCCGGCGCGGCAACGTCGATGGCGCATTCCAATGGCAGGGACCGCGCCTGGCCGGGGCTGCGATTCTGCTCGTGGATGATGTGGCCACCACCGGGGCGACACTGGAGAGCTGTGCAGCCGCGCTGAAGGCGGGCGGCGCCGGTCAGGTGACGGCCGTCACGTTGGCGCGGGTGGATGTCTGAAGTTCAGTTCGGCTTGGGCCACGAGGGCCATGGGTATCATCCCTTCAGTGAAGGTCGCGGTCCCCGGCCGGACCAGGGCCTCGAGCGCGGTCCGGAGCCAGCCCCCAGCAGCTCAGCTCCGCCTGCCTAGATGCCTGCCGAGCCCGAGGTGGGCAGCCTGATGAGGCTCTTCGGTGGTGTCTTCAACCCGAATGAGCGGGAAATCCGCCACCACCTGCGCACAGCTGAGCGGATTGGTGAGATCGAAGACGAGCTGAAGCCGCTCAGCGACGCCGAGCTCAAGGCCCGGGCCGAGCTGCTGCGGAGCCGCGCTCAGGATGAGTCCCTGGAAGATCTTCTGGAGGAGTCCTTCGCCCTGACCAGGGTGCTCGCTCAGCGCACCATCGGCATGCGACACTTCGACGTCCAGATCGTGGGCGGCATCGTTCTCCACCACGGCAAGATCGCGGAGATGAAGACAGGTGAAGGCAAGACGCTGGTGGCCACGCTGCCGCTGGCTCTGAACGCCCTTTCCGGGGAAGGCGTTCATCTGGTCACCGCCAACGACTACCTGGCCCGGCGCGACGCGGGCTGGATGGCGCCTGTCTATCACGGCATGGGTCTCAGCACAGGCGTCATCGTCGGCGACCCGCACCAGCCCAACGGGTCCTTCGTGTACGACCCTGACTACGCGGATCCGGACCACTCGGATCCGCGACTGCGCCACCTCCGGCCTTCCGGCCGGCAGGAGGCCTACCGCTGCGACATCACATACGGCACCAACAACCAGTTCGGGTTCGATTATCTCCGCGACAACATGGCTACCGATCTGAGCCAGCGGGTTCAGCGCAAGCTCCACTACGGCATAGTGGACGAGGTCGACTCAATCCTGATCGACGAGGCTCGGACGCCTCTCATCATCTCGGCCCCCGCCGCCGAATCGACCGACAAGTATTACCAGTACGCGCGCTATGCGGCCAAGCTGGAAAAAGACGTCGACTACATAGTCGAGCTCAAGTACAAGTCAGCCTCGCTGACCGAAGAGGGCATCGCCAAAATTCAGCGCCTGACCGGAATCAAGAACATTTACGACCTGGAGCAGGCAGTCGAAGCCCACCAGCTCAACCAGGCGTTGAAAGCGAAGGCTCTCTATCACCGGGAGGACCACTACCTCGTTTTGAACGGGGAGGTGGTGATAGTGGACGAGTTCACCGGCCGGACGATGCCAGGGCGGCGTTGGTCAGACGGGCTGCACCAGGCGGTGGAGGCCAAGGAGGGCCTCAAAGTCCAGCAGGAGATGCGCACGCTCGCGACGATCACTTTGCAGAATTACTTCCGGCTCTACGACAAGCTTGCCGGGATGACGGGCACCGCAATCACTGAGGCGGAGGAATTCGACAAGATCTACCGGCTCACAGTCGTGGAGATCCCCACCAACCGGCCCCTCATCAGGCTTGACGAGGCGGACGTCATCTATCGCGACGAGGACTCCAAGTTCGCCGCAGTCATCGATGAGATTGTGGAGATGAATGAATTGGGCCGGCCGGTGCTGGTGGGCACGGTCTCCGTCGACAAATCAGAGCGGCTCGCCCGCCTGCTGCAGAAGAAGGGCGTCAAGCACAACGTCCTCAACGCCAAGCAGCACGAGCGTGAGGCGAGCATCGTGGCCGAGGCCGGCCAGCAGAGGGCTGTCACGATCGCCACCAACATGGCGGGTCGCGGCACCGACATAGTGCTCGGCGACGGCGTGCAAGCGTTGGGCGGACTGCATATCGTCGGCACCGAGCGGCATGAGAGCCGGCGCATCGACAACCAGCTGCGCGGCCGAGCCGGACGGCAGGGCGACCCGGGCTCGACGCGCTTCTTTATCTCCCTGGACGACCAGCTGATGCAGGTCTTCGGGCCGGCGGCCGACCGCATAGGCAGGTTGATGGACAGGCTCGAGGGAGACCGCATCGAACACGGCTGGGTGACCAGCTCCATCGAGCGCGCTCAACGGCGCGTGGAGGGCATGAACTTCGACGCTCGCAAGCACGTCGTCGAATACGACGACGTGATGAACACGCAGCGGGAGCTGATCTACGCCGAGCGCGAGAAGGTACTGAGCGGCATCGATACCCGGGCCAACATCCTCGACTACCTGCGCGAGGTCATCGACAGGGGCGTGGAGGCGAACTGCACGGGGCGGCATCCCGACCGTTGGGATCTGGAGGAGCTGCTGCGCTACCTGTCTCACTACATGCCGATCGCACCTGAAACGGAGCTTCCCGACGAGGCTCTGAACTCGGGCAAGGACGGTCTCGCCAACTACCTCTACGACGCGGCGCTGGCTGTTTACGAGCAGAAGGAAGCAGAACTGGGCGATCCGGAAGTAGTGCGGCAGGTGGAGCGCTTCGTAATGCTGCGAACCATCGACACCAAGTGGGTTGACTTCCTGACCACCATGGAGCATTTCCGGGAGGGGATCAGCCTCCAGGCCTACGCCCAGAAGGACCCCCTCGTCGAGTTCAAGAACGAAGCGCTGAAGATGTTCAACGAGCTGACCCTTTCGATTCAGGGCGACGTCGTCGCCAGCATGTTTCGCGTGCAGTTGGAGCCCGAGAGGCCGCCACCACAGGTCGCGGCGCCGGAACGGCGATCAACCAGCAACGGCTCCGAACGAAAGGTTCCCGTCGGCGCCGCGGTCGGTGCCGTCGCCGACGACGGCGTCACAACCGGTGGCACACCCGCCGGCAACGTCAAAGTCGGCCGCAACGAGCCCTGCTGGTGCGGCTCGGGCAAGAAGTACAAACGCTGTCATGGCCGCTGATCGCACGCCCGCGGAGCAACTTCGGCGCATCCTCGAGCTCAAGGAGCATCTTTGACCTGCCGGAAAAGCGGCGCCGATCTGAGGAGCTCGAGGCCAAGCTGACCGAGCCCGGCATCTGGGAGGATTCCCAGGCTGCCGGGGGGATTGCCCGAGAAGCTCGCGAGCTGCGCGACGAAGTCACGGTCTGGGAACAGCTGCAGCGACGAGCCGAGGACTTGGAGGAGCTGGCGCAGCTCGCCGGTCAGGACGAAGAGCTGGCGGAGCAGGTGAAAGTCGACAGCCTGGCTGTCGATCAGGAGCTGCAGCAGTTGGAGTTGGAGGTGCTCTTCGCCGATCCCTACGCCAGGCACAACGCCGTGCTCAGCATCTCGGCCGGCCAGGGCGGCGTTGACGCTCAGGACTGGGTTGAGATCTTAATGCGCATGTACATGAAGTGGGCGCAGCCGCCGGCCCAGGAGCGGTCAACCCTGCGGCCGGGATGCGAGGTGGAGGTGATCGACACGGCGGCTGGGGAAGAGGCAGGGCTGAAGGGGGCCACCCTGGTTCTCCGCGGCCGCCGAGCGTACGGCCTGCTGCGCGCCGAGCACGGTGTACATCGCCTGGTCCGCATCTCGCCTTTCGACCAGAATCACCGCCGACACACCTCGTTCGCCCTGGTGGAGGTCATGCCCGAGCTGGCCGAGGGGGAAGAGGCGCAGGTGGAGATCAATCCCGAGGACCTTCGGGTCGACACCTATCGCTCGACCGGGGCCGGTGGCCAGCACGTCAACAAGACCGACTCGGCAGTGCGGCTGACGCATCTCCCGACTGGGATAGTGGTCTCCTGCCAGAACGAGCGCTCCCAGCTGAAGAATCGTGAGCTGGCCATGAAGGTCCTCCGGGCGCGGATCTTCCAGCGTCAGCAGGAGGAGGCTGCCAAGAAGCGGGACGAACTGCGCGGGGACGTGATGCCTGCCGAGTTCGGCAGCCAGATTCGCAATTACGTGCTGCAGCCGTACACAATGGTCAAGGACGTGCGGACGGGCGTTGAGGTCGGCAACGCCCAGGCTGTTCTGGACGGTCAACTCGAGCCCTTCCTGGAGGGCTGGCTTCGCTGGCGGCTAGCCGAAGGCTAGCGCGGTACGCCGTCGCGGAGGCGGCCGGGGCACTTTCGCGGGTGGGCTGCAATTTGACCGGGCCTCTTTTCCGGGTCTATACTGCTCAAAGTCGGTAGCACCGCTTAGCGGCTGGCAGTTCCTTCACAGTCACACCATTTGTCGCAGCACCCATGATCCTAGCTCCACGCTTCAATTCCAGGCCGGTCATCAGCTTGCAGCACGTCTGGAAGCGATATCCCAACGGCACGCTGGCGCTGCGCGACATCTCGCTGGAAGTCCCCGCGGGCGAGTTTCTGTTTCTAGTCGGTCCCTCCGGCGCCGGCAAGTCCACACTCGTTCGCCTGCTGATCCGAGAGGAGAAGCCCAGCAAGGGCAAGATCTTCATCAACGGTTTGGAGTTGGGTCGCATGAAGCGCTGGCGCCTGCCCCACTTTCGGCGCCAGGTGGGCCTGGTCTTCCAGGATTACAAGCTGCTGCCGCGGCTCACTGTCTACGAAAACGTGGCCTTTGCACTTCGTGTTCTGGGCGAGTCGAGTCGCGTGGTCTCCGCTCGGGTCAGCGAGGCCCTGGCGACCGTGGGCCTCGAAGATAAGCGGCGCAAGTATCCCAGCGAACTCTCCGGTGGCGAACAGCAGCGGGTCGCCATCGCCCGCGCTCTGGTGCATGCGCCGCGGCTCATCCTGGCGGACGAGCCGACCGGAAACCTGGATCCCGCCACCGCCTGGGAGATCATGCAATTGTTCCTGCGCATCAACGCTGGCGGGGCGACAGTGGTGATGGCCACTCACAATCGGGAGATAGTTGACATGCTCCGGCGGCGGGTGATCGCCATCGACGGCGGCCAGGTCGTCAGAGACGACCGATCAGGGAGGTACCATGAGGTTCTTCCGGCAGCTGCTGTTCACCTCTAACAGCGGCTGGCAGAGCTTCTGGCGCAACGGCGGCGTCACTGTTGCCGCTGTGCTTTCGATAATGCTCATCCTGCTGCTGGGTGGGACGAGCCTGCTGCTCGGCCATGCGCTGAGCCAGGTGCTGGAAGGCTACAAGCAGCGCGTGAGCGTCATCAGCGTAAGTGTCGCGGACGGAACTCCCCTGGCGTCAGTCAGCGATTTCATGGCGGAACTGCGGGAGCGCCCGGAAGTGACCAACGTCCGCTTCGTCAGCAAGGACGAGGAGCTGCGCCGGTTTGCCAGCGATCCTCGCAACCAGCAGCTGCTGCAGCAGCTGGATAGCAATCCCGTGCCGGCCAAGATCGAGGTTTCGGTCCGGCACCTTTCTGACGTGAGCACTATCGACGGCCTGGCCCGAAGCTGGCGCGGCGCCGATCGGACCAACCCCACCGATTATCAGGGCGACTTCATAGCCAACATGGTGAGGCTCTCCAACTATTTGACAATCGCCGGCCTCGGACTTTTCGCAGTGCTCCTGCTGATTTCCGTGGTGATAGTGATGAACACCATTCGCACGGCTGTCTATCATCGCCGGCGGGAGATCGAGGTGATGAAGCTGGTCGGAGCCACCGAGTGGTTCGTCCGCCGGCCTTTCCTGATCGAGGGCTGGCTGACGGGAATGATCGCCGCGGCGCTGGCGGTGGCGGTTCTCCTCGCCATCTACAGGCCCTTTGTCGCGCGCTTCCAGCAGGATTTGTTTTTCCTGCCGCTCGCCTACGACCCCAGCTTCGTGGTCCCGCTGGGGTTGGAGATGCTGGCGTTGGGCAGCGGGTTGGGACTGGTCGGGAGCTTCATCAGCGTCCGCCGCTTCGTGAGACTCTGAGCAGCTGGTGCGCGCTCTCCTGCTGCTGCTTCTGCTGGTCCCCTTGCTGCCCACAGCCTTGGTGCCAAAAACCGTGCTGGCGGATTGCGACCCCAACGATCCGATCTGCCAGCAGATCAAACAGAACGATCAGCACAAGAAGGATGTCGAGGCACTGCTCCAACAGCTCCAGCAGAGCGTGGCTGACGCTCAGGAGAAGGAGCGCGTGGCGCAGGAGCTGATCAAGCAGCTCTCGGGGCAGATCGAGCAGCAGAAGAAGGCGATCGCCGACACCAGCCTCAAGCTGGCCAGGACCGAACGGGATTTGCGCTACACGGGGGCTGACATCACCCGCCGCGACCAGCAGATAACGCTGAAGCAGCAGCTGCTGGATCAGCGGGCCCGGGAGCTCACGAAGCACGGGGAGCTCAACTACGTGGAGGTGCTGGTGACCTCGCGGAGTTTCACCGACATGGTCGATAGGGTGGCCATCATGCAGCAGATCATCGATTCCGACCAGAGACAGGTGAAGAGCCTCAAGGCGGACAAGGAGCAGGTGCGACAGCTGGAAAGCCAGCAGCAGGGCCGCCGCCAGGAGCAGGCTGCGCTCCTGAATCAGCAGAAGGACCAGAAGGCCGCGCTTGACAAGTCCCTGGCCGATCAGCAGTCGGTGCTGACGTATGAGCAATCACTGGAGGCCCAGTACCAGCAGCAGGCGGCAGTCCAGAGCGCCGAGAACGAGCGCACGGCTCAGAAGGCGATAGAACTGCAAGCTCAATACGCCGCCGAACTCGAGCGGCTACGCCAGGAGGCCGCCCAGCGGGCCGCGGCCGGTGGCGGTGGTGGCAACACCGGCGGGGGTGGGGCGGGCCGGCTGGGCTGGCCGGAACAGGGTTACATCACCCAGGGCTTCGGCTGCAGCGACCTGCTCGGCGAGCCCTACGATCCCAACTGCCCCAGCCGCCACTTCCACCAGGGAATCGACATCGGAGCGGCCTGGGGAACGCCCGTCGGCGCTGCGGACATGGGCATAGTGAGCGATGTGGTGACTGGGTGCAGCGAAGGCTTCTGGAGCTGCGGCGGCGGCTATGGCAACCACGTGATCATCACGCACGCCGGTGGCTTCACCACGTACTACGCGCACCTCTCAGCGGTCAACGTCAGTGTCGGCCAGCACGTCAACCGGGGCGACATCATAGGCAACGAGGGCTCGACCGGCTACTCGACTGGCGCTCACCTCCACTTTGGCGTGCTGTACAACGGGAGCTGGGTGAACCCGCAGGCATATCTCGCGTGACGCACAGGAAGTAGGGCAGAACGCTCAGAATCCTTCGACGGCTCAGCTTCGGCTGGTGGCGCCAGGCTATGGCCGGGCTGGTCCTGATACTACTGTCGTTCACGGGCGGCGTCTGGGCGGATCAGAACTTCCCCGACATAGTTCCGGTCCTCCCCGGCCAGTCGGGTTCGGGGCAGTTCGACCAGGCCAGCGTCAACCAGGCACAGCGGCTCCTGCGCACCCAGTACTACAACGACAAGCTTGACTCGGGCAGTTTGAGCCAGGGCAGCATCAGAGGCATGGTGCAGGCCCTGGGCGATCCCTACAGCGCCTATCTGGACCCTGCCCAGTACCGCCAGCAGCAGGACAGCTACTCAGGCCGCCACGCGGGGCTCATCGGCATCTACGTTGACTACCAGGGTGGCTATCCGGTCATCACTGGGCTGCTGCCGGCTTCGCCGGCGCTGAAAGCCGGCCTCAAGACAGGAGACGTGATCCTGGCCATCGACGGCAAACCGGCTTTGAACTTGAAGCCGGAGGAGTCCTCCGCCCTCATCAGAGGCCAGGTGGGGACCCAGGTGGTCCTTCACCTCCGGCGGGGCAGCGGCGAACTGGATGTGACTGTGGAGCGGCAGGACTTCCAGAGTCCGAGCGTTGAGGCAGCTTCGCTGCCGGGCTCGGTGCTGTATCTGCGGGTATATCAGTTCGGAGATCGCACTCGGGACGAATTCGACAGCCAACTGGCAGCAGGCCTGCCGGCGGCTCACAGCGTGGTGCTTGATCTACGAGAGAACGGGGGCGGACTGGTCAGCGCCGCGGTGGCGATGGTGAGCCGTTTCGTCGATCGGGGAGAGGTATTCGAAGAGCGCGGAAGGAACGGCAGCGTCCAGCGGACCGACGTCGACGGTAACCACCCGGCAGCCGGGGTTCGCCTCTTCGTGCTGGTCAATGAGGACAGCGCGTCCGCCTCGGAGATAGTGTCGGGTTCCCTCCAGGCTCACCACCGCGGCGCCCTGGTCGGAGCCAAGACCTTCGGTAAGGGTTCGGTTCAAGTCGACTACAGGCTCCAGAACGGCGGGGACCTCCACCTGACAATAGCGCGCTGGTATCTGCCTGACGGCCGATCCATCGACAAGAGTGGACTGCAGCCTGACGTCGCAGTGCCGCTGGCCAAGAAGTCGGCCATGTTCGACGTATTGCAGCCAGAGCGAGGTCACGCCGACGACGCGCAGCTGAACCAAGCTCTGCAGCTGGCGGCCTCTCCGTAGACTCTGCGGTCAGGCCTCGGGGCGGTTAGCTCAGCTGGTCAGAGCGCCTCGTTTACACCGAGGAGGTCGGGAGTTCGAACCTCTCACCGCCCACGCCCGGAGCTGGATGATCCGGGTGATCAGGTCCACCGCCGGCGTCCTGGACACGACTTCCTGGAACCGAAGTTCCTTGCCTCACTCCTCCTTTTGCACCACCTTTTCCTTCCGCCCACGAAGTCATCGACCTCGTGGTCAGTTCCAGGACACTAGAATGGTCCGCCGTGCCGAGATAGCTCAGCTTGGTAGAGCACTTGACTGAAAATCAAGGTGTCCCCAGTTCAAATCTGGGTCTCGGCACCATCCCCCGTCCTCGTGCCTCAGGCCGGTGCGGTCGGGCTCGGTTGACCGCCGCGTAGAGTCGGACGCACATGGCTGATCAGCGCAGGTGGGACGAGGAGGACGAGGCATGATCGAGGTGCAGGGAGTTGACGTCAGGGGCCCCATTGAAGGGCGCCACGCCGAGATCCTGACGCCGGAGGCGCTGGAGTTCTTGGCAGGGCTGCACAGGCGCTTCGATGGCCGGCGGCACGAGCTCCTGGCCTCGCGGCGGGAGCGGGAGAGCCAGCTGGCGGGCGGCGTCCGGCCGGATTTCTTGCCGGAGACAAGGCATATCCGCGACGGCGACTGGAAGACTGCGCCGCCACCTCGCGACCTGCAGGACCGGCGCGTCGAGATCACAGGGCCCGTTGAGCGGAAGATGCTGATCAACGCTCTCAACTCCGGCGCCCGGGTTTTCATGGCCGACTTTGAGGACGCCAACTCACCGACGTGGCAGAACAACCTCGACGGCCAGGTGAACCTGATCGAGGCCATCGAGGGCAGCATCGAGCTGCGGACGCCAGAGGGCAAGGAATACAAGCTGAAGCCGAACCCTGCCTACCTCTTGGTACGCGCGCGGGGCTGGCATTTACCCGAGAAGCATCTCTTGGTCGACGGCGGCCAGATCGCCGGCGGTCTGATGGACTTCGGGCTGTACACGTTTCACAACGCCGAGAGGCGGCGCCGCAAGGGCCTCAGCACCTGCTTCTACCTGCCCAAGCTGGAAAGCCACCGGGAGGCCCGGCTCTGGAACGACGTCTTCACGCATGCCGAGGAAACGCTGGGCCTTGAGCGAGGCACCATCCGGGCCACAGTCCTGATCGAGACGATCCTCGCCGCCTACGAGATGGATGAGATCCTTTACGAACTCCGGGAGCACTCCATCGGGCTGAACGCGGGCCGTTGGGACTACATCTTCAGCGTCATCAAGAAGTTCCGGGACCGCTCCGACATGGTGCTGCCAGACCGGGCCCAGGTCACCATGACGGTTCCCTTCATGCGTGCCTACACCGAGCTCCTGGTGAGCACTTGCCACCGACGCGGCACCTTTGCCATGGGCGGCATGGCGGCTTTCATCCCCAGCCGCAAGGACGCCGAGGTAAACCGCGTGGCCTTGGAGAAGGTGCGCGAAGACAAGGTGCGGGAGGCAGAGGCCGGCTTCGATGGGACCTGGGTGGCCCACCCGGACCTCGTTCAGGCCGCCACGGAGTGCTTCGACGAGGTGTTGGGCAAACGGCCCAACCAGATCGACAAGTTGCGCGATGACGTTCAGGTGAAACCGGCTGAACTGCTCAATCTCGCGATCGGCGGTGGGGCCATCACCGAGGCGGGACTCCGCCTCAATGTCAGCGTCGGCATCCAGTACATCGAGTCCTGGCTGCGCGGCAACGGAGCGGCAGCCATCAACAATCTGATGGAGGACGCGGCCACCGCCGAGATTTCACGCTCTCAGGTCTGGCAGTGGGTGCGGCACGGCGTCCGCCTGGAAGATGGGCGGCCGGTGACCAAGGAACTGGTAGGTGAGATCGCCGACCAGGAACTGGAGAAGCTGCGGCAGAGCTACGGCGAGAGCTACTCGTCAGGCCGCTTCAACGACGCTCGCAGAGTTTTCGACCAGGTCGCCCTGGCCGACGACTTCGTCGACTTCCTGACGCTGCCCGCCTACGAACTTCTGGACTGAGCGCCGGCGGCGTCCGCAAGGCGCTTACCCGACAGCAAGGAGGCTGCCTCTAGCGGGGCGGTTTACCGGGCAGCCGGCGCCATTGCCGGGGCCCGACCCCTCCGTTCGGGTTGCCGGGAATGAAGGGCACTGAGCCTTCCTTGACCAGGCACAGATCCTTGCGCACGACTGTGCGTTCCCCGCTCGAATGCTCCACCACAACCGTTCGTTCCAGCACTGCCCGAACATGCACGCTCTCCTCGTTGACGACGGCGTTAAAGCCGGGGCCGACTTCAAAATTCTCCGGCGGAACGACGTTCAAGAGCGGAATCAGTTCAACGGTGCTGCTCATGCGGGACCTCCGGCTACCCAAAAAAGAACGCCGGTCCGTCCGGACCGGCGCTGGCTGAGTGTACCAAAAGCCCTCTGCAACTCAGTTCTACACTTCGCCTTTCAGGCTGCGCTTTTCCCCGCGGCACGATTCCGCCGTGCGGCTTCGCGGCCCCGCTTCGCAGCGTGACGAGCCGCCAGGACGCCAAAGCGCAAGCGCTTGGGATCAACCAGGCAGCGATGCCGGTTGACCAGCAACTTCGGCTCTCCGGGGGCGGGCTCGATAACGGCTGTCCGCTCCAGAACAGCGGTGACCCAGACCTCTCGTCCGTCCACCTGGGCGGGAAAGTCCGGCAGGATCTCGATATCGGTCTCGGTGGCTACTGAATCGAGCGGTACAAGCTCCATCTTCTCTGACTTCGACATGACATGGATGATATCACATTTGGCCTCTACCCAAACTATGAATAGGCAGATTCAAAGCAGGGTTGGGATCAGCTCCAGCGTCTCGCGGCGCGCCGCAACAGACCGCGCTCGTGCGCAGTGTAAGTGACCGCGACCAGCACTATCAGCAGCAATGCGAGTGGCACCAGCTGCGCCGGAAGGAGGCGAAAGAGCAGCACGACCCGGCGCCCTAGCAGCCTACCGAGCAGGAGAAAGATAGTCGCCCAGGCCAGGGACGACACCAGGACTGACAGCACGAAGGTCACCGGCGGGACTTCCACGATGCCGGCAAACGCCGAGAGCACTATGCGCAGGCCGGGAATGTGCCGGCCCAAGATGATCGCCCATGGGCCCCAGCGTGAGAAGGCCTTCTCCGCCCGATCCAGCCGGTCAGCATCCATTCCCAGGAGCTTGAACACCCGCAGGATGAAAGGCCGACCGAAGCGTCGGCTCAGCTGATAGAGGCAGAAGCTGCCGGTCACGGCGCCGGTGACCACCGCCAGAAAGGCAAGCGGGAAGGCCATGTTTCCTGTCGTCGTCAAATAGCCGCCCCAGGCTATGGCGACGTCGCCTGGCACCGGCAGCGGGATGCCCAGTTCCTCCGCGAAGACCACTAGGTAGAGGCCGACCGCCGTGTGCTCGTTGATGAAGTGGAGAACCGCTCGCTGGAGGGGCCGGAAGGTGCCGGGCATCTGCAGCCAGCGAGGCAAGTTCCACGCCATCACGAGCAGCGCCGCAGACAGCGACGCTAGAGGTTGGCTGAGCATGTTGCCGCGATCATAAAAGTGGGGCGCCTGTGCGCCAACGGTGTGAAGACGCTGTGTAAACAGGCTACCGGTCTCTAAGCACCGCCAGCGGTTCTGGAGATGACGTCAGCTGCCCTGCGACCGGCTCGGGCAGTGTGTCGGGGGCTGACCAGTGGAGTGAAACCCCGAACTCCGCTGCAAAGAACGGCGCGTAGCCGCAGGCGGCTTCCTGAACGGAAAGTCGGGGGCCGCGAAGCTCGAGCACCGAGGTGGCGCGCTTGCCGCTCAAGCCACAGGGCACTATGCCTGCGTTGAACGTATTGAGATCGCTGGTCAGATTGAGGGCGAAGCCATGGCTGATCACCCGCTGATTCAGCTTCACGCCGATGGCTGCGACCTTGCCCGGGCTCGGCAGCGCCGACCCCCGCGACCAAACGCCTGTGAGACCCCTGCCGCCGGGTTCTGACGCAATGCCGAGGCTCGCCAAATACGCCATCAGGCTCCGCTCCAGCCCACGGATGTGGCGCAGAATGTCGCTTCCCAGACCCGGCAGGTTCAGGATGGGATAGCCGACCAGTTGGCCGGGCCCATGGTAGGTGGCGTCGCCGCCACGGTCGCTCCAGACCACCTCGACTCCGCGCCTGGCGCACTCCTCTGCGGTCCAGAGCAAGGTTGAGCCGTCGCCCCGCCGGCCGATCGTGAAGACAGCCGGATGCTCGAGCAGCAGCAGGGTGTCAGGCTCCCGGCCGGCCTTGACTCCCTCGACTAGGGCGCGCTGGAGGTTCCAGGCGCCCCGGTAGGGGACGCTACCCAGCCAGCAGGCTCTTACGACGGGCTGGGATCTGCTCATCAGCGTGATAGGAAGATCGCACGAGGGCTCCTGATTCCACGTGCTCGAAGCCCAGGGCAAGTGCCTCCTCTTTCAGCTCCAGGAACTCTCTCGGCTCGTAGTAGCGGACCACCGCTGCGTGCTTGGGAGTTGGTCGCAGATACTGTCCGACTGTCAGCACGTCGATGTCGTGGGCCCGCATATCGCGGAAAACCTGGAGCAGCTCCTCCTTCTCCTCACCCAAGCCCACCATGACGCCCGACTTGGTGACCAGGTCGGGCTGGAGCCGCTTCACAGTCTGGAGGAGCTGGAGGCTGCGTTCGTAGACGGCCTTGGGACGAATCCTGGCGTAGAGGCGCGGCACGGTCTCGGTGTTGTGGTTGAAGATCTCAGGCCGCGCCTGCGCGACGACTCGGATCGCCTCAGGCTCGCCCTGAAAGTCGGGGGTCAGGACCTCGATCGACGTCTGTGGACTGAGGCGGCGGACCGCCCGGATGGTTCGTGCGAACGTATCCGCACCGCCGTCGCGCAGATCATCCCGATCGACAGAGGTGATGACCGCGTGGCGCAGCCCCAGCTGAGCTATCGATTCGGCCACGCGCACGGGCTCGCCAAGATCGAACTCGGCGGGCCGGCCGGAGGTGACTGCGCAGAAGCGACACGCTCGGGTACACGTGTCCCCCAGGATCATGAAGGTGGCGCTGCGCCGGTTCCAGCAGTCGAAGATGTTCGGGCAGCGGGCCTCCTCGCAGACAGTGTGCAATCGCTTGTCCTTGACCAGCTGCTTCAGCTGCTTGTAGTTCTCACCCTCATGGACGCGCACGCGCAGCCAGTCGGGGAGTCGCCGCGCCGGTTGAATGGTCTCCGTCATTGGTCCTCAGTCAACTAGATACGGATTGCCGCGGGCGTCCAGCCCTCCAGCCTGGACTTGATCAGGCCCAGGAAATCGCCGGCGAGCTTGCCGTCGATGACCCGGTGATCGAACGAGAGGCACATGTTCATCATGTGCCGCACGGCGATGCCCTCGCCGATGATCACCGGCCGCTTCACTATCGACTCGGTGGTCAGGATGGCCGCCTGCGGTTGATTCAGGATTGGCTGGCTCGCCACCGAGCCGGTCGGGCCTGTGTTGTTCAAGGTGAAAGTGCCGCCCTGCACGTCCTCGGGCCGGAGCTGCCGGCTGCGCGCCCGCTGGACGAGATCGCCCGCAGCCCGAGCGAGATCGCTGAACCCCAGGCGGTCGGCGTTGTGGATGACGGGGACGATCAGGCCGTCAGGGATGGCGACCGCCAGCCCGACGTTGATGTACCGCTTGAGGAGAATCCCGTCATCGGTCCAGCTGGAGTTGAGGAGCGGAAATTCGTGAAGAGCGTCGCCCAGCACCTGGATCACGAAGGGGAGGTAGGTGAGAGGGGTCCCGTTGCGCTGGGCGAAGCCCGACTTCTCCGCCTCGCGGTAGCGGACCAGCTCAGTCATGTCGATCTCCTGCAAGGTCCAGGCGTGGGGACTGGTGGCGAGGCTGCGGGTCATATGCTCAGCGATCGAGCGGCGCATGGCGCTGATTCGGACCAGCTCCTCGGGGGCCTCGCCCGCGGCTGCCGGAGTGCCGGCCTCTGGCGGCGCGGGCTGGAGAGGCTCGGTTCGGGCGGCTGGAGCCTGGGGCTCGGCCGCCGTGGGTCCGGTTGAGGTGGGCTCCCCTGCCTGCTTCGCGACGTGGGCGAGCACATCGTCCCGAGTTACCCGGCCGCCCAGGCCGCTGCCTTGGATAAAGCTCGGATCGAGCCGATGCTCCTCCGCCAGGCGGCGCACCGCTGGGCTGAATCGGGCCCGAGCGACGCCGTCACTGTCCGCGGGGGCCGCTGTGGGCGTGGCGGCGGCGGCTGCGCCAGACGGGCCGCCTGCGCTTTCGACCACTGTCGCCTCCGCTGTGGCTTGGGCGGCAGCCGTGCTGAGGTCAGCATCCCGCGGCTGCTGTGGCTGCGCTTGTTCGGCGGCGACCTGTGCTTCGGGCGCGGCGCCGGCGACTTCCATCTGGGCCAGCACAGTGCCTATGGGGACAGTCGTGCCCTCTCTCACAGCTATCTGAACGAGGCGGCCCTCGAAGGGGGAGGGGATCTCGGCGTTGACCTTGTCAGTGACCACTTCCACCAGCGGCTCATCCCGCTTGATGTAGTCGCCCTCCTGTTTGAGCCACTTGTCGACTGTGCCCTCGGTCACAGACTCGCCGAGCTGCGGCATCTTGATCGGCGTGTCGGCCAACTGAAATTCCTCCAAAAGCTGTCCAGAGTGGAGGCGACGACCAGAATCGAACTGGTGATGGAGGTTTTGCAGACCTCTGCCTTACCACTTGGCTACGTCGCCGGCCAGCAGGGGATTCTACCGTCCGCTATATCCGCCAGGGAGGCAGGCGGCCGCTCGTGTGAACTCGCCTGGACCCGCGCAGATCGTCGGCTCTGATCTCCCTCAGTGAGGCAGCTCCTGCTCTCCCATTTGGAAGTGATGCCCGATCTCGTGCTCCAGCGTGCGCCGGACCTGCGTCTCCAGCTCCTGCCAGCTCTCGGCGAAGTGCTCGTGCGTGTCCTTGAACAGTGTGATGCGCGGGGGCAGGTTAGTCTCGGCCAGCACTCCGGCGCCCTCGTACAGCCCGAAGAGGCGCAGGCCGGAATCGTCAGCCACCAGGAAGTGGATATCCTCCAGGTACGGCTGAAATTCGGCCGGGATCGCTTCGATCGCCTGCATCACCGCCGCTTCGAAGCGCTCCCTGCTGACCGGGAACATCTGAGGAGAAGAATGGGGCAAAGCCTGACTGCTGAGACCGCGGGCGCACAGCGGGTGGTGATCGTGGGGGCCGGCACGATGGGCTCGCAGATAGCGCTGCAGACCGCCTACAGCGGTCGCTACGCGGTGACCCTGGTGGACAGCGTGCCCGAACAGCTCGAGCGGGCCCGAGCTCAATCTCAGAAGCTCTCCGCTCGTTCCGTGGACAAGGGCAGGCTCAGTCAGGAGGGGGCCGACCGGGCGCTGGCCGCTCTCGAGTTCTCAGCGGATCTGGGGCCGGTGGAGCAGGCGCAGTTCGTGATCGAGGCAATCATCGAGGACCTCGGCGCCAAGCAAGACCTCTGGCGTCAGCTGGGCGAGCGAGCAGCCCGAGACGCGCTCCTGGCAACCAATTCCAGCACCATCGCGATCTCGCGCTTGGCCTCGGAGGTCGCCACTCCCGAGCGGTGCTGCAACCTCCACTTTTTTCACCCCGTCACTGTCATGCAGCTGTGCGAGGTCGTCAAGGGACCTGTCACCAGCGATGAGACCATCCGGCGCGCCATGGAATTCGTGCGCTCGATCGACCGGGTGCCAGTGCTGATCAACAAGGAGGTGCACGGCTTCATAGTCAATCGCATCCTCTTCGCCGCCGCCGAGGAAGCCATGAATCTTCTCGAGGGCGGCTATGCGAGCGTGGAGGACATCGACACGGCCGTCAAGAAGGGCTTGAACTGGCCGATGGGTCCTTTCGAGCTGCTCGACTTCAGTGGCCTGGACGTCTTCTATGGCGGGCTGGAGGACCGGGCGCGGCTGGAGGGCGGCCCGGGCGCGCCGAAGATCCTGAAGGACAAGGTGGAGCGGCGAGAATTGGGCCGCAAGACGGGCCGTGGCTTCTACGATTACGACCAGTAGTGGACTGTTTACGGTCCACCGGCACACGCGGGTGTGGCGGAACCGGTAGACGCGCAGCTCTTAAAAAGCCGTGCCTGAAAAGGCGTGTGGGTTCGATCCCCACCACCCGCACAATGGGCAGCGCCCGGCGTTGGCGTGACCGCCCTAACATCTACAAAGGATGCGCGAGCGATACGAGGAAGAGCCCGAGCCGGACCAGGAGCCTGACGCCGCCGGACCCGCCCTCAGCCTGCCAGTGCCCACGGTTACGGACGGGGAGGGCGGCCGGAACTGGCATTACAGGACCGATCTGCTGACGCCGGCTGAGATGATCGACGGCGAGACCCTGGTGGCGAAGCTCGCTGCGGCAGCCGAGGACAGCTGGGAGCTGGCAGGTGTCTATCCGGCAGGCGAGCGGCACGTCCTGCTCCTGCGCAAGCCCAGGAAGGTGGAGCGAGAAGCGCGGCGCGTGGGCTTCGCCCCGCCCGGGCGCTGAGGCAGGCTATCTCGGCCGATCGCGCCCGAGGTGGGCGGCCGGCTGCCGGAGACAGCCGTCCGATCGGAGTCTTCGACTCAGGCGTGGGTGGTCTCACGGTGCTGCGGGCCATCCAGGAGCGGCTGCCGCTGGAGAGCACCATCTACGTGGGCGACCTGCAGCACTTTCCCTATGGGCCGCGCTACCAGGAAGAGGTGAAGCAGTTCGCCTTCGAGATCATCCGCCACCTGCAGCAGGCCCAGGTCAAGCTGATTGTGATCGCCTGCAACACAGCCACAGCGGCGGCGCTGAACCAGGCCCGGGAGGTGTTCGATGTGCCGCTGGTGGGCGTGATCAGCCCTGGCGCGCAGGCTGCGGTTCAGGCCACCCGCAAGGGGCTGGTGGGCGTGATCTCGACCGAGGGCACACGACTGTCGCAGGAGTACCTGCACGCCATCAAGGAGCTGGACCCGATGGTCGGCGTCTATCAGAAGGCGTGCCCGGAGCTGGTTCAGATAGTCGAGGAGGGCGACGCTGAAAGCGGGCGCGCAGAAGAGGCGTTGCGGCGCGATCTGGCCCCGTTTGTGGATCTCGGCGCCGACGTGCTCGTGCTCGGTTGTACTCACTACCCCCTCCTGCGCCCAGCCATCCAGGCTGTCTATCCCGGCGCCTTCGCGCTCGTCGACTCGGCCGAGACGACCGCCGCCATGGTCGAGCGGCGCCTGGACCACGCCCGCATGCGAGCGCTGCCTGGCACCGGTCAGCCGGTGCACGAGCTGCGGGTTACGGCTGTGCCTCGACGCTTCCACGAGGTGGGGGAGATACTTTTCGGGCGGCCGGTGCCGCCGGTGAAGGAGATTCGCCTCGACCAGTCGTCCCGGGCTCGGGACCCCACGCCTGGCATCATTGGAGGCCGTGACAAAGCAACGCCGCACCCCGGCGCCTGAGGCGGCGCCCGAGGAGCCGCCCCTGCCCATGCGGGCGCCCGCTGCCCTGGCGATCGCGCTGGTGGTCATCGCCCTCACGGTCGCGGCCGGTGTCGGGCTCAACTGGGCAGCGCAGGTGAAGCCGCCGGCCGAATTCGCCAGCTGCCATCTGGCCACGCAGCTGGCGCCGGGCCGGTTTGCGGGGCCGCCCGCCATGTGCATTGACGCCAGGAAGGACTATTCGGCAGTCATCTCGACCAGCAAGGGCGACATCCAGCTGACCTTCAGCAAGTCGGCGCCGATCACCGTCAACAACTTCATAATTCTGGCCGTCAACGGCTACTTCAACGGGCAGCACTTCTTTGCTGTCCAGGACTGGATAGTCCAGGCGGGAGATCCCCAGGCCAACGGTTCTGGCGGCCCTGGCTACACGCTGCCGCCCGAACCCCTGGGCAAGGATGAGCACCTGACGCCGGGCGCCATGGGCATGGCTCGCTTTCCCGATGGGAGTCTGAGCGGCTCCCAATTCTTCATTCTCCGCGGACCCTGGCCGGGCAGCGAGCCGACGACCGTCTACAACCGATTCGCCACTGTGTCCGGTGCGGGCCTTTCAGTCGTATCACAGCTGGATGCGTCCGACCGAATCACCCAGATCAAGATCCAATCCTCACAGCCGAAGAAGGCCTGAGGCACTCGTATAATCGCATGGAGGTTACTTAGATGCCCTTTGGGATCCACCCTGGCTTTCTCCTCGTCCTGCTCATCATCGTGCTGGTCGTCTTTGGCCCCGGGAAGCTGGGCGACATAGGTGGTGCCGTCGGCCGCGGCATGCGCGAGTTCCGCAAGGAATCCGAGAAGATGATGAACGACGTCAAGACGGAGCCTGCCGCCGAGACACCACCAGTCGCTCCGGCTGCCCCCGTTCAAGCGGTGGCTTCGACGCCCGCCGCCCCGACCACCGTGACCCCGCCGGTCACACCAGAGCCCGCCAAGACCGAAACCGAGAAGTCGGCTTAGTCAGCGTCTGATGGCGCTACTGTCGCGTAGCGCTTCGTCGCGCCCGAAGACTGCGGATGAAACCCGCATGTCGATCATCTCCCACCTGGAGGACCTGCGCCGGGCGCTGATCATCTCGATCATCGGCTGGGTCGCGCTGACTCTGGTGGCCTTCTTCTTCTCGGGCCAGGCCTTCCAGTTCCTCGTCCAGCGCTCGGGCGTGCATCAGGTCTACTTCACGGCGCCCACGGATCCCTTCACGCTGAAGCTCAAGATCTCCCTCTACATGGGCATAGTCGTCGCCTCACCGCTGATCTTCCAGCAGCTGTGGTGGTTTGTCAGCCCGGGGCTTCATCTGAAGGAGAAGCGGCTGATTCTGCCGCTGATCATCGCGACCACCTTCTTCTTCCTGCTCGGAGTTGGCTTCGCCCTCTTCGCGCTGCCGCTAATCATTCACGTGCTGTTTGGCTTCTCTTTCGTGGGCCTGGCGCCGCTCATCACAGCCAGTGAACTGCTCAGCTTCATCCTCGGCATCGTGATCGCCTTCGGCGTCGTTTTCGAGCTGCCCGTAGTCCTCTACACGCTGGGCCTCCTGCGCATCATCAGCTCCCGCTGGCTGTGGAAGCACAGGGCCTACTGGCTCGTCGCGCTGGGGTTGATCGCCAATGTCATGACGCCCGGCGCTGACCCCTTCACCCCGCTGATCGTGTTCGTGCCCCTGGCGATCTTCTGGCTGGGCACCACGCTGCTGCTGCGGCTGACCGGGAGGTAGGAAACATGGCCCGACCTGACGGACGTGAGCGCGCCGATCAGCTGCGGCCCTTCAAGATCGAGCTGGGCGTCAACGCGCACGCTGAAGGCTCGGCCCTGGTCGAGACCGGCAGGACGCGTGTCTGGGTGACGGCCAGCGTGGAGGAGCGGGTGCCGTTCCACCGCCGGGGCACCGGCAGGGGCTGGGTCACCGCGGAGTACTCGATGCTGCCCCGAGCTACGCACGACCGGGGCCAGCGGGAGGCCAGCCAGGGCCGGATCGGCGGCCGCACTCACGAGATCCAGCGGCTGATCGGGCGCTCCCTCCGCACTGTGGTGGACATGAAGGCGCTGGGCGAGCGGACCATCACGCTTGACTGCGACGTGCTGCAGGCTGATGGCGGCACCAGGACGGCGGCCATCACAGGCGCGTTCTGCGCGCTGTATCAGGCCATCAAGCGCATGCAGGCAGCCAAGCTGCTCAGTCACAACCCGATCCGCAACTACGTCGCGGCCGTCAGCGTCGGCATCATCGATGGTGAGCCCCGTCTGGATCTTGACTACGCCGAGGACTTCCTGGCCCACACCGACATGAACGTGGTCATGCTCGACGACGGGCGGTTCATCGAGCTCCAGGCCACCGCCGAGAAGGAGCCGCTGGCCAAGACCGAGCTCGACGCGCTGGTGGCACTCGCGCAGAGCGGGATCCGCGAGCTGATAGTGCAACAAAAGCGGGCGATCGCGACCCTGGGCTAGACCGGGCTGACGGTTCTCTTCCTGGCCACTGGGAACGCGGGCAAGCTGGGCGAGTTCCAGGAGCTGCTGCTCGGCACCGGGCTGACGCTTGAGGCGGTCGACACCAGAGTGCCCGAGACTGGCGACAGCTACGGGGCCAACGCCGCGCTCAAAGCTGAAGCGGCCACCAGGTCCCGGGCCGGCCCGGCCCTGGGCGACGACAGCGGTCTGGAGGTCGCGGCGCTGGGCGGTTATCCCGGCCTGCTCTCGGCGCGGATCGCGCCGACTCAAGCTGAACGCGAGGCGCTGTTATTGGAGCGCCTGCGCCACCACCCGCGGCCCTGGCGGGCGCGCTTCGTGTGCCTGCTCGCCCTGTCGGTGCCCGGCCGCCAGACACTCTCGTTCAGCGGCGAGGCGGCCGGCGAGATCCGGGAGCCGGCCGGCAGAGGCCACGGCTTCGGTTACGACCCGGTTTTCTGGCCTTCCGGCAGCCGGCTCTCCTTGGCTGAGTTGCCGCCGATCGAGAAGCACAGACTCAGCCACCGCGGCGCAGCGGTGCGGGCGCTGCTTGCCAGCGGCGCGCTGGCGACCCTGGGTCGGCCCTCAGAGCGCGGCGAGAGCCGCCGCTAGGTCGGGCCGCTCACCGGCGTGCTGGTTGGGCCTCCGGTAGACCACCTCGCCGCCGCGCGCCACAACTATCACGCCTCCCTGCTGCCAGGGGTCCCCCTGGACTGAGGTCTGACGATGACCGCGCAAGGTCGAGCGGGCGCCGGCGAGCAGGCTCCCGAGCGAGAGTGTGGCTCCGATGCCGCGCTTCAGGCCGGCGGCGCTGAAGGTGCTGAGCGAAGGATCGGTGTAGACGGGGATCCCCGGCACCTTGTCCTCCTGGAATCTGGCTGCGAACTTGACAGACCCGTTCCCGACAAAGATGAGCTGAGCGCCCTTGGCCTCGATTTGAGGCAGCTTGCCGCGCAACTGCGCGGCTGTCTCGAGACAGTGGGTTCAACCGAAGTGGCGGAGGAAGACGACCAGCAGCGGTCTCTCGGCGGCCAGCGTCAGCAGGTCGACTGACTGTCCCTCGGTGTCGAGCACGTTCAGGGCAGTCGCTTGGGCCATTGCGGTTGAGACTAGGCAAAGAGCAGCAACGCCCGGCAGGTTCGAATTGGCCTAGGACCCTGGAAGTGAATCAGCTTTTGCGCTTGAGCCTGCGCCAGCCGCCGGCGCGGTTGTTGGCAATGATGTGCTTGAGGATGGCGGTCAGCGCGGGTGCGTTGATCGCTTCGCCTTGGCGGACAGCCACTGTTCGGGCGGTCTGGTTGTCGTGACCGGCTGTGATGATTCCTTCGGGATCAGGGACCATCGCCCCGTCGTAAAGGAACACGTTCACATGGTCTTTCGCCGCCAGCAGCGCGCAGATGTTGCCCTGCAGGACGAAGTAGGGACGGTTGGTGCGCTTGATCGTCTCAGTGACCTCTCGGTCGGCGGTGTGGGCTAAAGTGCGCACCTCGCGGCAGATCGCCTGCTGCCAATCGGGTAGGCCGTCGATGTAGGCATCCACGCCGGGGTGAAAGGACTGTGTCAACAGGAGGCCCCCAGCTCGGTGACCTTGCGCGCTGCCACTGGTTTCGGCCCGACGCCGGGCGCTTCCTCTAGCGGCCTCGTCCGCGATACCAGAAGCCGCCCCCGCCGAGAACTAAGACGATGACGACGATGACGATGATCAGGGTGGTCGTATCCATGGCTGGGACTATAACGCGCGTCGCCGGCTCGCCGGGTATCGGTCGGTATGACGAAGGCACGCCCAGAGTCCTGCCCTGCGTCGGCTGCCACACCAGCCGCTCCAGGACTCCAAGCTTCCCCGCCTCCTCTTGCTGCCCGTCCCCTCTGTATCGTTCGCTATCGTCCACTTCGCCGTGTCCTGCTCAGCCAGCGATGCCGGGCAGGCAACGCTTCGCAGCGCGGTTTCGGGAGCAGGCATGGCAGCTGGGCTCAAAGACACGGGCGGTAGCGCAGTCTGGCAGCGCGCCTGCTTTGGGAGCAGGAGATCGCGAGTTCGAATCTCGCCCGCCCGACCACCTCACCCAGTTGCCAGCCGTTAGAGTCGGATGCATGTCGGCGCGGCTCCTGAATGACCTCGACAGCTACCTCAAGGCCCACCTAGACGGTTGGGTAGAGGAGCTGGTCGAGCTCTGCCGGCTGCCCAGCGTCTCCGCCCGGCACGAGGGCATAGAAGAGTGCGCCGCGCACGTCTGCCGGTTGCTCCAAAGGCGCGGGCTGGCTGCCGAGGTGCTGCCAACAGACGGTCATCCCGTGGTGGTCGGCGAGCTGGCGGCGGGCCGAGGCAAGACCATGCTCTTCTACAACCACTACGACGTCCAGCCGCCTGAACCGCTTGACCTCTGGCAAAGCCCTCCATTTGAGCCGGACCTGAGAGACGGCCGTCTCTACGCGCGTGGCGCCAAGGACGACAAGGGCGAGCTGATGGCCCGGCTGGCGGCGGTCGACGCCCTGCAGGCGGTCACCGGCGGCCTTCCCTGCAACGTTCGCTGGCTGGCCGAGGGCGAGGAGGAGGTGGGCAGTCCCCATCTGCCGCCGTTTGTCGAGCGGCATTGGGAGAGGCTGCGCTGCGACGGCGCCATCTGGGAAGAGGGTGGCGTCGATCCCGAGGGCCGGCCGCTCGTGACCCTCGGCACTCGCGGCCTGCTCTACGTGGAGCTGAGCGTCAGGGCCAGCGGCCGGGACGGCCACTCTGGAGAGGCAAACCTCATCCCCAATGCGGCCTGGCGTCTGACCTGGGCGCTCAGCACCTTGAAGGGCCAGGACGAGCGCATCAAGATCCCGGGCTTCTACGATGGCGTCCCAGAACCAACTCCTCGCCAGCTGGCGATGCTGGCCGAATTACCCAGCCCTGAGCGCGGACTGCTGGCCACCTACGAGCTGGACTCGCTGCTGCTCGGCCGGACGGGAGCTGAAGTGCTGGCGGCCCGATTCCAACCGACCTGCAACATCGCCGGCGTAACAGCCGGCTTCCAGGGGGAAGGAGCCAAGACAGTCATCCCGGCGCTGGCAAGCGCCAAGCTCGACTTCCGGCTCGTACCCAGCCAGGACCCCGCTGCCGTCGCGGGCCAGCTGCGTGCCCACCTGGACGCGGAGGGCTTCCCCGACGTCAACCTGCGAGTGATCGGCTGCGAGCCGGGCGCCTTCATCGACCCTGACGACCCGCTGGTCAGGCTGGCGGCAGAGACCGGCGCCGAGGTCTACGGTCGGCCGGCCCAGCTGGTGCCCCTGTCCGGCGGCACCACCCCCATGTTTCTCTTCGCGGGCCGCGGAGTGCCGATTGTGGCGCCGGGCGTCGGCTACGGCGCCAGCAACCTCGCCCACAGTCCCAATGAGAGCGTGCGGCTGGAGGACATCCGGCAGGCCGCCCGGCACGTCGCCCGGCTGCTTCTCCGTTTCGGCGAGGTTTAGAGGTCAAGCAAAGCGAGCTCGCTGAAGCGGCCCGGGCTGTCCTGCGCGGGAACGACGCGGGCGCCTGGACGCGACCGTCGCCGGATCAGTACCCCCATCAGTGGAACTGGGACTCCGCGTTCATCAGCCTGGGTTGGGCCACGTTCGACTGGCCGCGCGCCTGCCAGGAGCTGGAAAGCATGCTGGCCGCCCAATGGTGGGACGGCATGGTGCCCCACGTTCACTACGATCCCCGCCACCTGGCCGAGTACTTTCCCGGCCCTGACCGCTGGCCTCGGGCGCAGCAGCACGTCCGCAACCCCGGCCAGCTGACCAGCGGCATCAGCAACCCGCCAGTTCTGATCACTTCCGCTTGGCTGATCGGTCTGCGCCAATCCGATCAGCGCCTCCGCCACGCGTTCTGGCGGCGGGTGCGGCCGGCCCTGGCCAAGTACGTCGAGTACTGGGGCTCCGCCCGACGTCGGCCAGGCCATCTTCTGCCTGTCATGGTCCACCCCTGGGAGAGCGGCTGGGACAACTCACCCCGTTGGGACGCGCTCAGGCTGTCAGGCCTGAAACCGCGGCAGCCCTACTTTCGACTGGACAACCGTTTCGTCAGGGCCAGCGAGCGACCGACTGACAGCGATTACGACGCGTATCTGGCCCTGGTCGAGAAGCTGGAAGACGCTGACTTCGAGCTTGAGCGCTACAGGTCGGACTCACCCTTCTGCGTCCACGACGTCCTGCTGGACGCCGCTTGGTACGGAGCGGCAAATGACCTGAACTCCATCTGCGCGTCACTCGCCGACCCGCCCGCTGTGAGCGGTGAACGCCTGGCCGAATTTGCCGCGGCGTTTGAGGCGAGCCACTGGGACGAGGCGGCCCAGCTGTACTTCGACTGGGACTGCCGCCGCGAGGAGCGGATCAGGACGCCCTCAGCTGCCGGGGTGGCCGCTCTGGCGGGTGGCGTCGCCAAGCCCCAGCGTGGGCGGGCCGCCTGGCGCCGCTACGCGGAACTCTGCCGAGGCGCCCTCGCGGTCTGTACAGTGCCGCCGGCAGACCCCAACTTCGAGCCAGAGCGCTACTGGCGGGGGCCGGTCTGGCTCAATGTGAACTGGCTCGCCGCTCGTGGGCTCGCTCAGGTAGGTCTGGCGGGTGAGGCGCGCGCACTGGTGAGCCAGAGCCTGGCCCTGGTCCAGGAGCACGGCTTGGCCGAGTGCTTCGACCCCTTCGACGGCAGCCCGCTGGGAGCGGGCGGTTTCTCCTGGAGCGCCGCCCTCGCCTTGGATTGGCTGGAAGGTTAGGCCAATAAAAAGGGGAAGCCCGCCTTTTGGGGGGACGGGCTTCCCGGCTGGGGTGGGGAAGATGTCGCTTTTGGGGTCCTCGCTTAGAGGATGCTACAAATGGTAGCACAACCCGCAGCAGAACACAACATGTGACGGCCTGCCCCATTCAGTGGCCAAGGATCCGGGCCAGGTCATAGCTCACAGGCTCCTCCAGCTGGTCATATCCGCAGGTGCGAGGATCCCTGTCGGGGCGCCAGCGCCGGAACTGAGCCGTGTGGCGGAAGCGCGTGCCCTCCATGTGGTCGTAGGCGACTTCGCAGACCAACTCCGGCCGCAGCGCCACCCAGGAGAGATCCTTCTTCGCGTTCCAACGCGACTGAGCTCCCGGGAGCCGGCCGCCCTGGTGCGCTTCGGCACGTGCCCATTCCGCCCAGGGGTGACCGTCCAGGTCCTCCTGCCGGTAAGGCTCGAGCTCCCTGACCAGCTCCCGCCGGCGGTGGAGGGGAAAGGAGGCGGAAACCCCCACGTGCTGCAACTGGTTCGCCGCGTTGTACAGTCCGAGCAGCAGCGAGCCGACCACGCCGTCGTTCTTGTGCCAGCGGAAGCCCGCCACCACGCAATCTGCAGTGCGATCGTGCTTGGTCTTGAACATCGCACGCTGGTCGGGTCGGTAGGGCAGATCCAGCGGCTTGGCGACTATGCCGTCCAGTCCGGCGCCCTCGAACTGCTCGAACCAGTCTCTGGCGACATCCAGGTCCAGCGTTGCTGGAGTAACGTGCACCATCGATTCTCTCGTCAGTGCTTGCTCCAACAATAGCCGCCTCTGGCGGAACGGCTCGGCCATGAGAGATCTCTGATCCAACGCCAGTAGATCGAAGGCGACGAGCGAGGCGGGGGTTTCGGCGGCGAGCAGACGCACGCGCGAGTCAGCCGGGTGGATGCGGTTCAAGAGGGCGTCGAAGTCCAGCTTTTCCCCCCGCACTATGACTATCTCCCCGTCGACGACGCACCGGGGGGGCACGCTGTCTTTCAGCGCTGCCACCAGCTCGGGGAAGTAGCGGGTGATGGGGCGCTCGTTGCGGCTGCCCAGCTCTACCTCGTCCCCGTCCCGAAAGACAATGCAGCGGAAGCCGTCCCACTTGGGCTCGTAATGAAGGCCGGGCGGTATCTCAGGCACCGATTTGGCCAGCATCGGCTTCAGAGGCGGCATTACAGGCAGTTTCATGGGTGCTTCCATGATGCCGCCACGCGTGCTCGTCCTGAGGGCGGCGGATGGCCCATAGTCGAGAGCATGGTTGAAAGCGACATTCCGCTGAACGAGGCGGACCTGGGCCAGGACCCGCTTCCGGCCTTCAACCGCTGGTACGCCGAGGCCGAGGCCGCCGGTGAGCTCCAGCCCAACGCCATGGCGCTGGCCACAGCCGGCGAGAGCGGCGCGCCCGCGGTTCGATTCGTGCTGCTGCACACGGCTGACAGCCGCGGCTTTAGCTTTTTCAGCAACTACGAGAGCGCGAAGGCGTCTGATCTGGCCATCAACGCCCGGGCGGCGCTGGCGTTGTGGTGGCCGCGACTCCACCGGCAGGTGCGCGTCACCGGTTCCGTCGAGCGGACGAGCCGGGCGGAGTCGGAGGAATACTGGGTCGGGCGACCGTATGGGAGCCGCATCTCAGCCGCCATCTCGCGACAGAGTCAGGTGATCGGCGGCCGAGTCGAGCTGGAGGAGGAAATGCGGCGGCTGGAGGCGCTTCAGCCCGATGCGCCTCCCCTGCCGGATCGATGGGGTGGTTACTGGCTGCGGCCTGAGAGCATCGAATTCTGGCAGGGGCGGCGCAATCGCCTTCACGACCGCCTGCTGTATCGCCGCCGGCAAGCCGGCTGGCAGATCGAACGGTTGGCGCCGTAGGGCGCCCCGGCCATCGAGCCCTAAGTCCCTTTGGACACCAACCGATCGGGGGGCTGGGCGCCGGCCGGTGGCCACGACCCCGCCAGCGGCACATGTGGACTTGGCGCCACCCCGGGTGGTACCCTTAACAGGTTCATCGCCGCGCAGCCACGCGCGCATCCGCTCCCACTCGAGCCAGAGCGCGTGAAGGGAACAGTCTAGCGACTAACGCGGTTGAAACAGGAAGTCAAAGAATATGGCACAGATCAACCCGGAGACCGCAGCCGCAGAGCTTTCCCGCGAACAGTTGGAAGGTTTGACGACCAGTCTGGACCGCGCGAAGCAGGAACCGCCTGAGGAGGTCGAGAGCGCAGCCCTGGACGACGCGGTCCGCGCCTACTTCCAGGAGATCGGTCGGGTCAAGCTGCTCACCGCCAGCGACGAGGTGGAGCTGGCGAAGGGCATCGAGGCTGGCAGCAGCGAATGCCGCCAGAAGATGATTCAGGCGAACCTGCGCCTCGTCGTCTCAGTGGCCAAGAAGTACGTGGGGCGGGGGTTGCCTCTGCTCGATCTCATCCAGGAGGGAAATCTGGGGCTGATGCGCGCAGTCGAAAAGTTCGACTACCGCCGGGGCTTCAAGTTCTCCACCTATGCCACCTGGTGGATCCGCCAGGCGATCCAGCGGGCTGTCTTCGACGATGCCAGGACGATTCGGATCCCAACTCATAACGCCGAGCTGATCGGCAAGCTCGTGCGTGTTCAGGACAGGCTTCGTCAGGAGCTCGGCCGCCAGCCCACCTCAGCTGAACTTGGTCTCGAGATGGGCCTGGATCCGGGCAAGGTGGAGTGGCTGTTCGAGATCGCGCAGGAGCCCGTGTCGCTGGAGACGCCGCTGGGCGAGGAGGGCGAAACCGAATTGGGCGACCTGCTCGCCGACCACCGGGCCGAGTCCCCGGCCGCGGCGGCCGCGGCCAGCGCCCGCAAGGGCGACATCGAGGCGGCGCTGGAGTCGTTGATGCCTCGACAGCGCAGGGTTCTGCAATTGCGCTTCGGGCTGGGTGACGATCAGCCGCGCACCATCGAGGAGGTGGCCAAGCGGATGGGGGTCAGCCGGGAAGAGGTGCGCCGGCTGGAGCGCGGCGCTCTCGAGTGCCTGCGCGAGAGCGGCCGAGCCGAGCTTCTCCGCGACCATCTGGCGCCGCCGGCGGCCTAGCCACAGCCGGGAATCTGGTCGGCGGTTCATCCGACCGTGCCCCAGGGTCGACCCAGGGACGGCCGTGGCGGCCGCCCCTCGTGTTCACTGAGCTGAGATCAGCTGCATCCGGTCGTCGAGCCGCAGTTCAGGCACTTGTAGCAGCTTCCGCTGCGCACAGTGATGGAGCCACAGTCGGCGCAGGAGGGAGCGTCTGCATTCACTACAAAGGTGACGTTGCTGGTGCTGCCCCCGTTTGTCTTCGCCACGAGCTTCAGCTCAGCGTTGGCCGGCGTCTCGATCTCGAGTGAGACGGGCTGCCGGCGCACTATGCCAACCGCGTCCTGATCCTCGGCGTTGAGAAAGCGGGTCGCCAGCCAGCGGAAGATGTAGTCGATGATCGACTTGGCGATCGGGATCTCCGGGTTCTTGGTGAACCCGTTAGGTTCGAAGCGCATGTGCGAGAACTTGTTGATCATGACAGGCATCGGCACGCCGTACTGAAGCGCCACGGACGTCTGCGTGGCAAAGGCGTCCATCATGCCGGAGATCGTTGAGCCCTCCTTGGCCATCGTGATGAACACCTCGCCCGGCGCCCCGTCCTCGTATATGCCGACTGTGATGTAGCCCTCGTGGCCGGCGACGTCAAACTTGTGAGTCAGGGACTGGCGCTCATCGGGAAGCCGGCGTCGAATCGGCCGGGCCTCCGCCGGAACCTTGGCCTTGCCGTCCTGGTTCTGGCTCGACGTCGACAGTGGTTGGGAGCGCTTGCAGCCGTCGCGATAGATGGCTATGCACTTGAGACCGAGCTTCCACGACTGGAGGTAGACATCGGCGATGTCCTCTGCGCTCGCAGAATGGGGCAGGTTGACGGTTTTGGATTGCGAACCGGAGATGAAGGGCTGGACCGCCGCCATCATCCTGACGTGACCCATGGGCTTGATCGACCGCTGGCCATTCAGCGGCTTGAAGGCGCAGTCGAACACCTTGAGGTGCTGGTCGGCTAGTTCCGGCGCGCCCTCGATGGTGTCGTGCTCGTCGATGTACTCCACTATGGCCTTGGTCTGAGCCGCGTCGTAGCCAAGCTTGCGCAGGGCCTCCGGCACAGTACCGTTGACGATCTTCAGCATCCCGCCGCCGACCAAGCGCTTGTACTTGACGAGAGCCAGATCGGGCTCGATGCCTGTGGTGTCGCAGTCCATCATCAGCCCGATCGTCCCGGTCGGGGCCAGCACTGTGGCCTGGGCGTTGCGATAGCCGTGCCTCTCACCCAGCTTCACCGCCTCATCCCAGGCCGCTCGGGCAGCCTCAACGGGGACGCCGGCCGCGCCTGCGGCGTTGAGCGAGTACGCGGCTCCCCGATGCTGGTTCATGACGCGCAGCATCTCGTTTCGGTTGTCTTGGAAGTCAGCAAAGGGTCCCTTCACCTCGGCCATGCGCGCTGACTGCGCGTAGGCGCGGCCTGTCATGATGCCCGTGATGGCGCTGGCGTAGCGGCGGCCTTCGTCGGAGTCGTAGGCGAGACCCATCGACATCAGCAGCGCGCCGAGGTTGGCGTAGCCCAGGCCGAGCGGCCGCAGGCGCTCCGAGTTGGCAGCGATCGCCGGAGTGGGGTAGCTGGCGTAGGAAACGATGATCTCCTGGGCCAGAAAGCAGATGTCGATGGCCTTCTCGAACCGTTGGGAATTGAAAGTCCCATCCTCGCTCTGGAACTTCATGAGGTTGAGCGAGAGCAGGTTGCAGGCCGTGTCGTCCAGGAAAACGAACTCTGAGCAGGGGTTGGTGGCGTTGATCCGGCCGCTGTTGGGCACGCAGTTCCACTGCTGGATGGTGGTGTCAAACTGCAGCCCCGGATCTCCGCAGATCCACGCGGCTTCAGCCGTTTCCCGCCAGAGGTCGCGGGCCCTGTGCTTCTCGAGCGGACGGCCGTCGGTGACTGCCTTGGTCTCCCACTCGGTGTCGTTCTCGACGGCCTCCATGAACTCGTCAGTGAGCCTGAGCGAGTGGTTGGCGTTCTGAAACTGCACCGAGTCATAGGCGCCGCCCGGAACGTTGAAACCGGCCTCGTAGCCGGCGTCGATCAAGGCCCAGGCCTTCTTCTCCTCGTCTGCCTTGCAGGCGATGAACTCTCTGACATCAGGATGGTCACCGTTGAGGATGACCATCTTGGCCGCCCGGCGGGTGGTGCCGCCCGACTTGATCGAGCCGGCAAAGCTGTCATACCCGCGCATGAACGAGACGGGACCCGAGGCAGTGCCACCCCCAGCCAGCCGCTCCTTGGAGGAGCGCAGAACTGACAGGTTGGTCCCGGTGCCCGAGCCGAACTTGAACAGCATGCCCTCGGTTTTGACCAGTTCGAGGATCGACTCCATGGTGTCCTGGACGGAGTTTATGAAGCAGGCGGAGCCCTGCTGTGAGCGGTTGGGCACGCCCAGGTTGAACCAGACGGGGCTGTTGAATGAGGCGTGCTGAGTTGCGAGGAGCCAGCGCAGCTCCTCCTCCCAGTTTGTGGCATCCTGCTCGCTTCTGAAGTACTCTCCCCGCCGGCCCCACTCGCCGAGCGTGTTGACCACCCGGTCGATGAGCTGCCTCACACTGGTCTCGCGCTCGGGGCTGCCCTGATGACCCCTGAAGTACTTCTGAGCCACAACGTTGAGCGCCAGCTGCGACCAGGAGCGGGGGACCTCGACCTCCTCCTGCTCGAAGATCGTCACTCCCTTCTCACTGGTGATCGCGGCGGTCCGCCGCTCCCACTCGATCAGGTCGTACGCATGGGTTTCGGCGGGCGTGAAGTATCTGCCAAACTTGAGGCCTCCGGGAGCTACGTGCGGTTCTTGGTGAGATGCTGCGACGTCGGCTGCGTTCTTCGCCATTCCTACTTCAGGAGCCTCCAAACACCCTCGCCGGGTTCACCGGCCGGGGAGAAAAGGCCCCGGAGCATGCCCGCCAAGAAATGCCCCAGGGCCACCGAAACAGAACTCCTCCTAGGATACGGCTGTCACTGCCAAATGTCAACATCTTGCGGTCACCTGTGCGGTCAGCCCCAAGATCATGGCGTGGACAACCTGTGGAAGGGGTGTGGCTAGACCTGTGGACGAGTGCCTTGAGTTGGGCAAAAGCGTCCAGGTTTTCGCGCCTCGTTCAGAGGCGCCGGGAGGAGCCTGCCTGCCGCCAGAGTCCCACGGCGTCGGAGATGTCGGCTGTCAACTCGTAGATCCTGGCGGCGCTGCGGTCGGCGCCCAGGCTGGGTATCGGGAAGGCTACTTCGGCTTGCTCCCGGAGGCCACCCCAACCCACCTCGGCAGCTTCGCAGATGGCGTCCAGCAAGCAGGCGGCCAGGTCCACCTGATTCAACGGCTCGACCAGGGATGAGGGCCTCTGGAAGGCGAAGCCGAGCTGGCTGCGCAGGGTTTGGATTCCCCAAAGCTGATCTGCGTAAGTCAGACTGCTCAGTTCGGACAGGAGGCTGCGAAGCTCTTTCAGTGCGCGAAGAAAGTGGAGTGGCGGGAGGGGAGTTTGGGGATGAGAGCGCGCAGCCTCCATGACCACCGATGCTGGCAGTTCGCCGCGGACAGTCAACGGACGATTGGGCCCGACTGGGCAGGCACGGCTTGAGCCAGCGACGGCGAGCTGTCTGCAGCGCACGCAAAGATAAAGGGCCCACAACAGTCAAAAGAATCCGGCGTCAAAGCCGCAGCAATTGGGCCCTTCGGCGAAAGTACTCCTCCCGAAGAGCCGCGCGCTGCCGCCTAACCAGTCGCTGGCCGCCCACTGCTTCCCGGCCAGAAGGCGCGCTGCCGGAGCCGGCCGTGTCACGATGAGAGCGATGAGCGAACCCCCTCGATTTGGACTCAAGTTGGCCCCCATGAACTGCAGCGTCCAAGAGCAGCGCGAAGTGTGGCGCGTCGCCGATCAGGGCGGCTTTGACCATCTCTGGACCTTCGATCACCTAAACCCCATCACCGGTGAGCTGGCCGGAGTGGCCTGGGACGGGTGGACTCTGCTCCCGGCCATGGCAGAGTTCACCAGTCGGGTGCGGATTGGCTGCATGGTGACCGGCAACACTTACCGTCATCCCGGCCAGCTGGCGAAGATGGCGACCACCGTCGACCACCTCTCCGGCGGCCGCCTCGAATTCGGCTTGGGCGCCGCGTGGGCGGAGGTCGAGCACACGATGTTGGGCCTGGAGTTTCCCCCGGTGGGAGAGCGCATTCGTCGGCTGGGCGAGGCCTGCACAGTCGTAAAGCAGCTGTGGAGCGGGAGTCCCGTCAGCCATGACGGGCCTGCCTATCACCTGCGCGAGGCGGTGCAGAACCCGCCCCCGCTGCAGCGCCCGCACCCCCCGATCTGGATCGGCGGAAGCGGCGAGAAGAAGACGCTGCGGGTGGTGGCCGAGCACGCCGACTGCTGGAACGCAGTTGGCCCCGATGTCGACGAATGCAGGCGGAAGTCCGAAGTCCTTGATCGGCACTGCGAGAGCATCGGTCGGGATCCTGACGCCATCCGGCGAACAGTGCAGATCCGCACTGAAGGGAACGACCTCAATGACACAATCCGGCTCTGCGAGAGTTTTGGGGCCGCCGGCTTTGTGGACGTCATCCTCTATGTCTCGCCGCCCGATCCAGTCCGCCAGGCCGAGCAGCTGGCCAACGAGCTGCTTCCCCGCTTCCACTGACGCCCCGAGCGTTTTGTGCAGCCAGTACAGACTCCGCGACATCCGTCAACCCAGTTTTCTGCCGAGCTCGGCCAAGGTCAGCGGGGGAGCGCTTCCAGGTGAAGCTGCGGCTCATCGGGCAGGGCCGCCACCGCGCGCAGCGAGATCGTTTCGGGGTTGGCCTCCACGCTGACCGACCCCTCCGCTGAGGAAGCTTGGAGCGCTGGGTCGACGTCGAGGTGCTCGGTGGCCTGGATCGACTGCACTGAGGCCCTAATCCGAGAGGAGATCTGTCTGCCCTCGGCGAACGTGTTGCTGAGCAGGGTGACAGCGCGCTGGAGCCGGTTCTCCAGCTCGCCGTCCAGCAGGTCGAGCTGGCGTTCGACGTTAATGAGGCACGCCTGCAGGTTGTCCATGTCAACCGTCCTCGAGAACTGCAGGTGCATCTGGTACAGCGCCAGGAGATAGGGAAGGGCCATGGAGTACCCGACCACCAGCACATGCATCTGATGAGCTTCGGCGAACGCCCCCCGGCAGACGCTGTACGCGCCGTCGGGCACCGCGGCGAGCGCAAACGGGGTGGTGCCGGAGGGGTCGATGTACTGACCGATTTCCCGCACGCGCCTCACCACGTCCTTCTCGATCCGGTCGCAGAGCTCGCTGCGTCGGGCCGGCAAGAGATCCGGCTGGGAGAGCTCCTCCAACGAGGAGCGGGAAGTCCACTTGGAGTCGATCGGCATCAGCTTGCCGCCGGGCATGCGAAACCCGAACTCGCAGACTTTGCCCTTGATCCGGAAGTTGCGGACGATCATCTCCGGCGGCAGGTGCTCAAAGGCCGCCTCCAGGATGTTCTCACCCGCGGCCCCGCGCGAGGAGCCACCCGCGATCACCGCCTCCAACCGGCGCAGGCTCTGGCGCGCTTCGTCCTGCATCTGGTGACGGGCCACCACCGCCGACCTCATCCCCTCCAGGAGTTGAGCGGCTTCGCCCAGCCGGGCGCGAAGCTCGTCGCTGGCTCGATCCTGAGTCTGGCTGCCGAGCTGAAGCTGGCTGCGGAGCTCGCTCAGCTCGGCCGTCTGAGCTTCGCTCCGCCGGGCCAGATCGGCGGCCTCGGATTCACTGCGCCGGTTCAGACTGCTGAGCACGAGATAGACCATGGTCACGCCCACCACGAGGGACACCAGCAGCAGTGCGAACAACAGTTCGGAGAACGACATGTGGCCAGTCTAGCTCAGCGGTGAGGCAAACGCAACCATTAACATGGCCCTCCGTGGGTGAGCCGAAGCCTGAGCGGATACCTCTGGAGGAGGTCTACATGCGGATGGCCGAGGAGCTCGCCAAGCGTTCCACCTGTGCCCGCCTGCAGGTCGGATCAGTCGTCACCACGCGCGATCTCACGCAGGTGCTCGGCATCGGTTACAACGGCAATGCGCGCGGACTGCCCAACTCCTGCGACGGGCCCGATCCAGGCCGCTGCGGCTGCCTCCACTCGGAGACGAACGCTCTCATCAAGGCCGGCGCGCAGGAGCCAAATAAGACGATGTTCATCACAGCTTCGCCCTGCGTGATGTGCGCCAAGATGATCATCAACTGCAACGTCGGCCGCGTCTACTACCGCGCCGCTTACCGTGACGTGAGCGGTCTCAGGACGCTGGCCGCCGGCGGGGTAGAGACCATCCTGTATGACCGCTGGGGCTCGCTCTGGCGGTAGTGGGCTCAGCTGAAGACCGGCTGCGCATCGTCGAGGACGTCATAGCCGGGGCCATCGGGGCGAGGCCGGAGCACCGGTCTGATCGGCGCCGGCTCTGACAGGTGTCTCAGTCGTGCGATCAGCGCAGTCGCATCGCTCGCGCCCTCGATCGCCTCCAGGATCCGCCGCGTGGCGTGGACCAGTGTCGGTCCGCCTTCGTCAAGCGCCTCGCTCACGCTGAGCCAGACGCAGTCGACCACCTCACCAGCGGCCGGCAGGACCTGCTGGCGGCCAGGCCGCCTGGCCAGGTAGAAGCGGGTGTCGAAGCGGCGGCGCATCGGCTCGGGCGTGATCCAGCGAGTGAGCAGCGTGAGCCGATCGAAGGCTGGTCGCAGACCCATCTCAGCCAGCGCCGCGAAGAACTCGAGGCCGCGGCCTAGTGCCTCGCCAACCGCCCGGCTCTCGCGGTCGGACGCCAAACGGCCGCCGTGCCCGCGCGCGAATAGGATGCCCACCTCTTCAAAAGTCTCCCGGATGGCTGCTGCCCGGTACGGATCGCTCCACCGCTCATCCTCCCGCTGGACGCTGCCGCCGGGAAAGACGTAGGCGTCCGGCGCGAATTCGGCGCCGCCGGGCCGCTGCATCATGAGCACCCGCCACGGGCGTCGGCGGCCGTCGATCACAAGCAGCGAAGCCGACGGCCGCGGCACCACCGGCGGCCCCTCCTGCAGCAGCCCGGCCAGGCCAGCCCTATCGCTGCCTGTCACGCGTGGCTGGACGTGTGCTGCACACTGGCGCTGGACGTCAGCACCGTGCACGGCGGGAAAGCCGGATTCATCAGGCCGAGTCTAGGTTCAGGTGACCGGATCTCGCTCCGCCCGCTGATGGGCTCTAGACTCGGGCAACGGCCTCGCCCTTACCGGCGGATGTGGGTTGACCGTTACAGGCAACTAGCATGTTCCAGTGGATCTGGGCTTGGCGGGACGGACCGCCCTCGTCACCGCAGCCACTCGGGGCATCGGCCTTGCCATCGCCCGCAGCCTGGCCGCGGAGGGGGCGCGGGTTGTCATCGCTGCGCGCACCAAAGAGGATGTCCAGCGGATCGCAGCTGAGCTTCACGGCCGCGGGGCGGCCGCCGACCTGACCGGCGAGGAGGGCTGTCGCGCCGCCGTGGAGGCTTGCCGGGGCCGAATCGACATCCTGGTCAACAACCTGGGCCTCCGCGCCGGCTCCAGCTGGGCGGACACCGGCGTGGCCCAGTTCGAACAGGGGATGGCCGGCAACCTCTACCCGGCGGCCCGGCTCTCGCTGCTCGCCCTCCCCTTGATGCGGCAACGGGGCTGGGGCCGGATAGTGGTCATCTCCTCAGTCTTCGGCCGCGAGTCTGGTGGGGCGCCAGCCTACAACGCCACCAAGGCGGCGGAGATCAGCTTGACGACCTCGCTCGCCCGCCAGGTCGGACGTCATGGCATCACTGTGAATGCTGTCGCGCCCGGCTCCATCCTCTTCCAGGGCGGCTCCTGGTGGCGCCGACGGGAGGCAGACCCGGCCGCGGTCGCGGCCTTCGTCGAGCGTGAGCTGCCTCTCGGCCGCTTCGGTACGGCGGAGGAGGTCGCTGATGCCGTGACGTTTCTCTGTTCGGAGCGAGCCGCGCTGATCAACGGCGCCTGCCTGCCTGTCGACGGCGGTCAGTCGCGCAGCAACATCTAGCCGCCACTAGAGTCTGGTTTGTGGCACACCCCACCCGACCCGAGCTGAAGGGCACCTTCGGCATGGTGGCGTCGACGCACTGGCTGGCGAGCGCCAGCGGGATGGCCGTCCTGGAGCGGGGCGGCAACGCATTCGACGCCGCAGTGGCCGCAGGCTTCGTTCTGCAGGTGGTCGAGCCGCACCTGAACGGGCCGGGCGGCGACATGCCGGCGCTCGTCTACGAAGCCTCACGGCACCAGGTGAGCGTCCTCTCCGGCCAGGGGCCGGCTCCCAGGCTCGCCACGGTTGAGCGTTTTCGCAGCCTGGGCCTGGATCAGATCCCGGGCACGGGCCTGCTCGCCCCCTGCGTGCCGGGAGCTGTCGGCGCCTGGCTGACGCTGCTCCGAGACCTGGGTACCTGGCGGCTGCGTGACGTGCTGGAGTTCGCCGCCGGCTACGCCCAGGCCGGACATCCGCTCCTGCCTCGCGTCGCCGCCACCATCGAGAACGTGGGGCAGCTGTTTCAGACCGAGTGGCCGACGTCAGCGGAGATCTGGCTGAAGCAGGGCCGGGCGCCCGGAGCCGGCGAGCTCTTCAGCAACCGCGCGCTGGCTGCGGCGTTCGGACGCCTGCTGACCGAGGCCGAGGCGCGGACCGGACGGGAGAACGAGATCGAGGGAGCGCTGGCCACCTGGTACGAAGGCTTCGTCGCCGAAGCGATCGACGACTTCCTGCGCCAGAGTCAGGTGCAGGACTCCAGCGGCCGGCGCCACGGCGGACTGCTTTCAGCTGACGATCTGGCGACCTGGCGGCCCACCTGGGAACGCTCATGCAGCGCCAGCTACGGCGGCTGGCGTGTGCACAAGCCGGGACCCTGGAGCCAGGCTCCGGTGTTCCTGCAGCAGCTGGCGCTGCTCCAAGCTGCGGGTTTGCAGGACCTTGAACCCGGCACGGCTGAGTTCGTGCACGTGGTCGTCGAGGCTGCCAAGCTCGCCTTCGCCGACCGGGAAGCGTGGTACGGAGACCCTGCCTGTGTGCCTGATGTGACGTCCGAGCTCATGGCCCCGGGTTACGTGCGCGAGCGATCGGGCCTGATCGCCGAACACTGCTCGCTCGACCTGCGACCTGGCTCGGTAGGCGGCCGCCCGCCGCTCCTGCCGGACTATGGAGCAGGGGCCCAGGCCGACTCCCCACCCGGTCTCGGTGATCCCACGTTCACGCCGGCCGCCCCGCAAACGGGAGACACCTGCCATCTGGATGTGGTCGACCGCTGGGGCAACCTCGTCTCAGCCACTCCGAGCGGCGGCTGGCTGCAGAGCTCGCCCGCCATCCCCGGGCTGGGCTTCTGCCTCGGGACGCGGGCGCAGATCTTCAACCTGACGCCCGGCCATCCCAATGTGCTTGCTCCCGTCAAGAGGCCGCGGACGACCCTCAGCCCGTCTTTGGCGGAGCACCAGGGCGCAGGCCGCCTGGCCTTCGGCACTCCGGGGGCCGACCAGCAGGATCAGTGGGCGCTCAACTTCTTCGTGCGCCTGGCCCAGAGCGGTGAGAGTCTGCAGGCCGCCATTGATGCGCCCATGTTTCACACCGACCACTTCCCGCGTTCCTTCCTGCCGCACGACTCCCGACCGGGCAGCCTCTACATCGAGGAGCGCGCCGGCCCGGCGGTGATCGGGGAGCTGCGGCGGCGCGGCCACCAGGTTGTGGTCCAGCCTGGCTGGTCGCTGGGCAGACTCTCGGCAGCTGCCTGGGACACTCGCTCGAGACTGCTGAAGGCGGCCGCCAACGCGCGCGGGGACCAGGGTTATGCGGTTGGCCGCTGAACGGCTTTACGAGAGACGGCAGCAACGGCCGCTGGCGCTGCAGCCGTTGGTGGGTCTGGGCCGATCAGTGCCCGGCGGCCAGCGCGTCAGCGGCTCCGGTCAGGCCGAGGGCGAAGACCAGCGCTGGATAGAGGCTGATCGCCAGCGCCATCACAGCGGTCACTGTGACGACGCCGACGGCGGCCGGCGAGCGCCAGAGCCGACGCTCAGAGGTGACTGGCGACCAGACGTGATAGACCACGCGCACGTAATACGCCACCGAGATGACGCTGGCGAGCACCGCCACAACTACTACAGCCGTCCAGCCGCTCTGCACACCCGCTGTGAAGAGGAACAGCTTGCCGAAAAAGCCCAGGCTGGGCGGGAAGCCGGCGAGGGAGAGCATGAAGGCGGTGAGCAGGACTCCCAGCAGCGGATGTCTGTAGCCCAGCCCGTCAAGGTCACTGATGCGGTCGTGCTCCCCCTCGGGTGTGACCAGCACAGTCAGCACGGCGAAGGCGCCGAAGTTCATGAACAGGTAGGCGCCCAGGTAGAACAGGGTGGCGCCGAAGCCCGACTTGCCACCGGCTATCACACCCACCAGCATGTAGCCGCCCTGCGCGACCGAGGAGTAGGCCATCAGCCGCTTGAAGCTGGTCTGGACGACTGCCGCCAGGTTGCCGATCAGCATGCTGGCCACCGCGATGAAGGCCAGGATCAGGGCCCACTCCGCCTGCAGGTGGGCCAGGCCCGTACCGAAGACGCGGATGATCATGGCGAACGCTGCAGCCTTTGTGCCCACCGACATGAAGGCGGTAACCGGCAGCGGCGCGCCCTGGTACACGTCAGGCGTCCACTGATGAAATGGGGCCCCGGAGATCTTGTAGCCAAAGCCGACTGCCATCAGGATCACGCTCAGGATCAGCAGCGGATTGTGAGCGTCCTGCTCGGTGACGCGCTTGCCGATCTCACTCAGCACAGTCGTGCCGGTGGCGCCGTAAGCAAGTGCCATGCCGTAGAGCAGAAAGGCGCTGGCGAAGCCGCCCACCAGCAGATACTTGACCGCCGACTCCTGCGAAGCGGTGTCCCGGCGGGAGTAGCCGCACGCCACGTAGAGCGCCACCGAGAGGGTCTCCAGCGAGATGAAAACGGTGACCAGCGAGGTTGCCGATGCCAGCGCCATCATGCCGGCGACGGCGGCCAGAAGCAGCACGTGCAGCTCGGCTTCCAGCAGGTTGCGGCGGCGCACGTAAACGCGGGAGATGACGACGCTCAAGAGTCCCAGCGCGGCCAGCAGCATCTCGAAGAAGAGGGCGAAGGTGTCGCCGCTGGCGAAGCCTGAGTAGGCGCTGCCGCCACCACCTGTCGCGAAGCGCAACGCCGCCACCAGCAGCGCGAGGGCCAAACCGGCGGCCGCGGTAAGGGCCGCTGCTGTTCCGCGCAAAGGCTGGGGCAGGCTGAAGTCGAGCACTATGGCCACCAGCAGCGCCACCGCCACCAACGCGATGGGCAGGATCTGGCTCAGATCAGACCAGGCCTGACCGACGCCGTAGTTGATCTGGGGCACTGTGCTCAGCAAAGTCATCGCCACGGCACCGGCAGCGGGAAGGCGAGCGCGTTCATCGCTTGTGTGATGAGGTAGGGATAGAGCCCCAGCACGAACATGAGCAGCACCAACGGCAGCAGGATCCCCAACTCGGCCCGAGCGAGGTCCAGACGCGCCGGGCGCGCTGCCACTGCGGTCACCGACTGGATTACGCCACCGTCGGCTGCTGTCCGCACTTCGCTTCCGTGCGCTCCTTCAGCGATCGCGGCGCTGGGCGCGCCGAGCTGCTCTCCCCGCGCCGCATACATGACGCCCTGAAAGAGCCGCAGCATGTAGACAGGCGCCAGCAGCAGCCCTATGCAGCCGGCCACCGCCAGCCAGGGCGCGAACTGCCAGGCTCCCAAAAGCGTCATGAACTCGCCTACGAAGCTGTTCAGCCCCGGCAGCCCCAGCGCGGCCAGCGTGACGATGAGAAAGATGCCCGCCAGCACAGGCATCCGGGGAGCCAGGTCCTTCAACACTGCGCGGTCGCGCGAGCCCGTCCGAGCGCCGATCCAGGCGACGAGCAGGAAGAGGGCGGGGACTATCACCCCGTGGTTGATCATCTGGATCAGGGCGCCCTGCTGACCTGGCTGGTTGAAGGAGAAGATGCCCAGCACAATGAAGCCCATGTGGCTGACGCTGGAGTAGGCGATGACCATCTTCATGTCGCGCTGAGTGAGGGCCAAGAGCGCTCCCCAGGCGATCCCGATCACCGCGAGAATGGGCATCACGCCGTTCCAGTCCCACCAGAAGACTGGATGAGGCAGCAGAGGGATGAGAATCCGCAGCATGGCGTAGGCGCCCGTCTTGCCCATCACGCCGGCGAACGTGACCAGGAACGCGGCAGGAGCCGCCCGGTAGGCGTCAGGCAGCCAGCCGTGGAAGGGGAAGAGGGGCACCTTGATGGCGAAGGCAAGTCCGAGCAGCAGGAACAGACCGAACTGGATGGCAGGCGTCGGTGGGTGTGCCGCCAGATCTGCGAGCTGGAACGTGTTGCCGGCATAGATGTACTCGCCGATCACGCCGACCAGCGCCAGCAAAGAGCCCACGAGCGTGTAGAGGATGAACTTGAGCGCCGCCCGGCCGGAGCGGCCCTCGCCCCACTGCCAGAGCAGGAAGTAGGCGGGGATCAGCTGGACCTCCCAGAAAACGTAGAAGAGCAGCAGGTCGGCGGCCAGAAAGATGCCGGCCATGCAGCCCGCCAGGAAGAGCAGCATGGCTATGAAGCCGCGGAGCCGCCGCAGCCGGGGGCCGGTGGCCAGGATGGCGATCACAGTCAGTAGGGCGTTCAGCACCAGCAGCCAGAGGCTGATGCCGTCGACGCCGAGGTGATAGGCGACCTTGTACTGATCGACCCAGGGCAGGTTCTCCTCCAACTGGTAGCCGCGGTGGCCAGGGTCGAAGGTGACCGCCAGCAGCAGCGTGAGCAGCAGGGTCAGCCCGGCAACGCCCAGGCCGGCCGGCTTGGCCAGATGGCGGGGCAGCAGCGCCACCGCCAGCGCCCCGGCCACCGGGAGGAGCCAGATCGCTGTGAGCATCAGGTCGCCAGCCTGATCAGAAGCAGCCCGCCGGCGACCACAACGCCCGCCACGAAGACGAAAGCATAGTTCCGGAAGAAGCCCGTCTGGGTGAGCGACAGCCCACCGGCGGCAGCCTCGGCTCCGGTGCCGACGCCATCGACGCTGCCGTCGAAGACCGGGTTTTCCAGCAGCCGCTCCCCGCCCCTGGCCAGCGCGTCCAGGCCCCGCACGAAGACTGCGTTGTAGGCCTCATCGAAGTAGTACTTGTGCTCCAGAACCCGCTGAGCACCCGGCAAGCGCTGCGACCAGGGAGCGAAGCGCTTCTCCACATAGAAATATCTGGCGAGCCAGAATGCGCCCGCCCCCAAAAAAAGCGTCGCCGCGGTGGCAAGCAGCTCCAGCGGATTGGCCTCCCAGCCGAGCCTGCCGACCGCCGGCGAAAGGAACTCCTCGATCAGCTTGGGGCCCTGCGAGCTGAGCGCGCTGGTCTGGAGCAGGCCGCCCAAGACTGTGCAGCCGGCCAGGATCAGCACCGGCCACAGCATCACCCGCGGGGCCTCGTGCGGTTCGGCGACCGCGCGGTCGGGGGAAGGCGGACCCCAGAAGGCAAGCCACCACATACGACCCGTGTAGAAGCCCGTCAGGATCGCGGTCGCGAAACCGACCAGCCACATCAGCTGGGGGAAGCCGCTGCCCCCTGGCTTGCTGAAGGCGTCGCCGAGGATCAGCTCCTTGGAGAAGAATCCGACCAGCGGGATGATCCCGACCAGCGAGAGGGAGCCGATCAGAAAGGCGATGGAGGTGGGCCGCAGCTGGCGCCAGAGGCCGCCGAATCGGCGCATGTCCTGCTCGTCGTGCATGGCATGAATCACGTTGCCGGCGCTCATGAAGAGGAGGGCCTTGAAGAAGGCGTGGGACAGCAGGTGGAAGAAGGCGGCCGCGTAGGCGCCGACGCCGACGCCTAAAAACATGTAACCGATCTGGCTCATGGTCGAATAGGCGAGCACTCGCTTGATGTCCGTCTGGACCAGAGCCACTGTCGCCGCAAACAGCGCCGAGGCGGCGCCGATCACCGCCACAGTCCCATGGGCGTAGAGGGCGACATCGTAGATCGGGTGCATCCGGCCGACCAGGTAGACGCCGGCGGTCACCATGGTCGCCGCGTGGATGAGCGCCGAGACGGGGGTCGGGCCCTCCATCGCATCAGGCAGCCAGGTGTGAAGCGGAAGCTGGGCGGACTTGGCGATGCCACCTACCAGGAGCAGGAAGGCGATCAGCTCCAGAGTAAAGCTGTCGCTGCCGCCCAGCCGCTGGAAGACGCCGACAAAGGTGACAGCATGGTAGGTAAGAAAGATTGCGAAGGCCGCCAGGATGAGGCCGATGTCGCCTATCACGTTCATGATGAAAGCCTTGCGCGCCGCCACGACCGCCGAGTTGCGCCAGTAGTAGAAGCCGATCAGGAGATACGAGCTGAGGCCCACGCCCGCCCAGCCGACGATCAGGAACAGGAAGTTGCCGGCCAGGACCAGGAGGAGCATCGAGAGCACGAACAGGTCCATGTAGGCAAAGAAGCGAGCGTAGCTGCCGTCAGTCTCATGCTCCATGTAGCCGACGGCGTACGTGACTATCAGACCGCCCACTCCGGTGATGACGAGGCACATGAAGATGGAGAGCCGATCGACCAGGAGGTCGAACGGCAGCTGGAAGTCGCCGCTTCGGATCCAGGTCCAGTAGCTGAAGTCGTGGGGCTGGGAGTGAGCCAGCGAGTCGAGCAAGAGGTTCACCACGCAGATGAACGCCGCCCAGACCGCTCCCGGACCGATCACCCGGATGGCCCCGCGCGGGATCCGCAGGGCGCCGATCGCCAGCGCCAGCGCGCCCAGCGCCGGCAGCGCCAGGACTGCCAGCGCCACCAACTGAAGAGTGCTCAACCCTTCAGCTCGCTCAGCTCATCAACGTCGTCGACGTCGCGGGTACGGAAGACGTCGACAAGCACCGCCAGGCCGACCACCGCCTCCGCCGCGGCCACCACCATGGTCAGAAGCGCGAACAGCTGTCCCTCGGTGTTGTGCAGCTGTCGGGCGAAGGTGATGAGCGTCAGGTTGACGGCGTTGAGCATGAGCTCGATCGAGACCAGAATCACCAACGGATTGCGGCGGATGATGACGCCGATGGCTCCAATGACGAACAGCACTGCGCCCAAGAGCAGGAACTGGACGGCGTCCACGCTGCCGGCGTTGCCGATCTGCAGCTGGCCGTAGTCAGACACTGCGACCCTCCACGCCTTCTCGTTCCTCCTCGGCGCTGCGACCGCCGCGGCTCAGGTAGATGGCGCCCACGGCAGCGATGAGGAGCAGGATTGAGGTCAGCTCGAAGGGATAGAGGTAGGTGGTGAAGAGGCCGTAGCCGATCTGCTCGACGGTGCCGAAGAACGTGATGTCGAGGCCGTCAGGCTTGCGAAACTGGATCTGGTTCAGGAGCGCCCAGAGCCCGATCGTGAGCGGCGCCAGGACTACCACCAGATACGCCCAGTGCAGCTTCAGCGGGCCGCTCGGGCCCTCCCGGATGGGGCCCAGCAGGGCGACCACGAAGAGGAACAGCACCATCACGGCGCCCGCGTAGACAATGATCTGGACCGCAAAGACGAACTGGGCCGAGAGCATCAGGAACAGGCCGGCCAGGGCCAGCATCACGCCCACCAAGCTCAGGACCGAGCGCACGGGCTCCTTCGAGATCACCACCCCGACGCCGCCCAGCACGGCTATGAGGGCAAGCACATAGAAGAGAACGCCCGCCAGGCTCACAAAAGCCTAGCCCCCGACCCGGATCGGTTCTTGCTGGTCAGGATGAGGTCCGGGATCCGGCTCCAGCAGCATCGGCTTCGTATAGATCGAGCGCTCGCGGCTCACTTCTGACAGCTCGTACTCGGGACCCAGCACGATCGCCTGCACGGGGCAGGCCTCCTCGCAGTAGCCACAGAAGATGCAGCGCAGCATGTTGATTTCGTAGACCTTCGCATAGCGCTCTCCCGGGCTGACCCTGTGCTCCTCCGAGTTCTCGGCGGCGATGACCAGGATGCAGCCGACGGGGCAGTTGGCGGCGCACAGCTCACAGCCTATGCAGCGCTCGAGACCGTTGTCGTAGCGGCGCAGATAGTGACGGCCTCGGTAGCGCGCTGAGCGAGGCTTCTTCTCCTCCGGGTAGCTCAGCGTGACCTGGGGCTGGAACATCTCCCTGAGCGTGGTCCTGAGGCCGACGCCCAGCGCCGCTACATCCCTGAGAACGTTCTGCTCGCCCGTCTTCTCATTCATCGCGCTAGGAAACCGCCACCACTATCACCGCTGTGACCACCACGTTGGCGATGGCCAGCGGTAGGAGGAACTTCCAGCCCAAACGCATCAGCATGTCGTAGCGCAGCCGGGGAAGCGTGGCCCGGAGCCAGATGTAGATGAAGAGGACTAGCACCACCTTGACGGCGAAGGTCAGAATGGCCGGCAGGAAGCCGAAGGTGGGATGCCAGCCGGCGAAGAAGATGAGCACCGCCAGCGCTGAGGTTGTGATCATGTTTATGTACTCGCCCAGATAGAAGCAGAGGAACTTCAAGCCCGAGTACTCGGTCAGATAGCCGCCGATCAGCTCCTGTTCGGCTTCGGGCAGGTCGAAGGGCGTGCGGTTGGTCTCGGCCACCGCCGAGATGAAGTAGATGACGAAGCTGACCGGGGCCACGACGATGAGCGGCAGGGGGCCGTGGTAGGGACCCAGCTGAACGCTGTAGCTCGCGATGTCCTGCAGGCGCAGCGAGCCGGTGATCATGAAGATCGGCACCAGCGAGAGACCCAACGCCATCTCGTAGCTGATCAACTGTGCCGCCGCTCTGAGCCCGCCCAGCAGGGAGTACTTGTTGTTCGAAGACCAGCCGCCCAGCAGTGTGGCGTAGGCGCTCATCGAGCCCACCGCAAAGACAAATAGAATGCCGATGTTCAGGTTGGCGATCCAGTAGGTGAAGCTGTCGCTGAGTCCGATCGGAATCACGGCCCAGGAGAGAAAAGCCGCCACTACGATGATCCCCGGCGCCAGCACATAGAGCAGGGGGTCGACGCCGACGGGCGCGAAGCTCTCCTTGAAAGCGATCTTCAAGCCGTCCGCCGCCAGCTGCAGGAGGCCCAGCGGTCCCACGCGGTTGGGACCCGGCCGGTTCTGGATGAAGCCGAGCACCCGGCGTTCGTAGTAGACGGTGTAGGCAGTGGCGGTGAGCAGCACAAAAACCAGCATCACCATCGCAATCACGACCACCAACCAGTGGCCGATCGGGTTGCTATAGACGCCGAACGGGTCGGGTGGCACCAGGAACACAGTCGACCTCACGGCCGCGAGGCTCCGAGGAGCACCGGCCGAGGCGGCGCTTCGGGTGCTGGCGGGTCGGCCAGCGCCGCGAGGTCGGGGAAGGTTGCGGCGGCCGCCCTCTGGATCTGAAAGATGCCGGCATAGCGGCTGAATTCGGCCAGACCCAGACGTACGCCCAAATCACAGAGCACGTCCCAGCTCTCCCGCAGTGGTTGGCGCACCTCCAGGGGCGGCCGCAGGAACTGGACCCGACCCTCCAGATTGGTGTAGCTGCCCTGCGTTTCCGCAAAGCTGAGCGCCGGCAGAATCACGTCAGGCCTGCCCTGCGCCGGGCGCAGCACAGTATCCCAGACGACCACGAACCCGGCCGAGGAGGGCAGGGGGACTGCAGGCGGTCCGAAGCAGAGGACTGCGTCGCAGCCGACCAGGTCATCGGGTTTCCCGACCACCCCTGTGATCAGTGCCCCGCGCTCATTGGTCGCCTGGTAGAGCGGCATGACCTTGGCGCCGCAGCTACCGGCGAGCTCCTGGGCGGCCGCTACCAGTTCCGCGGTCGCGGCCTCGTCGGCGGGGTAGTGGCCGTGGACTATGCCGACGGGGCCTGACTGGAGCAGCTCATGGCCAATCAGCTGCCTGGCGGTCGCGGCCAGGCCGGCATCGCCGGGCCGAATGTGCACTGCGTCGCCCCATCGGTCGAGGTCGAGGTCGGCGGCGTTGACCAGCAGCAGCTTGGCGCCGAGCTTCTTGACAGCCTTCTTGATCCGAAGGTCGACGATGGGCGTCTCCTTCTCCGGGTCGGCGCCGAGCACGACTATGGCTTTGCAGGTGTCGAGCTCCTCGATGCGCAGTGTCTCGCCCTGGGGTGGGGGCAGACAGGTCCGATTCTCCATCGCCACCCGGGCGCCCTGCAGAGGACCGGCCAGCAGCCGGCTCAGCAGGTAGAGCTCCTCGTTGGTCACATCGCGGCGAAGCGACATGCCGAGCCGCCGACCTTTCAAGCCCTCCGCCACCGCCTGCAGCGAGGCCTCCCAGGTGGCGGGCTGGCCCCCCACCTGGGGCTGGCGCAGCCGCTCCGGGGCATTGACCTCTGTGTACTCGAAGCGGCCTCTGTCACAGATCCAGCCATCATCGATTGCGTCGTTCTCGTGGGAGGTCACCCTGACCAGTTGGTGGCGCCGCTCCCAGAGCGTCACGTTGCAGCCGACCGAGCAGCGCGAGCAGACCGAGAAGGTGTGGTTCATGTCCCAGGGGCGCGACTCGAAGCGCCAGACGCGGCTGGTCAGAGCCCCGACCGGACAGAGGTCGATGATGTTGCCGCTGAAGACCGACTGGAGGGGTTCTCCGAACTGGCTGGTGATGAAGGCGTGCGCGCCGCGCTGGTCGGTCGTCAGCTCCTGCTCCCAGGCGATCTCGTCGTAGTAGCGCGTGCAGCGGTAGCAGAGCACGCAGCGCTCGCGGTCTAGGGCGATCCGGGGCGAGAGGGGAATCGGTTTCTGGAAATGCAGCCGCGGAGCGTCGATCCGGCTGGTTGGATAGCCATGGCGAAAGGTGTAATCCTGCAGCGGGCACTCGCCACCCTTGTCGCAGACAGGACAGTCCAGCGGATGGTTGACCAGCTCGTACTCGAGGATGTCAGCGCGAGCGCTCACCGCCAGCTGGGTGTTGGTCTGTACCTTCATGCCCTGCGCGACAGGCGTCGTGCAGGCGGTCTGCGGTTTGGGCGGACCGGGACTGATCTCACAGAGGCAGAGCCGGCAGGCGCCCACCGGATCCAGTTTGTGGTGGTAGCAGAAGACAGGGATCTCGATTCCCAGCCGCCGCGCCGCCTCCACAATCAGCGTGCCCTTGGCGACGGAGATCTCCTGGCCGTCGATGCTGAGGCTCACCAGCTCCGGAGCGGGCGGGAGGACGGCTCCCTCGGGTTGAGAGCGCCGATCGGGGGAGCGGTCGCCGGGGGACGCTGCCTGCGCTGGGCTCGCCGGCTGGGGCGACTGGCGGGTCTCCTTGGCCTCGGGGTCAGGCAACCGCTGGGGCCTCCACTCGGGCGAACTCGCATTCGCCTGTCGGGCACACTCGGGACAGGCAGTGGGCCTCGTACTCGGCGCGGAAGTGCTTCACGGTCGAGTCGATGACCCAGCCGGCCGAGTCGCCCAGACCGCACAGGCAGCGGCCGCCCTGGAGGCTCGCCTGGATTCGGTCCAGGATCTGCATGTCCACGGCGCTGCCCCGGCCGGCCTGGATTCGATCGAAGGTGCGCACCGCCCAGTTGCTGCCAACGCGGCAGGGGGTGCACTTGCCGCAGGACTCGTGGGCGTAGAACTGCAGCAGCCGGGCCGCCGCTTTCACTATGCAGTGGGAGTCGTCCATGACTATGACCCCGCCGGAGCCGCCCATGGAACCGATTCTGGCCAGCTCGTCAAGGTCGGTAGAGGTGTCCAGCATGGATCCCGTCAGGACCGGTGCGGAGGAGCCGCCGGGCCAGAACACCTTCACCTCGCGCCCCTCCGGTGGGCCACCGGCGAGCTCCATGATCACAGTCCTGAAAGAGGTGCCCAGCTCCACCTCGTAAACGCCTGGCTTCTGCACGTTGCCGCTCACCGAGAGCATCCGAGTCCCCTTCGACTTCTCGGTCCCAAACTGCGCGTAGGCCTCGCCACCGTGGCGCACGATCCAGGGCAGAGTCGCGAGTGTTTCCACATTGTTGATCAGCGTCGGCCGGCCCCAGGCCCCCTTCACCGCCGGGAAGGGCGGCCGCGAGCGTGGCTGCGCCCGCTTACCCTCGAGCGACTCGAGCAGTGCCGTCTCCTCACCGCAGATGTAGGCGCCGTGGCCGCGGTAGAGCTGGATGTCGAGAGCGAAGTCGGAGTCAAAGGGTCGATCGCCCAGGATGCCCGCACCTCGGAGCTCGGCGATGGCGGCTCGGAGCATGCCGTAGGGACCGTCATACTCCCCGCGGATGTAGATCCAGGCTTGGTGGGAGCCGATGGCTCGGCACGCGATGCCTATCCCCTCCAGCAGGAGGTGGGGCGAGTTCTCGACCAGGTAGCGGTCCTTGCTCGTGCCCGGCTCCGCCTCGTCGAAGTTGACCACCACGTAGCGCGGGCCGGGGATGTCCTTGGGGATGAAGCTCCACTTGGTGCCTGTCGGAAAGCCCGCGCCGCCGCGGCCGCGCAGGCCCGAAGCCTTCACCTCGGCCTGGATCTGCTCGGGCTCCAACTCCCGCAGTGCGCGCGCCAGCGTCTCATAGCCGCCGTGTCGTCGATAGACATCGAGAGTGTGCAATCCATAGGTGCCGAAGAGCCCCGTCAACAGGTGCTCCCGGGCTTGCGCGTGAGAGCCGCGCAGCTCAACCATCGGTCTTCTCCTGACGGGTCGCGGCCGAACGCCTGCGGCGTGGCGGGGCGACCTGGGGTGGGGCGGGAGTGCCCTGCTCCGAAGGGCCTACCATCGGCACGGGAGCCGTACCGGAAGGCGGCGGGGCGACTGCCGCCGGCTGCGCGCCCTCGCGGCGGGCTGCCTGGACCAGAGCGTCGATCTTCGCCGGCGTCAGGTCGTAGTGATAAGCGTGCTGATAGCGCAGCATGGGCGCGTACTCGCAGGCGCCCAGGCACTCCACCTCCTCCACGCTGAAGAGACCGTCCTGGCTCACTTCACCGAACCTGCTCACACCTGTCTGGGCGAGCAAATGCGAGCAGATCTGGTAGGCGCCGCGCAGCGCACAGGAGAGGTTGGTGCAGACGTAGAAGTGATGCCTGCCGACGGGCTGCAGGTGGAACAGTGTGTAGAAGGTGGCCACCCCCTCCACGTAGCCGGGGTCGATGTCCAACACGCCGGCCACCTGGGCCATGGCGGCGGGCGTCAGGTAGCCGAGCTCCTCCTGGGCCAAATCCAGCGCCGGCATCACCGCGCTACGGATCTCGGGGAAGCGTGCCGGCAGAGCTCGGATTTCCGCCAGCGCCTCCTCTGAGAGTGCCCCGTCGGCCGACCGCATTGTGTCCGTCACCTGTCGACGTCGCCGAGCACCGCGTCAGCAGTGCCGATGACGGCTATCAGGTCGGCCACCATCGAGCCGAGGGCGAGCTGCTCCAGAGCCTGGATGTTGACGAAGGAGGCCGAGCGGAACTTAGCTCGGCGCGGCTTGTGAGTGCCGTCGGAAACTATGTAGCAGCCGTTCTCGCCCCGGCCCGACTCAACTGCCACGTAGACATCACCCGGCGGCAGCGAATAGCCCTCGGTGGCCAGCTTGAAGTGATGGATGACGGCTTCCATCGATGTCTCCAGCTCCTCTCGGGGTGGAGGCAGGATCTTGCGGTCGTCGATGTTCACAGGACCGGGCGGCAGGCTGTCCAGCGCCTGGCGAAGAATCTTCACAGACTCCCGCATCTCCCTGATCCGCACCAGGTAACGCGCGTAGCAGTCGCAGCCGTTTTCGACAGCGACTTCCCAGTCGTACTTCTCGTAACCGGAATAGGGGCGGTCCTTGCGCAGATCCCAATTGATCCCGGAGCCCCGCAGCATGGGACCGCTGGCCGCCAGCCGGATCGCGTCCTCCGGCGTCAGGTGACCTATGTCCTTCGTGCGCGCGATCCAAATCGGGTTGCGCGTGAGCAGGTTCTCGTACTCGTCGACATTCCGGGGCATCTCCCGGATGAAGGCGTCAAGCATCTCCAGGAAGCGCGGTGTCGCGTCGGCAAAAACACCGCCCGGCCGGATGTAGGAGGTGTGCATCCGGAAGCCAGAGATCTCCTCATTGAGATCCATCACCTTCTCCCGCTCGCGGAAGCCGTACATGAACGCGGACATGGCGCCCAGCTCCAGGGAGCTGGTGCCCAGCCACACCACGTGAGACGACAGCCGCGTCAGCTCGGACATGATGACGCGGAGGACCTGGGCCCGGGGCGGCGCCTCAACGCCGAGCAGCTTCTCGACCGCCAGGGCGTAGGCAAGATTGTTGATCGGCGGGCTCAGATAGTCGTGGCGGTCGGTCAGCACCACAGCCTGCTGCCAGCGCAGCGCCTCCATCTGCTTCTCGATGCCTGTGTGGAGGTAGCCGATGACGGGTTTCAGACCCCTGATGACCTCGCCCTCCAAATCGACTATGAGGCGGAGGACGCCGTGGGTGCTGGGATGCTGGGGCCCGAAGTTGACTGTCAGCAGATCGCCGTCCCGGCCCTGAAGCCGGCTGCGCTGGATGGTCATGCCCTGCACGTGCTCGGTCATCGGCCCCGCCGGAGCGCTCATGCCTGCGGGGGTGCTGTCTGCCACGTCTCGTGGTCCTCGGAAAAGTCGACAGGCTCACCGCCGACGGGAAAGTCTCGGCGCAGGGGATGGCCTATCCAGTCCTCCGGCATCAGAATGCGCTCCAGGTTGGGATGGCCCTCGAACTCGATGCCGAACATGTCCCAGGTCTCGCGCTCGTCCCAGTTGGCGGCGGCGAAGATGTCCTGCACGCTGGCGATCTCGGGCCGCTCCTCCGGCAGGAACACGCGAACTCGGATCTCGCGACGCTGCTTCAGGTCCCGGAGCTGGTAGACGAGCTCGAAACGCTGGGGCGGTTGCTGCAGCAGGGGCGTGGCGAGGTGATCGACGCAGGTGAGGAAGAGGAAGTAGGTGAATCCCTCGGCCTGCAACCGGCTCAAGGTGGCGCGAATCTGTTCGGGCTGCACCTGGATCCAGTGGTCCCCCGCGATCATCCCCTCGGCCAGCACGGCGGCGGGGGGTATCTGCTGGCTCATACTCGCGACCTGATTCCTTGCGCCTTGATCTTCTCCTGCAGGATCATGAGGCCGTTGATCAGGTCCTCCGGTCGGGGCGGGCAGCCGGGCACGTAGACGTCGACGGGGACTATCTTGTCCACGCCCTGGAGGATCGCGTAGTTGTTGAAAACCCCGCCGGTTGAGGCACAGGCGCCCATGGAGATGACCCATTTCGGTTCAGGCATCTGGTCATAGATCTGGCGCAAAACGGGGGCCATTTTCTGCGACACACGGCCCGCGACGATCATCAGATCCGATTGCCGCGGCGAGGCTCGCATGGCCTCGGAACCGAACCGCCCCAGGTCATAGGCGGGGCCGGCGGCCGCCATCATCTCGATGGCGCAGCACGCCAGGCCGAACTGGGCCGGCCAGACGGAGTTGGCCCGACCCCAGCCGACCAGCTTGCCGACAGTGGTGGTAAGCACGTTCTCCCCCAGCGGCTCGAGGAGCTGTTCTACTCCCAATCGAAGCCTCCCTTGCGCCAGATGTGGCCCAGCGCCACGAGCAAAATCGCAATGAAAACGAACATCTCGATCACACCGAACCATTTGAGCTGGCGCAGGATGACCGCCCAGGGGTAGAAGAAGACCGCTTCGACGTCGAAGATGATGAAGAGCATCGCCGTCAGGTAGAAGCGGACGGACATGCGCTGCCGGGCGGGGGTAGTGGGCACCATGCCCGACTCATAGGGAAGGCGCTTGGCCGTGTATGCCTTGGCCGGGCCCAAGACGTAGGAGAGGGTGAGGAGCAGTCCCACGACGAGCACGACGATCACCGTGTAGATGACGAGTGGCGCGTAGTCGCTTAGCAAAAGATCTCCAGGTGGCAATGGCCGGAGGGGACTATGGCGCCAATTCTAGGCAGAGCCCGGCGGACTGCGTCAGTGCCCAGGCTGCCGCCTACGGCTGCTCGCGGCCGGCTGAAGAGCTGTGGCTGTGGGAGATCCGGGTGCCGGTGGTGAGAGTGGCGTCGACCGGACAGTAGCGGTTGCAGGCCATGTCCAGCGCTTTCTCCACCTTGACCGCATCCGGGGTGAAGCCGTCTTCCCAGCCGATCTCGAAGTTGATCCGAATCGAGCTGAAGGCGCGGGGCCACTCAGCCTCCTGATCGCCCTCCACCTGGACCGCCAAGCTCCGGAAGGGCTGCTGGAACTTCTTCAAGAGCAGCGCGGCGTTTACCCCGGTGCAGCCGCCGAGAGCCCCCAGTAGCATCTCGGTCGGCCGCATGCCTTCGTCGTCACTAAAGGGCGCCGCCTCGTCGACCTGGGCCTGGTGGCCGGAGCCGGCCTCGATAGTGAACTTCGTCTTGCTGCCCGACCAGCGAGCGGTTGCCTTCGCCATGACGCTTTGCCTCAGTAGATTGACCGACGTGGACGAGCGAGCGCGCGACCGCCGGTCGGCGCCGGGCGGCGCGGCGGGGATTCGGGCCACTTTCGGCCCGGCGGCGGCGAACTACTCCCGCTCATTCTTCCATGCCGACCCAGCCCGCCTGGACGAGGTGGTTGAGCTGGCCCGACCCGAGAAGGATGAGCTGGCTCTCGACGTGGCCACCGGCACCGGCAACACGGCGCTCGCACTTGTCCCCCACGTTGCCCACGTGATCGGGCTCGACCTGACGCCTGCCATGCTGGCCGAGTGCCGGCGCAACGCTCAGCGATTCGGCGCCGCCAATGTCAGCTGGGCGCAGGGCGACGCCTGCCAGCTGCCCTTCGCCTCGGGTGTCATCGACCTCTACACAGTGCGCGCTGCACCGCATCATTTCTCTGACCTGGGCGCGGCCCTGAGCGAGGCGGCGCGGGTGCTGAAGAGGGGCGGCCGCGCCTGTTTCATCGACTGCTCACCGCCCGAAGCGGCGCGCGAGCACCTGCACCAGATCGAGATCGGCCGGGATCCCAGCCACGTGCTGAGCCGGACGCTGGCGGAGTGGACACAGCTCCTGGGTCAGGCGGGCCTGCAGGTCGAGAGCGCGCGGCGGCGGGAGCTGGACTGGGACTTCGAGGGCTGGATGGCAAACCTTGCCATCGAGCCCGACAGGGTCGTAGCCCTGGCGAGCAAGCTGGAGGCGGCGAAGGGCCAGGCGGCCCTGGAGCTGCGGCCGCAGCGGCGCGACGGCCGGCTCCGCCACGCCTACTGGCACGCGTTGATCCGCACAGTCAAGCCGTGAGCGCTGAGCTGCAGGCGGGCGACCTTGTGCTGCTGCACGATCGCGCCGGGCGCCGCTATCAGGCCAGTCTGAAGCCGGGTGCCACACTCACCCTCCACTCGGGCACCTTGAGTCACGACGATCTGATCGGTCGGCCCGACGGCGCTGTGGTCAGGACCAGCCGGGGGGTCCGGCTGCTCGCCCTGCGGCCCACTTTCGCCGAGCGGGTGACAGGTCGCAGGCGCGAAGCGCAGCCCATCTACCCCAAAGACCTGGGCGCCATCCTGCTCCACGCCGACCTCTATCCCGGCGCGGCGGTCGTGGAGGCAGGCACTGGTACGGGAGCCCTGACCATGGCAGCTATGAGAGCCGTGGGACCGCGGGGTCGGGTGGTCTCCTATGAGCAGAGGGAGGAGTTCCAGATTGCCGCCCGCAGCGCCATCCAGGAAGTGCTGGGCTGCCTACCCGACAACCTGGAGCTGAAGCTTGGCGACGCTTACGAAGGTTTTGCCGAGCGTGACATGGATCGAGTTCTCCTCGACCTGCCTGAGCCCTGGCGGGCTGCACAGCATGTGGCCCAATCCCTTCGACCCGGGGGCGTGGTGTTCGCTCACTGCCCCAACGTGAGCCAGGTTCAACGCTTTAGCGACGAGCTGCGTCAGGTCGGTGGCTTCGGTCTCATCAAGACGGTGGAGGTGCTGGAGAGAGACTGGACTGTGCGCGGGCGGAGCCTCCGGCCGGCGCACCGTATGGTTGCCCACACCGGATTCTTGACCTTCGCGCGGCGGCTGGCCGGGGCAGAAGTCTTCGACGTCGAAAGCGAGAGGTTCTAGGTGACAGCGGTTCGTCGGGAGATCAAGTTCGGAGGAGCTGAGGAATGCCGCGTTACAAGGTGACGGTGGTTGGGGCGGGAATGGTGGGAGGAACGCTGGCCCAACGGCTCGCCGAGCGTGACTACGCCGACGTGGTCCTGATCGACATCGTGGAGGGCATGCCCCAGGGCAAGGCGCTGGACATCCAGGAGGCGGGGCCGGTCTATGGCTACGACTCTCGGGTGGTCGGCAGCAACGGCTACGAGGAGAGCCGCGGTTCGGAGATAGTCGTCATCACGTCCGGGATCGCGCGCAAGCCCGGGATGAGCCGTGACGACCTGCTGAAGACCAACGCCGGGATCGTCCGCCAGGTCACGCAGCAGGTGGTGGCAGCCTCGCCGGATTCGATCCTGCTGGTGGTGGCCAATCCGCTGGACGCGATGGTCACCCTCACCCACCAGGTGAGCGGTTTCCCCAAACAGCGCGTGGTGGGCATGGCGGGCGTGCTGGATTCCGCCCGCTACCGCTCCTTCTTAGCCGAGGAGTTGGGCGTCTCGGCTGAGGACGTCCACGGCTTCGTCCTGGGCGGTCACGGGGACTCCATGGTGCCGCTGCCCCGCTACACCACCATCGCCGGCATCCCCTTGCCGGCACTTCTCAGCCAGGACCGCATCGACGCGATAGTCGACCGCGCCCGCAACGGCGGGGCCGAGATCGTCAGCCTGCTGAAGACCGGCAGCGCCTACTACGCTCCCTCGGCTTCAGTTGTCGAGATGGTGGACTCGATCCTCCTCGACAAGAAGCGCGTGCTGCCCTGCGCTGCCTACCTGGAGGGTGAGTACGGCATCAACGGGATCTTCATGGGCGTCCCCTGCGTGCTCGGGGCGGGTGGCGTCGAGCGGATTCTGGAGATCGAGCTCGACGCGGGCGAACAGGCGCTGCTCAACAAATCAGCGGATTCGGTCAGGGAACTCTGGGCCGCCACTGAGAGGGCTATGCAGGCCTAGCCTGCAGGAGAGGCACGGCTGCCCGACAAGGACAGACCCTCCCTTCTCTTCACCCTTCACCCGACCGGGTGAACGCGTAGGCAGGGTGCGGGCAGCAGCCGGATCGCTCGCTAGAGTCAGTTTGTGACCGACCTGCGCAACACCTATCCCTTCAGTGCGCTGGTCGGCCAGGCGGGCATGCGGCTGGCGCTTTGCCTCAATGCAGTGAATCCCGCCATCGGCGGAGTTCTGATCCGAGGCGAGCGGGGGACTGCCAAGTCGACGGCTGTACGCGCCCTGGCCCGGCTCCTGCCCGACCAGCAGGTGGTGATCGGCTGCCGCTACGGCTGCGACCCGGCGATCCCGGCACACCTCTGCGCCGACTGCCGCTGGCGGCTCGCGGCGGGGGAGGATTCGCTGCCTCACAGCAACCGGCGGATGCGGGTGGTGGAGCTGCCCATCAACGCCTCCGAGGACAGGGTCGTCGGCACTATCGACCTGGAGGTCGCGCTGCAAAAGGGCGCCAAGCGCTTTCAGCCGGGCGTGCTGGCGGATGCCAACCGCAATCTTCTCTATGTCGACGAGGTGAACCTGCTTGACGATCACATAGTGGACGTCCTGCTGGACGCCGCCGCGATGGGCGTCAACGTGGTCGAGCGGGAGGGCGTTTCGGTCAGCCATCCGTCTCGCTTCATCCTGGTCGGCACCATGAACCCGGAGGAGGGTGATCTCCGGCCCCAGCTCCTCGATCGTTTCGGGCTCTGCGTCGATGTGAAGGGCATCCGAGATCCTGAGCTGCGGGTGGAGATCGCCGAGCGAGAGGCGGCCTTCAAGGCCGGCGACAGAGAATTCCAGGCTCGATTTCGCACCGCGGATGAGGACCTGGCCGAGGCGCTCGGCGCAGCGATGAAAGCGCTCCCCAAGGTGCGCCTTCCGTCCAACCGGCGCCGCCTCATCTCCTCCATCTGCCTGCAGGCCGGCGTGCAGGGACATCGGGCTGACGTGGTGATCGAGCGAACCGCCCGGGCGCTGGCCGCGCTTCGGGGCCACCGCGAGGCAACTGCCGACGATGTCTACGACGCCGCGGATCTGGCCCTGGCCCACCGCGCCCGCTACGCGGTCAGGCGGGAGCAGGAGGAGCTGGCGCCGCAGGAGGGCCGCCAGTCCGAGGAGGCGAACGCCGAGGCGGGGGAGCGGGCCGAGCCAGGTGACTCGGACGAGTCGGCCAGCGGCGCCGAGGAGAGCGAAGGGCAGGGCGAGGAGAGCGCCCAGGCGGAGGCGGGCGAGCAGGCGGCCGGCGCCGACCAGGGCAGGACCACCGGCAGCGAGGGCAGGAGTGAGAGCCCGATCGAGGCCGAGGACATCTTCTCGGTTCGGAAGATCGAGCTGGCCCGGCAGCAGAAGACGCGCAAGACCGGCGGCAAGCGCCAGGCGAGCAAGGCCAGCGACCGCCGCGGCAGATACGTGCGCGCGGAGGGCAAGGAGAAGGTGACAGACCTCGCCGTTGACGCCACGGTCCGGGCGGCGGCTCCCCACCAGGCAAAGCGGGGCCGGGCCCGGGGCGAGCGCCTGCGCCTGGAGCGGCAGGACCTGCAGCAGAAGGTGCGCGAGCGGAAGGTCGGAAACCTGATCGTGTTCGTGGTCGATGCCTCCGCCTCGATGGATGCGGAGCAGAGAATGGCTGCCACCAAGGGGGCCATCCTGTCCCTGCTGCAGGACGCCTACGTGCGCCGTGACAAGGTGGCTCTGATCGTGTTCAAGAACCGCACAGCCGAGGTGGTGCTGCGGCCGACGGCCAGCGTCTCGCTCGCCCAGCGCCGGCTGGAGCGCCTGTCGGTAGGCGGCACCACGCCGCTGACGCACGGTCTCATGGCCGGCTACAAGGTGATCAAGTCAGAGCTGAGCCGCGATCCCACCATCCGGCCCCTGCTGGTTCTGATCTCCGACGGCCGCGGCAACATCAGCATGTTCAAGGAGGAGCCTCTGGTCGAGGCGCAGAAGATGGCGGCGCTGATCAAGTCGGAGAAGATCGAGGCGCTGATCATCGACTCCGCCCGCGACTACTCGACGCTGGCATCCGTTCAGCACTTGGCCCGGGTCGCCCCGATGTATCAGAGCTACGCCCTCAATGCCTGCTCGGATCTGGCCGAGCGCATGGACGGGCGCTATTACGGCATCTACGATCTCTCCCGGGAGGAGATCGCCGCGGCCGTGGCCGGTCAACTCAACCGCCGCCGGTAGCCTGGGAGCCGCCAATGGCAGTGGAGCGCTTGACCTATCCCTTCTCGGCCATCGTGGGCCAGGATCGGATGAAGCTCGCGCTGGTGTTGAACGCGATCAACCCGAGCATCGGGGGCGTGCTGATCCGGGGCGAGAAGGGCACCGCCAAGTCAACCGCCGTCCGTGCACTGACCAGTCTCCTGCCCGAGCACCAGGTGGTGAAAGCCTGTCGGTTCGGCTGCGAGCCCTCAGATCTGGACCACCTCTGCAGCGAGTGCCGGGACCGCCGGGCCGCAGGTGAGGAGCCGCTGCCGGCCATCACCCGTCGGATGCGGGTGGTGGAGCTGCCCATCAACGCCTCGGAGGATCGGGTGGTGGGGACCATCGACCTGGAGGCGGCGTTGAAGGAGGGGTCGAAGCGCTTCGAGCCAGGCGTCCTGGCGGAGGCCAACCGGAACATCCTGTACGTCGACGAGGTGAATCTGCTCGACGACCACATAGTCGATGTGCTGCTGGACTCGGCCGCCATGGGCATGAACGTGGTCGAAAGAGAAGGCGTCTCCGTGATCCACCCCTCACGCTTCATCCTGGTCGGCACCATGAATCCTGAGGAGGGGGAACTCCGGCCCCAGCTGCTGGATCGGTTCGGCCTCTGCGTCGACGTGGAGGGCATCCGGGACCTCGACCGTCGGGTGCACATCGTCGAGCGCCGGGCGGCCTGGGAGGAGGATCCCGCCGCCTTCCAGGCCGAGCACGCGAGCGCCGAAGGCGAGACGCGAGCTCGGATCGCCGAAGCGATCCAGACCTACCCGGAGCTGCAGGTGGAGCGTCCCATCCTCCGGCTGATCGCCCAGCTGAGCATCGCTCTGGAGGTGGACGGGCACCGCGCCGACCTGGTCTGCGCCCGCGCGGCCCAGGCGCAGGCGGCCTTCGATCGCTCGTCGGAAGTCTCGGTCCAGCACGTCAGCCACGTCGCGCCAATGGTTTATAGCCACCGCCTGCGCTCAGTCCCATTTGGCAAGGCAGGGCCCAATCTGGCCGAGGTGATCAACCGGATAGTCGCCCAATAAACCATGGGCTCCGGGTAGCGGGCGTTTGGAGAAACAGGTTCAACGGAGCAAAAAAAGAGCCGCCCCTCAGGGGCGGCTCTGTCGTTTGACCGGTTAGAGGGCGTGCCGGCTGCGGCCGCCCATCAGAGCGCGGACGATGAGCAGCACGACGACCGCGCCGACGAAGGCGACGATGATCTCACCGATGATGCCGGCGGTGGCGATGCCGAGCAGGCTGAACAGCCAGCCGCCGAGCAGAGCGCCGACCAAGCCGGCGATGATGTCGACGACCACGCCGCTGCCGCCGCCTTTGACGACTACGCTGGCTAGAAAGCCAGCCACGAGACCGATCACAAGCCAGACGAGAAGATGTTCGAGCATGACGTTTACCTATCCCTCCAGGGAAGTAAAGACTGACAGCATGACTATCACTATAGCTACAGTCGCCGGGCTTGTCAAGGTGTGACCGGCTACGCTTGAAGAACGATGACAGAAACCGTTGCAGCCGAGAGTGGGGCCGAACGGGTTCGCTGGCATCTGGACGAGCTGTACGACAGTCCCGAAGCTTCTGCCCTGAGCCGGACGCTGGCCGAAGCGCTCGAGTGGGCCCAGGCCTTCGAGACGCGTTACAAGGGCCGCATCAGCGGACTGGCTGCTGACGAGTTCGCCGAGATGATGGCTTCGCTGGAGACGCATTACGTGGCGGCGAGCAAGCCGGGGCTCTACGCTCATCTGCTGCACACGCTCGATACGCGAGATCACGCCGCCGGAAGGCTCCTCGCCAGGGTGCGGGAGGCGGGGGCTGAGCAGGGCCGACACATGGTCTTCTTCGGTCTCGAAGTGGCTCAGCTCAGCGACGAGAAGGCGGAAGAACTCTACTCCCATCCTTCCACCTCCAAGTACCGGCACACCATCGAGCAGGAGCGTCGCTACCGCAAACATCAGCTGACCGAGCCAGAAGAGCGGGTGCTGACCGAGTTCAGCCCTGTCGCATCTCCAGCCTGGTCCCGGCTTTTCGAAGAGCTGTGCGCAGCCGTCAGGGTCGAACTGGACGGGGGCAGCGTTCCCCTCTCGATAGCACTTTCCCGGCTCCGCGACGGCGACCGCGCGGTCCGGGAGCGCGCCAGCCACACCACCAGCGAGGCTTTGCGGGCGGACTTGCGCACGCGCGCGTACATCTTCAACGTGCTGCTGCAGGAGAAGTCGATCAGTGACCGCGTGCGCGGCTACCAGAGCTGGATCAGCGCTCGCAACCTGGCCAACGAGATCTCGGACAGCGCTGTGCAGGCGCTGGTGGAGGCCGTCACGGGCCGCTACGGCATAGTGCCTCGCTATTACCGCGTCAAGCGCCGGCTCCTGGGCCTGACCGAACTGCATGAGTGGGATCGATACGCGCCTCTGGAGGCGACCACCCGGCAGGTGGACTGGGATTCCGCCAAGGACATCGTGCTGAGCTCCTATCACCGCTTCTCACCCCGCGCCGGTCGGATGGTCGAAGACTTCTTCAGCCAGGGTTGGATCGACGCCCCCGTGATGGAAGGCAAGGAGGGTGGCGCTTACTGCGCTTTCGCCACGCCTGACCTGCATCCGTTCATAATGCTCAACTTCACAGGCCGTCTCAACGACGCCCTCACCCTGGCGCACGAGCTGGGCCACGGGCTGCACGACCGACTGGCCGGCGAGCGCAACCACCTCTTCGACTACCACCCGCCCCTGACCCTGGCCGAGACGGCATCGGTCTTTGGCGAAACGCTCACCTTCGACGCCATCATGAGCCAGGAGAAGGACGCTCGCGTGAGGCTTTCGCTCCTCTGCCAGCAGGTCGAGGACTCCTTCGCCACAGTCTTCCGCCAGATCTCGATGAACCGCTTTGAGGACGCCGTGCACACCGCTCGGCGGAGCGAGGGTGAGCTGGCGCCGGAGCAGATCGGAAGCATCTGGCAGACGAAGCTACAAGCCATGTTCGGCGACTCGGTCGAGCTCACCGAAGAACACCGCGATTGGTGGAGCTACGTCGAGCATTTCGTTCACACTCCCGGCTACGTCTACGCCTACGCCTTCGGCAACCTGCTGGCGCTTTCGATCTACCGCCGCTATCGCGAGCTGGAAGATCCAGCTTTCGTCGAGGAATACCTCGGGTTCCTCGGCACCGGTGGCTCGCTTTCTCCCGAAGAGGCTGTGCGCCGGGTGGGTCTCGACATCTCGGATCCGGCGTTCTGGGGAAGAGGGCTGGACATCGTGGAGGGGATGGTGAGCGAGGTGGAGCGTCTGGCCGGACAGGCCGACGCCGACGGCAGCGCCAAGACAGGTGACTGACGCGCCGGCCGCCTCCGGCCTGCTAGACGTACGACCGTTACAGGCAACTCGGGGCTGGGCCCTGACGGCAGCCAGCAGCTCCGGCAGCGAAGCGACGTTCGCCCGCGTCCGGCGGTACGAGCGACATGCCTTGGAGCCGTGGCTCAACCGTCTGCTGCCTCGCCTGCATACGCTCACCTGGGCGCTCACCGGCAGCCCCGAGCGCTCGCTGCTTATCACCCGCCAGGTGCTGCTGTCAGCGCTGGCCGACCTGCAGGACTTTGCAGGCACCGAGGAAGCCTTTGAGGTGCATCTACTGCAGCAGGGGGCGGTGGCAGCGCGAGCTGACGGTGTCACGAGCGGCGATGACTGGCGCCGGCGGATGGCAGCCCTGAGCCAACCAGCTCATGAGCTTCTCGCACTTCGGGCGCTCGGCAGAATCCCGACCGATTCCCTGGTGGCGTCAGGCTGGGGCGGCGCGGCGCGCCTGCAGGCGCGCCTGCTCTCAGCGCTGCGACAGATGAGTGGCGCCAGCGGTCAGACGGGGCCGGCCTGGGGCATGGCGCTCGACAGCTTCGATCGCGCAGTGGACGCCGTGGTCAGGGACGGGGACCCCGGCCGGGCTGAGGCCAATTTGGCCGTTCCCCCGGACTCGGCTGCCCTGCTGGATACAGTGGTCGCCATTCGCCGGCTGGCGGAAGCAGCCAACGGAGCGGAGTTGGGGGGCCTCCGGCGAGAGCTGCTGGCGGAGGCGATGAACCGGCGGGTGCAGTGGGTGCAGCGGAATCAAGTCGCGCCGCAGGTGCCCGGTGCGCCGACTCGGCGCCCTCGCCGCCTCCGCGCGGGGAACTTGGCGCTCCTCAGCGTTGTGCTCATGATCACGCTCGGCGGTGCGCTCTTCCTGGCCCTGGTCTCGGCCTTCGCGGACCCTGACTCGAGCCTCTACCCGTTCAAACGACTCGGCGAATCGATGCTGCTGGTGGTCCCGGCTGGCCAGGCGTCCCACATCGATCTGGAGCTGAAACTGGCCCAGCTCCGGGAGCGGGAGGCCGAGGACATGGCCGCCAGCAAGCACGGCGATCTGGCCCTCAAAGCGGAGAGGGATCGCTTGGACCTGCTCCGGGCCGCCGCCCGCGACTTGGCGAACTCTCCTCAGCGAGACGCTCGCTGGCGCGCCGAACGAGATCAGCTGCTCCAGAGCGGCACTCCCGGCTCTGGCGGGTTGGAGCGCCAGTTGCAATCAAGCGGCCTTGACAAGTCGGCGGCGGATGCCAGGGCGCTCGACGACGCCTGGCTCCAGGAGCTGGTCGGTTGGCGGCGGACGCTCGGCGGCCCAAGTCAGCCATCGCCTTCCCCCAGCCCAGCGGCGGCTGGCTAGCGGCCACCAAAAGAGATGGCCGCCGGCTCCGGGCGCAACCTCTTCGTCCTCAGCCTTGACGTGGGCACTTCGTCAGTGCGCGCAATGGGATTCGACGGCAGAGGTCGCGAGCTGCCTGGACTGGAGACCAAGTTGGAGTACACCCCCCGGGCGGGCGCTGACGGCACGGCGGAGGTGGATGCCGATCGCGTGGCTGCGCTCGTGGAGTCCGCCCTTGACCAGACCCTGGAGCGCGCGGGGAAGCAGGCAGCGCCGGCGGCGCTGGGGATCTCCACTTTCTGGCATGGCCTCCAGGGGCTGGACCGGGAGCGGCGGCCGACCACGCCCATCGTCCTCTGGTCGGATACCCGCAGCTGGCGGCAGGCTGAGCGCCTGCGCCGCGACCTCGACGGGGAGGCAGTGCGCCGCCGGACGGGCTGCCCCCTACACCCCAGCTACTGGCCCGCCAAGCTGGCCTGGCTCCGCCAGGCGGGAGGCGGGGCTTGGGGCCGGACCCGGCACTGGGTCTCCATCGGTGACTACCTCTTTCTCCGCTGGTTCGGCGAGCTGACCACCAGCGCCTCGATGGCCTCGGGAACCGGGCTGCGCAAGCTCGCGGGCGGCCTGGATGAGGAGCTGCTCCAAAAGCTGCGACTCTCGCCCGAGCGGGTGCCGGAGGAAGCCGAAGTCCTGAGTGGACTTAAACCCGACTACAGGCGGCGCTGGCCCCAACTTGCCGAGGTGCCTTTCCTCACCGCCCGCGGCGATGGCGCGCTGGCGAACCTCGGCAGCGGTTGCACCGAGCCGAGCGTGCGGGCTCTGACCATCGGTACCTCGGGCGCGCTCCGGGTGATGACCGATAGACGCCCCCGGCATCTGGCCAAGGGTCTCTGGTGCTATCTGCTTGACGAGCGGCGTTTTGTGGTTGGCGGCGCACTCAGCAACGGGGGCAACCTCTGGGCCTGGATGGAGAGCAACCTGCGCCTGGAGCAGGAGGGCCTGGAGGACCACCTGGCCCGGCTGGAGCCGGCTTCAGGCCCCGACTTCCTGACACTTTTGGCGGGCGAACGCAGCCCTGGCTTCGCGCTCCATGCCACTGGCTCGCTCGCCCGCCTGACCCAGGCCACCACCGCCTACCACATCGCCCGCAGCGGGCTCGAGGCTGTGGCGCTGCAGTTCGCGCAGGTCGACAGGGCGCTGGATCGGACAGTGCCCGGGGCCAAGACGCTGGTGGCCAGCGGCGGCGCGCTGCACGCCTCGCCGCTCTGGTCACAGATCATGGCTGACGCGGTCGGCAAGCCGGTGTCGGTCTCGGAGTCTTTCGAAGCCTCCAGCCACGGCGCCGCCCTGCTCGCGCTGCAGCACCTGGGCCAGAAACCGGCTCTGGACACCCGCCGCGGCAAGCTGTATGAGCCGGACGCCAAGATCCACGACGTTTACCGTCAGGCGGCTCGCCGTCAGGCACGTCTCTACAAGCTGCTGGTCGAGAGCGCTCCGCCGGCTGCTGCGGCACCGGCCCACGCTTGAGCGAGGGAGCGGCGCCCCTCAGCCAACGGCAAACCTGAGTGCAGCGTGGCGTAACTTGTGATATGGAAACTCTTCGAAACGAACCCGCTCGAACAGGCGCGGGCATGAAGCAACAGGGAGCAAGCGCATGGCCACTGCAACCACCAGTCTGACCGGCAAGGACCTGGGCGCGCTGCGCGATCTGGCGGCGCAGCTGCGGATCGACTCGATTCGCTGCAGCACTGAGGCGGGCTCGGGCCATCCCACCTCCTCGATGTCCGCGGCCGACCTCCTGGCTGTGCTCCTGAGTCGGCATCTCAACTACGACTGGAATCAGCCTGACAACCCGGCCAACGATCACCTGATCTTCTCCAAGGGGCACGCCTCACCGCTCGTCTACGCAGTCTTCAAAGCTGCCGGCGCCATCGACGACAAAGAACTGATGACATTCCGCAAGCTTGGTTCCCGGCTTCAGGGGCACCCCACCCCGGTCCTGCCCTGGGTGGATGTGGCGACTGGTTCGCTGGGCCAGGGCCTGCCGATAGCCGTAGGCGTGGCCCTGGCGGGCAAGTACCTGGACCGGCTGCCCTACCACGTTTGGACGCTGTGCGGCGATTCAGAAGTCGCCGAGGGCTCCATCTGGGAAGGTCTCGACAAGGCAGGCCACTACGGACTCAACAACTTCACTGCGATTTTCGACGTGAACCGCCTAGGCCAGCGCGGGGAGACCGAGTTCGGCTGGAACCTCGACGTTTACAGGGATCGGGTCAAGGCCTTCGGCGCGCGTGCCATCGAGATCGACGGCCATGACTTGGCGGAGATCGACGAGGCCTTGGCTGACGCGCGCGGGGCCGACGGTCCCACTGTGATCATCGCTCGCACGGTGAAGGGTAAGGGCTTCAGTGAGATCGAGAATAAGGACGGCTGGCACGGCAAGCCGCTGCCGCCCGACATGGCGGAGCGGGCGATCAAGGAGCTCGGCGGAGAACGCGACATCACGGTCAAAACGCTGAAACCGAGGGCTGGCCAGCCACATCGAGCCAAAGCCGGCAAGCTCGAGCTGCCCAAGTACAACAAGGGCGACAAGGTCCCGACGCGCAAGGCCTATGGCGATGCGCTGCTGGCCTTGGGCTCGCTGCCGGATGTGGTGGCGCTGGACGGAGAGGTCAGCAACTCCACCCACTCGGACGAGTTCGCCAAGAAATACCCCGAGCGCTTCTTCGAGATGTACATCGCTGAGCAGATGCTGGTGGGGGCTTCTGTCGGCATGAGTGTTCGCGGCTACCGGCCGTTCGCCAGCACGTTCGCTGCTTTCTTCAGCCGGGCCTACGACTTTGTCCGCATGGCGTCCATCTCGCAGGTGAACATCCGGCTGGCCGGCTCGCACGCCGGCGTGGAGATCGGGCAGGACGGGCCTTCGCAGATGGCGCTCGAGGATCTGGCCTCGATGCGCGCCGTCGGCGGCTCAACCGTCCTCTATCCCTCCGACGCCACCTCGGCGGCCAAGCTGACGGCGGCGATGGCGGAGACCGAGGGAGTGGTGTTCATGCGCACCACCCGAGGCGGCTACCCGGTGCTCTACGGCGCTGACGAGGAGTTTCCAGTCGGGGGCGCCAAGGTCCTGCGGAAGTCGAACCATGATCAGGTGGCGCTGATAGGTGCCGGCGTCACCCTCCACGAGTGCCTGGCGGCGGCCGACGACCTGGCCCGGGCGGGGATCGAGGCTCGAGTCATCGACCTTTACAGCCTGAAGCCTGTGGATGGAAAGACGCTCCGCGCGGCGGTCAAGGCCACGGGTGGGCGATTGGTGGTGGCCGAAGATCACTATCCCGAAGGCGGCTTGGGCGCCGCTGTCATGGAGGCCCTGGCGCTGGAGCCGCAGCCGCCGCGGGTGGCCCACTGCGCGGTGCGCGGCCTGCCGACCTCCGGCACCCCGGCGGAGCTGCTGGACGTGGCGGGGATCTCGGCCAAGCACATAGCCGCCGCCGCCAAGAAGCTGGTCAAGGAGGGCTAGAAACAATGGCGAGCCCGATCAAGCAGGTTCACAAGCAGGGCCAGAGCCTCTGGCTGGACAACATCCGACGCCAGCTGATCACTTCCGGCGAGCTCGCTCGCCTGCGGGATGAGGGGGTCACAGGCGTGACCTCCAACCCGACCATCTTCGAGAAGGCCGTCTCCGGCTCGACCGATTATGACGAGGCCCTGGTCCGGATGGTCAAGGCTGGCCAGAAGCCTGACGACATCCTCTGGGCGCTGATGCTCGACGACATCCGGGACGCGGCTGATGTTTTCCGCCCGGTCTACGACCAGACCCGGGGTGCCGACGGCTACGTCAGCATCGAGGTCTCGCCGGTGGCTGCGCAAGACACCAAGAAGACGGTCGGCATCGCGCGCGACCTGTGGCGGCGGGCTGATCGCCCGAACGTGATGGTCAAGATTCCTGCCACGAAGCCAGGACTGCCGGCGATCCGGCAGATGATCGGCGAGGGCGTGAACATCAACGTCACGCTCATCTTCTCCATCGATCGCTACGACCAGGTGGTGAACGCCTATCTCTCCGGGTTGGAGGATCTGCAGAAGAAGGGTGGTGATCTGAGCCAGGTCGCCAGCGTCGCGAGCTTCTTCGTGAGCCGGGTCGATTCCAAAGTTGACAAGCTGCTTACCGAGCGAATCCAGGCGACCAACGATCCCGCCGAGCGGCGGCGCCTGACAGCCCTGCTGGGCAAGGCCGCCATCGCCAATTCGAAGACCGCCTACCAGCACTTCCAGCAACTGCACGCAGGTCCGCGCTGGAAGGCGTTGGCGAAGGCGGGCGCCCAGCGCCAACGCTGTCTCTGGGCGAGCACGTCGACCAAGGATCCGCGCTATCACGACACCATGTACGTGGAGGAGCTGATCGGACCTGCCACTGTCGATACGGTGCCACCCGCAACACTGGCCGCCTTCCGCGAGCACGGCGAGGTTCGCCGGAGCCTGGACGACAACCTTGATCTGGCCATGCGGCAGCTGGCGGAGCTGGCCTCGCTCGGCATCGAGCTCACGGAGGTCACCAGGCAGCTCGAGGTCGAGGGTGTGGACGCCTTCGAGAAGTCCTTTGAGAGCCTGCTTGGCGCCCTGAAGGAGGCTGCCAAGGAGATCAAGAGCGGCCGAGGCCCGCGCATGTGGCACTCGCTGGGGACGCTCCAGCCGGCAGTGGATGAGACGGTGGCCAAGCTCCAGAAGCGCGAAGCGCCGAAGAAGCTCTGGTCGAAGGATGCGTCTCTCTTCGTCGCGGGCACCGAACCGCAGAAGTGGATGGGCTGGCTCAGTGTGGCTGAGAAGATGCAGGAGCAGGCACCCGGGCTGCTCAGCAAGGCGCGCGACGCGCGGACCTACGAGGACGTGGTCTTGCTCGGTATGGGCGGTTCCAGCCTGGCACCAGATGTTTTTCGGGCAACGTTTGGCGACCGCAAGGGCCTGCCGCGATTCCACGTCCTCGACACCACGGATCCCGGCTCGCTGCTGGCCCTGCGCCGCCGCATCGACCCCGCTGACACCCTCTTCATCGCGGCCAGCAAGTCGGGCGGGACTCTGGAGACGCTCTCCCACCTCGCATATTTCTGGGAGGCGGTGAAGGAGTCAGGCAGCAAGAAGCCTGAGCGCAATTTCGCGGTCATCACAGATCCCGGCAGCTCCCTGGAGAAGCTGGCCGCCGAGCGGGATTTCCGCTGGATCTTCCTCAACCCGCCTGACATCGGCGGACGCTATTCCGCGCTGTCGTATTTCGGTCTGGTCCCAGCGGCGCTGCTGGGTGTCGATCTGGCCGCCTTCCTGGAAAGGGCCCAGGAGATGGCGCACGCTTGCGATGCGGGCCTGCCGGTGGAGAAGAATCCGGGCGCCTGGCTCGGTGCCACCCTGGGCACGCTGGCCGCTGGCGGCAGGGACAAGCTTACGCTGGTGATGTCCCCCAAGGTGGCGACCTTCGGCTACTGGTTGGAGCAGCTGGTCGCCGAGAGCACAGGCAAGCAGGGCAAAGGCATCATCCCCATCGAGGGGGAGAGTCTCGGCCCCCCTGCCGTTTACGGTCAGGACCGAGTCTTCGTCTACACCCGGATGGCTAGGGACCCGGAAATCGCTCCTGTTGCAGCATTGGAGAAAGCCGGCCTGCCTGTGATCACCCTGACCCTGCGCGACGAGCTGGACCTGGCCGGCGAGATGCTGCTCTGGGAGATCGCCACGGCGCTGGCAGGCTCGGTGTTGGGCATCAATCCGTTCGACCAGCCCAACGTCCAGGAGAGCAAGGACAACACCAAGAAAGCGCTGGCCGCCTGGCAGAAGGCAGGCGCCTTTCCGACCGTCGATCAGGTCAGCCCCAGCGAAGCCACCGCTGCCGTAGCCAAGCTGCTCAAGCGCGCTAAGTCCGGCTCCTATTTCGCGATCATGGCGTACACAGCTCGCAGTCGTGAATCGGAGGCGGCGCTGAGCCGGATCCGCAGACATGTTCGGGACCGGACGAAGCTCGCCACCACCGCCGGCTACGGTCCCCGCTTCCTCCACTCCACGGGTCAGCTTCACAAGGGCGGACCGGCCACCGGGTTGTTCCTGCAGATCGTGCAGGAGGACGCCAGGGACGCCGCCATCCCGGGGGAGCCTTACAGCTTCTCGACTCTGAAGCAGGCGCAGGCGTTGGGGGATCTGCAGTCCCTTCAGTCTCGTCACCTGCCTGTGCTGCGCGTGAATTTGGGCAGCTCGCCAAGGACCGCCTGGGCCGGGCTGGCCGCCGCCATCGAAAGGGTGAGCAACTGACCTCGAACTCACTACGCAAAGGAGCGCAGCAATGCAGATAGGCATGATCGGCCTCGGCCGGATGGGCGGCAATATGGTCACGCGGCTTCTCCGCCACGGCCATCAGGTGGTTGCCTTCGACCATTCCCAAGAGGCTGTGCAGAAGGCGGTTGAAGGCGGGGCCGAAGGGGCCGGCAGCCTGGACGAGATGGTCGACAAGCTTCGAGAGAGGCCGCGGATCTTCTGGGTGATGGTGCCGGCCGGCGACCCGACCTCTCAGACCATCAAGAAGCTCTCCGAACTGGGGCAGCGGGGCGACGTGGTCATCGACGGGGGCAATACCAACTGGAAGCTGGCGATGCAGGATGCCGAGGTGCTGAAGCAGCGCGGCCTGAGCTACCTCGACGCGGGCACCTCGGGTGGCATCTGGGGCCTGCAGAACGGCTACAGCCTGATGATTGGTGGCCCCGACGACGCCTACCAGCACTGCGAGCCGATCTTCAAGGCTCTGGCGCCGGAGGGCGGCGGCCTGGTTCATACAGGCCCGGAGGGCTCGGGCCACTTCGTCAAGATGGTGCACAACGGCATCGAGTACGCGCTGATGCAGGCGTACGCGGAGGGCTTTCACATCATGCAGGCCGCCGAGCACTTTCCCGGCATGGACATGGGAGCGATCGCCGAAGCCTGGCGGGAGGGCAGCGTCGTGCGCTCGTGGCTGCTGGACCTGATCGCCGACGGGCTGACCAAGGACCCCGGCCTGGAGAGCATCAAGGGCTATGTCGAGGACACTGGTGAAGGCCGCTGGACTGTGCTGGCCGCTGTCGAGCAGGCGGTTCCCTCGCCGACCATCACGATGGCGCTCTACGAGAGATTCCGCAGCCGGCTGGAGGACACTTTCTCCGACCGCATGCTGGCCATGATGCGAAATCAATTCGGAGGCCACGCGGTGAAGTCGACCCGGCCATGAAGGGGAAGACCCGACCGCGGACCAAGAAGGTCGCGGCGGGAGCCGAGCCGGATGGCGGTCGGGGCGACGGCCAGCTGATCGCGCCGGTCAGCCGGCCGGAGGAGTTGCCTGAGAACCGGCTGGCGGCAGGGCTGAGCGAGTACCGGTCCGCGGCTCCCGCGCTGATGGTCATCTTTGGCGCCACCGGCGATCTGAGTCATCGCAAGCTCCTGCCGGCGCTGTACAACCTGCACCGCAACCGGCTCCTGCCGGCCGGCTTTACGCTCGTCGGCGCCGCCATCGACAAGCTGGACAGCAACGCCTTTCGCAAGCTGGCGATCGACACCATCGCCGAGCATTCCCGGACTCAGCCGGCCGACAAGGAGGCGATCAAGGATTTCGCCAAGGACCTGGAGTATTTGCCTGTGGACTTCGCCAAGGCTGACGACTTCAAGGCCCTGGCGAAGCGGTTGGCAGAGCTCGACAAGGCGCGCCACACGGGGGGCAACGTCGTGTTCTACTGCGCCACGCCGCCGCCGACATACGGCATGATCGCCAATCAGCTCAAGTCGCAGGGTCTGAACCGAGGCGCCGGCTACCGCCGGATCATCGTCGAGAAGCCTTTCGGAACCGACCTTCGGTCAGCCCGCGAGCTGGGCCAGACTCTGCGCAGCGTCTTTCCCGAGGAGAGCCTCTACCGCATTGATCACTACCTCGGCAAGGAGACAGTCCAGAACATCCTCGCCTTTCGCTTCGCCAACGCCATCTTCGAGCCTGTCTGGAACTGCCAGCTGGTGGACCATGTGCAGATCACTGTCGCTGAGCCGCTCGGGGTGGAGAACCGCGGCGCCTACTACGATCGCGCCGGCGCGCTCCGCGACATCGTGCAGAACCACGCTCTGCAGCTGCTCACGCTGGTGGCGATGGAGCCTCCCGTGGCCTTCGAGTCGATGGCCGTGAGGGATGAGAAGGTGAAGGTGCTGCGGGCGGTCCGACCGCTCAGCTCAGAGGACGTGCGCACACAAACCGTCAGGGCGCAGTACGAGAAGGGCTGGGTGCTGGGCGAGGAGGTGGCGGGCTACCGGGACGAAAACAACGTTGCCAGGGATTCGGAGACCGAGACCTACGCTGCCATCAGGCTCCAGGTCGACAACTGGCGCTGGGCGGGAGTGCCGTTTTACCTGCGCGCAGGCAAGCGGCTGCCGAAGCAGGTGACTGAGATCCGCGTCCAGTTCAAGCGGCCGCCGCACCTCACCTTCGGCCGCGAGGCAAGCCGGGAGCTGGAGCCCAATGCCATAGTGCTCAGGATCCAGCCGGAAGAGGGGATCTCGCTGCGCTTTGGGGCCAAGGTGCCCACCGCCGGGCTCGTCATTCGCAGCGTCAACATGGACTTCCTCTACACCACCTCGTTCCTGGATGACGCGCCCGATGCCTACGAGCGCCTCCTGGTCGACTGCATGCTGGGCGATCCCACGCTCTTCACTCGCTCCGACGAGGTGGAGACCGCCTGGAGCTTGATCGACCCGATCGAGGAGAGCTGGCGAGCGCACGAGCCGCCGCTGCAGACCTACGCTGCCGGCAGCTGGGGGCCCTTGGCCTCGGATCTGCTGCTCGCAAACGACGGGTGCGAATGGCATCGTCCGTAGCCAGACTCCACAGCGACCGGGTGCGGGAGCGCCGCTGGACCGGCAAGGGGGTCACGCTCGGCGAGGTGCTGAGCCATCTGGCCGAGCTCCATCACGACATCTCGCACACGGAAGCGGAGGACCAGGGCCACCCCCACCCCCGCAACAGCGTCATGAACCTGGTTGTCTGCGTAGGCTCCCAAGCGCGGGCGGAAGAGACGCAGGAGGTGGTGGAGAGAATGGCGGCCAGTCACCCTCTGCGCGCAGTCGTCATCCGTCGGGCGGGGGAGAAGGAACGCCCGACTCTGGATGCGGAGATCGTCACCGAAGCCCATCAGTTGGTCCGCGGCGAGACCATCCAGCGGGAACAGATCTACCTGTCGGTGAGCGGCGCGGCGGCCGACCATCTGGCGAGCTTTGTCGAGCCATTGCTGGTCGCCGACGTGCCGACGTACCTCTGGTGGGCGGGCACTCCCCCGCTGGGCGAGCGCGGCCTGCGCGACGCTCTCGCCATCTGCGACGTGCTGATTGTGGATTCAGCAGGTTTTGAGAAGCCTGTCACCGCCTTCCTGGAGTTCGCCGGCCTGGCCGATCGGCTCGGCGGCCGGATAGGCTTCGCTGACCTCCATTGGTCGCGGCAGCGGCCCTGGCGGGAAAGCCTCAGCCAGTTCTTCTCGCCGTCCGAGCGACGGGGTCTGCTGCGTGGAATTGAGCGGTTCGACATCGACTGCGCAGGGGAGGGGCAGGCGGCTTGGGTCGGAGGCTCGCTGCTCACCGGCTGGATCGCCGGCGCCCTGGGCTGGCGCCTGCTGCGGGCAGCGGCGGTGACCGACGAGCACGCTGACGCCATCTACCAAGCGCCCGGCGGAGCTTTGATCCCGGTGGCTCTGCGCTCCTCGGGCAGGACGACGCTGCCCAGGGGAACGGCGACGAGGCTTCGTCTGGAGGCGGAAAGCGGCGGCCTTCGCTGTCTCGACACCATCGAGCTGCACCCGGAGCGGGACGACCACGCTCACATGACCATCGAGCTGGCCGGCCAGCCGGCCATACGGCAGCGGCTGGCCCTGCCGCCGCAGGATGAGTCCGAACTCCTGGTTCAGGCTCTGGCAGTAGCCCGCCGAGACCGTGTCTTCATGCGCTCGCTGTCGGCGGCGGCAGAGCTGCAGGACGCGCTCGGATGAACCTCCAGGTCCAAGACGACGCAGAGGCAGTCGCCCGCGCGGGCGCCAGGTTGGTGGCGGCGGCGATCCAAGGCGGCGCCCGGACGCTGGTGTTGGCAGGAGGTTCGACGCCCGCCCGCTGCTACCAGATCCTGGCCGAGGCGCCGGTCAGCTGGGGTCGGGTCACCATCCTCTTCGGCGACGAGCGCTGCGTGCCGCCCGAACACCCCGAGAGCAACTACCTCATGGCCCGCCGTTCGCTGCTGGATCGAGTGCAGCCGGCCACTGTGCACCGCATGGCTGCCGAGTTGGGCGCGGAGGAGGCTGCCGCCGCTTACGCCCAGGTGGTCGAGGGTCTGGCGCCGCTCGACCTGGTCCTGCTCGGCATGGGCCCCGACGGCCACACGGCCTCGCTCTTCCCGGGCAGCCCCGCGCTCCACAGCGAAGCCAGCGTCGTAGCCGTGCACGGCGCGCCCAAACCACCGCCCGACCGCGTCAGCCTGGGCCTGGAGACGCTGCGCCGAGCAGGGCGCACGGTGTTCCTAATCACCGGTGGCGACAAGAGCGAGGCGCTGTCGCGGGCAGATAGGGGGGAGGTGCCGGCCGGCCTCATCCCGAGCGCCGAGTACCTGGTGGATCGGGCCGCCGCCGGCGAGCTGGGCAGCGTTTGATCCAGATCGTCCCCTCCATCCTGGCCGCTGACCTGACGCGGCTGGGGGAGCAGGTGCGAGAGGTGCAGGCCACCGGCTGCGAGCGGGTGCAGGTCGACGTGATGGACGGCCACTTCGTGCCCAACCTGACCTTCGGCCCGGATGTGGTGAGAGCTGTCAAGCGAGCGGCGCCAGAACTGACGGTGGAGGCGCACCTGATGGTGGAGCGGCCCGAGCAGTACGTGAGCTCCTTCGCCTCGGCGGGAGCCGACTTCATACTGGTTCAGGTCGAGTCCACCACCTCGCTCTACAGGACCCTCACAGCCATCCGGGAAGCGGGTTCACAGCCCGGCCTGGTCCTCAATCCCGGCACCCCGGTGGGAATGTTGCGGGAGCTGGTGGACCTGGTGCCCATGGTTCTCGTCATGACTGTGGAGCCCGGCTTTGGCGGCCAGCGCTTCATCGCCTCCAGCCCTGCCAAGATCGGCCGGGTACGGGATCTGGCGCCCACAGTCGAGATCGAGGTGGACGGCGGCATTGACGCCGCCAGCGCCCCTCTCTGCGCCGCGGCGGGCGCCACGTTGCTGGTGGCGGGCACCTCGGTGTTCGGCCATCCCGACGGGCTGACAGGGGGCATACGCGAGCTGCGCAGGGCCTGTGGAGGCTGAGTCCGAGCGCTGGAAGCGTGCTGCCGCCGAGCGTGCCCTGGCGCTGGTGCGAGACGGAATGCTGCTGGGCCTCGGCACCGGTTCGACAGCCCACCACTTCATCACAGGCTTGCGGGATCTCACTGCCCGAGGCTTGCGCCTGCGGGGTCTGGCCACCTCTCTGACCAGCGCTGAGCTGGGTCGTGAGGCGGGAGTGGAGATGCTGCCTGTCGAGGCGGCCTTGCCCCGGTCGCTGGACCTGGCAGTCGACGGCGCCGACGAGATCGCGCCCGACCTGAGCCTGGTCAAGGGCCGGGGCGGAGCCATGTTCCGCGAGAAGCTGGTGGCGCTCAACGCGGAGCGCTTCGTGGTCATCGCCGATGCCAGCAAGCTGGTGGATCGACTCGGGCGGGGAGTGGTACCTGTCGAGGTGGCGCCCTTCCTCTGGCCGCAGACCGCACGCCGGCTGGAGGCGCTGGGAGCGAGCTGGCTGCTGCGCGGGGGCACCGAACAGCCATATCTGACTGACAATGGGAACCTCATCCTTGACCTGAGTTTTGCCGGGGGGTTGGAGCGGCCCGAGCAGACGGCAGCCGGCCTCAAGTCGGTGCCCGGGGTCATCGAGCACGGCCTTTTCTGCGGCCTCACCCAAGCGGTGATAGTGGCTGGGCCCGGTGGCCTACAGATTCTGGGGTCCTTGGCGTGAGCGCCCGCAGGGCAGAGGCGCAGTTCGGGGTGTTCGGCCTGGCGGTGATGGGGCAGAACCTGGCCCGCAACATCGCGAGCCGTGGCGTCGCAGTGGCCGTCTACAACCGCACTCGAGCCCGGACCGACCGGCTCCTGGCTGAGCACGGCGACGAGGGCACGTTCCTTCCGGCCGGCGGCGTTGCGGATTTCGTGGCCAGCATCGAGCCGCCGCGACCCATCCTGCTCATGGTCAAGGCGGGCCAGCCGGTGGACGCCGCGATCACCGAGCTGCTGCCGCATCTCACCCAGGGCGACATTCTGATCGACGGTGGCAACTCGTTCTTCCAGGACACGCGGCGTCGAGCGCGGGAGCTTGAGGGGGCGGGTTTCAGCTTTCTCGGCAGCGGCGTCTCCGGTGGGGAGGAGGGCGCTCTCCACGGGCCCAGCCTCATGCCCGGCGGTACCCGGGAGGCCTACCTGCGGGTCGAGCCCGTCTTCAAGCAGATTGCGGCTCAGGTCGAGGGCGTGCCCTGCTGCGCCTACATCGGTGCGGATGGCGCCGGTCACTACGTGAAGATGGTGCACAACGGGATCGAGTACGCCGACATCCAGCTCATCGCCGAGGCCTACGACCTCATGCGCTCAGGTCTCGGCCTGAGCGCTGCCGAGGAGTCCCGAATCTTCCAGCAGTGGAACGAAGGCGACCTGGACTCGTACCTGATCCAGATCACCGCCGCCGTGCTGGCCAAAGTCGACGACACCAGCGGTAAGCCGCTGGTCGACGTGATGGTGGACGAGGCGGAGCAGAAGGGCACGGGCCGCTGGACCTCGCAGTCAGCTCTGGAGCTGGGGGTGCCGGTCACGGCCATCACCGAGGCGGTGTTCGCCCGCGCCCTGTCGGCCCAGAAGAAGCAGCGGCTGGCCGCTGCGCGAGTGCTGCGGGGTCCCGCCGGCAGGGCGACCGAGGGGCTGGTGGAGGACATCCGAACGGCGCTCTACGCCTCCAAGGTGGTGGCCTATGCGCAGGGCTTCGAGCAGCTGACTGCGGCCGGCCGAGAGTACGGCTGGGAGTTGGATTTGGGTCAGATAGCCACCATCTGGCGCGGCGGCTGCATCATCCGCGCTCGCTTCCTGGACCGTATCAAAGCCGCCTACGATGAGGACCGCGAGCTCCCTCAGTTGCTGCTGGCCCCTTACTTCCGAGACGCAGTGAACCACGCGCAGGAAGCCTGGCGGCGGGTGGTGGGCGCCGCAGTTGGGTTGGGCGTGCCTGTGCCCGCCTTCAGCTCGGCCCTTGCCTACTACGACGGCTACCGCCGGGAGCGGAGCCCCGCGAACCTGATCCAGGGCTTGCGAGATTACTTCGGCGCCCACGGCTATCGCCGGCTGGACAGGCCTGGGGCCTTCCACACGCGCTGGTCCCAGGATGGCAGCGAGGAGGCGGCTGACTAAACTGACACGTCGCCAACGTGAAGGAGAGGTCGCCTAGTCCGGTCGAGGGCGCGGCACTGGAAATGCCGTAGGCGGGCAACCGCCTCGAGGGTTCGAATCCCTCCCTCTCCGCCAGTTCTCAGAAACCACCCCGTCGACCACCGTGAAGGGCTCGGTCTGGGCCAGCTCGGCCGCCTGGACCGCCGTTTCTGAGATCAAATCGAAGGGCTTGCGGTAAGTAGCGGTGAGCCGGCCCTCTCGCCAGGAAGAGTTCGAAAGTACGAAATTGAGGAGCTTTCGTTTTTCGGCCGGTTCCTGACTTTGGAACAGCTCGCGGGCACGTGAAGCCAGCTCGAGCAGGTCGACGCCTTCTTTGAAGTAGGCGCTCTCCGCCCGCTGGTGGCCGCTGATGAGGGNCATCAGGCGCTCGCGCTCNGCTTCCCACTCGGCCGNCTTNCGTTCGTAGAAGGGCAGGTTGATCTTGCCGTCGAGCTTGTCCAGGTAGATCCCCTCGAGTCGGGTGTCGAGCTTGCTGAGCTCGGCCTGGATGCGGCGGATCGACTGCTCGTGGAAGCGCTTTTCGTCCCGATGGCTCTGACGCAGCGCAGTGGTGACCCAACTCAGAATCTGGGGCTCGAAGCGGAGACGGCCGAGCAGTTCGGCGAACTGGCCTTCGAGGACCTCCTGGCGAGTGTAGGGCTCAGGGCACCTGCCTCGGTAGCCGGTGCAGCGGTAGTAGATGTAGCGCCCCTTGTGGATCTCACCAACGAGAGCGCAGCCACAGTGACCGCAGCTGACCAGGCCAGAGAAGGCGAACTCATGGCGGCGCTTCTTGGGCCTCTTGGCAAAGCGGTTGTCCAAGACCTCCTGCACCCGCTGCCAGAGCTCGCGAGAGATAAGCGGTTGGTATTTGCCCTTGTAGGTCCTGCCGCCATAGTCAAAGTCGCCGGTGTATATCCGCTTGCGCAGGATCTTGTCGGCTGTGGCGGTGATGATCGAGTTCCCGCTCTTGCGGTAAGTGAAGCCGGCCTGGCCGGCCAGCCTGGCGACCTCTTTGAGTGAGTGCTCTCCGCTCGAATACCACTCGAAGAGCCTGATCACCAGCGGGCCGGTCTCGGGATCCGGCTCGATCGTCCGCTTGCCGTCGGGACCAACCACATTGCGATAGCCGAGGGGAGCAAAGGAGGGCCAGATGCCCTCCTCCGCCTTCTCGCGCAGGCCTTTGCTCACCTCTTCGGAGAGGTTGTCGATGTAGTTCTTGGCCATCAGGACCTTGATCCCGTGCATGAACTTCTCGGAGGAGCGCGAGTCGGCGGAAAGCACGACCCCCTCCTTGACGAAGTGCACCTCCAGGTCTAGGTCGTCGATCGAGACCCAGTCCTTCAGGTTCCGATAGAGGCGATCAGTCTTCTCGACCAGCAGGACCTTGACCGTCCTGGCGCGACGCAGGAAGGCCAGCATCTCACCGAAGCTGGCCCGACCGGCCTGTTTGGCGGTCTCGACGTCGATGAACTCCCGGTCACGGTCAGGTTCTCTTCTGCCGCGTAGCGCTGGAGGAGCTTCAGCTGAGCTGGAATGGAGAAGCCCTCCTTCTCCTGCTCCTTGGAGGAGACGCGAGCGTAGAGGACTGCCTGGCGGCTCGCCTCCGCCCGCTGTCTTGTGCCACCGGGCTGCCTCATAGGCCGATCGTAGCCTCCTCTAGACTGAACAGCTTCCGAGATAACGC
>QHBT01000049.1 GCA_003244185.1 Candidatus Dormiibacter spiritus | reverse complement strand
GCCTGATCTTGTGAGCCGTTCAGCCTAGGCGGAGTCAGCAACCGCGGCGGAAGTCGGGGAGCCATGGAGAGCGCCGGCGGGTTCCGACGCCCTCTAGGCGGTACGACTACCCGGAAAGCGAGACCGTCCAGAGCTGGAACCAGTCCTCCGGTGGATTGACAAAGCCCTTTACCTTAGAGGTGAGTGCGATGGGCGCAAGGTCGAAGGTATAGGGAGCGAAGGCGGCGTCCTCCATGATCACGATTTGGTGGGCTTTCTGGTACAGGTCACGCCGCTTGGCATCGTCGAATTCCTTTGCCGCCTTGTCGAGGAGCGCATCCACATCACGGTTCTGGTACCACCCGCTGTTGGTACCGTTGGGCGGCATGTTGTTGCCATTGGCGACCAGTTGGAACCAATAGTCGGCTGACATGCCCCAGCCGAGCTGCAGCGCGCCGACGTCGGGGGCCAGGCCCTCAGCCCATTTGTGCATATAGGTGACCCATTCGAGCTTCTGGTAGTCGATGTTGATCCCCACCTTCTTCCAGTCCTGCTGCATCCGGGCGTTGAACGTGTCCTGATAACCGCCATACTCGGGGATCATGAACTTGACGCTAAAGCCGTTCGGATAGCCGGCGTCTGCAAGCAAGGCTTTGGCCTTGGTGGGATCGTAGGCCCAACCCTTGAACGAGGAGTCGAACGCGTTGCAGCCGGGTGGGATCAGCCCGGTCGCCGGGGTGTTGGTCCCCTTCGAGATGTTCCGGACCAAGGAGTCCCGATCGATGCTCAGGTTGATCGCCTGGCGCACCTTTTTGTCCTTCAGGATGGGGTGACGGGTGTTGAGGTACCAGTAGTTGACGATCGGACCCTTGTTCATCGAGACGTTAAAACCGCCGCTCTTGATCGGGTCGACGTCGTCGGGAGGAACCCACAGCTTCAGGTGAGCCTGGCCGGACTTGAGGCCGGCGAGCGCGGCCTGCGCGTCCGAGACCCAGACGAAGATAAGCTTTTCCACTAGCGCCTTGTCAGAACCCCAGTAGCTGTCCGAGCGCAGCATGGTCGCATGCGCTCCAGCCGTCCGCTCCATGAATTTGAATCGGCCGGTCCCGATCGGGTTAGCGGCGAAACCCTCGTTGCCAAGCTTCTTCACCTGCGTCGGGCTGATCATCAGCGGCTCGCCGTAGCTCTGGTTCTGCATTCGAAGGAAATCCGAAAACGGCTGCTTGAGCGTCATCTTGACGGTGTGATCATCGACCTTTTGAATGTCCTTGAGATAGACAAAATACTGGCCCGAGAATGCATTGGCACGGGCGTAGTACGACTCAAAGGTTTTATCCCAGATCCGCCTGATGTTGAACACTGCGGCGTCGGCGTTGAAGTCGGTTCCGTCATGGAACTTGACACCCTGGCGTAGATGAAACGTATAGGTCGTCTTGTCCTCGGACAGATCCCACTTCTCCGCCAGCGCAGGCTGGATGCTGGGGACTTTCTCGTTGGCGTCGGTCAGGTTCTCTTTGGTGAGTCCCTCGAACATCTGGAGGGTGTGCTTGTACGTGTCCCAGCCACCTGTCGCGTGAGGATCGAAGATATCCGACTCGGTAGGAAGGCTGATCACCAGTGTGCCCCCTGCCTTGCTGGCCGCCGAAGACCCATTGCTGCAGGCAAGCACCAGCGGGTCCAAGGCGGCAACGCCGGCCGCGACACCGGTGTACTTCAGGAATTCGCGCCTCGACAATGCACTCATGGGTTCCTTTCTCCTCTACTCACGTATTGTGGGATCTGGTCGGCGAAATGACAAGCCGCCAGATGCCCGGGGTCCGCCGCTTCCAGCGGCGGCGGCGTTTCCCGGCAGATGTCCTGCACGTATGGACACCGCGTGTGGAACCGACATGCAGGCGGGGGACTGGCAGGATTTGGCGGGTCGCCGTGCAAAATGAGCCGCTTGCGCCGCTCGCCGGTTACCGGACCCAGCACGGCGGAGAGTAAGGCGTGGGTATATGGGTGTCGCGGACCGGACATGATAGTCTCCGCGGAGCCGTACTCGACGATCTGGCCAAGGTACATGACTGCGATGTCGTTGGCCATGTACTCGACGACACCGAGGTTGTGGCTGATGAGCAGGTAGGTGAGGCCGAACTGATTCTTCAATTCCTGAAGCAGATTCAGAATCTGCGCCTGGACTGAGACATCCAGAGAGGAGGTGGGCTCGTCAAGCACGATGAACCGCGACTCGAGGGCGATTGCACGGGCGATTCCAACCCGCTGGCGTTGACCCCCCGAGAACTGGTGCGGGTGCCGATCGGCGTGGCCGGGCTGTAGGCCAACCAGCTTCAGAAGCTCGCGCACCCGGGCCCGGATCGCCGTCTCGTTGCCCAGTCCATGAAGCCGCATCGGCCAGGCGATGATCTCGCCCACAGAGTGACGCGGATTCAGGCTGGAGAAGGGATCCTGGAAAACGATTTGCATCTGCCGACGAGCGCGGCGCAACTGGCGCCCCGCCATTTCGTTCAAGCTGTGGCCGTCGATCAACACCTCCCCGGAGGTGGGCTCTATCAGGCGAAGCAGGAGACGTCCCGTTGTCGACTTGCCGCAGCCCGATTCGCCAACCAGTGCTAGCGTACTCCCGGCCTCGATCGAGAAGGAGACACCGTCCACCGCGCGCACTTGACGTGCGCTCCGGGAGAAGAGGCCACCACTTAGCGGGTAGTGCTTTTTCAAGTCGCGCGCTTCGATCAGCGCGGTGCTCACGGCGTCCCCTCGTAAAGCACGCAGCGCACGGTGTGACCCGGCGCGACGACGGTGAGATCGGGCGGCGCCTTCCAGCTGCGTTCGGTGGCCACTGGGCAGCGGGGAGCGAATGCACACCCCTTTGGGAGCCTGCTTAAGTCCGGCGGCTGGCCTTCGATGGCCGACAGCGGGCGTCCGCGCGTGTCCGGCGTGGGAATCGAAGCCAATAGTGCCTGGGTGTAGGGATGGGCGGGTGACTGTGTGACCGCCGTGACCGGGCCTGCCTCGACCACCCGGCCCGCATACATCACGGCGACCTTGTGGCAGAGCCAGGCGATTACTCCGATGTCGTGACTGACGATCAGAATGGAGAGACCTCTCTGCTGCTGGATCTGCTCCAGTAGTTCCAGAATCTGCGATTGGACGGTGACGTCGAGTGCCGTTGTCGGCTCGTCCGCGATCAGGAGAGACGGGTTGCAGGACAGGGCCATCGCGATCAGCACCCGCTGGCGCATCCCCCCCGAGAGCTGGTGAGCGTAGTCGTTGAGCAGCCGCTTGACGTCTGGCAACCCGACCGACGCCAGTAGCTCGATTGCCCGGTCGGTAGCCTCCCGCTCCGACACCCGATCGTGAGTGGCGATCATGTCCAGCATCTGGCGGCGCACGGTGAAAGCCGGGTTGAGTGAGGTCATGGGATTCTGAAAGACCATCGCAATTCGGCTACCTCTGAGCCGCGCCATCTCGGTCTCGCTCTTGGTGACGAGCTCCTCCTCCTCAAATCGAATGCTCCCACCCACGATCCGGCCGGGCCGGTCAATCATCCGGAGGATCGACCAGCAAGTCATCGACTTACCGCAGCCCGATTCCCCGACGATTCCCACTACCTCGCCGCGATGAACGTCAAGGTCGACACCGTCGACCGCCTTCAAGACCCGTTTCGCGCCGACTTCAAAGTAGGTCTTGAGGCCGCGCACCGAGAGTAGCGGCTCGCCGCTGGAGCCATTTGACGCAGCGGCCCTCCCCACGGCCGCTTCCGAGCCACTCATCTGAGGGTGTGCGGGTCGAGCAGGTCTCTCAACCCATCGCCCAAGAAGTTGAAGGCAAGTGCGACCGCGACGATCAAGATGCTCGGGATCATGGCGACATGGGGAGCCTCGAAGAGGACCGATTTGCCGGTATTCACCATCTGACCCCAATCGGCGCTCGGAGGCGGCGGACCGAGACCGAAGAAGCTGAGCCCAGCTGCCACTAGGATCATCAGCCCGCAGAGGACCGCTGCATAGACCAGCAACGGCGAGACGACGTTCGGCAGAACCTCGTGCAGGACGATCTGCCAGTCAGCCGCCCCGGCCGCCCGAGCGGCCTCCACGTATTCTTGCTCTCGCGAGGACATTGTCGCGGTGCGGACAACCCGTGTCATGTATGGGATGAGAATGACCGTGATCACGATCACTTCGTTGCGGAGTCCAGCGCCGAGGACCCCCGCAAACAGGATCGCGAGGAGAACAATGGGGAAGGCGAAAAAGATGTCGAGGGTTCGCATGGTGATCTGGTCGAGCACGCCGCCGAAGTAGCCCGCGATGAGTCCGAGCAGCAGGCTGATCACCGCGGCGGCCAGCGTGGGGGCGACGCCGGTGAACAGGGAAACGCGTCCGCCCCAGATCAGGCGGCTCAGAATGTCTCGCCCGGCCTCGTCCGCGCCCAGCAAGTGCCCAGCTCCAGGCCGGGCGAAGCGGACGGCCGACGTTTGGGCGTTGGGGTCGTAAGGGCTGACCAGCGGGGCGAGAATAGCGGCCAACGCAATCACGGCCAGCAAAATCAACCCGGCCAGGGCCGCTCGATCCCGAGCCAGCACGCGCCAGCGAGTGGCCAACCTCGAGGCCCGGCTAGGTTCCGGCTCCTCATGTTCAGGCTCCTCATGGGAGATGCTTAGCTCCCGCTCCTGAATTCCGATCTGAGCGAGTTGATCGTGCATCGCTTTCTATCTCGGCGACCGCAGCCGCGGATCCAGCATTCGATTGATGACGTCGACCACGAGGTTGACCAGCATGAACCAGGCGGCGATGATCAGAACAGCGCCCTGCACCACCGAAATGTCCCGGGCCAGGATTGCCTTCTGGAGCTGGAGACCAATTCCGGGCCAAGCAAAGATGTATTCGGTGAACACCGCCCCACCGAGCAGGAACCCGACCTGAAGTCCAGAGATGGTGATGATCGGCGGCATCGCGTTGCGGAGCGCATACCGGTAATTCACCGTCCGCATCGAGATGCCGTTGGCACGGGCCGCTCTGACGTAATCCTGTCCCAGGACCTCCAGCATGCTGCCGCGCACCATTTTGGCGATGATCGCGGCAGGCGGGATGGCGGTTGTGACCGCGGGAAGTATCAGGTGGCGGAGGAGGTCGGCGATCCCACCGCTCCCGAGAATGTCATACATCCCGAGAGGAGGAAACAGAGGGATTTGGACGGCGAAGAGGGCGATGAGACCGAGACCGACTACAAACGTCGGCATGTTGCCGAGGACCAGCGTCGTTCCCATTCCCAAGCGATCGGACCATGAGAACTTGTGGGTTGCAGCAACGATGCCGGCCAACACCCCCAAGGGAATTGCCAGCAGCAGGCTGGCGGTGACGAGGATGAGGGTGTTCTGGAGCTTGGCGGCGAGGAGTGCGGTGGTCGGGATATTTTCGGTGAAGCTCCGACCGAGGTCGCCGTGTAGCACATGCCAGAGCCACGTTAAGTACTGGATCGGAACAGGCTGGTTCAGACCGAGTGACTCGCGGTAGCGCTGGACCGTGTCCTGTGACGCCATCGGACCGAGGAGGGCGCGCGCAATGTCTCCGGGAATAAGTTGGAGGCTGATAAAAACTATAAGCGAGACCCCGATAAGGACCGGTATGGCCGCCGCGATCCGGCGGAGAATGTAGAGCGTCATCCTTCCACCACCTGGGCCGTGCACTTTCGCATCACCTAAGTGCTCTTGCCTCCGCCTCAGACGCTACGATGCACCAGAGCCCAGGTGTCCATGTGAGACGATAGAATTCAGGGCCCGATCCTGGTTGTAGGTGACCAACTGAGCCTCCTCTCGCAGCCGGCCGGACACACAGGTGAGACTCGCCGAGGACGTGGTCGATGCGGACGCTGTCTCGTGACACAGCCGAGTCGGCTGGGCGGTCACGCGCGGGACACGCTCGCATCGTTGAGCGGTTGGCCAAAGACAACCCGAAGCTGCACGCGAGCCTGCTGCCGTCGGACCTCGCGTCTCGGCGAGCCCGGTGCCGCCGACAGTCACCCCGGAGCAACCGAAACGAGGAGACACCCGCCCGGTTTCCAAAGATGCTCGAGTTGGAAGTGAAAAAGTCTACGTTACCCTCCAATGATAACGTCATTCTCGCGGTTCGCTGGTTGCTTGTCAAGCGACGCTGCCCCCAGGGCGTGCGTTTGCCATCCGACTAGGCGTGCTAGGGCACAAACGGCACTTCAGTGTGGTCTGACGGTCGTCTCACCGGTATCGTCCGGCCGAGCGCGGCGCGACATCGTCATGCCTTCGAGCCGGGTCCACCGGGACATTGGTTACGGAGCAGCGTGGCCGGGGGCGGTCTTGGCCAACTTGCTGCTCCAGTCAGATCCACTCCGGCGCGGGAGCTAAGAAGACCGCTCTCACCCTCGCGCCGACTGCCCCGCCCTCCACATCCGGCCCTCGGCACCCTCGACACGGTCCGACCGGAGTCGGTGTGGGTTTCATCGCTTCCGGCTCAGTCCACTGCCGGTCCGGACCCGCACCCATTGCGTCAGTTCAACCGCCTCGCCGCAGAGTTCGTCGATGTCCTCCTCCCGGCCGCAATCTCGGAGAGGGCCGTTCCACTGCTCTTCCTCGGCAAGTTCTGAGAGTGACCGTTCCAGCCCCCGGCGGATGAGCCCTGTCCGCCACTCACGGAGTAACCGCTGGGCATTCTCATCCCCCAAGCTCGCATGGAGTCCGACCCGAGCCCCCCCTGCAATTTCGCTCACTACCACTCCCACATGGGCTGTCCAGAAGGGGAAGGTAGATAGGCGGACGCCGACCCATTCGAAGCTGGCGCCGCGGGCCCGCAGCCGCGCCGCCTCTGGAGCCGGACCGATTTCTTGATCCGGCCCGTAGACGACCTCGTCCCGCCCAAGGCGCAGGGCCAGGCATGTGCAAATCGCCGAACAGAGCGCACGCGATGGGGAGGTGCTCAACGCCCTTCCTTGAACTCCATCATGAGGATCCCACCACTCGTCAACTGCACACACCTGAGCACTCGGACCAGCGCCACCGCTGACTAGCCCCTCCGGATGATCGCCGGTCAATGGATCTGTTCACCAAATCGCGGTGACCGAGCATAGCCTCTGTCCGTGCGAAGTGCCCGAACTCGACCAAGCGCACAGTCGTCCAGGAACAGCGGGCAACTACCGAGGGGGCTAGCCAGCGCCTTGAGTTCATCGGGCAAAGTGTCTGAGCGGCGTCGATGCGAATCGGACGCCTTTGAGTGCGACTGGCGGTCGCGCGCCGGATCGCAACCATGTCCCCGGGTTGGATGGATACTGTAATGGAGCAATGGACCAGATCCATGGAACTGACCAAGCGGATCATCCCGGAGCCCTCAATAGGGCGGCTGCTAGGTCGACGGTCGTACAGTGCTGATGCGGACCCGTTCGCTCACCTGCGTTTGTCCAGTCGGGCGCCGCACCCCAAACCTGGAGGCGTATTTTCTCGCTAGCTGAATGCTTGCTGCCCGGAGGAGTCTGGGAACAGTCGCTGAGCGCTCAATAATGGCAGTCACCCGCGTCGGCCGACAACGAACGGCGGCGCCAGCTCAGCGGATTGAGGGGGTCCGGCAGTGTCTCCGGTGGTCACGGAGGGTTGCGCCCGTTCCTGAACCGGGTCGCATACCCATCATGGAGCCATGAAGCAGCTCTCGATCATTGAGGCCATCCGCGCGGCCCTGGTCGAGGAGATGGAGCGTGACCCCAGCGTCATGGTCCTGGGCATGGACGTTGGCCGGCTGGGCGGGGTCTTCCGGGTCACTAAGGGCCTCGCGGCCCGCTTCGGCGAGGAGCGTGTCGCCGACACTCCTCTTGCCGAAGCCTCGATCGTGGGAGCCGCGCTGGGGCTCGCCATTGGGGGTATGAAGCCGGTCGCCGAGATCCAGTTCCTCGGCTTCACCCAACAGGCCTTCCACCAGATCGGACCCCAGCTCGCCCGCTACCGGTTCCGCTCCCGAGGCCGCTACCCAACTCAGGTCACCATCCGGGCGCCGTACGGGGGCGGCGTGCGGACACCCGAGTTCCACGCCGACGCGATCGAGTCCCAATTCGTACAAGTCCCCGGAATCAAGATCGTCGCGCCCGCCTTTCCCGATGACGCAAAGGGACTTCTCCTCCAGGCAATCCGCGACCCGGATCCGGTCCTCTACCTGGAGCCCCAGCGTCTCTACCGCGCGATTCGCGGCCCAGTCCACAACGGTGATCCGATTCCCTTCGGCGTGTCCAGGATGGTCCGGGACGGCACCGATCTGATCCTGATTGCTTGGAGCGCCGCCGTCCACCTTTGCTTGGAGGCGGCCGAGACGCTTGCCCGCACGGGCGCCTCGGTAGCAGTCCTTGACCTCCGCACGCTTAACCCGCTCGACGTTGAGGGGCTGGTGGCAGCGGTCCGCGATTGTGGAAAGGCAGTGGTCGTCCACGAGGCGCCGCTCACCGGCGGCTTCGGGGCCGAGATCGTCGCCACTCTCCAGCAGGAGGCCTACGGCGACCTTGACGCGCCCATCCTGCGCGTCGGCTCGCGCGATACGCCCTACCCCCCGGGGGCGTTGGAGGACCACTTCCTGCCTACCGTGGCCCGAGTCGTCGCCGCCGCCCGGGCGACCTTGGAGTACTAGAGGACGTGGTCGAGGACTCTCGCCGCCCCAGTCAGCCCGCGGAGATGCGTCTTCTCGATTACGACGGCACCCTGCTTGGCGCTGCCCCGATGGGCGTCGAGAAGGCGCAACAGGCGATGCGGCTAATGCTGCTCTCGCGCGCCACCGACGAGCGTTTCATCAAGCTCCAGCGGATGGGACGAGTCGGCATCTATGGCCCCGTCCACGGCCAGGAGGCGTCGGTGATCGGGTCGGCGATGGCGCTCGACCCGGCCCGCGACTGGATGGTCCCCGCCTCCCGTGAGCACCTGGCGATGCACGTCCAGGGCTTGCCGCTGTCCAGTCTCTACGCTACCTACCTGGGCCGGATCGACCACGCAGCGGTCCCCGAGGGAGTGAGGTTGCTGCCTCGCCAGCAAGCGATCGGGGCCCAGTTGCCCCATGCGACCGGTCTCGCCTGGGCCCTCAAGCTCCAGCGGCTGCGGGGCGCGGTGATGGTCTACTTCGGTGAAGGTGCCGCTTCGGAGGGCGACTTCCACGAGGCGGCCAACCTCGCTGGAGTGATACGAGCCCCGCTGGTCATGGTGCTTATCAACAACCAATACGCGATCTCAACCCCAGCCCACCGGCAGTCGGCGGCACCCAACCTGGCCGCCCGGGCGGTCGGCTATGGCTTTCGGGGCATCCCGGTCGACGGCAACGACCTCTTCGCCGTGCATGCCGCCGCTAGGGAGGCGGTGGAGCGGGCAGTCGCTGGTGAGGGGCCCACCCTGATCGAGTGCAGGACATACCGGATCGGCTTCCATAACACCTCCGACAACCCGCGCGAGTATCGACCCGACTCCGAGGTGGAGGATGCCGCCGAGCGCGACCCGATCGACCGGCTCCGACTCTGGCTGACCAGCGAGGGCGCCTGGTCACCGAAGGTTGAGGCGGAGGCGGTGGCTCAAGTCGCGACCGAAATTGACGCTGCCATCGCTGACGTCAACGCGCAGCCCCGGCCCGGTGCGGAGGCAATCTTCAAGCACGTCTACGCTGAGTTGCCGTACCGGGTCGAGCAGCAGCGTCGCGACACAGTGACTCGGAAGGAGGACGTTTGTCCATAGCTACTAGCAGATTGCGATTCCGACGCCCAACCGCAGTCACGGACGAGGGGGGTCGCGAGACGCCTCCCTCTTGAAGGACCAGTCAGGATTGATCCGATCCCCCTGGCATCCCGCCGGGTGAGTCCCCAAGTATTAACGGCGCCCGGTCCCCTCGAGAATTGTTTTGCCGGTCTTGGCGGGAGCCTGGCCCCACCAATGCGGGACTTCGGCAGGTGCCTATCGGTCTACACGGCTGGAGGATGCTCGACGCGAGTCATCTCAGCGTTCGCGCCGACGCCTCCAATCGGTCCCGAACGACTCGGCCTCGCTGCACCACGAGTTTAAGGTGCCTCTCAGGGTCCGCCATGACGCTTACATCCTCCAGAGGGCTGCCATCCACTACCAGCAAGTCGGCCCATGCACCTGGCGTTACAACTCCGATCTTGCCCTCAAGTCGAAGCAGTTCAGCGGCGGTGGCGGTTGCCCCCCGGATGATATCGCTGATCGGCTGTACCTGGCTGCGGATTCGAAACTCATTCAGCTGGTACTGATGCATGCCCCCAAGGAGATCGGTGCCATAGACGATCTTCACCCCAGCGCGATGAGCCATTTCGAGTGCTCGCAATCCGGAGTCAAGCACGTCAAAGACCTTGCGCCAACTCGCTTCCGGTAATCCGTGATCCCGTCCCACCTCCGCCAGGGCTGAGTACGTCGCCAGGGTCGGTACATAGAAGGCTTCATGCTCGAGGAAGAGTGGAATGCTGCTCTCATCCATGAGGTTTCCGTGTTCGATGCTGCGCACGCCGCACTCCAGCCCGTGATTGATGGCACGAGATGTATAAGCGTGGCCCAAAACATATCGGTTAGCCGCCTCCGCATCTTCCACGGCAGCCCTGATCTCTTCTGACGAGAACTGAACACTGTCGACGCGGTCGGTGGGAGAGGCCACGCCGCCGCTCAGCATGAGTTTGATGTGGTGAGCGCCGCGGCGAACCTGGTCTCGCGTGGCCCGTCGAACCTCGGATACGCCATCGCAAATCGTGCTGAGCGTGGCACAGCACCAATGCGGATCGTGGACAACCCGGCCGGGGCCTCGCACATCGCCGTGACCACCAGTCTGGGAGAGTGCCTTGCCTCCGAAAATCACACGGGGGCCTCGGAAGTAGCCTTCCTCGACTGCGGCGGCGATGCCATGGTCGGCGCCGGCCGCGTCTCTGACAGTGGTGAAGCCACGGTCGAGCATGCCGCGTAGGACCTCTGAGGAACGCGCCGCGACGTAATTGGGTGACCACTCAGACTGGCCGGCGAGGTCGGCGGTAACGGCCAGCACGTGCACGTGGCAATCGATCAAGCCCGGCATGAGCGTCAAACCTCCAAGGTCGATCGTCTCGGCGTGGGAGTCGCTAAGCCGAGGACCGTCAACCTCGGCGATGCTGTCGCCGACCAAAAGAACCGAGCGATCAGGCTCCAGCGACCCCTGCTGCGGGTCTAGAACTGTGGCGTTCTTGAACAGAATGCGGTGTTCCGTGTTCAAGTGTTACCTCCTTGGGACGTGAGGCGACTTCGTTGAGGACCGACTGCCATCACCGGCCGCCCGGCTAGATTGGACTGACCCCCAATCAAGTCACCACTTTCTGCCAGCTGACCCCCGCCGACTTTCAAGGGTTGCTCGCTAACCGTACAACCCCCGCGATACGCGAGCAGTGTCCTCAGCCGCGAGAGATCTTCGTATCGGCTCCGGTCGAGAATCAACAGGTCCACAGCCTTCCCCGGCTCCGACGTTCCAGAGCTCGCCGCCCCACTCGTCCACCCGGAACCCTCACTCAGAGTGAACCAGTAAACGGGGACCGGTCACCTGGGCGCGACACTACTGGCGGCGGCCAGAACGCCCTTCGATAGGCATGCCGTACTCCGGCATCGACTTAAGCTCGTTGAACCAGGGACTGAAGCGGCGTGAGGATGAGCCAGCGTCCGTCCCGCGACGATCGGAACCCCGGCCTCAAGCGCCATCCGGAAACTGTCGTGATTGAGCATCCACCGCCCTGCAACTCGAGGCCGGGCCCCGACCTCATCTTCGGCCGTTATGAGCCCGGCCGCTGAGCGTGCCGCCGCCCGGATGTCGGAGGCGGCCCAGCACTTTCTCGAGAGCCTCGACCAGGAGCAGAGCCGGCAGGCGATGAGCTGACCACCTCGCAGCGCGGCGTGCTGAAGCAACTCATCGCCGTCTACGTCTCCAGCCTGCCGCCCGAGCTCGCCGAAGCGGAGCTCACCGACGAGCGCCTCGCGCTCTCCTTCGCCTGGGCCGGCCCCAGCGAGCCCGGACTGCCGCACGCGGGCGGCGCCCACCATAGCGTTTTCAACATAGGAAAGCGGGCCGCCACACCTTGAATCCGCCGCGGGCGGTGGGGAGGGTCCCGGATGCCAATCAGCTCGACGCCGAGTTCGACCACGAGTCGCACCGACGCTGTGTGGCGGCGATTTATCCTCACGGGGTGAGCGGAGGGATCCTATCCGGGCTGCGCGTCATCGAGGTTTCCGCTTTTGTCGCGGCCCCGCTGGCGGGCGTCACGCTGGCGGGAATGGGCGCCGACGTGATCCGCGTCGAGCAGCGCGGTGGCGGCATTGATGCAGCCCGCTGGCCGCTTTTCGAAGGCCGCAGCTTATACCGCGCCGGCCTCGATCAGGGCAAGCGTTCGCTGGCCATCGACCTCCGGTCGGAGGTCGGCCAAGAGCTTGTGACGCAGCTCATCGCTGGGAGTGGCGAATCGGGCGGCATCGTCATCACCAATCTCGGCGCGCGGGGCTGGATGTCGTACGACCGGCTGACGCAGCGGCGACCGGACCTCGTGATGGTGGTCATCAGCGGCTCCCCCCGGGGCGGCGCTGCCGTCGACTACACAGTCAACGCAGGCGCCGGGTTCCCCTGGGTGACGGGGCCCGAGGGCTGGGCCGGCCCTGTCAACCACGTGCTCCCCGCCTGGGACGTGGCCACCGGCGTCCTGGCGGCCACTGCGGTGCTGGCCGCCGAGCGCCATCGCCGGCTGGTCGGTAGGGGGCAGTTGGTCGAGCTCGCGCTGTCCGACGTCGCTGTGGCGGTCGCTGCCCACCTCGGCCTGATCGCCGAAGCGAAGCTGGTGGCAGAGCCCCGCGGCCGCTTCGGGAACGACCTGTACGGAACTTATGCTCGCGACTTCCGGACTCGCGACGGCAGGTACGTGATGGTCTGCGCCCTAACCACAAGGCAGTGGCAGAGCCTGGGTGAGGCGACTGGCCGGGCCGAGGCCTTCCGGGCGCTCGAGGCGATCCACGGGACCGACTTGGGCGACGAGGGCGAGCGCTTTCGACACCGCCGTGAGATCAATGTGCTCATCGAGCCGTGGATCGGCGAGCGCACGCTCGACGAGGTCGGGAAAGCATTCGCTGCAGCTGGCGTGCTCTGGGGTCCCTACCGCACCTTCAAAGAGCTGGTGGTGGAGGACCCGCTCGCCGCCGACCCGCCGGCAAGCCCGATCGGTTTCGCGGACTTCGACCGTCCCCAGGCGCCGCCCGCCCCCGCCATCGGCGCCGACACTGAGGCCCTCCTCACCGCCGAGCTCGGCCTCGATCCCGGGCAGGTCGCGGACCTCCGCGCCCAGGGCCTCATCGACTAGGAGGACAAATGACCATCAAGGAAGGGTGGCGCGGCCGCGTCTACGAGGACTTCGAGGTGGGCGACCTGTACGAGCACCCGCTCGGCCGCACTGTCACCGAGACCGACAACAGCTGGTTCACGCTGCTCACACAGAACACCGCGCCGCTCCACTTCGACCGCCACTATGCGGCGCAGACGGACTTCGGCCGATCGCTCGTGAACTCTTGTTTCACACGGGCCCTCGTGACAGGGCAGAGCGTTACCGACATCTCCCAGAACGTGATGGCCAACTTGGGCTGGGACGAGATCCGGATGCCAAACCCCGTCTTCGAAGGGGACACCCTCTACTCAAGGTCTCAGGTCCTCGACAAGCCCGGGTCCAACTCGCGGCCCAACGTCGGCCTGGTGACCGTCCGGACGACCGGCTACAACCAGGATGGCAAGGTGGTCCTCAGGTTCAAGCGGACCGCCATGATCTACAAGCGCGGGCAGGCGCCGAAGATCCCGCGCGTCGAGATAGCAGACTGATGGCAGCCGCCCTCGACCTGCCACTGCAGGCGCTGCGCGACACGGTCGCGGATCTCCGCGCGCACGTCCAGCAGCTGCTCCCCGACGGTGACGTCGATGCCAACCAGGTTGCCGCCAACGAGCTGGCCTGGGCGGTCGCCTGCTCGGATGCGGCCGTCGCGACCGCAGAGTGGGCGGACGCAACAGGCGATGCGCTCGCCAGCGACGTGGCCGAAGCCGCGATCGCCGAGGCGGCGAGCGCGATCACGGGCCGTTCGGCGATCGGCGCCATCGAACAGACTCCGCTCCTCGAGCGCATCGCCGGTGCCTACCGTCCACTGATGGACCTCGGCCTCAGCGAGGAACAGCGCCTGCTGCGCGAGACCTTTCGCGATTTCGCCGAGCGCGAGATCAGGCCGCGGGCGGCCGAGGTCCACCGCCTCAACCTTGATATCCCGGAGGACCTCCTGCGCGGGCTCGCCGAATTGGGAACCTTCGGGCTTTCGATCCCTGAGGCCTACGGCGGATCCAAGTCGGAGGGCCAGGGGAGCAAAGACGACTTCGAAACCATGCTGATCGTCACCGAGGAGCTCTCGCGCGGCTCGCTGGCGGCCGGCGGAAGCCTGGTGACGCGGCCGGAGATCCTGGTTGTCGCGCTCGTCCGAGGCGCCACCGAGGAGCAGAAGCGACGCTGGCTGCCGGTGATCGCGAGCGGCGAGAAGCTGGTGTCGGTGGCCGCCACCGAGCCCGACCATGGGTCCGACATCGCCGGCATCACCTGCCGCGCTGAGCGAGTCGGCGATGGGTGGCTGGTGAACGGGGCCAAGCTGTGGTCGACATTCGCCGGCCGGGCCGAGATCATGATGCTGCTTGCCCGGACCGCCGACGCCGGCCACCGCGGACTCTCGCTCTTCGTGGTCGAGAAGCCCGCATTTTCGGGCCACCAGTTCACGTTCCGGCAGCCGGGGGGCGGATGGCTCGAGGGCCGCGCCATCCCCACAATCGGCTACCGCGGCATGCACACCTTCGAGCTCTCCTTCGACAATTTCCACCTGCCCGGCGACGCGCTCGTGGGCAGCGAGGAGTGGCTGAACCGCGGGTTCTACTTGCAGATGGAGAGCTTCGCAATGGGCCGCCTCCAGACGGCCGGCCGCGCGGTCGGTGTGATGCAGGCGGCGCTTGAAGACGCGCTTGCTTATGCCTCGCAGCGGATCGTGTTCGGGAAGCCGATCGCTAGATTCGGCCTCCCCCGCACGATGCTGGGTCGGATGATCGTTCAGGTTGCCACCGCACGCCGGCTCAGCTACCGGGCGGCGCGACTGCTCGCGGAAGGCCAGGGCGCGGGCCAGATCGAGGCCTCACTGGCCAAGCTCTACGCATCTCGAATGGCGGAGCAGGTAACGCGGAACGCGATGCAAATCCACGGTGGAATGGGCTATGCGGAGGAGACGAACGTGTCGCGCTATTTCGTCGACGCCCGCGTGCTCAGCATCTTCGAGGGCGCCGAGGAGGTGCTGGCACTCCGCGTCATCGCCAAGTCGCTGCTCGCCAGCGGCTGATCGCTTACCTACGGCAGGCACACAGCGCGCTGACGTGCCGCCTCAAGTCCTGGGCACAAGACGGTGGAGGTTTGTCCGGAGGTGTTCAACTGACATTGGCCGCTTACACCCGGGTCTGGGTTGACTGGCGTAGCCGCTCGTAGGGAGTCTGGCCGCCCAGGGCTCCGTGCGGACGCTCGAAATTGTAGAAGTGCTCCCATTCCAGGAGCTTGGCGTTGAAGACCTTGGCGTCATCGATGACCACGCCGTCGAGCAGGCGGTAGAACTCGTCGGCGTCGATTCGGTGGGAGCGCTCGACCTTGCCATTGAGCCGCGGCGTGGCCGGCCTGATGTAGAGGTGTCGGACACCCTTGTCGAGGACGTGCCAGTGGAAGGCTGTACCGAATTCAGCGCCATTGTCGGTCTGGATCAGCTGGACACCGAAGGGCAGCTTCTCGAGAACGTAGTCGATGAACTCGATCGCCGTCTTCTGGTTGAGCCTGCTGTAAATCTTGAGCACCCGAAGCCGGGTGCAGTCGTCGATCGCTGT
>QHBT01000050.1 GCA_003244185.1 Candidatus Dormiibacter spiritus | reverse complement strand
GCTCCGCATCATCACGTCGGCTGGATGCGCTTTCCTGCCCAAATTCGAGCAACCCGCGGACAGCCTTCAGAAGTACTGGCCAGCCTCCAGCCCTTTTAGGCCGCCGAGGACTGTCGCATTGTTTCCGCTCAACGCGGCTCACCACAGGAACCGACTCGGATGCTCGGCGAGCAGGTCGGGGACACCTTCATGGCCGGGAAGTGACGGCCCGCGGCAACTCGGATCAGAGGACGATGTGCTCGGCGTGCTGGGCGAAGCGCGCAAATCGGCAGCGAGATGTTGGCGGGCAGCGTTCCCACGCCGCCGGGAGCGACGAGCCGATCGCTGGGGGATTCTCAACCCCGAACCGCTTGACGTTCTCGGCGGCGTGTTCACCTGAACACCGTCGCTCGCGCTTACTACAAGAAACTGTAGTACGACTGTAGTAAGCGGACATTAGCGCTATCACAAAATGGGGAATCGCCCTGGGTTCGATGGAGGCTTCATTCTTTGGGAGGATGTAGCCCATGGCAGCATCGAACCACCAGACGTCGAAGCAGGGATCGGGACACCGGCACCCGCCTGAGCTCCGTGAGCGGGCAGTGAGGATGGTTCAGGAGACCATCAATCAGACAGGTGAGCGGCACGGCGTCGTGACCCGGATCGCGGTGCAACTCGGACTGGGCTCTGAGACGCTGCGCCACTGGGTCAAGCAGGCGGAGATCGACGGCGGTCAGCGGCCGGGGAAGACGACCGAAGAGCGCCAGCGGATCTCTGAATTGGAGCGGGAGGTCCGGGAGCTGCGGCGCGCCAATGAGATCCTGAAGGCGGCCGCCAGTTTCTTCGCGCGGGAGCTCGACCCGCGACTGCCGAAGTAGTGAGCTTCATCAACGGCCAGCGCGGCCGTTGGGGGGTCGAGCCGATCTGCAGGGTGCTGGAGATCGCCCCATCCACCTACTACGCGGCGGTCAGCCGGCCGCCCTGCGCCCGTCAGGTCGAGGACGAGGCTCTCAAACCCGAGGTGGCCAGGGTGCATGAGGAGAACTACGGGGTCTACGGCGCCCACAAGGTCTGGAAGCAACTCAACCGGGAAGGCTTCCAGGTCGGCCGCGATCGTGTTGGCCGTCTCATGGCCAAGCTCCAGCTGGCGGGTATCGGGAGAGGCAAGGTGAAGCGGACCACCTTCCCTGGCGAGGTCTCCGAGCGGCCTTGGGACCTGGTCGACAGGACCTTCGTGGCGGCGGCGCCGAACCGGCTCTGGGTGGCCGACCTCACCTACGTCAGCACCTGGTCGGGCTTCTGCTACGTCGCCTTTGTGGTCGACGCCTTCAGCCGCCGGATCGTGGGCTGGCGAGTATCGGCGTCCCTCCGTGCCGAGCTCGCCCTCGACGCTCTCGAGATGGCGATCTGGTCCCGTCGTTCAGAGGACCTCTCCGATCTCGTCCACCATTCCGACCGAGGCGTCCAGTACCTCTCTATCCGCTACACCGAGCGCCTGGCCGAGGCGGGCGCGGTCCGCTCCGTCGGGTCTCGCGGCGACAGCTACGACAACGCCCTCGCCGAGACCGTAAACGGCCTCTACAAGGCCGAGCTCATTCGCCGCCGTGGACCATGGCGCTCCATCGAGCAGGTGGAGTTAGCCACCGCGGAATGGGTCGACTGGTGGGACCATCGCCGTCTGCACAGCGCCGCTGGCCACCTGCCCCCGGCCATCTTTGAAAATCTCTACTATCGTCAGCGCGACACCACAGCGGTGGCGTAAGTCCAATCCGCCGAGTCTCCACAAAACTCAGGGCGATTCAAGGATGTGCACAGAAGCGTGTAGCCGAAAACGAGCACGAGCAGCAGCACCCGGGCAACCCGAGAAGAGAGCCAGCCTGCTGACTACCCGCTGATTCGATCGCCATGAAGTGACGCGGTCGCCAAGCGCCGCTGAGGGCTACCTTTGACAGCATTCTCGCGCTCCCATTGCTGTTCGGATCAGGCAGATCGTGCGGCGCCCGCCGAGAACAATCCACTACTGCCATTCCGGCCGGAAAGTCAAGCGCGGGCCTCATCGGCAACGAGCCGTATTGCCGTATAGGATGGACGGAGGGCATGGCGAGGTGGATGAGCTGATGAACTCTTTCGGGCAGGTCACGCTCGATGCGACCGATGCGCAGATTGTCGCCCTGCTTTCCGCCGACGCCCGCCTGTCCGCAAGAGCGATTGCACGATGCGTCGGGATGTCGCCGGGCGCCGTGTCCGAACGAGTCAGCCGGCTCGAACAGCGAGGCGTGATAATTGGCTACCACGTGACCATCGATCCGGTCGTGTTGGGATACGGCGTTCACGCTATCGTGGGGATCGGTACTGAGCAAGGGCCGTTGCTAGAAGACATGATCACAGATCTCACGGCGATCCCCGAGATTGCCTCGGTATCGGTCGTGACCGGCCAATGGGACTTGATCGCGGATCTCTGGCTTCGGGATAACCGCCACCTGCTTGAGGTGGTGACGAAGAAGATCTATCCGATCAAGGGCTTCCGTCGATGCGAGACGCTGATCAGCCTGATGGTCAAGGCTCCAGTAGGAGGTTGGCGCCCCCCCGAGTTGCGCGCGGACTCAGTGTCGTAGTGGCCTGACAAATACGCTGGCACGCCAGCGATCTTCCCGACATTCGCTGGGCGTTTGGGCCAACCGAGGTACAACTCATCACCCTTGCGCCGATTCGCGGTACAATCGCTCAGTCGTACGTAGATGTACGTTTGATCATTTGGGCTACTGCGCAGATCCGCCAGCACACCCGAAGGAGTCGAATTGAGCCAAGGCACAATCCGAGCTGTGGCCGACGTTGAGTCGGAGGAGGCGTCCAGGCCACCGGCGCACCGGCGCTACTTCGTCTACCACGAAGGCGAATACGTGCGGTATGCGGACGTTGGGCTGGGTCTTATGACGCACGCGTTTAGCTATGGCACAGCCTGCTTTGAAGGCGTGCGCGCCTATTGGAGTCCCGGTACTCAGCAGCTGAACCTCTTCCAAGCACGGCCCCACTTCGAGCGGCTTGCCCGCTCGGCGAAGATCCTGAGGATGAAGCTTCCGCACGGTCCTGATGAGATGGTCCAGATCGCCTGTGAGGTCCTGCGCCGGAATGGCTTTCGAGAAAACTCATTCATCCGTCCCACCCTCTACAAGTCCGCCGAGGAGATTGGGGTGCGGCTAACCGGGGTGCGTGACAGCTTCGCGGTGTACGCCCTGCCGTTCGGAGACTACGTGCCTGTCGACCATGGCCTGCGCTGCATGGTCAGCTCGTGGCGCCGAATCTCAGATGAGTCAATCCCTGCACGCGCCAAGATCTCAGGAAGCTATATCAATTCTGCGCTCGCCAAGAGCGAGGCTTTGGACAATGGCTTCGATGAAGCGATCGTCCTAACCTCGAACGGCCACGTAAGCGAGGGTAGCGCAGAGAACCTGTTCATCATCCGGGACGGGATCGTGGCCACACCGCCTGTGACGGATGACATCTTGGAAGGGGTTACGCGGGCCGCCCTGATCCGCATTTTCCGCGAGGAGCTGGGCATGACGGTTACTGAGCGGTCGATCGACCGTACCGAGCTATACACGTGTGACGAGCTGCTCCTTTGCGGTACCGCCGCGCAGGTGTCGGGCGTAGTTGAGGTGGATCACCGCATCATCGCTGATGGCGTGGTTGGGCCGACCACGGCCCGACTTCAGAGCGCCTACTTGGCAATCGTTGCCGGTGAGACTCCTAAATACAGCGACTGGCTGACACCGGTCTATGGAAGCACAGACGTATGAGAGGGGAGCGCCACGTCAACCGCACCGTGCTACTCATCGCAGGCCTCCTATTGCTCACCGGCTGCGGTAGCAGCTCCCAGCCTGCATCGAGCACCGGCGGTAGCAGCACAGATCTCGGCGAGATCAAGGTCGGCACACTGTATACGCTCACCGGAGGCAACGCCGGTGTCGCCTCGGATGCCCTACACGGTACTCAGCTTGCCGCAGATGTACTAAACGGCAAGTACCCCAATATCAACCTTCCTAAACTGACATCCCGGAAAGTGGTTCTCGACTCCGCAGACACCCAGGGTAATCCCCAAATTGGTGCTGCGGCCGTAGATCGATTGATCCAGACCGACCACGCCGTTTCACTGGTAGGGGGCTTTGAATCGGCGGTCTCGCTAACCGCAAGCCAGCGTTCGGAGCGATACGGAGTGCCGTTCGTGGTAGGCTCCTCTTCGTCCACTTCCCTGACCGAACGGGGCCTCAAGTGGTTCTTCCGGCCAGGACCCTCTGACCTGATATACACACAGACCTTCTTTGACTGGATGAAGGCAATATCCAAAGAGCATCCAGTCCAGAGGGTGGTAGCACTGCACACAAACGACCAGTTTGGCAATGACGGGGCCTCCGTGGTGTCGACGCTCGCTGCCCGATACGCGATCAAAGTGGAGGACGACATCTCATTCCAGCCCCAAGCTACCGACCTGACCTCAGTCGTTCAGAAGCTTCGAGCCGACTCCTCTGATGCGGTCTTCATCTTCTGCACCACCAACGACGCCGTGCTGCTTATCAAGACTCTGGCGCAGCTGGGTTACACCCCGCCGGTGATGCTTGGGGCCGGCTACTCCACCAACCAGTTCATATCCGCCCTCGGCCACAAGGCCGACGACACCGTCTTCCGGGCGGCGTGGACGCCGCAAGTCGCAGACAAGAACCCGGTCGCAAAGCAGGTTGCGGACCAGTTCCTCAAGAACTACGGCCAACCGATGACCGAGTTTTCCGCCCGTGATTTCACCGCCATGATGGTGCTTGGTGCAGCAATCCAGAAGGCGAGTTCAAGCGACCCTGAGAAGATTCGGAGGGCGCTCACGGGGCTGAACCTGAGCAAGACGATCATGCCCTGGCAAGGTGTCAAGTTCGATAACAAGGGCCAGAATGTCTATGCGCGAGGTGTCGTCACGCAGCTGACCAATGGCGAGTACTCGGTGCTCTATCCGACGGACGTAGCCACGGCAAAGGTGGTTTGGCCGGCGCCGCCCCTTCAAAACCGCTGACAGGTCGGAGCCTACCGGAGTTGTACAGCCCGGACCATGCGACGACTCAGGTGTGCTCCGCCACGCGGTCCAGGTGCATGACAAGGTTGTTACGCATGTCCATAGTCAGCGTGCCCGATGGTCCCAAGACGGTGGCTGATTCCCTCTCCTGGACGATAACCGGACCGTTCAGCTGATCACCGGGGTGGAGCCGATCCCGCAGGAAAACCTTGGTCGGCGTAAAGCGACCGAGCTCGGGGAAATACGCCAGCCGCTCGCCCAGCAAGGCATGCTCAGCCAGATGCCGATCCTCACCCTCGAATCGCAGCCGGGTCACGACCGGTGCTGACGAAGCCCGCACTCGCCACGACACCACCTCCGCTGGAAGATCGCCGAGACTCCTGTTGAACTGGCGGAGATATCCCTCCTCGAAAGCTCGTCGAAGCGAGGCGTTGTCACGATCGTTCATCAGCTGGCGAGCCAGGGGGATTGTAATTTCATAGCCCTGGCCGACGTAGCGCAGATCTGCGCTGATTTCGATCCTCACGTTTTCCTGAGGGACGTCGGCCTCCAGATGGACGCTTGTCGCTCGGGCGCTCAGCTCATCGATCAGGGCTTCCACTGCATTCCAGTCCAGGCGGTCAACCGGCGAGATGAGGCTACGCGTGTACTCGACGCTTCTCGGTGCGACCAACATGCCAACTGCCGATGCGATTCCTGCCGCACGCGGGAAGACGACCTCGCTCATGTGGAGTAGTCGGGCCACTCCGTACGCGTGCACCGGGCCGGCGCCGCCGAATGCAATCAGCCGGTAGCGGCGCTGATCGCGACCCTGTTCGGCGATGTGGACCCGTGCCGCCGTCGCCATGTTGTTGTTGACGACATCCGCGATGCCGGCGGCCGCTGCGGTTCGGCGAATCCCAAGCCGCGCCGCGAGGCCTTCGAGAGACGTGTCTGCGGCATCGGTATCCAAGCGCATGCGCCCTCCCAAGAACGCATCAGGGGAGAGGTAGCCGAGATGCAGGTCGGCATCGGTGACCGTAGGCTCCTGGCCGCCGAGGCCATAGCAAGCCGGCCCGGGAGCGGCACCGGAACTACGCGGACCAACCTTCAGCAGGCCCAGGCTGTCGGTCCATGCGATGCTGCCTCCGCCAGCACCAATCTCGATCAATTGAACGACAGGCAGTCGTAGCGGGAGGCCGCTGCCTTTCTTGAACCGGTGCACACGAGCAGCTTCCAGATCATGCGTGCGCTGAGGGACGCCGCCGTGAATGAGGCTGATCTTGGCCGTTGTGCCCCCCATGTCAAACGCGATCACCTCCGGCCAGTCGCTCTCGGTGGCAAGATGTGCGGCGACCATTGAACCCGCCGCTGGCCCCGACTCAATGAGCGTGATTGGGCGTTCAGCGGCATCACGGGCTGTTGTGATGCCGCCATCCGAAAGCATGACGAAGACCCGGCTACCGACGCGCTCCGCCAACCGCCCAAGATATTGCGATACGAGGGGTTGAACGTAGGCATTCGCGACAGCCGTCGAAAAGCGCTCGTACTCGCGGATCTCCGGCGCGACGTCTGCCGAGCAGGACACCACCAGGTCGGGAAAGTGCTCGCGCACAATCGCGGCGGCCTGGGCCTCGTGGCCCGGGTTGCGGTATGAGTTAAGAAACGCGACGGCAATCGCTTCCACGCCCTGCTCGACGAGAAACTGGGCCGCATCCATCACCGCCGCACGGTCGAGCTCGAGGACCGGAACGCCATCGGCGCCGACGCGACCGGGGACAGACCGTCGCAGAGGCCGAGGGACGAGGGGCTCGGGCCGCGTCAGGAAAAGATCGAAGATGTCATACCGCAACTCCGCTCCGATCTCAAGGACGTCTCGGTAGCCGTCTGTGGTGATCAGACCGGTACACGCACCCCGCCGCTCGATCAGGGCATTGGTGACGAGCGTGGTGCCGTGGATGAGTACGTCCGGTCTCACCGTCATCTCGGCGAGCCCGTCCACGATCGCCCTGGTCGGATCGGCCGGTGAGGTCAACTGCTTGTGCACACGGATTAGCCCGCTCCCCTCGTCCCAGACCGCGAAGTCGGTGAAGGTGCCACCCACATCGACAGCTGCGACCGAGCTCATTGACGGTATAGCTGACCGGCGGCGGTTTCGGAGACCAAGCCGGCGGCAATGTCGGAGTTCAGCGCTGCTGGCGCTCGCCGCTGGGGATCGCCGAAGCCTCCGCCCCCGGGATAGCCCACAATGAGCCGATCAGCCGGCGCCAGCCGACTGCGGCCGCGCTTCGGCAACTGGTCGGATCTGCCATTGAGCGTTGCATGTGCGGCTGCGCCTGAGCCGCCGCCGAAGATGCCGGCCGCCGGGTGGGCGACGCGCTCGATCAGGAGTGACAGCGCGGCGGTCTGGGTTGAAATAAGCTCTAGTTCCATCTCCTGGCCCAGGCCTCCGCGGAACTGGCCCGCACCACCGGAGTCCTGTACCAGATCCTTTCGCCAGATCCGCAGCGGGGCGGTCGCCTCAATGCTTTCCATGGAGCCGCAACCGATGTTCGAGGGGAAGCTGGTGGTGGTGAGTCCGTCGGACGTTGGCCGCGCCCCCATGCCGCCGTTTATGAACAAGATCGAGGTGAATGGCCGACGATCGGGCCAGGCCCCCGAGACGACGACCAGCAGGGTTGGCGCGCTGCCCGATTCGGCGATGACGCGGTCAGGGATGGCGGGTGCCAGCGCCTGGTAGCACACGCCAGCGAGGCAGTGACCGACCAGCTGGCGGGCATTGACTGGCGCCGGAAACCTGGGATTCAGAATCGAACCCTCCGGAGCGATCACTCGGATCGAGCGATATGAGCCCTCGTTCCGAGGCGTGCTGGGGTCGAGAGCGCACTTCAGCGGATAGCACGTGTAGGCCTCGGTGTAGTTGAAGACGGTGTTCACGCTCATGGCGACCTCGGCTGAGGTACCGGCGTAGTCGACCGTCATCTCATCACCACGGACTTCAATCGCCACTTGGATCCGGATCGGCTCTTCACCGGTTCCGTCGAGCTCGCGGGTGCCAAGATAGCTGCCGTCGGGAATAGCAGAGATGGCCCGCCGCATGGAGGCGTCTGCACGATGGCAGACTTCCTCGGCGAAGTCGTCAAACTGGTCTATCCCGGTCTCGGCGGCGAGCTCTAGCAGGCGCCGGGCGGCGATCTGACCTGCCGCCACCTGCGCCATTATGTCTCCGACCACCTGTTCCGGCAGGCGCACGTTGGCGCGGATCAGGTCGATTAGCAACTCGTTGGGCTGGTCCCTCGCAAACAGGAGCGTGGGCGGGATTCGAAAGCCCTCCTCGTAGACCTGTCGAGTGTCGGCGGACCAGATCGACCCGCCGATGTCGGCCATGTGCGCGGTGCTGGCCGTCCAGCCGAGCAACCGGTCGCCACTGAAGACTGGCATCACCACGGTGGTGTCGGGCAGGTGACCTGAGGCGAGCCAGGGATCGTTCGTGATTGCGATATCGCCAGATCGCCAACGCTCGGCAGGCCGCCACTTTAGCAGGTGGCCGAGGGTCCGCGAGATGGTCATGTTGAAGGACGGGATGCCAATCGTGTTCTCGGCGATGATGTTGGCGCTCTTGTCGAAGACCACGCACGAAAAGTCGTTCGATTCGCGGACGATGGGAGAGAACGATGTCCGCACCAGCGTCGCGGCGGCCTCGTCGGCGATCGCAATGAGGCGTGTCCAGAGGATCTCGAGGCCGACCGGATCCTGGATGAGGCTTCCCGAACTTGTAGATGGCACCGTGCGCACAGGTTTAGGATAACGCTCGGTCTGTACTCCTCACACCCCGCCTATCAGACGCCCCGTAGCTGGCAGGAATGGGCTTACAATCGACCAGTCCGGTCGGGAGACCGACGTCGGGCCAGCAGACACTCAGGAGGTGGCGTCATGTCGGAGCGCGGGCCATGGTTTTACGAGCGACGATGGCCGGAGATCGCGGAGTACCTGGAGCGAGACGACGTCGCGCTCTTGCCGGTTGGCTCGACTGAGCAACACGGCCCCCACCTACCGGTTGCTACGGATGCAGCGGAAGCAATCGCGGTCGCGCTCGGCGCGGCTCAGAAAGCTGGCGTCCTAGTGGCTCCGCCGGTGTGGTATGGGTGGACGCCACACCACATGGCTTACCCCGGCACGATCACGCTCCGGCCCGAGACGCTGACCGCGATTGTGGAGGATGTCTGCCAAAGCCTGATTCATCAGGGGTTCAGGCGGATCATCGTAATCAACGGCCACCGAATAGCAAATTTACCTCCTATCGAGATCGCGATCGCCAAGATCCGCAACCGTACTGGAGGCTACGTAGCGCTGTATGACCTCGCGCTCAGCGCGCGGATAGAGATGCGCGAGATTGTGTCCGGAGATCTTGGTGCGGTTGGCCATGCCTGCGAAGACGAAACCTCACAGATGTTGCATAGCTACAGTCACCTGGTGGAGATCAGCCAGGCCCGGCGCGCAGTTCACGTCACCAACAGCAGGTATATGTTTGGCGGCTTCAACACGCCGGACCCGGCACAGGTCGACGTGAACTTCGTATATCGACCCTCGACCGTTGAGGAGTTTGGTGAGCATTCCCGGCAGTACGCCGGCGTGGCCGGCGATCCGACCAAGGCGAGCGCGGAAAAGGGGCAGCAGATCTTCGACGCGCAAGTCGCCAACATATGTCAGCTAATCGATTTGTGTAGAGGCCATGAGGTGAAGATCAAGGATTTCACGATCCCGATCTGATGAATGATCGATTTCTGGTCCTTGGCCGGGGCCGCCTAGGAAACTCACTTCACACAGCGCTTCTTGCAGCAGGCCTGCGCTCTCAACTGCTCCCAGGGCGCCATGGCGTAGCGACCCTCCGTCAGCGTCTGGGCGAGAACCCTGGCGCATATGTCATCCTTGCGGTGCCTGACCCGGCCGTCCAATCGGTGGCGTCGGTGCTAGCGACAAGCGGCGTTCGACCCGGCACAACTGTCATCCATCTGAGCGGCTCGCTTGGGCTAGGCCCTCTTGACCCTCTTCGTACTGCCGGTTGCGCTGTGGGCGCATTCCACCCGCTGCAGTCTTTTCCCGAGCCGCGGCCGCCGGAGGCTTTCAGGGGCAGCCTATTTGGCATCGACGCGAGCTCAGAAGCGCTGCTTGCAGAGCTCGATGACCTGGCGACCGCGCTTGGGGGGTTGTCACGCCGGGTGCGCGATGAACAGCGCGCCTTATATCACTTGGCGGCGTCGATGGTCTCCAGCTACATGGCCTGCCTCGCCGACCAAGGAGCGACGGCCCTCAGGGCCGCTGGGTGGTCGCGCGCTGAGGCGCTTGAGGCGCTCATCCCGCTCATGACAGGCGCCGTTGACAACCTTGCTGCACATGGTCTTCCTGGGGCCCTCATCGGTCCGATCCGACGGGGCGACCCCGACACGGTGCAGCGCCATCTCGCGGCGATCGCAACGGCGAGCCACGGTGGACACCTTGATGCCGTGTATCGAACGCTCGGCATGGTCGCGGTTGACCTCGCCGCTGAAGCAGGTCTCGACGCAGGCCGCGTTACCGAGCTCGCTAAGCTCCTGCGCCCTGCGGTGTCCATAGCAGGATGACTTTAGGTCGCCCGGGCTGGAGGGCGTGCAGACCAAGCAGAAGGCGCCGGTGTTGACTCAGCCAACATCCGATGGAGCTCCGTAGGACAGGCGTGGAAGCGAACCACTCGCCAGCGGCCAGCGGCAGCCGGGATGAGCTGTGCTATACGCCGGTGATCGAACTTCTCCGAATGATCTCGGCGCGGCAGCTCTCGGCCGAGGATCTGACCAGCAGCCTGCTTGGCCGTATCGATGAGGTAAACGGCGCGCTAAACGCGATCGTGGCGCTCCGGCCTGAGGCAGCGCTCGACGAGGCTAGGGCAGCAGACCGTCGGCAAGTCGGCGGTGGGCCGCCCCTGGCGGGCATTCCGTTTACGGTGAAGGATCTCAATGAGACCTCCGATCTGCCTACGACCCTCGGCTCCCGGGCCTTCGTTGGCAACCAGGTCGGTTTTGACGCTGAGGTCGTGACCCGGCTGAGAAAGGCAGGCGCCATCCTGCTGGGCAAGACGAACACGCCCGAGTTCGGGCTCCGGGCAACCACCGAAAACCTGCTCTTCGGAACCACTCGGAATCCCTGGAGCCTCGGTTACAACCCCGGGGGCTCGAGCGGCGGCGCGGCGGCGGCGATCGCCGCCGGCATCTCCCCGCTCGCCCAGGGCAGTGACGGAGGCGGCTCCATTCGGGGACCCGCCTTCAGCTGCGCGGTAGTTGGCCTGAAGCCCACGCGGGGCCGCGTTCCCGGCGCTCCCGGTTCATACGAGAGCTGGGCTGGCCTGGCCACCGATGGCCCGATGGCGCGAACGGTCCGCGACGTCGCTGTGATGCTCGATGTCATGGCGGGACCCGTCGCGGGCGAACCCTACGGCCTCGCCGCCCCTACCTCAAGTTTCCTCGACGCATGCGACCTGCCGCCGTCACGGCTTCGACTTGCCTACTCGGTGACTCCGGCATCGGGAACCCTTCACGCTGAGGTCCGCAGTTCCGTGCTTGGGGCGATCAGCGCCCTGGCCGAGATGGGTCACGAGCTGACCGAGGCCGGCCCGGACCTCAGTGGCCTCTATGAGCCGTTCATGACGATCGTCGCCGCGCAGACCGGCGCCTTGACGTCGAAGGTCCCGGCAGGGCGGCTGGGAGATCTCGAGCCGACAACGCTTGAACTGATGACCCGAGGCCAGGCCCTTACCGCCGCCGACTACTGCGCCGCTATTAACCTGGTCCGTACCAGGAGCGCTCGGATTATGGAATTCTGGGAGAACTACGACCTCCTGGTCACTCCTACGGCGCTCCACCTTGCTTTTCCGAATGGGTGGTCGTCCGAAGAGCTGGAAGAGCGTTGGCACGCGATCCTCGACTTCGACGCCTTCATGTATCCCTTTAACGTGACCGGACAGCCGGCCATATCGGTGCCTTGTGGGTGGTCCGAGGAGGGGCTTCCGATCGGCCTGCAGATCGTGGGTCGCTTCGGCGGAGAAGCCGCGGTGCTGTCGCTTGCGGCAGCATTCGAAGAGGCCCGGCCCTGGACTCTTCGACGACCCACTCTCCCAGCCGCTCCGGCCGCGCAGTCTTAGAGAGGTGATTGAACAATGAATCACGACGATCTCTGCTATACGCCCGTGGTCGAGCTACGACGGCTCCTGACAACCCGCTCGCTCTCCGCGAGTGAGTTGGTTCGCAGCCTGCTCGAGCGGGTGGACGACATCAATGGCCCGATCAACGCGATTGTTGCGCTCAGGGCCGAGGGAGCCCTCAAGGACGCTCAGGCGGCGGACGAGACTCCACCTGCCGATTGGGGGGCGGTGACTGGCATCCCGTTCACGATCAAGGACCTGAACGAGACGGTCGACATGCCGACCACACTGGGCTCCCGAGCATTCGCCGGCCACCAGCCTAGTTTCGACGCTGAGATAGTCAGCCGACTTCGGCGGGCAGGCGGGATTCTGGTCGGAAAGACCAACACTCCTGAGTTCGGCCTCCGGGCTACGACCGAGAATCAGCTCTATGGCACCAGCCGAAATCCCTGGAACTTGGACCATAACCCCGGCGGCTCAAGCGGGGGGGCGGCCGCGGCGCTGGCGGCCGGAATCTCTCCCCTTGCTCAGGGAAGCGACGGGGGTGGCTCCATCCGCAACCCGGCGTCGAGCTGCGCGGTGGTCGGCCTGAAGCCGACCCGGGGCCGCGTTCCCGGCTCGCCCGCCTCGTACGAATCCTGGGTGGGGCTGGCAACTGATGGGCCAATGGCCTGCACGGTTCGGGATGTCGCACTCATGCTCGACGTAATCGGAGGCCCTGTCGTGGGAGAGCCGTACGGGCTGCCGATTCCATCAACCAGCTTCCTCAGCAACTGTGATCGAAAGCCGGATAGGTGCCGGATCGGCTATACGGTTACGCCCGCACACGGTCAGGTACATCCGGAGGTGGCGGAGGCGGTCCTGAGCGCAGCCGGCATGTTCGAGGAGTTGGGCCATGAGGTCGTCGAGGCATGCCCGGACCTGACCGGCCTGCGTGAGCCCTTCAAGACGATCATCGCCGGCAACTCGGGTGCGCTCACCAACCAGATCGACCCGGCTCGGCTCGGCGATCTGGAGCCCACCACGCTCAGCGTGATGCTGCGCGGCCACGCTCTGACCGCTGCTGATTACTGCCTCGCTGTCAGCACGGCCCGCAGTCGCTCGGCCCAGATCATGCACTTCTGGCAGGATCACGACTTCCTGCTCGCGCCGGTTATGACGCAGCTGCCGCCCCCGATTCATGCGATGCCTTCTCAGTTCGACCTGGAGACCATCTGGCGCGAGATCAGCGATCTAGGGGCCTTCACATACCCCTTCAACATCACCGGCCAGCCGGCAATCTCGCTTCCCTGCGCCTGGAGTCGCGAAGGAGGTCTCCCGATCGGCATCCAGCTGGTCGGCGGATATGGAGATGAGGCGGGGCTCCTGGGCCTGTCAGCCTCATTTGAGGAGGCACGGCCATGGCGCCGCATGCGGCCGCCATTCCGTATCGGCGGACTCGCACTAGGCGCCTCACCGCAAAGCCAGGCGCCCGAATTCGGCAGTGTTCAACGGGAGACGCCATCCTGAGGGCGAAACCGGACGGGATGGACGGAACGTCGATTGGCGCGCGTCGGGGGGCAGGATACGGTGCATTGGCTGGCGTCGGAATGGTCGCCGGGATGTACCTTTTGGCCAGTGCCGGCCTTGTCGAACCGCTGCCCCAACTCCTGCAGCGCGCGCTCCTCGGGGCCGTTCCCGGACCTGTCTTTGGCTTCCTCATCGACCGGCTCCAACACCTCGGGAAGGTAATCGAAGAGGCGGGACTGGTGGTGGCCATTGTGGCAGGGTTCGCAGGACTGGGGGCCGGATACGGGCTTGCATCAGCCAGGATAGGCCCCGTCCGTAGCGCGCTGGCCTGGGCCCTTGGCGGCTGGCTCCTATTGGGCCTGGTCGTGCTGCCACTGTCCGGAGCCGGACTGCTCGGACTGGCCGGCGGCCCCTCAGCTGCCGTGGGCTGGGCTCTGCTCTTCTTCCTCTATGGCGCGACCCTCGCCGCAGCCAGGGCGCCGTGCGAATTGAATGTCGCGGATGCTGGCCGACGGCGTCTTCTTGGTGTGCTTCCCCTAGTCGTGGGGATGGCTGGGCTGGGCTTTCTCGCCTGGCGATTCTGGCCAGCCTGGTACGAGTCGGTCGCCGCGCCGCCAGAAGCTGGCCTTGGATACGTCACACCCGAGGTCACCCCGCCCAACCGCTTCTTCGTGGTTTCCCAGAGCTTCACCGATCCGGTTATCTCGCGCCAGCAGTGGAAACTCGCGGTCGCCGGCCTGGTCCAGAGCCCGCAGGGATTCGACTACGACCATCTCTTGTCGATGCCACAGCTAACCGAATACGTCACCATCGAATGCGTCAGCAACTTGGTGGGGGGTCGGCTCCTAAGTACGGCGGCATTCACCGGCGTGCCTCTGCGCGCCCTGGTCGCTGCGGCAGAGCCGCAGGCGGGCGCGCGCTTCGTGCTGTTCCGGGCTCGCGACGGGTATAGCGAGTTCCTGCCCCTGGATGAGGTAATGGGCCGGCCCGACATCTTGGTCGCCCACAAGCTGGGTGGCGAGCCGTTGACAGCGAAGCATGGCTTTCCCGCACGGGTGGTGGTGCCTGGGCGGTACGGCATGAAGGGCCCGAAATGGCTTGACGAGATCCGGCTGGCAGCCTCACCTGCGGGTGGGTTTTGGGAAGCTGAGGGGTGGGATCGCGAGGCCATCGTCCGTACCACCGCCCGCTTTGACACGCCCGTGACGGGAGCGGTTTTTCGGCTGGGAGGGGTGGAGCTAGCCGGGGTGGCCTTCGCGGGGACGCGCGGCATCTCGGGTGTCGAATTCACCACGAACCCCGGCCAGAACTGGTCGCCGGGCCGCATCCTGCCTTCCCTTTCCCCTGCGACTTGGGTCAGATGGCGGGCTGCCTGGGTGCCCCCGCGTCCGGGGTCGTACTCCCTGCAGGTCCGTGCCCGGGACGGTCATGGAGACCTCCAGATCGCCGCCCTCGTGGGCAGCTTTCCATCGGGATCTACCGGCTACCACACCGTCGATGTGCAGGTCATCGCCTAGGCTGAACAGCTTCCGAGATA
>QHBT01000059.1 GCA_003244185.1 Candidatus Dormiibacter spiritus | reverse complement strand
TCGGCCTGGCCAACCCGGGTCACTACCGACTGCTCTTCAGCACGGCCGGGACGGGTCCCGCGGGCGCTGGGCTCCCCCAAGGCGAGCCGCACCCGGGCGCTTCCTCGCTGGCGACCCTGTTTGAGCTGGTCGCCAACCGACTGGGTGACGGCGTTCGGTCGGAACCACTCGCCCTGGAGCTCTGGGCGTCCCTCCACGGCATCGTCGACCTCCGGATCACCAAACCGGAGCTGGAGTGGCCCCCGGAAGACGACCTGATCCAGCTCGCTGTGCGCGCCATCGACCAGGCGGCGACGAAGCGCGCCTGAGCGGCGGAACCAGGTAGCCGGAGGGGGCTTGACGAGCAGCCTGCCAATCGGTAACCTATCTATCGATAAGTTATGGCAGGATAGTCGCGATGGCAGAGATGCGTTTCCTCAAACACTTCCCGAAAGCGATCCTTCGGTCGCCACTTCACCCGGTGATGAGCCGGCGGTTCCTACTCCTCTCGTTCCAGGGCAGAAAGACCGGGCGGCGGTACCACCTGCCGCTGGCGTATCTCCGGCGCAACGGGGAGGTGATTATGACCACCGACAGCGGCTGGTGGCGCAATATGCAGGGAGGGAGGCCGGTGCAGCTTCGGATCGCCGGTCGGACGCTGAGCGGAATCGCCTGGGCCGTGAAAGACGAAGCGGAGGTGAGAGCCGCCATGCGGGACCTGATCGCCTCGCAGCCCTCCTACGCTCGTCTGGCTGGAGTGCAAAAGAACGAAGACGGCTCGCTGGACCTGGACCGTGCCGCGCGCGAGCGTGTGCTGATCCGGGTCGAGCTGGAGCCTGCGTCATGACCCTGGTGGACGTTCTCGGCGGCTTCACGCTGCTGGTTACCGGGTTCGTGTCATGCGCGGAGTTCGGGTCCTACGCCTTGGTGCACCCCGTGCTGCGGCGGCTTCCTCCGACCCACCACATCAGCGTCGAGCAGGGGCTGCTGCGGACCTTCGGGCGGGTCATGCGGTGGGCATGACCCTCTGCCTGGTGCTGGCCGTCCTCCATGCATCCATCCCAGGCGGCCAGGGCGGTCCGCTGCTGTGGCGATGGCTGGCGACGGCGTCCTTCGCGGCAGCGCTCCTCTCCACGATCATCTTCAACGTCCCTATCAACCTCGCAACGGGGCGGTGGGACGCCAGCAACCCACTGGCAGACTGGAAAGCAGACTCGCAACCGTTGGGAGGTGTTCCAGGGCCTGCGGTCGTGGCTGCTGCTGATCGGGTTCGTGTTCACGAGCGTCGGGTTCGCGTTGGGGTAGGCACCGGCACGACGCGGAGAGGGGCCGACCCTGGGTCCCTGGGCGGTCGAGATCCAAGATGACAGCGCCTCGCCAGCATCGCCATTGAACGATAGGAGCGGGCAAATGAGGATCCTCGTCGTCGGCGCCAGGGGCGGGCTCGGTCAGGACATCGTCGCCGAAGCGGTCGCTCGCGGCCACGAGACGGACGCCCTCATCCGGGACTCTCCGCGTGTCGCGTTCTCAGAAGCGGTTCAGGTCGTCTGGGGCGACGTCCTCGACCTGTCCTCGCTCGCAGCGGCAGTTGGCGGGCGCGATGCGGTGATCTGCGCCCTCGGCACCCCCAGCCCCGGCAGCTCGAGCACGCTGCTGGGACAGGGGACCCGGAACCTCGTCGCCGTAATGAGCCGGGAGGGCGTCCCGCGGCTGGCCTGCGTCACACTGTTGGGCGCCGGCTCCAGCCGGGCGAACGCCTCTTTGTTCTACCGCTGGGTGATCTTGCGGGCGCTGGCACCAATGCTGCCCGACAAGGAGGCACAGGAGCAGGCGGTGCGTGCCAGCGACCTCGAATGGGTGCTGGTGCGCCCTCCACGGTTCGTCACACGGAAGCCACAAGGCAGCATCCGCGTGATCCGCGAGGGCGAGCGAGGACGCCTGGGCCACGTCGTCCGGGCAGACCTCGCACGGTTCCTCGTGGATTGCGCTGCCGAAGGCAGGTACGTCCGCGAAGCGCTGGCGGTGGGCTCCTGATGCTCAGTCGGGTCGCGCATGGCCACGCCAGCCGCGGTGGTTCGCCGGTGCGCCGGGCTTGCTGGCCTGCAATTCGCCCGGCCGGCTCCCGCTGGGAGGTGCTTCAGCCGCTGGCGCAACCGGTACGGCGGGATGAAAGCGGACCAGACCAAGAAGCTGCGCCGGCTGCGCGACGAGAACGCTCGGTTGAAAGCGGCTGGTAACTGACCAGGCGCTCGACATCGAGATGCTGAAGGAAGTCGCTCGGGGAACTTCTGAGCCCGGCCCGCCGCCGAGACGCGTTTCGCCACCTGGAAGGGCGATTGGGGTCTCGGAACGCAGGGCGTGTCGGGCGCTGGGGCAGCACCGGACGACCCAGCGACGGGCACCGCGGCCGGTCCTGGCGCCCGAGCATCAACTGCATTGGCGGCTGCGGGTGATAGCGAGGGACTGGCCGCGCTACGGCTCCAGGCGGGCATGGGCGCTGCTGCGCCAGGATGACGCTCCCGCCATCGTGGCCTCCTCAGACCCGGCGCGGCCGCCGACCGCTACTCGGAGATCGCGGTCCAGCGCTGGGGAGCGAGGACGAGCACGCAGAGCCCCGAGAGGTCGCCAGCGGCCATCGCAGCAGCCTTCGCCTCGTCCGTGTAGTGCGCCCAGAGCTCGCGCCGTTCCTCGCTGCTGCACGGCTCGACCCGTACAGAGCCCTCGGCGGTCACATAACGCAGGTCGCTGCCTCGTGACAGCTGCACACAGAGCGTTGCCCGACCGGTGCGGAGCGCGTTCTTCAGCTTGCCCGAGTCCCGGCCCGTGATGATCCGCAGCTCGCCGCCCCGGTAGAGGTACCAGACCGGCGCGGCATGGACTCCGCCCGCCTTCCGCTCGGTCGCCAAGACCGCGGTCAGCGATTCCTGCAACAGCTCATCGCGCTCGCTCTCTCTGAGCCCCCGCCCCATCCCGGGCAGTCTAGTGTCTAGCGCGAACCAGCTGCTGTGTGCCCTGCGCCAGCTTCTGGGTGATCGTGCGCCGCGGCACTGGAGTGTTCAGCACGACGCCGGTGACGGTGCCTCCGCTGCGTGGCATCACGCGGCTCAGCGCGTCGTCCAGATGCTCGACCGACCGGACGGCGAGGTGCAGCACGTGGCTGTCGCTGCCGGTTATGCGCCAGCAGCGCTGTACCTCCGGCTCCCTGCTGATCCGGTCGCCGATCGTCTGGCACTCGTTTGCGCTCGAGGCCTGGATCCGGACGACGGCTTCGAGAGGCAGGCCGAGCCGGGCGGGATCAATCTCAGCCCTATAGCCAGCGATGACCCCGAGCACCTCCAACCGTCGCACGCGTTCGGCGACTGCCGGCGGGCTCAACTCCAACTGTCTGCCCAACTCGGCAAACGTCAGACGGGCGTTCTCCTGCAGCGCCTCCACCAGGCGCCAATCGATCTCGTCAAGCGGTACCGTCGAATCCAAGCTCATTCCCCTACCTTACGCTCTATCGACAGCTAATCCGACCTCGACAGGTCACGAACAAAGGCCTAGCAACGCCACCGCTTTGTAGAATTGATGTTGGAGGTATTGATATGATTGCGGTTTTAGTCATCCTCATCGGTGCGGCTCTAGTCGGAGCCGCGGCAGTGGGCTGGGGCGTGGATTCCCGAGACGAGTTGGGCACCGGCTCTCAGCACCGCCGCCGCTGGTTCATCACCCAGTAGAGCCGCTGGCGAGCTGAGAACACTCGGGCGGCTGGTTGTCGGCCACCCTACTGCTCGGCTTCCTCCTCCGCTTCGTCGCCGTGTTCGACGATGTTGCCGGGCTGGAAGAGAATGCCCTGGACCACCTCGCGCCACTGCGGCTTGCGCCGAAGCAGGAATTCCAGATCCATGCCGAAATGCTTGAACTCCTCCAGTTGGGCGTTCTGCATGATGGCCCGGGCCTCCCGATTCTTCTCGACTGAGATGCGCTGTTCGTACCAGTTGATCGCGTCGATTTCCTCGCCCAGAGAGGCGATCATGCGCGCGAAGGTGCGTGTTGCCTGGGATAGTTCCCCCGCCGGTTCGTGGTACTGGTCAAAACCCATTGCTAAAGCTTAGGGATGCGGCCCCAGAACGGCATGGAGCAGACCAGACGCGCCGGCCACCCCCTCACCCGTCTCGCCACTGTGCCCATACGATCTGAATGTGCCGGACCTGAGCCGCGAGCGCGTAGCGGAGATCCGCAGCCTGGTCGAGGCAAACCTGCACGGATACCCGGTCCATTCGGCTGCCGCGCTTGGTCAGGGCCAGGACAACACGGCGTACGAGGTCAACGGCGAGCTGGTCCTGCGCTTCAGCAGGGAGCCTGATCCGGCACGGCGCGCGCAGCGCGTGGAGCGCGAGGCTCGCCTTCTTGCCCTCGCCGCGGAGATCTCACCGCTGCCCGTGCCGAAGCCACTGTTCACTGCCGCCGAGCGGGGTTGTCTTGGCTACCTCAAGCTCCTAGGGGTGCCGCTGCTGGATCTTCCCCTGTCGCGGCGCTTGGTGCATTCCAAGGTAAGCGCCGCCGCGCTTGGCGAGCTGCTCACCGCCCTTCATGCCATCCCGGTGGATCGACTGACCGACCTTGCCGGCACCGATGACGACCCCCCGGCCCAATGGCTGAGTGAGGCAGTGGAGAGCTATGCGCTGGTTGCCGGCGAAGTACCTGCTCTGCACAGGCCGTCGGTCGAGGCGTTCCTGGACACCCGGCCGCGAGCTGACAGTTACGCGCCCGCCTTCTCCCACAACGACCTCGGAATCGAACACGTTCTCGTCGACCCAGTCTCAGGGAGGGTCACCGGCATCATCGACTGGGGTGACGCCGCGATCATCGATCCCGCCTACGACTTCGGCCTCCTTTACCGCGACCTCGGTCCGACCGGCCTGGACGCCGCCCTTCGCACCTATCGAAGCGATGTCAACCCTCTGCCGGCTCTGGCTGAGCGCGCCGCCTTCTACGCCAGGTGCAGCGTACTCGAAGACCTGGCCTATGGCATCGAGAAGGGCGAGGAGAAATACATCGAGAACAGCCTCACCGCCCTGGGCTGGCTGTTCCCGGCCTGAGTCCGAACCACACCTCCGCTCAAAAACATCCGTGCGGCTCAGGCCCAGGCGCCCATTGCTCGCCCGGCAGGTGAAGGCACAAAGTCAGCGTCCTAAAGCGGTTCGGCGTAGCGGACCATGCCGCCATCCACGTAGTACGTCGACCCGGTGACGTAGGAGGCGGAGTCGGAGGCGAGGAAGAGCGCGACCTCCGCCACTTCTTCAGGTTTGGCCATCCGGCCGACAGGGATGATCTCGCTCAGCCGCTGCATTTTGGCCGGGTCATTCAGGGTCCCGGTGTTGATGGGAGTGGCGACCGCGCCCGGAGCGACATTGTTGACGCGGATTTTGTAAGGGGCCAGCTCCAAAGCGGCGTTTCTCATCAGCATGCGCAGGCCACCCTTGGAGGCGCAGTAGGGGCCATGGAGGGGGAATGGGAAGTCCTCATGGATGGAGGAGATGTTCACTATTGATCCGCCCTGGCCGGAATCACGCATCGCGCGCCCGGCCGCCTGGAGGCAGAGAAAAGCTCCCTTCAGGTTGATCGAGACCTCGTTATCCCATTCCTCCTCGGTGACATCCAGTAGCGGCATCGCCTTCTCGACACCTGCGTTGTTGACCAGCACGTGACAGCCGCCGAGTTCCCGGGTTGTCTGCTCCACCATGGCGGCGACCTCACCCGCTTTGGCGACATCGGCCTTGACGGCGAGGGCCCGGCCGCACTGCGACTTCATCTGCTCGGCCAGAGCGCGCGCCTCGTTCTCGTAGCCGAAGTAGTTGATCGCCACCGCGGCCCCAGCGGCTGCGAAGCGCTGCGCGATGGCGTAGCCGATGCCACTCCCGGCCCCGGTGACGATGGCAACTTTGCCCTGCAGATCCATTCGGTTTCCCTCCATCCAGCGAAAGCCTGACTGTTTATCCAAGGGCACTCTAACGGTGCGGAGGCGGCGGTCGGCGGCGCTATCCTTTGGCCCGGTGCAGGACGGACCCGCGGTGATCGAGGTCAAAGACCTGGTGAAGCGCTACCGCAAAGCTCAGAGCAACGCCGTCGACGGCATCTCCTTCCAGGTCAACCAGGGCGAGCTGTTCTGCCTACTGGGACCCAACGGCGCCGGCAAGACCACCACCATCTCGATCTTGACGACGACGCTCTCTGCGACCTCAGGCAGCGTCATGATCTGCGGCCTGGATCTGGCCCAGGAGGCGGCGGCAGTGCGGCGGCAGATGGGGATCATCTTCCAGCATCCCTCCCTGGACCTGAATCTCAGCGCCGAAGAGAACGTCCGGCTCCATGCCATGCTCTACGGCATCTACCCCTGGCGGCCGCTGTTCAGGCTGATGCCGGCGGAATACAGGCAACGCGTGCTCGAGCTCTCCGACGTGGTGGGTCTGGGCGCAGACCTGGGCCGTCCCGTCAAGTCGTTCTCAGGCGGGATGCGGCGCAAGCTGGAGATCGTCAGGACTTTGATCCACCGGCCGCGCGTGCTCTTTCTGGACGAGCCGACGACTGGACTGGCCCCCGAGAGCCGACGCAACCTCTGGGCCTACCTGCACCAGGTCCAGCGCGACACGGGGACCACTGTTCTGCTGACCACTCACTACCTGGAGGAGACTGAGGGGTCCGATCGGATTTGCATCCTCGATCGGGGCCGCATAGTGGCTCTGGGGACGCCGGAGGAGGTGACTAAACGGCTGGTGCGGCCTTCCTTGATCCTTGATGCAGTCGACCGGGCAAGCCTCGGCGCCGAGCTGCGCGGCCTGCAGCTGCGGGTCGAGGGCGCCGGGCCTTTTCGCATTGAGCTCGACGCGGGGGCCGCCCAGCGCATCATCGGGGGCCTCAGGACCCAGCTCACCCAGCTCCGCACCCAGGGTGGCTCGGTGGAGGAGGCGTACCTGGCCCTGGTCGGCCGAGAGGAGGAGGCGATCTGAGCTCCGAGCTGACGGCGCTGCTGGCGATCGCCCAGCGTGATCTGATCAAGTTCCTTCGGGACCGACCCCGGGTCATAGTCAGTCTGGTCTTCCCCTTCATCTTTATTGCAGTGCTCGGCAGCACCCTGCAGGCAAATCTGGGCCGGACGACCGCCTACAACCTGGTCGGCTTCACGTTCACAGGCGTGCTTGCCATGACCCTCTTCCAGTCCGCCGCGACAGGCATCATCTCGCTGATCGAGGACAGGGAGAACGACTTCTCGAAGGAGATGTTCGTGGCGCCCATCCGGCGGACCACGATCATCGCCGGCAAGGTGCTCGGTGAGACACTCGTCGCCCTGATCCAGGGCGCGGGCATAGTGGCCTTCTCGCTTGTCATCGGCGTGCGGCTGGGCCCAGCTGCCATCGCCCTGCTTGTCCCGGTCGGGTTGGCGTGCTGCCTGCTGGGGGGTGCGTTCGGCGTGGCGACGCTGGGCGCCCTGCCCAACCAGCGCACCGCCCAGCAGATCTTCCCCTTCTTCATCCTGCCGCAGTACTTTCTGGCAGGCATCTTCGCCCCCATCAACGTCTTGCCGATCTACCTCGACATCGTCTCTCATCTGTCGCCCCTGCGCTACGCCGTCGACCTGACGCGCGTTGCCTTCTACACCGGGCGCCCTGAGTACGGACGGGTGGTGCTCGATGGGGCGCTGATCGATCTGCTCACGATATCAGCTCTTTTCCTGGCCGGCCTCGGCATTGGGACCTTCCTCTTCACGCGGCAGGAGCGGAACCGGTAGCTGCGCACTGCCGTTGGACACGCCTGGTCGCCCGGGTCTGGAACAATTGCGGGCGATGAACGAACTCAACCGGCGTCTGGCCGCGCTGCCGGAGCCCTGGCTGATCTTGACAGCGGTCCTGCTGCCTGTCCTGCTGCTGGTCGGCGCCTACGCCTTCAGCCTGACCAGCGGCGGCCGCTGGCACGGCGGCTCGGTCGCGGCGGCTCTGGCAGCTCTGGGCCTGGTCGGAGCAGGGCTGTATGCTGGCCGCCCGGCCTGAGGCCTCCGGCGAGCCGCGCCGACCGGTCGACTGAAGCCACCTGTGGACACATCTCTCACTCTCATCCTTGCCACGTGCGCAGGCCTGGCGATCGTCGGTGCGCTGGCCGCCGCCCTGGCGCCAGACACCTGGCGGGCAGCGGCGCTGCTCCTGCTGGCGGCCGCGACCGCGGGGGCGCTCGCGTCCCTCGGCGCCGGGTTCGCCGCCCTCATAGCACTCATAGCGCTCGGGGCTGCTGCACCGCTGCTGGCGGAGTCTCCGGTCAGCCCTCGCGGGTTGCCGGCACGTCCGGCGGCGGTGGCGGCGGTGCCGTCCAGGCGTCTGGCGGCCCAGCTCGGGGCGGTCGGCGCGGCGCTGATACTCCTGCTCTTTGGCTTCGCCGCCCTGCGCGTCGACTTCCTCCACTCCAGCTACAGGGGAGGTTGGCTGGGGACGGCCGCCATGGGCCGCCTGCTCCTCGGCCACGACGCCCTGGCTGCTGACGCGGTCGCCGGACTGCTCTTCGTAGGCCTTGTGGCCCAGACCTGGACCGGGTGGGGGCGGCGGTGAACCAGCCGCTCGTCGTGGCGCTGGTCGCCGGCACTGCAGTCGTGGCCGCAGGCATCTTTGCGGCCTGTTGGAGCGACGCCCCCCGAGCCCGGCTGGCATCGCTGCCAGCCCTCGGAGCCGGCGCTGCGATCGCGTTCGCAGGCGTCTCTCGGTTCGCCGCCGGCAGTCAGGATCCGAGCAGCGGGCAGGAGATGGCAGCGCTGCTGGTGGTCGCCAGCCTGGCTGCGCTTCTGCTCGGTCTCGCATTCAGCCGCGGCCACGAGCAGGCGTGAGCCACCTGAGCGCGTTCCTGGCGGCAGCCCCCGCCCGAGGCTTCAACCTCGACCCCACGAAGGCTCTGCCTTACGCCGCGCCGGCGGTACTGGTCATTCCCCTGCTGGGACTGCTGATCCTGATCCTGGGCGTCCGGGCCCGTCGCTCGGCAGCCTTCCTGGGGCTGCTCACCGTCGTGCTGACCCTGGCCGATCTGGGCCTGATCACGTGGGCCCGCTTCCGCAACCAGCAAGCGCTGCGCTACGCGTATCAGTGGATCAACACGCCTGTCAGCTTCTCGGGCGACCCGCGCTTCCAGGGTTTTGGCGTGGACCTCGCCATTCGCATCGACCACGTCACTCTGATCGCCGCCATCGTCGTAAGCCTCATCGTTCTGGCAGTTCTGAGCTGGCACCGCGCCGCCGGCCGGGGTGAACAGGGGCCCATCCGATACCAGGTCAACGCGCTCTTCCTGCTGGTCAGCGCACTGGGTGTGATCGTCAGCGGAGATCTGGCCGAACTGGCTGCATTCTGGCTTGCCGCCGGCCTGGCGACCTACCTGCTGCTCTCCCAGCGCTGGGGCAGCGATGTTTTCGGACGCGCCTCCCGCTTCGGGCTGGCGCTGCCCTTGCTGGGCGACATGGCCCTGCTCAGCGCAATCTCGCTCTTCTACTCTCGCGCCGCCAGCCTGGACCTCGATCGGCTGCAGACGTCAGTGCGTAACACGCCGGGGGTGGGGCTCAAGTTCCTCTCCCTGCTGGCCGTCCTGATAGTGCTGGCCGTCGCCGTCCGGGCCGCCATCTGGCCCTTCACCGCTTGGCAAACCGCTACCACTGAGCAGCCGCCGTCGCTCTGGGCGTTGGTGCTGGGCGTCTGGCCGGTCCTGGCCGGCGTAGCGCTCTACCGCTGGCTGCCGGTCATCACGCTGGCTGGGCCGCAGGTGTTGGTCGGCTTGGCAGCGGCCCTGGCGCTGGCCGCCATCCTGGGCCCGGTTCTCTCGCTGCTGGCCTTCGACCTCCGCCGGGCTGTGCAGCTCGCGTCCTCTGGCGCGGTGGCGGCGGCGCTTCTGGCCATGCTCTCCTCGATGCCAGCCCAGCACGGGCTCGGCTGGCTGGCGGCGGGCGCTCCGCGCTGGGTTGCGTTGGTGGGCCTCGTCTCGCTTTTCGGGGCAGGGTTGGCACGCGCCGGGCTCGGCTTGGTCGGCGGTGGTCTGGCACTTCGCTACAGGTCTCCTGAGCTGCAGCACCTGGGCGCCGGCTGGCAGCGGCTGCCGGGATCCACCGCCGGCGTGCTCCTGGCGCTGCTGACGCTCAGCCTGGCCGCGTTCGCCGCTCCCGCGCTCCAGCCCGGCACAGCCCTCGCCGCCCGCGTCGTCTTCGGACTTGCCCTGCTGCTGGCTGGGCTGGCGATGGGCCGCGTCTACAGCATGGTGGCGCATGGCGTCATCCCCCGCCGGCGCGGCTTCGAGCCGAACAGGGTGCGGGAGATGCGGCAGCTGGCCGTCGCGGCCGGGCTGCTGCCGGCTGGGCTCGCGTTGGTGGCGCAAGGGCTGTTCCTCTGGAAACCTTGGCTCGGCTTCCTCGGCGCTGGCACTGCGCAGCCTGACCCAGCCCGACTGCTGATCTGGCTGCTGCCGGGGCTGGTCGGCTTTGCGGTTGCCGCGGCTCTGGTCTTCGTCCGGCGGGCGCTGGCCATGAATCAGCTCAGGCATGCCGGCGCCGCCTATCGCCGACTGTGGGCGATCGCAAGACTGAGCTTCGGCCGCTTCTTCAGCCGGCCGGCGTTGGAGCTGACCCGCCTGCTCGAGGTGCGCGGCCTCCCCGTCGCCGAAGCAGCGCTGGGCCGGGCACTGGTCACCGCCGGCCTGCTGGCGGGGCGCCGGCTTTCCCTGCTGAGAGTGGGGCTGGCGCTGCTGGCAGTGCTGGCGCTGGGCTTCGCGCTGCTGACGCCGGGAGTGCGGCGGTGAGCCTCTGGCTGGCTGGCGTGGCTCTGCCCAGCCCGAGTCCAAGTGCGCAGCCGACCACTTTCGGGGCAGGCGTCATCAGTGTCAGCTTCCTGCTCAGCGTGCTGATCTGGGGGCCCGTAGTGATGGCAGGGATCATCGCGCTGATCCCCCGCGGCGGGCGCACCCGACTCGAGCGCTGGCCGCTGGGCGTCGCCTTCTGGACCATGGCCGGCACCTGCGCCATCACCCTCATCGGCTACTCACAATTCCAGTCCTTCTCGGGTGGTCTCCAGTTCGAGGAGCGGTTGCCCTGGCTGCCCTCGATTGGCGTCAGCTACCACCTCGGCGTCGACGGCATCAGCATGGCTGTGCTGCTGTTGAACCAGCTGATCGGCGTGGTGGCGGTGCTGGCCGGCTGGGAGCTGCGGGAGCGGCCCCGCTCCTACTTTGCGCTGCTGCTGCTCATCCAGGCCGCCGTGACAGGCGTGGTTGCGGCACAGGATTTTTTCCTGTTCTTCCTGTTCTGGGCGCTGGCTGCTGTACCTGTCGCGCTCCTGGCAGGGGGCTGGGTGCGGCGTCCGGGCGCCTCAGCCAGGGTGCTAGGCTACTGGGCCTTCGGCTCCGCTGCGCTGCTGGTGGGAGGGCTCCTGCTCTACCGGGGGACCGGCGCCACCAACTTCGACCTCAGCAGCCTGGCGGGGATCCAGGGCCAGACGCGGCTCCAATTCCTCGCCGGCGTGCTGTTCCTGCTGGCCGCCGCCAGCCGCTTGCCGCTGGTGCCGCTGCACGGCTGGGTGAAAGACGTGTACCGCGATGCTCCGGCGGGAGTGGCGATCCTGGTCGCCGGGGCGTCAAGCCGCCTGGGCGGCTACGAGCTGGTCAGGCTCCTGGCCGGCGCCGAGCACGATGGCGCCAAGCGGCTGGCTCCCTATCTCGGCATCCTGGCCGCGCTGACCGTCGGCTACGCCGGCCTGGCCGCCCTGCGCAGCCGGCAGGTGCGGGGGGTGGCAGCGTATCTGGCCCTTGTTCCCGGTGGCCTGACGCTCTTGGGTCTGGCTGGGCTCACACCACTGTCGCTCCACGGGGCTGTGCTGTCGCTCTTCGCCGGGGGCCTGGCGGGGGCGCTGATAGTGGGCGCCGCCGCCACGCTGACCGAGCGAGCGGGCACTGGCCGAGTTGAGTTCGCCGCCGGGCTGGCCGGCCGCATGCCAGTGCTGGCCTGGCTCTTCGCGATCGGCGCGCTGTCAGTTCTTGGCCTGCCGTTCATGGCGACGTTCGCCGCCGATCTGATGATCTTCCTGGGCTCCTTCGGCACGGTGCCGGCGCCCGCCTTCGGGGTAGCGGCTGCGCTGGTGCTGGTGGCCGGGGCGGTGGCCTGGCTGCTGCAGCGGACGCTGTTTGGTGCCGCCAACCGGGAGGGGCCCGAGCCGGAGGAGGCCAGCCTGCCCGAGAAGTGGTACCTGGGCATCCTGGTGGGCGCCCTGCTCTGGGTGGGCCTGGTACCTGGCGGTCCAAAGCTGCTCGGAATTCCCCTCTTCGACCCGGGGCTGATCAACGTCATCAGCCCGGGAGTCGCTGATCTGGCGTCCACCTACGCACCGGCGCCGCCGCCGACCCCTTCGCCGAGTCCCTCGGCCAGCCCGTCCCCGGCCGCGGGCCAGCCGACCTCGCCCAGTCCGAGCAGCACGCCATGAGAGTCACAGCACTTCTTCCCGAGGCAGTCATCCTGGCCACCGCCGCCGGCCTGCCTCTCGGCCGGCGGCTCCTTCCCGAGCGTCGTGAGCTCGGCTGGCTGGCTCCGCTGGCGGTCGTGGCGGCGCTGCTGCTGGAGCTCTGGCTCGGCGCTCAGGTTGGCTCACTCTTTTCGGGCGGCTGGCTGCAGGACAGGTTCAGCCTCTTCGCCAAGGCCGCGCTGCTCCTGGGCCTTCTGGTGTTCGTGGTGGTTGATCGTGAACCGGAAGCGTGGCCGGACCTCGAGGCTTTAGCCTTCCTGGCAGTCTTCGGCGGCATGGTGGCAGTGTCCGCGCCGTCGCTCGTCGGTCTCTGGGCAGGCCTCGAGCTGGCCGCGCTGGCGGGAGTGGCTGCCGGCGGCTTCAGCTCGCGCACCGCTGCCTCTGAGCTGCTGTTCGTATCCGCCGGCGCTGGCGGCTTGCTCGCGCTCGGCTTTGCCTTTCTCTATGCGCTGACCGGTACCACCTCGCTCGCCGGGCTCCGTCTCGGGCTCGCGCACCGGCAGCTGGCCCTGCCGCTGGCCCTGATCGTGCTGCTCGTCCTCTCGGGGCTGGCGCTGCGCCTGGCGCTGGCGCCGCTGGCTGGGAATGGCGGCCGGACGGCGGACAGCCGCGGCCAGGCGGTGCCGGCTGCTCTGCTCAGCGCCGTCGCCTTACTCGTGGCGGCCAAGCTGCTGCCGAGCTTGGCCGCCGCCACGATCGTCTGGGCGCCGTGGTTGGCGGTGCTTTCGGCGGCTGCCATGCTGCTGGGCGGACTGCGGGCGGCGGCGCTGCTTCGCCCTGAGCGCCAGGCGGTCTGGCTGGCGGTGGCCCAGGTGGGCTGGGTCGGCGCCGCCTTGGCGATCCCCCAGCAGCGAGGCACGGCCGCCGCTCTTTTCTTGCTGGGTTGCCTGCTCTTCGCCTGGGTGGGCGCAGCGCTGCTCGCCCGACTCGAGCCGTCGGCCCTGGCCGGGCTCACCACACGAGACCCCCTGCGCGCAGCCGGGCTGGGGCTGGCGCTGCTCTCGCTCGCCGGAGCGCCGCCGCTGGGCGGGTTCTTCGGCGAGTTTGCGGTGGCTGCCGAACTGATCCGGTCAGATCTCGGCTGGGTCTTGGCGGCCGGCCTCCTGGGCTGGATGGCAGGTCTCTACGGAGTGATCCGGACGCTGGCTCGCAGCTACCTGGAGGCGGCCCCAGAACCGCCGCGCCGCGGTCCCCGGCCGGCGCCCGTCTGGACTGTGAGCGCGCTCTTGCCGGCGGTTCTGGTGCTGGGCTACGGTCTGTTCGCGTTCCCCATCCACAGCCTGGCCAGCCAGGGCGCCGCGGCTCTCGGCCTCCGCTAGTCTCGACATGGTCACGACGTGCCGACGTGGTAGGTAGGGGCGGCTGAAAAGCGATGGCAGCGGGTGCTCTCGGAAGCCGCCACATCGCGCCGGCGGCTGGAGCCACGAGCCGGGAGGCTGCCTACGAACGTTTCGTCTATGGTGCTCGCAAGGTGCACCCTGGGAGAGAGCTATCGTCCCCTCGTCTTGAGAGCTGTACGCGCTAGCCGGCGGCCGCTACTCCGGCCCCGCCCGCTGAGCGTCGGCGCCTCGCTTGCCTACCTGAGCGCCACTGCGTTGTGGCTGCTCGCGGCAAGGCCGCCGGCCCTGCCCTGGCTGGCATTGGCGGCGCTCGCGGTGGCCGCGGCCGGGCTCTACCTGCCGGGGCTCGCCAATCAGATCTCGCTCGGGCGCGCCTATCTGGCGGGGCCGGCGCTGGGACTGGGAGCAACCCGCGCGCTGCTGCCGCTGGCGCTGGTGGTGCTCCTGGCTGGCGCCACCGACCTGGCGGATGGTTTCGCCGCCCGGCGCTGGGAGCAGCCCACGCGCCTGGGCGGGGCGCTCGACCCCGTGGTGGATGGGCTGCTCTTCGGCAGCGCCGCTGTCGGACTGGCGCTTTCGGGCCTCTACCCGCTCTGGCTGGCAGTCCTGGTGATTCTGCGCTACCTGCTGCCGGCGATCGGCGGCGGCCTTCTGCTCCTGTTGGGCCGCCAACCGGTGCTGAAACACACCCCGGCGGGCCAGGTCTCAACTGCGGCCATAGCCCTCCTGCTGATCGGATTGGCGGCCTGGGCGGCGTTGGGCAGGGACGCAGCCTGGCTCAAGCTGGCGGCCGAGGTGTTGATCCCACTCTCGGCGGCGGCCGCCCTGCTGAACCTGGCCTGGGTCAACCGATCGGCGCTGTCGGCCGGGCCTGACCACGGGTAGAGTTAGAGATGGTCGCGCTAGATGGGGAGCTGGCGGTTCCCTGCACCGGCAATCCGCCATAGCCGGGTTGAATTCCCCGTCGAGGTCCGGATCTTTTGAACGGACGCGGAAAGAAGGCGTTGAAGGCTGGGACCTGCGCAGCTCGGGTCTCCGAACCCCGTCAGGTCCGGAAGGAAGCAGCGGTAAGGAGGCCGCCCGAGGGTGCCGCAGCCATTCTGGCTGGAGTCTCTAGTTCGCGTGCCGCAGGAGCTCAGGGATCGAAACGGGGTGCGCGGCCATAGCCCAGCTCTGTGAAACGAAAAGCAACCCCGAACAGCCGCCGAGAACCGTGACCTACCAGACCCTCTACCGCAAGTACCGCTCGCAGACCTTCGCGGACCTGGTGGGGCAGGAGGCGACCAGACGCGCCCTGCAAGGCGCGATCGGGGGCGATCGGGTGGCCCACGCCTATCTTTTCGCCGGCACCCGAGGGACCGGGAAGACGTCCGCCGCCCGGCTGCTGGCCAAGGCCGTCAACTGCCTTCAGCGGGTATCCGGGAGCGTGGAGCCTTGCAACCGGTGCGAGTCCTGCCGGCAGATCCAGAACGGTACAGCCCTGGATCTGATCGAGATCGACGCCGCCTCCAACCGGGGCATCGATGAGATCCGCGACCTGCGGGAGAAGGTCAATCTGGCCCCCGCGCTGGGCCGGCGCAAGATCTACATCATCGACGAGGCGCACATGCTCACGACAGAGGCGTTCAACGCTCTTCTGAAGACGCTGGAGGAGCCGCCGCCCCACGTGGTCTTCGTGCTCTGCACTACCGAGGCGAACAAGGTGCCGGCGACAGTGGTCGGCCGCTGCCAGCAGTTCAACTTTCGTCGATTCAACGACGAGCAGATCACCGGTCGTCTCCAGCACGTGGCCCGCTTGGAGGGCATCCAGGTCGAGCCGGCCGCGCTGAGCCTCATGGCCAAGGTCGCCCAGGGCTCCATGCGCGACGCCATCGGCCTGCTCGATCAGCTGGTTCCGGTCGCCGGCGAGACGATCACCGGGTCGGCCGCCCGGGACCTGCTGGGTCTGGCCGACCCCCGCCAGGTGGAGCGCATCTTCGACCTCGTGCTGGCCGGCCGGGCGAGCGAGGCGCTGAGCGAACTGGCCAGCGTCTACGAGGCCGGCGGCGAGCTGCGGCAGCTTGTGCGGGGCCTGATGGAGCGCTGTCGCGACCTCCTCCTGCTGGCGATCGAACGCCGGGAAGAAGGCTGCCGGGCGTGGCTGTCGTCGGCGCTCGATTCCCTCCTTCACCTGGACGGTGAGGTGAGAAGGCACGGCGAGCCGCGCTTCCTGGTCGAGGCTGCGCTGGTTCGCCTGGCGGCGAATGCGGCCCCTGGCGGCTCTCAGGCAGCCGGCGGGGTTGCGGCTGGCGTCGAGCAGTCGACCCAGGTGGTCGCCCAGAGCGAGACCGCGGCCCCGCCGAAGCCCCCGCCCTTGCCCGCCCCGGCGGCAGTCTCTGAACCTGTGACAGAGACCGGCGCCCCCTCGCTGAGGGAGATCGCCGCCCCGGGGCCCGCCGGGAGCCCCGCCCCAGCGCCTGCCGGCGATCCCGCCCCGGCTCCGCAGTCAGCTCTAGCGCCGGTCGGAGCGAGCCCCTCGAGTGATGCTGTCGAGGGCTGGCGCGGAGTGCTGGAACAGCTCTCGCCGAAGATGAAGGCCTACTTCCGTGACGCGCAGCCGGCGGTCTCCGGTTCCCGGCTCAGCCTCACGTTCGCGTACGCCTTCCACCACAAAATGGCGCAGGAGAATGCCGGCGAGATAGCGCCGCCTGTCAGGGCCTGGTTGGGGGAAGCGGCCACCGTCGAGTTTCTGCTTCAGGACGCCAAGCCGCCCGCCGTGCGGACCGCCGCCGCGACGGGGGCGCAGTCGCCGGAGGATGATCCTCTCGTCAAGGCGGCCATCCGGGAGCTGGAGGGCAAGGTGCTGCGGGTGAAGCAGATGCCTGGTCCCAGAGCCGGTTCCAAGTCAGAGCTGTAGAGCCAGTTACAGGCAAGAAGGAGCTGTCCAAGTGCAGAACCAGATGAAGATGATGCAGCAGGTCCAGAAGATGCAGGCGCGCATGGCGCAGGTCCAGGGCGAGCTGGAGGCGGCCACCGTGGAAGGTACAGCAGGTGGGGGCGCTGTCAAAGCAGTGGTCTCCGGCCAGCAGCGTCTGGTGTCGATCGAGATCGATGCCGAGGTGGCGGACGACTTGGAGATGCTGCAGGACCTGATCCTGGCCGCAGTCAACGAGGGTCTGGACCACTCACGGGAGCTGGCCGCCTCCCGCATGCAGGCGGTGACGGCCGGCCTGGGCCTGCCGCCGGGCTTGATCTGAGCCGGCGCCCCTCCGCGACCCTCTGATAAGATGCTGCAGCTGCCACTGCCCCTGGAGCAGCTGATCAGGGAGCTGTCGCGCCTGCCCAGCGTGGGTCCCAAGACCGCCCAGCGCCTGGCCTTCTTCATCCTCCGTTCCGACCGCTCGCAGGCGGAGGCCCTGGCGCAGGCGGTGATGGACGTCAAGAGCCGGATCGGCTACTGCGAAGAGTGCTGGAACATAGCCGAAGGCAGGCGCTGTTCGATCTGTCTCTCCCCGCGCCGGGAGCCGACGCAGCTGTGCGTGGTGGAAACGCCGCTCGACCTCCTCGCAGTGGAGCGGACAGCCGAGTACCACGGCCTGTACCACGTGCTGCACGGTGTCATCTCACCGATCGATGGGGTCGGTCCCGCCGACATCCACGTTCCGGAGCTGGTCGAGCGGGTGCGGAGCGGAGGCGTGCGGGAGGTCATCATCGCCACGGATGCCGACATCGAGGGCGAGGCGACTGCCGTTTACCTGCTGCGAGCCCTGTCGCCGCTCGGCGTACAGGTGACCCGACCCGCTCACGGGTTGCCTGTTGGCGGCGACCTGGAGTACGCCGACGAGCTGACCCTGGCCCGTGCCCTGAGCGGTCGGCGCGCCTTCTAGTCAGCTGTACCAGCCGCGGCACGGGTGACTGGAAGGTGTTACCATCATCTTTCGCGCTGGGCGGGCACTGAGCCGGCCGGACGCGAGACGATGAGCCGCCCGGGAAGGGTTTGAAGCCCGCCGCGGCGGTGTACAATTGACGTTGCGCCTCCGCCGAGAAGGCTTTGTGCGCCCTGCGCCGGGTTTGGTTGAGGTCTTTTGAAGGCCTTCGCGCGATCCAAAGGGCCAGGGTCGGAAGGGGCGGCCAGCACTTTGACAACTGAAGAGTGAGAAGGACTTAAAGAGTCCAAACGGACTCAGGACTGCGATGTCCTGGGGTCCTTGCTTTAGACGGAGAGTTTGATCCTGGCTCAGGGTTAACGCTGGCGGCGCGCCTGATACATGCAAGTCGAGCGAGGGCTCATTTCTCGCAAGAGAGATGGGTTCCTAGCGGCGAACGGGTGAGTAACACGTGGGCAACCTTTCCCAAAGTGGGGGATAACATCGAGAAATCGGTGCTAATACCGCATGTGGTCATCGAAGACATCTTCGATGAGAAAAGCAGCAATGCGCTTTGGGGTGGGCCCGCGGCCTATCAGCTAGTTGGTGGGGTAACGGCCTACCAAGGCATTGACGGGTAGCTGGTCTGAGAGGACGACCAGCCACACGGGGACTGAGACACGGCCCCGACTCCTACGGGAGGCAGCAGTAAGGAATCTTCCGCAATGGGCGAAAGCCTGACGGAGCGACGCCGCGTGTGGGATGAAGTCTTTCGGGATGTAAACCACTGTCGGAGGGGAAGAGAACGGACGGTACCCTCCAAGAAAGCCCCGGCTAACTACGTGCCAGCAGCCGCGGTAATACGTAGGGGGCAAGCGTTACTCGGATTTACTGGGCGTAAAGCGCGTGTAGGCGGCTGGTCAAGAGTGATGTGAAATCTCCGGGCTCAACCCGGAAACTGCATCGCTAACTGGCCTGGCTAGAGTGCAGGAGAGGGCAGTGGAATTCACGGTGTAGCGGTGGAATGCGTAGATATCGTGAGGAACACCAGTGGCGAAGGCGACTGCCTGGCCTGTAACTGACGCTGAGACGCGAAAGCGTGGGGAGCGAACCGGATTAGATACCCGGGTAGTCCACGCCCTAAACGTTGCGAACTAGGTGTTGGTGAGATTGACCTCGTCAGTGCCGGAGCTAACGCATTAAGTTCGCCGCCTGGGAAGTACGGCCGCAAGGTTAAAACTCAAAGGAATAGGCGGGGGCCCGCACAAGCAGCGGAGCGTGTTCTTTAATTCGATGCAACGCGAAGAACCTTACCTGGGCTTGACATGTTTGTGAAACCATGGTGAAAGCTGTGGCTTCCCGCAAGGGACACATGCACAGGTGGTGCATGGCTGTCGTCAGCTCGTGCCGTGAGGTGTTGGGTTAAGTCCCGCAACGAGCGCAACCCCTGTCCTTAGTTGAATGCTCTAGGGAGACTGCCGGGCGAAACCCGGAGGAAGGTGGGGACGAGGTCAAGTCAGCATGCCCTTTATGTCCAGGGCTAGAAACACGCTACAATGGCCGGTACAACGGGTTCCGACACGGCGACGTGAAGGCAATCCCTTAAAGCCGGTCCCAGTTCGGATTGCAGGCTGCAACCCGCCTGCATGAAGTCGGAGTTGCTAGTAACCGCAGGTCAGCACACTGCGGTGAATACGTTCCCGGGCCTTGCACTCACCGCCCGTCACACCACCCGAGTCTCGTGCTCCCGAAGTCGCTGGCCGAACCCGTAAGGGACGGAGGTGCCGAAGGAGTGCGCGGTAAGGGGGGTGAAGTCGTAACAAGG
>QHBT01000024.1 GCA_003244185.1 Candidatus Dormiibacter spiritus | reverse complement strand
CACCACGTGCCTGGACACTAACCGCCTGGGTTCTTTCCACCTGTTTGCGTTCTCCTTCGCGTCTGCTCGGACTGCCTGCCCGGCCAGCCTACTCCGGAGTAGCGGGCCAAGCGACCAGAAAGTGTTCGACGTCAAGCGCACGTAAGATCGGCCGGATCGCGGCAGGCACCAGGCGGCGGCCAGGATCCCGCACCACGCGAGGTTCACGAAGGTGCACCTCTCCTCGCCGCGTCTTCAGGACACACCGCTGCGCGGCAAGTACATTCCGTGCCCACTGACTGTCCTGACCGTACATGAGCGCTATTACGTAGCCCTCCGGAATGCAGAAGACGTTGACAGGTGTCCATAAAAACTGCCCCGAGAGCCGCCCGCGATGGCCGACCAACCCAAACCAGGGTGCCCGGCCCGCCAGCGGTCCCAACACACGATTGGTCACCCGGCGGTTGAAGCGGGCGAGACGCTTTGGCAGGGGCACAGCTTGACGCCTAGCTCAGGCGCTCCACTATCATCGCCATGCCCTGACCGCCGCCCACGCACATGGTCTCCAGACCGTAAGTCTTGTCAAGGCTGCGCAGATCGTTCAGCAGGGTGCACAGGATGCGGGCGCCGGTCATGCCGAAGGGATGGCCCAGGGCGATGGCTCCTCCGTGCGGGTTCAGCTTGGCACTGAAGGGGTCAACGTCAAGCGCGCGGGCCGCTGGGATGACCTGGGCCGCAAAGGCCTCGTTGAGCTCCACCACATCGATGTCCTCGATCGACATGCGGGCCCGCCTCAGCGCCTGGCGGGAAGCTCCGATGGGCCCCAGGCCCATCAACTCGGGCTCCAGCTGACTTACACCCGTGCTCACGATGCGGGCCAGCGGCGTGATGTCCAGCTCCTTCGCCTTGGCATCTGACATGACAACCACAGCAGCCGCGCCGTCATTCAGCGGGCAGGAGTTGCCCGCAGTCACCCGACCGTTCTCGCGGAACGCAGGTTTCAGCATCGCCAGCACCTCCACAGTGGTGCCGGGCCGGGGACCGTCATCGGCGCTGAAGATGTCGTCGTCCGGGAGCTGGACCTGGACGATCTCACGGGCGAAGAATCCGTCATCGCGGGCCTTCACAGCCGCGTTCTGACTCTTGGCGGCGTACTGGTCCATCTCCTCGCGGCTCACGTCCTCGCGCTCGGCGACGTTCTCGGCAGTCTGGCCCATCTCGATGTAGAGATCCGGATAGCCCCCCTCGTTCCCAGGCATGAGCAGCGGATTCCGCGCGTCAGGACTGTCGGCGAACCCGCTGCCGAAGCGCGAAACCGATTCCACGCCGACCGAGAGAAAGATGTCGCCCTCGCCGGCGCGGATGGCGTGGGCAGCCATGCGAGTCGTCTGCAGCGAGCTCGAGCAGTAGCGATTCACAGTCGTGCCGGGTGTGTTGAGCCGCGCCAGGATGCTCACCGCCCGGCCCAGGTTGAACCCCTGCTCCCCGGCCGGCAGGCCGCAGCCACAGATCAGGTCGTCGATCATCGGCGCCTGCACCTGCGGCACCTGCTCCAGCACCTTGAGCGTCACCTGAGCCGCCAGGTCGTCCGGCCGCATCCCGACCAGGTGGCCCTTGAAGGCGCGGCCGATGGGTGAGCGGCCGGCGGCGACTATCACGGCTTCAGGCATGTCCTCTCTCCTCTGGCTGCTTCGACGGCGCTGCGCTGGCGCAACGAGTCACGGCGCCGACCTATTCCCGACGCCGCCGCTGCTCAGTGCATGGCGGCGTAGGTCTGGCAGAGGCGGTTCGCCGCATCATGGCTGATCTGGTCTGCGTCAGGCCGCACGTACACGCTCACCGTGAACTTCCTACCGCCCTGACTGATGTCGTGGGTACACACCTTGTCCCCCTGCGGCTTGTCGATCTTCGCCTCGGTCGACGACTTGCAGAACGCATCCACCGCTGCCTTGTCGCCGGACGCCTCAACGTTAAAGTACTTGAAATCCACCACGCAGCTGGCCGAGGAACCCCCACCACCAGGCAGCCCGCCAGGCAGCAGGCCACAGCCGGATGCCAGCACGAGCCCAAGACTGGCCACGGCGACCACCCAGCCATTGATGAGACGACGCATGCGCAGACTCCTCCGACTCCCTAATGACCTTCGCGTGCCAGCCGCCCGGCGAGTGTACAGGGCTCCGCTGGCGGCTTTCAGACAGCTGCGCTGAACAGTCCTTGAAGGTCCGCGTCGGTCACGACCTTCCGGTGATCGGCGAACCGAAGGAACTCCTCCCAGGCGCAATCCAGGCGGTCTGGAGGCAGCTCCAGGCCGAGGCGGCCGAGGCGATGGCGGAACGCATGCCGGCCCGAGCGGGCGGTGAGCACTATCCGATTGTCGTCCCAGCCGACGTCTTCCGGCCGCATGATCTCGTAATTGAGCCGGTCCTTCAGCACGCCATCCTGATGGATGCCCGAGGCATGGGCGAAGGCGTTGGCTCCCACCACCGCCTTGTTGGGCTGGACCTCGACGCCGGTCAGCGCTGTCAACAGCTGCGAGGTGGGCACTATCTGCGAGGTGTCGATGCCTGTCTCCAGGCCGAGCAGCGGCTGGCGCACCGCCAGCAGCATCGCGATCTCCTCCAGTGCCGTGTTGCCGGCTCGTTCCCCGATACCGTTGACAGTGCACTCCACCCGCCGGGCCCCGTTCTCCAGGCCTGCCATCGAGTTGGCCGTGGCCAGCCCGAGATCGTTGTGGCAGTGCACCGAGAAGATGGCCTGATCCGCGTTGCGCACGTTCTCCACGACGTAGCGGATGAGACCGCCAAACTCTCCCGGCAGGCAGTAGCCTGTCGTGTCCGGGATGTTGATGGTCGTGGCACCGGCGTCGATGACACGCTCCACGGTCTCCACGAGGTAGTCCGGGTCTGACCTGCCGGCGTCCTCCGGTGAATACTCCACCTCATCGCAGAGGGAGCGGGCGTACTCGACTGCCTCCACCCCGCGCTGCAGCACCTGCTCGCGGCTGAGTCCCAGCTTGCGCTCGATGTGGATGTCGGAGACCGACAGCACGATGTGGATCTGAGCCCGCTCAGCGTCTCGGATCGCACCCCAGACCGCGTCGATGTCCTTGCGCACAGCCCGGGCCAGGGCTGTGATGACAGGCTCTCGGATTTCCCTGGCGATCTCGCGGCAGGCTTCGAAATCGCCCGGCGAGGAGATGGGGAAGCCGGCTTCGATGACGTCCACACCGAGGAGCTCCAGCTGGCGCGCCAACCGCAGCTTGGCGTCGTGGTCCAAGCCGAAGCCGGGCGACTGCTCCCCGTCGCGGAGCGTGGTGTCGAATATGAACACTCGATCCGACTTCACGCTATTGTCCCTCCTCCAGTCCACCCAGGCTGGTCATGGCGACAGGCCCTGAGCGGGCAATGTCCACCATGCCCAGCGGGCGCATGACCCCCAGAAACTTTTCGACTGCGTCGAACTCACCGCTCAGCTCGTAGATGACCAGTGCTTCATTGGCGGCCAGCAGCCGACCGCCGAAGCTCTGGACCTCCCTTGTCGTCTGCTCCCGCTGCTCCCCGGTTACCGACACCTTGACAATGGCCAGCTCGCGGAGAAGCTTGGGTGAATCCGTGACGTCGCGGATCTCGATCACCTCGATCAGCCGGTCCAGCTGCTTCTCCACCTGGTCGGTCTCGGCGTGGCCGGCATCAACAGTGAGAGTCATGCGTGAGCGACCGGGCACCCCGGTGGGACCGACCGTCAGCCCCTGGATGTTGAATCCCCGCCGGCGAACCATGCCGCTGACCCGGGAGAGGACTCCCGGGTGGTCCTGGACTATGGCAGTCACGACCCGGAGCCGCCGGGTGTCGACCACCTCAGGCGTAATCATCGGGCTGCTCCCAAAAGTCGTTCAAACCCGCCCCCAGCGGCACTATTGGATAGACGTTGGCGGCCGGGTCGATGCGAAAGTCGATGAGCACAGGACCGGGTGTTCTCTGCGCGAAGTCGAAAGCCTCCGGGAGTTGTTCCGCCCGCTCGACCTTGATTCCGGCCAGCCCGTAGGCGTCGGCCAGCTTCACGAAATCAGGCAGGTGACGCAGGTCGACCTCTGAGCGGACCCCACCGTAGAAGTCGTCCTGGAACTGACGCACCATGCCCAGGCAGAAGTTGTTGAGCAGCACTATCTTCACGTCGAGCTGATGCTTGACAGCCACCGACAGCTCCTGAGCGGTCATCACGAAACCGCCCTCCCCGGCTACGCACCAGACAGCCTTTTCCGGTCGCGCGAACTTGGCCCCGATGGCGGCCGGCAGCGCAAAGCCCATGGTGCCGGCGCCCCCTGAATTGATGAACAGACCAGGCTTCAGGTAGTTCCACCAGAGCGCCGCCCAGATCTGGTTCTGGCCCACATCCGCGACGACGATGGCCTCATCGGCGCAGCGCTCATACATGGCGATCATCACGTCCTGCGGCTGCAGATGGCCGTTGGACCTCGCGTATCGGAGCGGATGCTCCTCGCGCCAGCGATCAATCTGAGTCAGCCAGGCGCCGCGACTTGCGGGCGGCGCCTCGAGGTGCGGCAGCATCGCCCTCAGCGCGGTCCCGGCGTCCGCCACCACCTCCAGGTGCGGCCGCACGTTCTTGCCCATCTCGGAGCGGTCGATGTCGACGTGGATGAACGTCTCCGCCCGGGGCGCCCAATCGTTGAGCTTGGCGGTGACGCGGTCGTCCACCCGCATGCCGACACACATCAGGAGGTCGGCGTTCTGCACAGCCTTCAGGTTCCAACCGGTGCCCATGAACCCTGTCATGTGCAGGGATAGCGGATGCCTGACCGGAAACGCGCCCACTCCCAGCAGGGTGGTGCCGGTCGGAACTACCGCCTTCTCGGCGACGGCGATGAGCTCCTGCTCGGCGCTGCTCAGCAGCACTCCGTGTCCAGCCAGGATGACCGGCCGCTCAGCTCGCGCCAGCGCGGCGGCGGCAAGCTCGACCTGGGTTAGATCGGGCTCAAAGGCAGGTCGATAGCCGGGCCGCTGGATGCGCTCCTCCCAGGCCGGCTCACATTCCGCCTGCTGGGCGTCCTTGCAGATGTCGATCAGTACTGGGCCGGGCCGGCCGCTCGTGGCTATGTAGAACGCCTCCTTCAGCACAGGTGCGATGTCCTCCACCCGAGTGACCAGGTAGTTGTGCTTGGTGACCGGCTGGCTGCAGCCGATCACGTCCGATTCCTGGAACGCGTCTCGACCAACCATGCCGCTGGCGACCTGACCCGTGACCGCCACGAGTGGAACCGAGTCCATGAAGGCTGTCGCCAGGCCCGTGATCGTGTTGAGCGCACCCGGGCCACTGGTGGCGAAGACGACTCCTGGCCGGCCGGAGGCGCGCGCGTAGCCGTCGGCCATGTGGGCGGCACCCTGCTCGTGACCCACCAGGATGTGGCGCAGCCTAGGATGCGCGTGCAGCCGCTGGTAGATCGGGAGGTTCGCACCGCCCGGGTAGCCAAAGATGGTGTCCACACCTTCCCGTTCAAGGGCTTCCAGCAGGATGTCGGCTCCGGTCATTGCTTCACTCTTCTCTCGCTTTATCTGCTTGTCGGCTGCAACAAAAAAGCCCCCTCCCTTGCGGTGGGGGGCTCAGAGTCGGTGTCTAAGAAACGCTCAGGACGCGACTGCCCCCACCTGGAGAAGGCGAATGAGTACTCCGAGTTGGAGGGCGTTGTCTGCTCGGCGGCGCATGTCGATTTAGGATGCTACAGCCTCACCCAGTTCAGGTTTGGTCACTGCCCTACAAAGGCTGCGGGCAACGCTAGTGAGCGATGACCAACCGAGCGGATGAACCTAGCGGCGGGCCGTCCAGGCTTCTGAGGTCAGCAGCCGCTCATAGTCGGCCGGCGTGTCCACGTCGATGGGATGCCGGGAGCTTCCCGCCACCGGCAGCGCCGCCACCAGCTCGGGGCGGGCGCGAATCAGGCGCCGGCAGCCCACGTCGCCCTCCAATGACATCAGATCGGGCCAGAGCTCACGGCGCAGCAGGACGGGGGGGTGCAGGAGGCCGTCAAAGCTGAAGGCGGCCGCCGGCAGGCCGGAGCTCTCCTCCAAGTCCAGCAGCTCATCCAGCAGCGCAGCTGAGATGGCCGGCTGATCGCCGAGGATGACCACCGCCCGCTCCACTTCCGCCGGCAGGGCACGCAGGCCGGCCTGCAAGGATGAGCTCATGCCTGAGGCGTGATCAGCGTTGACCAGCGGTTGGGCGCGGCCGAGCTGCACGCGCCGCAGCAGCTCATCCGCACCGGCGCCCAAGACCACCAGCACCTGGTCCAGTCGGGAAGCTGACACCTCGGCGACCACCACCTCCAGCAGGGGGCGGCCGTTCAGCGGCAGCAGCTGTTTGGGACTGCCCATGCGGCTCGACGCGCCGGCGGCGAGCACCAGCCCCGCCGACCTTCCTCCCGGCACAGTCACCTCTAGGCTTCAGCTGCCCTAAGGTGCCGCTCTGGCTGCAGCTGGAACTGGTCTCGGCAGGCAGCGGAGCAGAAGTGGTAGGTGGCGCCGGCATGGTCTGTCTGCTCTCCGACCCCGACCTCCACCGTCATGCCGCAGACCGGATCGGTGGCGAAGACCGGAGCCTCGGGCAGCAGCCTGGGGCGAGACACCTGGTGGCGCCGGGTCACCAACTCGGCCAGGGCCAGGAGGGCGATCTCCTCCTGGCTGCCGGCGCGGAGCCTGCCCGCCGGCGCCCGCACCCGCGCCAGGGTCGCCTCGGGCAGCCCGCGTTGCCGGAGGGCGGCGCGCACAGCGCCGGCGCGGCGGTCGCTAGCCACCAGCGCCACGTCCACCTCCGGGTGGGCCAGGGCGGCTTCGACCGCGTCCTCGTCGTAGTGGCCCATCGTCGCCACCACCGCCCAGCTGTCAGGCCCTGGGGCGGCGGCCGCCAAGTCGAGGCCGGCCAGCACCAGGTCGGCTTCCGAGAAATCCTCGGGCCGAGCCCCGGGATGGATGAGGCAGGTTCGAAAGCCTGTGGCGCCGCCCAGCCGAAGGAGCGTTCGAGCGGCGGGGCTGGCGCCGAAGACCAGCAGCAGTGGACGCGGCAGCTGCGGCTCTATGAAGACCTCCACCGAGCCACCGCTCGGGCACGTCGTGGCCAGAGTCAGCTCCCCGGGCCGGCGGCTTTCCCCCACCTCCTCGCCGGCCACGGTGCGCACCAGCCTCGAGTGGCCCTCAGCCAGCACTCGCAGCGCCTCCCGGCGCACCAGCGAATCCACGCAGCTACCCCCGATCCAACCGCGCAACCGCCCGTCGGCGGTGATGACCGCCTTGTCGCCAGGGTGGGCGGAGGTCGGCGGTCGGCAGCTGACTACGGTGGCCAGCGCGCATGGCGTGCCCGCGGCCACATACTCCGCCAGGAGGCTCAGAGTCTCGTCTTTTACGCGCCCACCCCCTTCGAGCGCAGCGCCTCCCAGACCTTGTCAGAGGTCACAGGCATGTCGATGTTCGTGATCTCATACGGCGCCAGCGCGTCGATGACCGCGTTGACGTAGGCCGCGGGAGAGCCAACCGTCGCTGACTCACCGACTCCCTTGCAGCCGATGGGATGGTGCGGTGAAGGGGTGACTGTCTCGAAGAGGTCAAAGTGGGGCGTCTCCATGGAGGTCGGGAGCAGGTAGTCCATGAAGTTCGAGCCTATGCAGTTGCCCTCCTCGTCGAAGGTGATCAGCTCCATAGCCGCCATACCCAGCCCCTCGGTGAGACCGCCCATGATCTGTCCCTCGACGATCATGGGGTTGATCCGAACGCCGCAGTCGTCGACCGCGACCACCCGACGCACCTTCCACTGGCCGGTGCCCGCATCGATGTCGACAACCACCACATAGCTGCCGAAGGGATAGGTCATGTTGGGTGGATCGTAGTAGTGGACTCCCTCGAGCCCCGCCTGCATCCCCTCGGGCAGGTTCGTGTAAGCGGCGAAGGCGACGTCCTGGATGGTGACGCCCCGATCCGGCGTGCCGCGGACGAAGAAGCGCCCCAGCTCCCATTCCAGGTCCTCGGCTGCCGCCTCGAGCAGATGGGCGGCTATCCGCTTCGCCTTCTCGCGCAGCTCGCGCGCCACGACTGCAGTCGCCGCGCCGCCGGTGGGGGTGCTGCGGGAGGCGTAGGTGCCAAGGCCGTAGGGAGTGTTGTCGGTGTCGCCCTCCTGGACCATGACGTCCTGCGGCGGGATGCCGAGCTCGTTCGAGACGATCTGCGCAAACGTGGTCTCGTGCCCCTGCCCCTGTGACTTCACCCCCAGCTTCAGGATCGCCTTGCCGGTCGGATGGACCCGCAGCTCGGCCGAGTCGAACATTCTGATGCCGAGGATGTCGAACTGTCTGCCCGGTCCCGCCCCAACGACTTCGGTGAAACTGGCAAGCCCGATCCCGAGGAGCTTGCCCTTCCCCTCCTGGCGAAGCTTCGCCTGCTCCTGGCGCAGCTCGCGGTAGCCGACCTTCTCCAGCGCCAGGTCAAGCGCCCGCTCGTAGTCGCCCGAGTCGTAGACGAAGCCCGTCGCCGACGTGTAGGGGAACTGCTCGGGTTGGATGAAGTTCAAGCGCCGCAGCTCGGCCGGGTCGAGACCGAGCTCGTACGCCGCCTTCTGGACCAGGCGCTCGATGAAGAAGGATGCCTCAGTGACCCGGAAGGAGCAGCGGTAGGCGACTCCGCCCGGCGCCTTGTTCGTGTACGCGCCATCGGTGACGACGTGCGCGGCGGGGATGTCATAGGAGCCGGTGACCACGTGGAACAAGCCTGCCTTGAACTTGCTCGGCTGGGCGTCGGCGTACGCGTAGCCCTGGTCCGAGAGCATGTTGACGCGCAGCCCGAGCATCTTGCCGTCCTGTCTCAGCGCCAGCTCGCCGTCCATGTAGAAGTCGCGCGCGAAGCCGGTGGAGATCAGGTTGCCGGTCCTGTCCTCGATCCATTTCACAGGGCGCCCGATCAGGAGCGAAGCGGCTGTCGCCACCACATAGCCAGGGTAGATCGGGACCTTGTTGCCGAAGCCGCCGCCCAAATCCGGCGAGATGATCTGGATGTTCTGTTCGGGCAGACCGGTGACGAGCGCGAACACCGTCCGGTGGGCGTGAGGCGCCTGCGAGGTCATGTAGATGGTGACCTTGCCGGAAGCGGGATTCACGTCGGCAACACAGCCGCAGCATTCGAGCGGCGACGGGTGACAGCGCGGGTAGTGCATGCCAATGCTGACCACCCGGTCGGCCTGAGCGAACGCGCGCTCGGTGGCTCCCTGGTCCCCGGCCTCCCAGTGGTAGATGCGGTTATCGGTCTTGCCCTCCTTATCGTCGCGGATCACCGGCGCGCCCTCCGCCAAGGCCTGCTGGGGATTGGTGACCACGGGAAGGGGCTCGTAATCGACGTCGATCAGGCCCAGGGCGTCATGCGCTGTGTAGACGTCTTCGGCGATGACGCAGGCGACCTCCTGGCCCTGCATGCGCACCTTGTCGGTGGCGAGCACGGCTTGGGTGTCGCCTGACAGGGTGGGCATCCAGGCGAGCTTGTGGGCCACCAGGTCGGCGCCGGTGACGACTGCGACCACGCCGGGCACCTGCATCGCCGCCGCTGTGTCGATCGAGAGGATGCGGGCGTGGGCGTACGGGCTGCGCAGGATGGCCATGTAGAGCATGCCGGGCAGCTTGATGTCCTCGATGTAGTTGCCCCGGCCCTGGAGGAAGCGGTCATCCTCCTTTCGCTTGACGCTGCGCCCCAGCCAGGTCGTCACCTTCTCTTCGACAACAGCCATCGAGTCCTCCTCAGGCCACTGTGGTGGCTGCTTGCTCGGATTGGGTCTTCTGGGCCGCCCACTGGACTGCCTTCACGATGTTCTGGTAGCCGGTGCAGCGGCAGATGTTGCCGGAGATGGCGAAGCGGATCTCCTCCTCGGTCGGGTTCGGGTTCTCCTCGAGCAGGGCGGCGGAGACCAGCATCATGCCCGGCGTGCAGAAGCCGCACTGCAGGCCGTGTTCTTCCTTGAACCCCTCCTGCACGGGATTCAGCTTTCCACCTTGCGCCAGGCCCTCGACAGTCGTCACCGCCAGACCGTCCGCCTGGACGGCGAACATGGTGCAGGACTTCACAGGCGTGCCTTGGAGGCGGACTGTGCAGGCCCCGCAGCTGGTGGTGTCGCAGCCGACATGGGTCCCTGTCAGGCCGAGTGTCTCACGCAGGAAGTGGACGAGCAGGAGCCGGTTCTCGATCTCGGCGGAGCGCCGCTGGCCGTTGACTACCAGCTCGACCCGGCGCCGCATCTGTGGCTCGCCACCTACCGGCGCTGCCTGCTCGTTCATCCGCCTTCCTTCTCCTCCACTTCCTTCATGACGCCTCCGAGCGACTCCTCGCCGCTGAAGTAATCGTCGGCTCCCGTCTCACCTCCGCGCGACCCGAGGGTGGTGGCAGCATCCGGACTTGGCTCTGCCGCTTCGTCCTCGCTTCGGCTGCCGGGCTTGGCGAGGGTGACCTTGGCGCCGCAGCTGGGACACTCGACAACGCCGGCGCTGGGGCTCATTGCATGCTGTCCTGCCTCGCGGGGCACCACTGCTCCACAGCTCGGACAGATCTCCTCGGCCATCTCTTTTCCCCTCCTACGCGGCGCCGGCGGCCTCGGCCGCCGTGCGCAACCCGCGCTCTGTGAACACCTGGACTATGTGACGCTTGTAGTCGGCGCTCCCTCGCAGGTCGCTGCGCGGCTCCGCCGCCTGTGCTGCGAGCTCGGCCGCGTTGCGGATCGAGGCGTCGTTGAGCTCAGCTCCGGCCAGCGCCTCCTCCGCCTTGGTCGCTCTCACGTTCGTCGGCGCCACGGCTGTGAGGCCGATCCCGGCTCGGCGGACCCTCCCATTGTCGAGCGAGAGGTGGACGGCGACACCGACTGTCGCGAAGTCACCCACCTTTCGCTCCAGCTTCAGGTAGGTCCCGCTCGCCCGCGGTCCGGGGTCGGGCACAACCACCGAGGTGACTATCTCATCTGGCTCGAGCGCCGAGGCGAAGGGGCCCTGGAAGAACTGTTCGATGGGGATTGTCCGCGTTCCGCCGGATCCCCGGGCCTCGACCCTGGCCCCCACGGCGAGCATGACCGAGCCCCAGTCGCCCTGCGGATCGGCGTGGGCGAGGGAGCCCACGACGGTGCCCCGGTTGCGAACTATCGGGTCGGAGATCTGGGGGGCGGCGTCGGCGAGAGCGCGGTAGCGATCGCGGAGCAGCTGGGAGCGCTCGCAGGCCTTGGTTCGCACGAGCGCGCCGATCCGAAGCCCGCCGTCCTCTTCGACCAGCTGGTCAAGGCCCTCAATGCGGTTCAAGTCGATGAGCGCCCGGGGCGCCGCAAAGCGCAGCTTCATGAGGGGGATCAGGCTCTGGCCCCCGGCCAGGACTTTTCCCTCGTCGCCGTACTTTGCCAGGAGCGAGAGCGCCTCCTCGAGCGTCCGGGGCGGGAAGTACTCGAACTTGGCCGGGTACATGGAGGCGAGTGTAGCAGCGGTCCTACGCTCTGAAAAGGCCCATCGTCAGTGGCGCGCTAGGGCGGGGAGAGGTGCCGGGCGCTGGGCGCCGGCTCGCCGCGGAAGCTGTGAGCCACCTCCTTCAGCAGTAGCCGCGTCAGCGGCCAGCCCCAACCGGCCACCGACAGCAGTGAGCCGAAGAGCAGAACCGCCCGAATGCTGCCGCTGCCCTGCGGCGCCCAGTAGAGGTCTGCCAGGTGCAGCCAGAGCTCGAACTCGTCAAGCGTCAGCGCGGCGCCCACCCCAAAGCCGACCGCCAGCAGCCGGCTGCAAGAGTGGAACCAACGCGCGCCCGGTCCGCCCAGTGCCAGCAGGCCCAGGCCGCAGAAAAGGAGTAGGAAGATGCCCCAAACCAGGTGGTGGATGTGAGTGCCACCGACTGTCACGTTGCGGAACGGACCCAGGTTGGCGTGGATTGAGATGGTGATGCCTCGCACCACCAAGAAGGCGAGGAAGAACGCGAGGGAGGACAGAAAGAGGCGTTCGGAGCCCGGCTTGGCAAACGCCGTGCGGTAGATCTGCGCCAGCCGCTCGCGAGTGAAGCGGCTGCGGGCCGCGTGATGGACCGGGACCCGGGCGCTGGCAGCCATCCTGGGGAAGCCTAACCCGGGCGGGCGATCTCCGTCCGCTTCAACCTGGGCTGCAGACTCGTAGCCTGCGTGCGCAGATGGCTGCGGCGCGTGCCCGCGAACCCGAACCTGCCGCGCGGCGCGGGCCGCCAGCCGTTTGGCTGCTGGCCGCCGCCGTCTTGCTGGCCCTCTTGGCGCTGGACCTGTGGGCCGGCCGGGCGCTCAGACTGAGCGTTCTCGATCTGCCGCTGGAACGGCTTGTGCAGGCCACCGGTTGGGGACCGCTGGCCCTGGCGATGGATCTCACCAATCGGTCGGGCGGCTGGCCCCAAGCACTCCTCGGGATAGCGGTGACGCTGTGCCTGCTCGTCTGGCGCTGGAGCGCCGGCTTGCGGCTGGCTCTGGCCGCCTTGGCCAGCCTCTGGGACACCCTGCTCAAGATTGCCGTGCAGCGCCCTCGACCCTCCGCCAACCTCGTTCACGTCAGTCAGACCAGCGCGGGTTTCAGCTTTCCGAGCGGTCATGCGGTGTTCTTCACGTGGCTGGCCGTGATGCTGGTCGTCGGCCGGGGGCGGTCGGCGCGGGCGCTGATCTGGAGCGCGGCAGTCGCCGTATTGCTGCTGGCGGCGATGGGGCGGGTTTGGGCCGGGGCGCACTGGCCGACCGACGTGGTGGGCGGCATCCTGCTGGCGCTTGGCTGGTGCTGCCTGGTTCAGGCGCTGCCGCTGCCGGCGTTCCTGCTCCGAATTCGAACCGGCTAGCATGAACAGCGCACGA
>QHBT01000015.1 GCA_003244185.1 Candidatus Dormiibacter spiritus | reverse complement strand
GGCTTCACCGGCGGCGGCGTCGGCGGCGGCGTCATCGATGGCTTCGGCTTCTTTTGCGTCCTGCTGCTAATAGTCGGCGTCCTGTTCTTCCACTCCTTCATGAGGCGCAACACTGCGGCGCTTCCGACCACCGGCGCGCAGGACTTTAGGTGGACAACGCCGCGGTATGACTCAGCCTTGCTGCAGCCGATCCTGGCCAGCGACCCTGGCTTCGTGCCCGAAACCTTCCTCCAGAAGGCCCAGATGGCGTTCCTGCTCGTGCAGCGCGCCTACCAGGACCGGAACGTTCACGCGGCGCGGGCATTCCTGGCCGCGCCGGTCTGGAACAGCTGGTCTGAACAGGTGAACTATCTGCTCGAGCAGCATCAAAGACCGATCTTGGAGAACCTGAATGTCCGCGGCCTGGCCGTTACCGAGGCTCGGGCGGAGGAGAGCGGGCAGTCGGTCACAGTGCACCTCGACTACGTCGCCGCCGTCCACTTCAACGACGATCGTGACGGCCGGCTGATCTCCGGCAGCGAGGAAGATGCCCGGCTGGGGGAGGACTGGACCTTCTGGCGAGCGCCGGGCACGGTGACAGTCCAGGGCGGCGGCGCGACCGCGAGCAAGTGTCCCAACTGCGGCGGCCTGCTGAAGCTCAACGATGACGGCAAGTGCGACTACTGCGGAGCCGAGATCCAGAGCGGTAGCTACGACTGGGTGGTGACAAACATGCAGCGCTCCTCTTTCCAGGGTGTGAGCACTGCTCAGGGCTTGGGCTTGGACGAGCTTGACCCTGAGCGGGGACTGGCAGCAATCCAGGCGACCGATCCTGCGTTCGACTTTGAACAGTTCAGAGGCCGCGGCCAGCAGGCGTTCTACTCGCTGCAGGAGGCCTGGCAGGCGCGGGATCTAAGCTCCAGCCGGCCTTTCATGAGCCCCGGGCTATACCTCGGCTGGTCGAGCCAGGTGCAGCAGCTGATCGAGCTCCACAAGATCAACAAGCTGGACGATCTACGCCTGGAGGAGCTGATTCCGATCAAGGTGACTCACGGCCAAGCCTTCGACGACATCACCGTCAGGGTGACAGCCACCTGCGCCGACTACGAGGTCGACGAGCGGACAGGCAAGGTCATCTTCGGTTCCCAGTCCCCCAGCCGCTTCAGCGAGTTCTGGACCTTCCAGCGCGGTCGGGGCGTGCAGACCACCAGTCGAAGCTTGCAGGACCGGGTCTGCCCGAACTGCGGCGCGCCGCTGGAGTTGAACCAGGTAGGCGAATGCCGCTACTGCCGGGCGGCTGTCACCAGCGGTCGATTCGATTGGGTGCTCTCGCGCATCGAGGACGCCGACAGTTAGTGGCCTGCTTTCGATGTTGGTCGAGCAGATTGTGGCAGGCAGCCGAAGGCTGCCGGTCCGGACGAGGAGGCGAAGGAATGGGTGGAACTAGGAGGAGCGCATCGTGGATGCGTGACGACGACGGGCCGGGTCCCATGACGCCCGCATCGTCGTCCGGAGCCGCAAGATGCCGGCAAACTTCGGAAGCGGGGCACTAGGTCTGAGCCCGGCGCCGGAAAGCCGTCAGTGGGATGGCGTCCAGGGAGCAGCCCCCGCGGCGGGCGCCGATAGTGGATCCGTCCGGCGGTGAAGGGCTGCCGTCAGCGCCCAGCTCCCTAGCAGCACCGAGGCGCCGGCGACCAGGTCGAGGATCCAGTGGTTGCCGGTGACGATCACCGCAAACGCCGTGAGGAACGGGTAGCCGACGGCTAACCATCTCGTCCAGTGCCCCCGGAGCAGCCGCCAGAGCACCAGTGCGCACCACCCGGCCCACACGATGTGCAAGCTTGGCAGAGCGGCATAGGGGTCGCTGATGTGCTCCAGGACGCCGCTGTTGTATGACCAGAGGCCGCCGACCACATGGAGCGTGTCGACGTACCCGTAGGGCGATGGCAGCAGCCGCGGCGGCAGCGTGGGAAAGAGCGCGAAGCAGGCCAACGCCACCCCTGTCGCCAGCGCGAGCACATTTCGCCAATAGCGGTAGACGGCCGGCTTGCCGCGCAGCAGCAGGTAGGCGAGGACCAGCGCCGTGACCAGGAAATGGGCGCTGCCGTAGAAGGCGTCGAGCCCCTTGACCAGCCAGTGCACCTGCAGCAACGCGTGCTGCCAACCCAGCTCGACGTCAATGTGCAGCCACCGTTCGATGTCCAAGACGGCGAGGCCGTCGTCGCGGGCTGTGAGGAACGAATCCGGGTCGTCAGCAATCGACCCGTGCCAGTCCCGCGCCTCGGCGTAGAGCCAGTAGTAGATGACAACCAGCGACACCTGCACATACCAGCGAGGCGGACGATCCCGCCAGCGCACCTTGGGCCTGGCGTCGAACTCTGGGCTCGCCGCCAGAGCGGTGGTGGGGGGTGTGCCATCGGCCAAAGCCGGAGCCCGCTCGGCGGCGGGCGGTTCGGTCACGAGATCTGCCGATCTGAGCGCCCGGTCCGGACAGTTTGGCGGAGCATTTCGAATACCCTATCGGGAGCGGCCTTGCGCTTGCGTTACGGTGGAAGCTGATGCCTGAGGAAGGACTCCCTTTGGGACCGATTGAGGGTCACACGTCCGAGCGCGCCACCCAGGGCGAACCGGGTGCGGCTGTGGGCCGCGCGCCAGAGGGACGGGCGGCGGGCCCCATCGAACCTGAGCGGCCGCCGGCGCCTCCGCCCGGGCCACCGGGGCCGGATCAACCTCCGGCGCCTCCTTCGGGGCCGTCCGGCCCCGACCGTCCACCCGAGCCGGAGCTCCAGGCCTCCGACCCGGCTGGAGTTCGGCCCAAGCCCTTCCCCTGGCCGGCCGAGATCGAGGCTGCGCCACCTGGGCTGACTGCCCCCACCGCTGAGCCGTGGCAGGCGGCCCCTCTGCCGGCGCCAGTGCCCGCGCCCAGCTCACCACCTGATGCGGGGCCCGAGCCGGGGCAGCCGCTCGTCGCGGGACGGCCCGACTCCGTGGGGCCGCCGATCAGCGGTCGTGTCTTCAACCGGGCAGCGCTCTTGGCGCTGGGCGGCCTGGCGCTGGTGGGCTTGATCATCCTGCTGGTCATCCTCGTGATCGCCTTTAACAGGTAGCGTGCCACTGGCCGTTGAGACCGCTTGGGGCACTTTCGGCAGCGTCTGGGCGGAGGCAGGCTTAGCCGCTCTCCTTTACCCCGCCGCCGGTCCTCCTGGCAAGCGGTCTTCGGAAGCCAGAGTCCAGCAGCTGGAGCAGGAGCTCGACGAGTATCTGGCCGGCCGCCGGCGCCAGTTCGAGACGCGACTGGCGCCAGTGGGCACGAACTTTCAGCGCCGGGTCTGGGCGGAGGTCGAGCGCATTCCCTATGGCCAAACCCGAACCTACAGCCAGGTGGCCGCAGCCAGCGGCTTCCCGGCCGCGATGCGAGCGGTCGGTGGCGCCAACGGTGCCAACCCTCTGCCCATCCTGATCCCCTGCCACCGCCTGGTCGGCACCGACGGTCGCCTTCGCGGCTACGGCGGTGGACTGGACATGAAGCGCCGGCTGCTCGAGCTGGAGACCTCCGTCCTATCCGCCTGAGGCCCCGCCCTCATCGCGGCCCAGGAGCTGGCGGGCGAGGATGACGCGCTGCACGTGGGCCGTGCCCTCGTAGATCTGCATCCCCTTGGCATCGCGCCAGTAACGCTCGACGGGATACTCGTTCGAGTAACCGCGGGCGCCGTGAATGAGGATCGCCTGGTCGGCTCCGCGCAGAGCCGCCTCGGTACAGAAGAGCTTGGCCATGGCCACCGCCTGGGCGTTGTCTTCGCCGGCGTCTTTCAGCCAGGCCGCCTGGCGGACCAACAGCCGGCCGGCCGCGAGGTCGGTGGCCATGTCGGCCAGCGCCGCCTGGATCATGCCGAAGTCGCCGATGCGCTGCCCGAACTGCCTTCTTCTGCGGGCGAAGTCGACTGTCGCTTCCAGGCACGCTTGAAGGACTCCGACGGCGCCCGCGGCGACTCCCAGACGGCCGTGGCCCAGCGCGCTCATGGCCACCTTGAAGCCCTGGCCGGGCTCGCCCAGGAGCGCTTCCTGCGGCAGCGCCACCTCTAGGCGCAGGAAGGCATGGTTGGAGCCGCGATGACCCAGCTCGCGCCCTGCCATCGGCGTGCGCTCGAAACCAGGTGTCGTGGTGGGCACGACGAACGCGCTCAGCCCCTCCTCGGCGCGGGCGAAGACCAGCCCCAGATCAGCCACACCGCCGTTGGTGATCCAGTGCTTCTCGCCCTTCAGGCGCCAGCCATCGTCGGTCCGCGTGGCTCGGGTTCTGATCGAGCGCGCATCGGTACCCGCCTCGGGTTCAGTCAGCGCATAGCAGCCGATGGCCTCGCCGGCCCGGAGCCGGTGCAGCCACGCCTCCTGCTGCGCCTCTGTGCCCCAGTCGGCCAGGCAGTGGCCGACGAGGCCCGCCTGCACGGTCACGAAGCCGCGGACGCTGGAATCGACCCGGCCCAGCTCCTCTGCGATGAGCGCCGTCGCCTGCGCGCTGAAACGGTCGTCGAGCAGACCGGCAGCGCCGAGCTGGGGTACCAGATCGCGTTCGAAGCTGCCTTCCTCGTCCGAGCGCCGGGCTCGGGGGGCCAGCAGCTCCTCGGCCAGGCGACGAGCTCCGGCGGCTATTTGGAGCAGCTCCGGCTCCAAGCGGAGGTCCACCAGCCAGCTAGCTCAGGGCCGAGATCACTTCGGAGCCGAAGCGCTCGATCTGTTCCACGCGCTCCGGCCAGCGGCCGACCATGAACTGCAGAGCCAGGTGATGGACGCCTCGGTCGCGGTAAGCCAGCAGCGCCTCGGCCAGCTGCTCGGGCGTGCCCCGGAGACGGCGGGGATCCTGCGGCTGGGCCTCGCTCGTCAGCTCGATCGGCCGGCAGACGCACAGCTGCAGCCGTTCAGGTTCTCGGCCGGCCTCGACGGCAAAGGTGCGGGCCTCCTCGAACCGGGCGCACAGCTCGTCAGGCGTGATGTCGACGTAGTAGGGAAACCAGGCGTCGCCGTAGCGGCCGGCCCGCCGCCGCGCAGCCCGCGCCTCCCCACCCACCCACGTCGCCAGATGGCCGCCCTCGGGCTTCGGCGCGAAAGCCACTGCGTCGAAGCGATGATGGCTGCCCTGGAAGCTGATCCGCTCCTCCGACCAGAGTCTGGCGACGATCTCCAGCTGCTCGTCACTGACTGTTCCTCGCGCCTTGAAGGGCGCCCCCAGAGCGGCGAATTCCTCCTCCATCCAGCCCACCCCCACACCCAGGATGAAGCGGCCGTGGGAGAGCCGATCCAGGCTGACCGCGACCCGAGCCCAGTGCAGCGGCTGGCGGTAGGGCAGGACCAGGACGCTGATGCCCAGCTTCACCCGCTCGGTGCGTCCGGCCAGGAAAGCGAGGCAGGTCAGCGAGTCGAGAAAGGGCAGATCGGGTGGCACTATGAACTGCTGGTTCTCGCTGTAGGGATAGGCGGTGTCGATGCGGGCGGGGGTGACCACCCGGTCGGCCGACCAGACAGCGTCGAAGCCTAGGCGCTCGGCCTGGCGCGCAGCCTCCGTCAGCACCTCGGCGCTGGCGGCCCGGCCGGAGATAGGCAGAAAGACGCCCAGCTCCACGCCGGCTATCTGCCCGTGAACACCGGCTTACGCTTGCCGGTGAAGCCGGCATGGAACTCGCGAAAGTCCTGCGCGGTCATGAGCAGCGTCTGGGTCCAGGCCTCCATCTCGATCGCTGCCGAGTAGTCAAGGCTGCCTGCGCGGTTGAGCATCTCCTTGGTCATGGCCAGACCCCACGGCGCGAGCTCCTTCAGCCGCCCGGCGTACTCGGCGACGACCGCGTCCAGCTCCTGATCCGGCACCACGCGGTTGGCGAGACCCATGGCCAGCGCCTCGGCCGAGCTGATCCGGTCGCCCAGCAGCAGGATCTCGGCAGCCCGGCCGAGTCCCACCAGCCGCGGCAGAAGCCAGCAGATGCCCATGTCACCGCCTGAGATGCCCACCTTGGTGAAGAGGAACCGGAAGCTGGCCGACTCGGCCAGCAGCCTGAGATCGGAGGCGGCGGCCAGCACCGCGCCGGCGCCGGCGGCGATGCCGTTGACCGCCGAGATCACCGGCTGCGGCAGCTCCCTGAGGTTGCGGGTGCAGGCGCCGGTCATGCGGGCGAACTCGTAAACGCCGCGCGTGTCGAGCTTGAGCAGCTCGCCGATGATCTCCTCGACGTCGCCGCCAGAGCAGAAGCCGCGCCCGCGCCCGCGCAGCACTAGAACCCGCACATCGGCCGGCCGTCCCTTCAACTCGGCGGTCAAGCGCTCCAGATCGGCGTAGATCTCGAAGGTCAGCGAGTTCAGGCGCTCAGGCCGGTTGAACGTGACGGTGGCCACACCCGCCTCTTCCTCGTAGTCGAAGTGCCGCCAGGCCACCGGGTTAATCTAACGACCATGGCGGGGCCCGACCTCATCAACCCACCGGAGCTGGGTCCGCCCGCCGGCTTCTCTCACGCCGCAGCCAGCCGCGACCTGGTGGTGCTCGGCGGCCAGATCGGCTGCGACGCTTCCGGCCGGATCCTGGCGCCCGGCGACCTGGTGGCCCAGTTCGGCCGGGCGCTGGAGAACGTGGCCATCGCCCTGCGAGCAGCCGGCAGCGCTCCCGAGCTGGCGCTGAAGCTCACCTACTTCGTAACCGACGTTGCCGCCTATCGAGCGAATCTGAAGCCGATCGGCCAGTCCTATCGCGCGGTCTTCGGCAAGCATTTCCCGGCCAGCAGCCTCTTCGAGGTGAAGGGCCTCTTCAATCCCGAGGCGCTCATCGAGATCGAGTGCCTGGCCCTGCGTCAGGTGGCTTGAAGGCACCCGTCGAGCGGACGGCGGACCTGGACGGTCCTGCCCGCTACCTGGACTTCGGCGGTGCGGGGCAGCCGCTGGTTCTCCTCCACGGGTTGGGCGGGGCGGCCGAGAACTGGCTGGCGGTGGGCGCGGCGCTGACCGAGAACCATCGAGTGCTGGCTCCCGATCTGCGCGGCCACGGACGCACGCCGCTCTCCGGCCACCCCGCTCGGGTGAATGATCACCAGCGCTACTTCGACGCTTTCCTGCGCCAGGTGGCGGGCGCGCCGGCGCTCGTCGTGGGCAACTCGATGGGCGGGCTCATCTCAGTCCTCCAGGCGGCTCGGCAGCCGGTGACCGTGTCAGCGCTGCTGCTGGTCGACCCAGCTCTGCCTTGGGCTGGCCGCCGCCGCTTCGACTTCGCCGTCTGGGCCGCGTTTGGCTCCCTCCTGCTGCCGGGTGTTGCGGGACGCGGCCGATCTCTGCGAAGGCGACGGTTGGGCGCCGAGAGGACTGTCCGGGAGTCTCTGGCGATGATCTGCGCCGACCCTGACCGCGTGCCGCAAGAGGTCATTCGGGCCCACGTCGACCTTTCGGAGGAGCAGAGCCTGGTGCCCGACTACAGCCGGGCGCTGGTCCAATCCGGCCGCTCGATTCTCCGGATGCTGGCCAGCCTCCGCTTCGACCCCATCTATCGCTCCCTGAAGTGTCCAGTCAGCCTCATCCACGGCGATCACGACAGGCTGGTTCCGGTTGAATTCTCGCTTGGTCTGGCGCAGCGCTATGACTGGCCGGTCGACGTGCTGCCAGGCGTCGGCCACGTGCCGATGATGGAGGTGCCCGACCTCTTCAGCCAGACTGCCCTCAGGCGGTTGCGGACGCCGGCTCTGCGTTCGGCCTAAGCCGGATCGGCCAGCTCAGCACTGACCAACTCGACGAACACAGCAAGACGAACACGGCAAGATGTATTGCTGACCTGGTGGCATGACAACGCCCAGAGGCGCCTCCGGTAAAGCTGGCCCGACGGGGAGGAATTCATGAACTACGCGGAGCCAATCGTGAGGCCGCTGCGAATTCTCTGGCAGCACAAGTACCTGCTGCTGCTGGCACTCCTTGGCGGCGGCGACGTGACCAGCGGCGCTGGGTTCAACTACAACAGCTTCAACAGCTATTTTTCCGGTGCCGGATCCAGCGGGAGCAGTAGTGGCACACCAGCCGCCGGCAACCTGCAGTCGCTCGACCCCAACGTGGCAGCTGCACTCGCGGTCACCTTCTTCGTCATCATCGCCGCGCTGCTGCTCCTGCTGATCCTCTTCTTCTTCCTGTCCTGCCTGACCCAAGGGGCAATGACCCGGGCCACCGCGGAGCACAACGCCGATCGCCCATTCAACCTGAGCAGCTCACTGCGAGCCGGGCTGGCTTCGTTCGGCTGGATCCTGCTGCTGAGACTGCTGGGCCTCGTCGCCGGCCTCCTCCTGCTGCTGCCCTTCGCCGCTCTCATCTGGGCCTTCTTCGGCTTCCGCGATCAGCCCGCGCTGGTTGTGGTCCTGGTTGTGACAGGCCTTGCCTACCTCGGCCTGTTCTTCCTCATCGCCTTCGCCCTGGGTCTGATCCAGATCCTCGCCCTGCGAGCAATTGTTCTCGAGCAGCGCACCGTCCTGGCGGCGATCAGCCGCGCTGTGCGACTCCTCCTGCTGCGGCCGGGGCGAGTGCTGCTGACGTGGCTGATCCAGGTGGGCCTGGCCTTCGGAGTCGGCCTGGCACTGGCAGCCGTCGTGCTGATCATCGCCTTTGGATCTGGATTGGTCGGCTTCGCCGTCGCCAACCTGCTGCAGGTGTCGCCGCTGCTGGCCGTGGCCCTGGGCGGGACGGCCCTGGGTCTAGTCTCGCTGCTTATCGGCGCGGTCACCGGCGCCTACTTCAGCGCCTACTGGACGGTGGCCTACCGGCGACTGGAGCTCGACCGTCCACGGTCCGGGGTAACGCCATACGCCGTTCCCCAATAGGCACCCCGCGAAAGATCGTGCGTGGCAGCAAGGGCCTTGGCCTGCTTCACCCTCCCGGTTGGCGGCCGCCGGCTGTGGGTACTTTTAGGGCATGAGTCGGCGCCTTGACGGCCGGACCGGTTTTGCGCTCCTGCTGATCTGCTGCGGCGCGGGGCTGGCAGCCCTGGAACTCGCTCCCACCCCTCTGCGAGGGCCGGCCTCGCAGTTTGGCTGGGCGCTCAGCTTCCTGCTCGGAGCGGCGCTCCTGGTGGGGGCTGCCTTGGCCAACCGAAGGCGAGGCTGGCTCTGGATTCCGGTCGGCTGCCTCATCTCGCTGGGGATGGTGTCGGCGGCTGTCGCGTACACGGGGCTGGCCCACGTCTGGGCCTACAGCTGGCCCCTGGTAATTCCCGCCGGTCTCGGTCTGGGCCTCTACCTGCACGGACTGACCGGCCGGCGACTGGGTGAGCAGAGCTGGGGCCTCGGCCTGGCCAAGGTCGGCCTCCTCCTCTTCCTGGTCCTGGCGGCGTTTTTCGAGGGAGTGATGCACTGGAGCCGGCACTACCAGGGTCTGGCAAGCAACGCCATCCCCGCCGCCATCGTGCTCCTGCTCGGGTTCTGGCTGCTCGTCCGCCGGTGGGTCCCAGCCCGCGAGCGCTGAGTCCCACACAACAGATGCTGCGCATTTTTGTCTCTCAGCCACTAGTTGTGGCAGCCAACCAGTGGCTAGCATGACCTCAGAAACTCCCCCTCTTCGCCACGGAGCCCCCGACGTCGAGCGCGGGGGCTCCGTTTTTTGTGCCGGCCAGGACGGTGTTCGCACTTCGCCGCCCACATAGCGTCCGCGCCACTTAGGAGAAGGAACGATGGCTGTGAAGATGTACTACGACGCTGACTGTCCAGCTGAGCTGACAGAAAGGGTGGCCATCCTCGGCTACGGCTCCCAGGGCCACGCCCACGCTCAGAACCTTCGCGACAGCGGGGTCGATGTGCGCGTCGGTCTGCACCCGGGCAGTCGGTCGAGGGCGAAGGCTGAGCGGCACGGCCTGCGCGTGCTGGACGTCGCCCAGGCGGTCCAGGAAGCCGACATCATCACAGTGCTCACCCCCGATGTGGGCCAGGCCAAGCTCTACCGAGAGGAGATCGAGCCTCACTTGCGCCCCGGCACGCTGCTCCTGTTCGCGCACGGGTTCGCCATTCACTTCGGTCAGATCGCTCCGCCCCCCGAGGTGGACGTGGCGATGGTTGCGCCCAAGGCGCCGGGCCACCTTGTCCGCAGCACGTACGTCGAGGGCAACGGCGTTCCCATGCTGCTCGCAGTCCAGCAGGACGCAACCGGCGGCGCGCGCCGGCGGGGACTGGCCTACGCTCGGGCCATCGGCGGCGGCCGGGCCGGGATCATCGAGACCACCTTCAAGGATGAAACCGAGACCGACCTCTTCGGCGAGCAGGCGGTGCTCTGCGGCGGCGTGTCAGCGCTCATCACCGCCGGGTTCGAGACCCTGGTCGAGGCCGGCTATCCGCCGGAGATGGCTTACTTCGAGGTGCTGCACGAGATGAAGTTGATAGTCGACCTCATGTACAGGGGCGGACTGGGCTTCATGCGCTACTCGGTCTCGGACACGGCCGAGTACGGCGACTACGTGTCAGGCCCCCGCGTCGTGGACGAACGGGTGAAGGAGTCGATGCGGCAGGTGCTGCGCGAGATTCAGGACGGCACCTTCGCCGAGCGCTGGATCGACGAGAACGGCCAGGGTCGAAGCCGCTTTCTGCAGATGCGCCAGGAGCACGCTGAGCATGAGCTGGAGACGGTTGGCGCGGAGCTGCGCGGCATGATGCCCTGGCTGCAGCCCCGCACCGCCGACGACTGAGGCGCTCGCGGGGTGAGAGTCGGCTTTCAGGGTGAAGCCGGCGCGTACTCCGAAGAAGCTTTACTCGCGCTTTTCCCGGCAGCGACAGCCACAGGCTTCAGGACCTTCGAACAGACCGTCGACGCACTTTTGTCCGGCGAGATCGAAGGGGCAGTGTTGCCGGTAGAGAACACGCTCGGCGGGATAGTGCAGGAGGTCAACGACCTGCTCTGGGACCGCAAGGGCCTGAAGCTCACCGGCGAGTACGTCCATCCGATTCGGCACCACCTGCTCGGCCGCCGCAACGATCTGCCGCAGCGAGTCATCTCCCATCCCCAGGCGCTGGCGCAGGTACGGCGCTTTCTGGAAGCGCGCGCTCTCGCGGCCGTCCCCTTCTATGACACCGCAGGGGCGGCCCGACAGGTGGCCGAACGGCCCGAAGCTGGCACGGCGGCAGTCGCCAGCGCGCGAGCCGGCCAGCGCTACGGACTGGACGTGCTGGCCGCCGGCATCCAGGACTCCGACAGCAACCGCACACGGTTCGTCGTGGCCGAGCGCGGCCGGTCGGAGCGCCCGCTCGCGGGCCGGCCCGGTTGGAAGACCTCGCTCTGCTTCGCAGCAGCGCATCAGCCGGGCAGCCTGGTCCGAGCGCTGGAGTGCTTCTCCGCGCGCCAGGTGAACCTGGCCCGGCTGGAATCGCGACCGCTCCTGGGCAAGCCCTTCGAATACCTCTTCTTCCTGGATCTCCAGATCGAAGATCCCCTTCAGGCGGAGGCGGCGCTCTCGGCGCTGGAGAGCCGGGCGGCCGAGGTGCGGCTGTTCGGGACTTTCGGCCCGCTGTCAGGCGGCCTTGACGGCGGCGAGCAGCTTGGTCAGTGAGTCCTTGGCGTCACCGAAGAGCATCACGGTTTTGGGGTCGTAGAGCAGCTCGTTGTCGATTCCGGCAAAGCCTGGCCGCATCGACCGCTTCAAAAAGACGACCGTCTTCGCCTGGTCCACGTTGAGGATCGGCATGCCGTAGATGGGGCTGCCGGGTGAGCTCTTGGCAGCCGGGTTCACCACGTCATTGGCACCCACCACCAGCACCGCGTCAGTCGACTTGAACTGGTCGTTGATCTCGTCCATCTCCTTCAGCTGCTCGTACGGCACATTGGCCTCGGCCAGCAGCACGTTCATGTGCCCGGGCATGCGTCCGGCCACTGGGTGAATGGCGTACTGCACGTCAACCCCGCGCGCCTCAAGCTGCTCGCCCAGCTCGCGCACCGCGTGCTGCGCCTGGGCCACCGCGAGCCCGTAGCCGGGCACCACCACCACGTTGCGGGAATACGCCAGCAGGGTGCCGATGTCCTCCGAATTGCCTGTCCGTACGCTCCGCTCGCCGGCCGGCCCCGCCGCGTCGCCGGCGGTTTTCACGCTGCCGAACGCGCCGAAGAGGACGTTGGCCAGCGAGCGACCCATCGCCTCGCCCATCAGCATGGTCAGGATCGTGCCGGAGGCGCCCACCAGCGTCCCTGCCACTATCAGCGCGAAGTTGTCAAGCACAAAGCCGCTGGCCGCCACGGCGAGCCCGGTGCATGCGTTGAGAAGCGAGATGACCACTGGCATGTCAGCCCCTCCGATCGGAAGCACGAAGGCCACCCCCAGCACCAGGGCCAACGCCAGGAGCGCTATGAAGACGGCCGGCTGGCCGGTGACAGCGAGCAGCGCGACCGCCAGGGCCATGATCAGCACTGCCAGGAGGCCGTTCACCACCTGCTGGGCCGGGTAGGTGATGGGCCGCCCTGTCATCAGCTCCTGCAGCTTGGCGAAGGCGATTGCCGAGCCGGCGAAGGAGATGCCTCCGACGATGATGGCGAAGACGCTGGGCAAGCCCGACTGCAGAGCGGGTCGCTGGCCGCCCAGCTGCAGCAGCTCAGCCACCGCCACCAGTGCCGCGGCGCCGCCGCCGACGCCGTTGAACAGCGCCACCATCTGCGGCATGGCGGTCATCCGGACCCGGCGGGCGCCGACTGTGCCGGCGATGCCGCCCAGCAGCACCCCGAGAACGCAGATGATGATGCCTGCCGGTGTCGAGCGGCCGGCGACCAGGACGACCGTCCAGGCGACCGCCAGCGCCATGCCGATCGCCGCTACCGTGTTGCCCCGGCGGGCTCCTTTGGGTGAGCTGAGAAAGCGCAGGCCGACTATGAAGAGGACCGACGCCAGCAGGTAGACGAGCGGCGTGAGCAGCCCCGTCAACGCTTTTCCTCAGTGCCCGAGTTGCCGCCGGCGCCGAGCCGGCGGCCCTTGAACATCTCGAGCATGCGGTCGGTGACGACGAAGCCACCGACCACATTGGTCGTGGCGAGCAGCACAGCCACGAAACCGAGTGCGATCTGAAGCGGTGTCTGCGCTCCGGCGGCGATGATGAGAGCGCCGACGAGGATGATGCCGTGGATGGCGTTGGAGCCTGACATGAGCGGCGTGTGCAGGATCGTCGGAACCTTCGAAATCACCTCGATGCCGACAAAGACGGCCAGCACGAAGTAGGTGAAGTTGACGATCAGCTGCTGGTTCATGCCGGCACCCCCATCAGCTGTTTGGCGCGCTCGTTCACTATCTGGCCGGCGTGAGTCACGCAACTGCCGCGGGTGATCTCGTCCTCGAAGTCGAGCCGCACTTCGCCCTCCTGCCACAGGTGCATGAATAGGTTGAGGACGTTGCGCGCATAGAGCTGGCTCGCGTGGTGGGCGATGGTCGAGGGCACGTTTGCGGTCCCGTCGATGAACACGCCATCGGCTTCGACCACCTCGTCGGCGCGGGTCAGCTCGCAGTTGCCGCCGGTGTCAGCCGCCAGGTCGACTATCACCGACCCCGGCCGCATGCCCGCCACCATCTCCCGGCTGACGAGCAGCGGTGCGCGCCGGCCGGGGATGGCGGCGGTCGTGATAACCACATCAGCAGCGGCGATCCGCTCGCCGAGCAGCTCCCGCAGCCGAGCCTGGAACTCCTCCGACTGCTCGCCAGCGTAGCCGCCCTGGCCGGCAGCCGCCTCGACGGGCAGCTCGACGGGCAGCTCGACGAACCTGGCGCCCAAGCTCTGGACCTCCTCCTTCACCGCCGGGCGGACGTCGTAGGCCTCCACCACCGCACCGAGCCGGCGCGCGGTGGCGATGGCCTGCAAGCCCGCGACTCCGGCGCCCAGCACCAGCACCCGGGAGGGCGCGATGGTGCCGGCGGCGCTCATGAGCATGGGGAAGTACTTGCCCAGCCGCATGGCCGCCATGAGCACTGCCTTGTAGCCGGCCAGCGACGCCTGGGAGGAGAGGGCATCCATGCTCTGTGCGCGGCTGAGCCGCGGCAGCAGCTCGAGCGAGAAGGCTGTCACCTGCCGCTTGGCCAACGCTTCGACGATCTCGCCCTGCGTCGCGGGCTGGAGGAAGCTGATGAGCAGTGCAGCTGGTGACAGCAGGCCAACCTCGGCCAGGCTGGGCGCCTGGACTTTGAGGACGGCTCCGGCGCCGCTCCAAAGGGCTGTCGTTTCCGCTTCAACCACAGCGCCCGCTTCGGCGTACTGCGGGTCCGGGTAGCCGGCCGCCACGCCGGCCCCTGACTCAACCGCCACGTCCAGGCCGGCGGCTATCAATTTCGCAGCCGTCTCGGGCGTGATCGCCACGCGATGTTCACCCGCCTGGGTCTCCCGGGGGGCGACGACTCTCACGCCCGGAATGCTAGCGTTCCGAAGCTCGGGCACTTAGCCCAGCTTCGAACAAAGCAAAAAGTCCCGGCGCCTGACGGCGCCGGGACGCTTGGGCTGCTTGGGCTGCTTTGGCAGCCGGTCGCTCAGGCCTCGCCGGGCGGCTTGTTCGAGCCGCCGAGGAAGCCTTCGCCCTGCTCCCGGACGTTGTCGACGACGCCCCCGGCTCCGCCCTGGCCGCCGCCGAAAGCGCCCTGCGCCTGATCCGCCAGGCCGCCGCTGCCCTGGGCGCCGCCGAACTTGTCCATCAGGTCCTGCGGGTTGACTCCGTGCTGCTGCAGCAGGTCCGCATGCTGCTCGTGGTCGACCTGATCCGGCAGCTGCTGAGCTGCCTCTTGGGCCTTGTCGGGACCGTGCAGGTTGTGGATGTGGTCAAGAATGGTCTGCTTGTCGAAGAACATCTAGACACCTCCGTAAACGATGGACGGCACAGGGCGATCCGGACTGCTCAGTCTACGCCCCACTCGGCCCCGGTGGCTGCTGCGGGGCGGGTCGTTTGGCCCTGGCCCGCTGCGCTCCCAAGTGCCAAGATCAAGCTATGGATGCGCTCACGCTGGCTCGCTGGCAGTTCGGCATAGTCACCGTCTATCACTTCCTGTTCGTCCCCCTGACCATTGGGCTCGTCCTGCTCGTGGCAATCATGCAGACGCTGCACGTGCGCAGCCACGACCCGGTCTATCTCCGCATGACCAAATTCTGGGGCAAGCTCTTCCTGATCAACTTCGCCATGGGTGTGGCGACCGGCCTGGTGCAGGAATTCCAGTTCGGGATGAACTGGTCAAGCTACTCGCGCTACGTGGGCGACATCTTTGGCGCACCCCTCGCCATCGAGGGCCTGCTGGCTTTTTTTCTGGAGTCCACCTTCTTGGGCCTCTGGATCTTCGGCTGGGAACGCCTGCCTGAGAAGGTCCACCTAACCTGCATCTGGCTGGTTGCGGCCGGCACGCAGTTCTCGGCTTTCTTCATCCTGGCCGCCAACTCCTGGATGCAGAATCCTGTCGGCTACCACATCAACGCCGCCACCGGGCGAGCCGAGATGACCGACTTCTTCGCCATTCTGGGCAATCCCATCCTGCTGGTCACCTATCCACACACCGTCTTCGGCGCGCTGATGACCGGCTCTCTTTTCGTGCTCGGCGTCAGCGCCTACCACCTGCGCAAAGCCGAGCAGAGGCAGCTCTTCCAGCGCTCCGCCGTGATCGCGCTGATCGCCGGCTTTGTCGCTTCCATGGGGGTGATCTTCAGCGGTCACGCCCAGGCCCAGGTGATGACCCAGGTCCAGCCGATGAAGATGGCCTCCGCCGAGGCGCTCTATCAGGACCAGAAGGGAGCTGAGTTCTCGCTTTTCGCGATCGGTACGCCCGACGGTAAGCACCTCCTACTGGACGTGACAGTTCCCCACTTCCTGAGCGTCCTCGCCACCAGCACCTGGAATGGCCAGGTTCGCGGCATCGACAACATCCAGAGCGAGTACCAGAACCGGTTTGGTCCGGGCGATTACGCCCCCGTCATCCCCGTCACGTACTGGACGTTCCGGCTCATGGTGGCGGCGGGCTTCCTGGTCGCGGGCCTCACCGCCTGGGGCTTGTTCCTGCTTCGCCGCGGCCGGCTCGAAGCTTCCCGGCGCTACCTCTGGCTCTGCATCCCGGCCATCGGCCTGCCGTTCTTCGCCAACTCGGTTGGCTGGATCTTCACAGAGATGGGTCGCCAGCCCTGGGTCGTCTTCAGGCTGCTCAAGACTGCCAACGGGGTCACACCGACAGCCGCTGCCTGGATGGTCGCGACCAGCCTGGTCACTTATGCCCTGCTCTACGCCGCCCTGGCCATCGTCGACGGCTACCTCATGCTCAAGGTGGCTCGACTCGAGCTGCATGGTGAAGCGGATCAGGCGGGAGGCGAGGATCCCCTGCTGGAAGCTGTCGCCTACTGATGGGCTCCCTCAATCTCCCCACCGTTTGGTTCGCGATCCTGGCCTATCTCTGGCTCGGCTACTTCTTCCTGGAAGGCTTCGACTTCGGCGTCATGATCCTGCTTCCCTTCCTGAGCCGCGACGACACCGATCGCCGCGTGCTGATCAACTCGATAGGACCCGTCTGGGACGGCAACGAAGTCTGGCTGGTCGTGGCGGGAGCCGGCACGTTTGCGGCCTTTCCAGAGTGGTACGCGACGCTCTTCTCGAGCTTCTACCTGCCCCTGCTGATAATCCTCGTCGCACTGATCTTCCGGGCGGTCGCCTTCGAGTTCCGGGGCAAGCTCAGCACACCGGCCTGGCGGGTGTGGTGGGATCGTGCGCTCTTCTTCGGCAGCGCCCTCCCGGCCCTGCTCTGGGGAGTCGCCTTTGCCGGCATGCTGCACGGTGTTCCCATCGACGCCCACAAGGAGTTCGCCGGCAACTTCTTCGACCTGCTCTCGCCCTACGCGCTTCTGGGCGGCCTCGTGAGCTTTGCCCTTTTCACGCTTCACGGCGCCCTCTATCTGGTGCTGAAGACTGATGCCGACATGCGGGAGCGAGCTCGCCGCGTCGCCGGCCGGGTTTGGTGGCCCGCGCTCGGCCTCACCTTCCTCTTCCTGGCCTGGTCCTTCGTGAACGCAGTTCAGACCGACGTTCGCGGCGTCGTCCCCGACTGGGTGCCGCTCGGAGCACTTGGCGCGCTGGTGACCGTAGGCTGGCTGCGCCGCCTCCGGATCGACTTCTGGGCCTTCCTGGCCAGCGGGGCCACCGTCGTGCTGCTCTTTGCCACCATTTTCTTGAACCTCTACCCGCGGGTGATGGTCTCCAGTCTCGATCCGAACTACAGCCTGACGATCTACAACGCGTCCTCCTCCAATTACACGCTGACTGTCATGACGATCGTGGCGCTGACCATCGCGCCCTTCGTGCTCTGCTATGAGGCCTGGAGCTACTGGGTCTTTCGGAAGCGGATTCGACGCGAGGACTTCGAACCGCGACCTGTGGCGCCTGGGCAGGCTGGATCCCCGGGCGCCCAGCAGCCTGCCGGCGCCAAAGCGCCTTGAAGCCGGTCGAGCGCCGGCTGCTGAGCGAGGCTCGGGAGGCCTGGCGGCCGCTCGGATTGGTCCTGATGGCCGGTCTCCTCGGCGCCTTGGCGCTCATCGCTCAGGCGGCCTTGCTGGCCCGCATCGTCAGCCGCGCGTTCTTGGACCACGCTCCAACGGCGGCGCTCGTGCCCTCACTTCTCCTGCTTGTCGGGGTGGCGCTCCTGCGCGGGCTCGCCGTCTTTGGCGGCCAGGCGGCGGGGCAGGCGGCGGCCGCCCAGGTTCGTTCCCGCCTCCGAATCAGCGCAGCGCGAAGGCACCTGGAGCTCTCGCGCCGGGAACAGGGCTCCTCCGGCGACCTTCTGGAAGCGCTCACAGCCGGGGCGGAGGCCCTCGACCGCTACTTCAGCGGCTACCTGCCTCAGCTGGTGCTGGCGGTGACGGTGCCTGTCCTGGTTCTGCTCTTCGTCGCTCCCCGGGACCTGCTCTCGGCCGGCATCATGGCGGCCACGCTGCCTCTCGTGCCCGTGTTCATGGCGCTGATCGGCCTCGGCGCTCGCCGTCGGGCTGAGACGCGATGGTTCGCCCTGAGCCTGCTGTCCGCGCACTTCCTGGATGCGGTTCAGGGCCTCACCACCCTGCGGCTGTTCGGCCGCGCCCGAGCGCAGGAGAAGACTGTGCGAACTGTCAGCGACGGCTACCGGCGGGAAACGATGGCGAACCTCCGCCTAGCGTTCCTCTCCTCTCTGGTCCTGGAGCTGGCGGGCACGCTGGCGACCGCTCTCGTCGCCGTGGCGATCGGCATCCGGCTGGCCCAGGGCACGCTGAGCCTGGAGGTGGGACTGGGGGTGCTGATTCTGACGCCCGAGCTGTACCTACCGCTGCGCCGGCTGGGCGCCCAATTCCACACCAGCCTGGATGCGCTGGCGCCGGCGGAGCGGATCTTTCGCTGTCTGGCTGAGCCCGGCCAGCCGGGCGGCGGACTCCGGGTGGACCTGCGGCGTCAACCGATGCGGCTGGCGGGTGTCCGGTTCACTTTCCCCGACCGGCCCGAACTCCTGGCCGGCGTGGACTTCGAACTCCGGCCCGGGGAGAGAGTGGCGGTCGTGGGTGGCAGCGGTGAAGGCAAGACCACCCTCGCCGCGCTGCTGCTGGGATTTGAGGACCCATCCGCCGGCACGCTCAGCATCGGTGATCAACCCCTGGCCCGGCTCGACCTCGCATACCTCCGGGAGCAGATCGCCTGGCTCCCCCAGCGACCGTATCTCTTCGCGCTGAGCGTTGCCGCCAACATCGCCGAGGGCAGGCCGGGCGCTGGGGCTCACGAGATCGAGGCAGCGGCCGCCGAAGCTGGCATCGACTTCGATCTGGATCGGTTCGCGGGTGAGAACGGCCGGCTGCTCAGCGCGGGCCAGGCGCAGCGAGTCGCTCTGGCCCGAGCTCTCCTGCGCCAGGCGCCGCTCCTCATCCTCGACGAGCCCACCGCCAACCTCGATGTCCGCACGGCGCTGGCGGTGCGCCGGCTGCTGCGGTCAAAGCGGCCGCAGACGGTGCTCCTCATCACCCACAGCCAGTCTCTGGCGGCCGCCGCGGAGCGCGTGGTTCGGCTCGAAAGGGGCAGGCTGCAGGAACCAGTCCCTCTGGCGGTGACGGGATGAAGCGCTACCTGCTTGGTCTGGCAGCGCCGGTCAGGGGCGGCCTGACACTGGCCACGCTGGCGCTCGCCGGGACTCTGGCCAGCGGAATCGCCCTGCTGGCGACATCCGGCTACCTGATCTCGAAGGCGGCGCTCAGGCCCCCCGTGCTGGAGCTGACGGTGGTCATTGTGGCGGTGAGAGCCTTCGCCTTGGTGCGCGCGCTCTTTCGCTATGGGGAGCGAGTGCTCTCACATGAATTGGCCCTCGAGCTGCTCGTAGAGCTGAGGGTGAGACTCTTCAGCCGGCTGCGACGGCTTGCGCCGGCGGGCTTGGAGAGCTTCCGTTCGGCGGACCTGCTGCAGCGGCTCGTGGGTGACGTGGAGTCCATGCAGGACTTCTTCCTCCGGGTGGTCAGTCCACCGCTTGCCGCCGCCCTGACCCTGCTGGTGGCCGCCACTGTGCTCTGGCCCATCGCCCCGGCCGCCACCCTCAACCTGCTGGTGGCTGCGGGATCAGCCGGCGTGGCGCTGCCTCTCCTGGCCCAACGGCTGAGCCGGCTGCCGGCCAGGCGGCAGGCTGAGCTTCGCGGCCAGCTCAGAACGCAGGTGGAAGAGCTGCTGCGAGCGCAGCGGGAGATAGTCGCGTTCGGCCGGCAGGCGCATCACCTCCACAACCTGGCGTCTGGGGACCGAGCGCTGGCTCGAGAGGATCGCAGACTGGCCTGGAGCTCTGCGGCGCTGGAGGGGGCTGTGCTGACAGTGGCCGGTCTGGCGCTCGCCTCCGCGCTCTGGCTTCTGGCCGGCAGCGGCCAGACGCAGGGGGTCTGGCTCGCCAGCGCAGCACTTGTCACGCTGGCTTCCTTCGAGGCGGTGCAGCCGCTGCCGGCCGCCTTCCAGAAGCTGGCTCAGGTGAATGCCTCCGCGCAGCGGCTGCGGGAGATCGAAACGGCACCGGTTCCAGTGCCGGAGGGCCGCGGCGGGCTGCCGGCTCAGCCCGGCGACGTCAAGCTGGAGGGCGCCTGGTTGCGCTACCGACCGGAGGCGGAGTGGGCACTTCGCAACGCCCACCTGACCCTCCGGGCGGGCCGGAGGTACGCCCTCATCGGCCCCAGCGGCTGCGGCAAGAGCACCCTCGCTCGGGCCCTGGTCCGGCTCCGCGACCTCGATCGCGGCACTGCCACGCTCGGCGGCGTGGACCTTCGCCGGCTGGACCCCGAGAGCGTGCAGAAGGTGGTGGGCGTCTGCGCTCAGGACGCGCACATCTTCAATGCGACTCTGGCCGCCAACCTCAAGCTGGGCAGGCCCCAAGCCGGCTGGGCCGACGTCAAGAGAGCGGCGCGCCAAGCCGGCCTGCTGGACTGGATCGAGCGCTTGCCGGCAGGCTTCCAGACACGGGTAGGCGCCGGTGGCGAGGCGCTTTCCGGCGGTCAACGGCAACGTCTCAGCCTTGCTCGGACGCTGCTCATGGACTTCCCGATCGTGATCCTGGACGAACCGACGGCCAACCTGGACGAGGCAACCGCGACAGCCCTCCTGCACGACATCTGGAGGGCCTTGGACGGCCGGACGGTCCTGCTCATCACCCACCGGCTGCGCGGTCTGGAGGCGGTGGATGAGGTTCTCGTCATGGAATCCGGCCGGATAGTGGAATGCGGCAGGGAGAGTGAACTGCGCCAGCGGGACGGCCTCTACGCCGAGCTTTGCCGGCTGGCCGCCTAGACCGCGCACCGCCAGCCGCTGGGTTCCGGCTGATCGCCAGGGGCCGGCCGTTCGGGCGACCGGTAGGATTGAGTTCGGATTCCCTTGCTGCCGACCGTCAACGACCTCACTTTTCAAGCTGCCACAGTCAATGGCTCGGGCAGCCAGTCAGCCAACATGGTGCTGACGCGGGCCATCTTCTCGCTGGGTATTCCCGTGGCGCCGAAGAACGTCTTTCCCTCCAACATCGAGGGTCTGCCCACCTGGTACCAGCTGCGCGTCACCACTCAGGGCTACCAGGCCCGCAAGGGGGATCCAGACGTGCTGGTGGCGCTGAACCCGGCCACCTGGCGGCAGGACCTGGAGCAGGTCCGGCCTGGCGCTGCCGTCATCCATCAGCACCTTTACTCGACTGCCGACGCGCGCACAGACGTGGACTACTTTCCAGTGCCCTTCACCAAGCTGGCCAAGACGGAGATCCAGAACGACACGCTGCGCAAGCAGCTGACCAATCTCATCTATGTGGGTGTGGTGGCCGGGCTTCTGGAAGTGCCCTTCGAAGCCATCCAGGAAGGCATCCGGCGGACCTTTCCGACCAAGCCGGGCGCCTGGCAGGCCAACGAGGACGCCGCCCGAATCGGATTCAAGTACTGGCACGAGAACTTCAGCGCCCACGAACGGCGCCATGTCCTCCGGCCGCTGACCGGCCTGACGGACAGCCAGATCCTGCTCGAGGGCAATCAGGCGGCGGCGCTGGGCTGCATCATGGGCGGCTGCACAGTGGCCGCGTGGTATCCAATCACCCCATCGTCCAGCGTCTGCGAAAACCTGGCGGCCTACGCCGACCGCTACCGCCTGGACAAGGCGACCGGCGAGCGGCGAATAGCCATAGTCCAGGCGGAGGACGAGTTGGCAGCTCTCGGGATGGCCATTGGCGCCGGCTGGGCTGGGGCCCGGGCCATGACCTCGACCAGCGGCCCTGGCATCTCCCTCATGGCGGAGTTCAGCGGGCTCGCCTACTACGCCGAGATACCCGTGGTGATCTTCGACATCCAGCGGATCGGCCCCTCGACAGGCCTGCCGACACGCACCTCGCAGGGCGACCTGGCCTTCATCTACACCCTCTCCCACGGGGACACCAAGCATCTTGTCCTCCTGCCGGGCACCGTGGCGGAGTGCTACGAGTTCGCCCAGACCGCCTTTGATCTGGCCGACCGCTTCCAGACGCCAGTCTTCGTGCTCTCGGACCTGGACCTCGGCATGAACCTCTGGATGTCGCCTCAGCTGCAGTACCCGGAGCGCCCCTTCGACCGCGGCAAGGTGCTGACCAAAGACGATCTGGATCGCCTGGAAGGCGAATGGGGCCGCTACCAGGACGTGGATGGCGACGCGGTGACCTACCGCACTCTGCCCGGCACCGAGCACGCCCGGGCGGCTTACTTCACTCGTGGCTCCGGTCATGACGAGCTGGCTCGCTATACGGAGAGCCCCGAGGCCTACGCGGCCAACATGGATCGGCTGGCTCGGAAGCTGGAGACCGCCCGAGCGGCGATGCCGGCGCCGGTGGTGGAGACGGCCGACTCAGCCCAGATCGGCGTCATCGCCTTCGGCAGCACGGACGCTGCCGTGGTGGAGGCGCGAGAAGACCTGCGCGAGCAGGGCCTGGAATTCAGCTACCTGCGGGTGCGAGCGCTGCCGCTGAGTCCCTCCCTGGTTGACTTCGTCGCCGCCCACGAGCGCATCTATGTGATCGAGCAGAACCGCGACGGCCAGCTCTACGACCTGATCCGGCTCGAGCTGCCTTCTCAGCTGGTCGGGCGCCTGCGCTCCATCCGGCACTACGACGGCCGGCCCGTCACCGCTGAGTCACTGAGCCGGCCCTTGCTTGAACTGGAGGCAGTGCCCGTCTGATGGCCGCTCCCGCCCTGAACCACATTGGTCTGGCTCGCGACTCCTATAAAGGCGTCGCCAGCACGCTCTGCGCCGGCTGCGGCCACAACTCGATCACCAACCATGTCATCAAGGCGCTCTATGAACTGGGCGTCGAGCCTCACCTGCTGGCCAAGATGAGCGGCATCGGCTGCTCCTCCAAGACGCCCGCCTACTTCGTCGAACGGGCACACGGCTTCAACGGGGTTCACGGGCGGATGCCCTCGCTCACGACAGGCGCCCAGCTGGCCAACCGCAAGCTCATAATGCTGGGCGTGTCCGGCGACGGGGACACCGCTTCCATAGGTCTGGGCCAGTTCATGCACATGATCCGGCGCAACGTTGACTGCACCTACATAGTCGAGGACAACGGCACCTACGGCCTGACCAAGGGCCAGTTCTCGGCCACTGCTGATGTCGGCTCCGTGCAGAAGAAGGGCACTGTCAACGCGTTTTTGCCGATCGATCCCTGCGCGGTGGCGCTCACCCTCGGCTGCAGCTTCGTGGCCAGGTCCTTTTCGGGCGACGGCAAGCAGCTGGTGCCGCTGCTGAAAGCGGCGCTGGCCCATCGCGGGACTGCTGTCCTGGACGTCATCTCGCCCTGCGTGACCTTCAACGATCACGACGGCTCGACCAAGAGTTACGCCTACATCAAGGACCACGAGGAGGAGCTGCAGGACGTCTCCTTCATCCCCTACTTCGAGGAGATCGAGGTGGACTACGAGCCCGGCACCACAACCGATGTGCGGCTGCACGATGGTTCGCATCTCCGGCTCCACAAGCTGGCCCAAGACCATGATCCGAGCGACAGGTTGGGCGCCATCCGGCTGCTGGAAGAAGGCCGGAGCAGGGGCCAGCTCGTCACCGGGCTGGTCTACCTGGACGAGACGATGGAGGACTTCGCCACCCGCGAGCACCTGCCCGAACGGCCGCTGCACTCGCTCGGCGAAGCCGAGCTGCGGCCTTCGCGGGAGGAGTTCGACGCGCTCATGGGGAGCCTGGCGTAGAAGCCGGCCGTTCGGCCACGAGCGAGCAGTTCGCCCAGGCCGCCCGCGTCCTGGCTGCTCGCGATCCGGCCCTGGGTCGGGTGATCGAAGCGGTGGGGCCGCCAGTGTTGCGGGAGCCTCAGCCCGACGCGTTCGCTGCGCTGGTGCGCTCGATAGTGTTCCAGCAGCTGGCCGGCAGGGCCGCGAGCGCGATCCACCAGCGCTTCCTGGCCATGCTGCCGAACGGCCTCTCGCCGCAGAACGTGCTGACCCTGCCGCCCGAGGTGCTGCGTGAGGCAGGGCTTTCGGGCGCCAAGGCAGCATCCATCCTGGACCTGGCGACCAAGGTCGGTGACGGCACTGTGCCACTGGAGGATGCCGAGGCCCTGGCCGATGAGGAGCTTATCACGCGGCTGGCGACAGTCCGCGGCATTGGCCGCTGGACTGCCGAGATGTTCCTCATCTTTCACGTTCGCCGGCCAGACGTCTGGCCGGTCGACGATCTCGGCGTCCGGAAGGGCTACGCCAAGGCCCACGGCCTGGACCTGCTGCCGCCGCCGAAAGCGTTGATGGCTCTGGGCGATCCCTATCGGCCCTGGCGGACGGTGGCCGCCTGGTACTGCTGGCGGGCCGTCGACACGGTGCTGCCGGAGGCCTAAGCCGGCCTGGCTTGATCTCGTAAAAGGCGACGAGATCTTGAGATGATCAGTCGCGCGTTTGAGAGGTTATCAGCCATCTGCGATTGGCAACTGCTAGACTCTTGAGGATGCCCGAATATCGCGTAGGCGAGGTCGCCGAACTGATGGGTGTGAGCTCTGACACCGTCCGCCGGCTACTGGACTCAGGCCAGGTCCGCACTCTCCGGACCTCGAGCGGTCAGCGGCTCGTGGAGGGGAGCGACCTGGCGCGCTTTCTGGCCGAGCAGGGAGGTCCTGCAGCTGCCTCCTGGCCGGAGCTGCGAGAATCCGCCCGAAATCACTTCCCGGGCATCGTCACCCGCGTCGTCAAGGATGGCGTCATGGCCCAGGTGGACATCCAGGCCGGCCCGCACCGAATCGTCTCTCTCATGACGCGGGAGGCCGCCGACGAGCTGGCGCTCAAACCTGGGGTTAGGGCCATCGCGGCAGTCAAGTCGACCAACGTGGTGGTCGAGTTGCCGAGATGAAGCGCGTCCTCACCGTATTGGCTGCGATGCTGCTGACGGCCTGCGCTGGCAGCAGTCCCTCGACCGCTTCAACCTCAACTCCGAGCCCAGACAACGTCGCCGGGACTATCAACGTTTTCGCCGCCGCCAGCCTCGCCGCGGCGTTCAAGGCTGAGGGCATGGCTTTCCAGGCCAAGCACTCCAAGGCCAGTGTCGTGTTCAATTTCGCGGGCAGCGCCTCCCTTGTGACCTCGATCAACAATGGAGCTCCGGCGGACGTCTTCGCCTCCGCCGACCTCCCGAACATGCAAAAGGTCGTGGCCGCCGGCAGCGCTGTCAGCCAACCTGTGAACTTCGCCTCGAATGAGCTCCAGATCGTCGTCCCGGCGGGCAATCCCAAGGGGATCAAGGGATTGGCTGATCTTGCCAGTCCCGGCACGGTGGTGATCCTCTGCGCACCCGCGGTGCCATGCGGAAATTACGCCAACCAAGCGCTCGCGAAGGCTGCGGTCAAGGTGACTCCCAAGAGCCAGGAGCAGGATGTCAACGCGGTGGTCAGCAAGGTTTCGCTGGGCGAGGCCGATGCCGGCATCGTCTACGTCACCGACGTCAGGGCGGCAGGCGCCAAGGTCCAGGGGGTCCCAATCCCCGACGCTCAGAACGTGGCGGCCCTGTACCCCATCGCGACGGTGAAGGGCGGCTCGAATCCAAGAGGAGGCCGGGCCTTCATCGATTTCCTGCTGAGTGCCCCCGGGCAGTCCAAACTAGCCAACTACGGCTTCAAGAAACCCTAGGCAGGAACGGAGAGCGGGCGAGCGCCCGCCTGCGCTGCTGGCCCTCCTGGCCCTTTGCGGCGCAGCGCTCTTCATACTGCCCCTGGTGGGCCTTGTGGTCAAGGCTCCTTGGCCCGAGGCTCTCGCTGACCTGAGAGCACCTGAGTCACTCGACGCGTTTCGGCTCTCGCTGATCTGCTCACTGAGCGCGACCGCCATTGCCGTCGTCTTGGGCGTGCCCCTGGCCTGGGTTCAAGCCCGGATGGAGTTTCGCGGTAAGAACCTCCTCCGTGCCCTGACCACGCTGCCCATGGTCCTGCCCCCCGTCGTTGGTGGCGTCGCCCTGCTCTTGGCCTTTGGCCGCCGAGGCCTCATTGGCTCCTATCTGTTCGACGCCTACGGAATTCGTCTGCCCTTCACCACGGCGGGGGTCATCCTGGCGGAAACATTCGTCTCAATGCCATTCCTGGTGATAACCGTTGAGGCCGGATTGCGATCCATGAACCGGCGCCTGGAGGAGGCGGCTCGAACCCTCGGTGCCCACCGCTGGACTGTTTTTCGGCGCGTGACAGTACCTCTTGTCGGGCCCTCGATTTTCGCCGGGGCGGTCCTCTGCTGGTCGCGGGCGCTGGGCGAGTTCGGCGCCACCATCACCTTCGCCGGCAACTTTCCTGGCCAGACCCAAACCATGCCGCTGGCTGTCTACCTGCTCTTGGAGACACGTCCGGACGCCGCGATAGTTCTCAGCCTCGTTCTGGTTCTGGTGTCGCTGATAGTTTTGGTGGCCCTCCGTGATCGCTACCTGAACGTGTCGTGACGCTCAGGGCGAACGTCAATCTGCGCCTGGGCACTCTCCAACTCGCCCTCGGGCTGGTAGCAGCGCCAGGCGAGGTTCTGGCACTGCTCGGCCCCAACGGAGCGGGCAAGACGACCCTGCTTCGCGCTCTGGCAGGCCTACAGCCAATCGAGGCGGGTGGGATCGAGCTCGACGGGGTGACCCTGGATTCACCTCTTGCTGGCGCCTTCGTGCCAGCCGAAGATCGGTCGGTCGGCGTGCTCTTTCAGGACTACCTGCTCTTCCCGCACCTGTCGGTAGTCGAGAACGTCGCCTTCGGGCTTCGCTCGCGAGGAGCAGACCAGCCCCGCCAAACCGCCAGGCTATGGCTCCAGCTCATGGATCTGGACGCCTACGCTGCCGCCAAGCCTGCCCAGCTGTCAGGCGGCCAGGCTCAGCGCGTCGCCCTGGCCAGGGCGTTGGCCCCCGCGCCGCGGCTGCTGCTCTTGGACGAGCCGCTGGCGGCTCTTGACGCATCCAGCAAGGTGGCGATCCGGCGGGAGTTGCAAAAGCACCTGAGTCTCTTCGAGGGGATCTGCCTGCTGGTCACTCACGACCCGGTTGACGCTGCTGCTCTCGCCGACTCTGTCCTTGTGATCGAGGATGGCCGCGTGGTGCAGCAGGGAACGCTGCCTCAGATCACCGCCCGCCCGCGCTCCCGCTATGTCGCGGACCTGGTGGGGGTCAACCTCTGGCGGGGGCAGGCACACGATGGTCAGGTCAGCGTGGGCGTGGCTTCGATCAACGCCGCGGATTCGCAGGACGGTGACGTCTTCGCCCTGGTCCATCCGCGTGCCGTTTCTCTCTATGTCGAGCGACCCGATGGCAGTCCGCGAAACGTGTGGCGCGGCAGAGTGACCTCGTTGGACTTCGCCGGAGACCGAGTTCGGGTCCGAGTGGACGGCCCGGTCCCGGTCGTGGCCGAGATCACCAGCGCCGCCCTGGCTGAGCTTGGTCTGGTTGGCGGCGAGGAGGTCTGGGTGTCGTTCAAAGCATCCGAGGTGGACGTCTACTCAGCTTGATTGGTTGCGTTCAGATCGGGCTCAAGGACGGCGAGCCCTGGCTCTCCTCATCGACGGTCCGCCGCCAGCCTTCGATCAGCCGGCCGGCGATGCTGTAAGTGGCCGGCCGGTTCTCCGGCAGGTTGCCCAGGTTGAACCAACGGGCCTCCTCGATCTCCGCTTCCTGGAGCACAATCTCGCCCGAGCGATAACGCGCGTGGAAGCCGATCATCAGCTGGCTGGGGAAGGGCCAGGGCTGACTGCCGGCGTATCGGATCTCCTGCACCTCCAAGCCCACCTCTTCCCGCACCTCCCGCGCGACCCCCTGTTCCAGCGTTTCACCGGGTTCGACGAAGCCGGCGACCAGGGCGAACAGGCCTGAGCGGTTGAGATGGTTGCGAGCCAGGAGTATCTCGCCCGGCCTGTGCACAAGGGTGATCACTGCCGGCGTGATGCGTGGGTAATGCGCCGTGTGGCAGCGCGGGCAGACCCGGGCTCTTTCGCTCTCGTGCGGCTCAGTGGGGCTGCCGCAGCGTCCGCAGAAGGCGTGGGCGTCCCACCACTCCAATATCTGAGCGCCCCTCGCGACCATGGCCACCAGGTTCTGATCTGTGGCGGCAGCCATCAGCTCGCGGAGACTGAGCGCGCACAGACCTGACGGCACTTGCGGCAGCGACAGGCTGAGGCCCCAGCATTCCTTGCCGGCCAGCTCGCCCAACCAGATCGGCTCGGTGTCAGCGGGGTAGTCAAGTTCGGCCAGCAAGGGCGGGCCGCCGTCGGCCTCCCGGACCAGCACCTGCCCGGCCGAAAACGCTATGCCCAGCGCCCCAGCACGCGGCAGTAAGGCCATGACGCCATGATCGGCCATCCGGCGTCTGGACTCCGGCGGAGGTGAGGGCCGATCGGCGCCGGCCGGCTTGGAGTCAGCCCGGCGCCGGTAGCCTTGCGTCCAATGCAAGCGGCGGCGCGGCAGCGTGCGACCGAGCTGGCTCACTGGGAGCCGCGCCTGGAGGAGTGGCGGATGCTGGTGCCAGTGATCCGCGCCCAGACTGCGACGCCGCTGCTCCAAATCGCCGACCTCCTATCAGCGAGCACGCGCAGCTCCGGCGACGTGCTTGGCATCGTGGAGGTGCCTCGGACAAACCTGCCCAACCTTCCCCACGTCCTCGAGGAGCGCCGGCGGGATCTGCTTCGCTGGATCGCCAGCATCGACACCTCCGGCCGGGCCAGCCGTCTCAACGTGCAGACACGGGTCAGCCACGACGTGCGTCAGGGCATCAGAGAGGCCGTCTACGAGAACGGCAGCAACCTGGTGGTGGTGGAATGGCCTGGGCTGACCAGCCGGCGGCCTCGGCTGCTCGCTGCGGTGTTGGAGGACCTCGTCTCCGACCCGCCGGCCAACCTCGCCCTGGTGCGGCCGGATCCTGACGGTTCCAGCGGCGGTCAGGGAGTCCTGGTGCCGGTCCGGGGCGGCACCAACGCTCCGCTCGCGGTCAAGCTCGGAGCGGCTCTGGCGGAATCGCGAGAGGGCGTCCTGACCATCCTTCACGTGATCGAGAACCGGCATCATCACCGCCTCCGGGCCGCGATGTCCGAGCGCTTTCATGAGCTGGTGGACAGCATCCACTACCGGCGGGTGGAGATCCGGGAGCGCAGCTCTGACAGCGCTGCGACCACGATTCTGGAGTATTCCCAGGCTTACCAGACAACCGTGCTGGGCGCGTTCGCTGAGCAGCGAAACTCGCCAGTCCTGGTACAGGCCGCGTTCGCTCGCATGGTGCGCCAGCTGCGCGGCACGGTGATCCTGGCCCGGCGGGCTTAGCACCTCAGGGCTGAGGCTGCCGTCGCTAGAATCCGGTGCATGCTGACGCCCGTGGTCGCCTGGCCTGCCCAGCGGGTCGTCCACGCCCCGGCCGTCTTCTGCTTCTAGAGCGCTCCTAAAGAGAGCGCCGCCGGTCCGTGCGGCCGGCACGTACTCCTGACCGCAATTTGGAGTTGAAAGGGAGGCACGTATGGCCACGCTTCTTCGACCCGACCCCACCTTCTATCCGTCTCCGCGCCTGGCTGGCGACGCGCCCGCCGAGACCCTGGCCTACATGGTCACGTTCGACCCCACCGCGCAGAGTCCTGACGCGCTCCTGACGGTTGACGTCGATCCCAGCTCGCCGAGCTACCGCCAGGTGGTGAACAAGCTCGACATGCCCAACCTGGGGGACGAGCTGCATCACTTTGGCTGGAACGCGTGCAGCTCAGCCCTCTGCCCCTACGCCCCTCACCCACACATCGAGCGCCGCTACCTGCTGGTCCCGGGTCTGCGCTCGAGCCGCATCTACGTAATCGACACCAAGCCGGATCCCCGGCGACCCCAGATCGTCAAGACCATCGAACCTGAAGAGATTGCCAAAAGGACAGGCTACAGCCGCCCCCACACACTCCACTGCGGTCCTGACGGGGTCTACGTGAGCGCGCTCGGCGCACCGGACGGCGGCGGCCCGGGCGGGATCTTCATCCTCGACCACGACAACTTCACCGTCAAGGGCCGCTTCGAGCTGGATCGCGGTCCGCAGTTCCTCGCCTACGACTTCTGGTGGCATCTCGGCTATGACGTCGCTCTCACCAGCGAGTGGGGCACGCCCAAGATGATCGAGGACGGTGTCAACGGCGAGTTGCTCTTGGCCGGCGAATACGGCCACCACCTTCATGTTTGGGACCTGCCGCGGCGGCGCCACAAGCAGGCGCTCGACCTGGGAGCCGAGCAGCAGATGGTGTTGGAGCTGCGTCCGGCGCACGATCCGACCCGCGCCTATGGCTTCGTGGGAGTGGTGACGAGTCTGAAAGACCTCAGCGGATCTGTCTGGTTGTGGTACCTGGAAGGCTCCCGCTGGGCTGTGAAGAAGGTGATCGAGATCCCCGCCGAGCCCGCCGATCCCTCGCTGCTGCCGCCCGTCCTGCAGCCATTCAAAGCCGTTGCCCCGCTGATCACCGACATCAACCTCTCGCTGGATGACCGCTGGCTCTACGTGTCGGCCTGGGGCACCGGCGAGATCAAGCGCTATGACGTCTCGGACCCCTTCAGTCCCCGGGAGACCGGGTCGGTGAGGCTGGGCGGGATCGTGAAGCGGACTGGCTGGAACGGCTCAGGCCAGCTGAACGGGGGACCTCAGATGGTGGAGGTGAGCCGCGACGGCCGGCGCGTATATCTCTCCAACTCGCTCTACGGTTCCTGGGACGCGCAGTTCTACCCGGAAGGCGTGGAGAGCTGGCTGGTCAAGCTGGACGCTGACGAGAGCGGCGGCCTGAGCGTCGATCCTGAGTTCTTCATCCGCACCGAGCAGCGTGCTCACCAGATCCACCTGGAAGGTGGTGACGCTTCCTCCGACTCGTACTGCTATCCCTAGATGAGCTGGGGCGAGGCCTGGCCGTGGCTGGCGCTCATCGGACTGGGCGCCTATCACGGTGTCAACCCGGGCATGGGCTGGCTGTTTGCCGTGGGCCGCGGGCTGCAGGAGAGCAGCCGGCGCGCAGTGCTCGGCTCACTGGTGCCCATCGCGGTCGGGCACGAGATGTCGATAGTGCTGATCCTGCTGGCGATCGGCCTGACCCAGCAGCTGGTGCCGCCGCACACCGTGCGGCTGGTGGCCGCCCTGGCCCTGGTCGCCGTGGGTCTCTGGACCTTGGCCCGGCCCCGAGCGCACCCCCGCGGCTTCGGGATGCGGGTTGGCGCTCTGGGCCTGGTCGCCTGGTCGTTCCTCATGTCGTCGGCACATGGCGCTGGCCTGATGCTGGCCCCGGTGCTGCTGGGCCTGCCGGTCGGGGACCACTTTTCCAATCCGAGCCAGCTGGGTCTCACGGCGGCGCTGGCGGCCACCGTCCACGTGGCAGCGATGGTCACGGTGATGGGCGTGCTCTCGGTGGTCGTCTATGAGAAGCTCGGTCTGGGCTTCCTGCGCAGGGGCTGGCTGAACCTGGACCTGGCCTGGACCACTGTGCTCCTGCTGAGCGGGGCGATCACGCTCTTCAGCGCCTAGCAGGGTGATGAAAAAGAGTCGTCGAGTGATTTGGCGATCCAGGTGGTCCAGATTCGGGTGCATTTTCGAGCACCGGAGTGAGCGCATCTGAACGATGCGTGAACGAGGAGCACAGAAAATAAGCCCGAAGATGGGCCGCGTGGGCGCCAAGGCGCCGACGAGGCCGGAGGCCCGAAGCCCTTTTTCATCGGCCTGCTGGCCCGAATTCTGGCGAGCTACTCGGCGACGAGCAGGTCCTGGTAAAGGTTCAGCTGGTCCCGGCTGAAGGCGACCAGCCGCGCGAGCTTCACCTGGGTTGAGGGCTCTCGGAGCGTGCTGACCGCTACCCGGGCGGCCGCCTCCTTCGGGTAGCCATAGATCCCGGTTGAGATGGCCGGGAAGGCGACGCTTTGGGCGCCCAGCTCGTCGGCCAGCTCGAGCGACCGCCGGTAGCAGGAGGCGAGCAATTGGGCCTCGCCGCTCCCGCCACCGTGCCACACAGGCCCGACCGCGTGGATCACCCAGCGGGCGGGCAGGCGGAAGCCGGGGGTCGCCTTGGCATTGCCAGTCGAGCAGCCCCCCAGCTGTCGACAGGCCGCCAGCAGCTCCGGACCGGCCGCGCGGTGGATGGCGCCATCCACGCCACCGCCGCCGAGCAGGCTGGAGTTGGCCGCGTTGACTATGGCGTCCACCCGCTCCTGCGTGATGTCCCCGATCACCGCTTCGATCTCCATGGCTCCTGAGTATGCGGCCGGACCTGGCGAAAGCGTCCTGTCCACGGCCCAGCCTGAGTCAGCCGTCCACCTCGGCCGGCCGGCCGCTCCGGTTGAGCCAGAGGAACGCTGCGAAGACCGCCACCACCGCCACGACACCGGCACCTGTCAGGAGCGGCCCGCCGGCGAGCGGCACGCTGGCCAGGGCCAGCACCAACCAACCCAACGCTGCCCCGACCAGCCCCACCATCGCCCCGGCCAGCAGCTGAGCGCGAGGCGGCGGCAGGCCCGGCGGCTGGCCGGCCAGCCAGGCCAGCTCAGCGAACCAGAGCAGAGCGGCGCCCCGCAGCGGCGCATCGATGACGACCGCATCACTCAGCACGGCGGCCAGGAGCTGCTTGGTGGCCAGCAGCACAAGAGCGGGCCAGAGGGCGGCAGGCCAGATCCTGCTCATCGCCAGGGCGAAGAAGAACAGCGCCGGCCCGCCGCAGAAGATCGCCACTGCTGGCGACAGTCCGCCCAGCGCCACTGGCAACACGGTCAGCGCAGCGCCCAGGACAAGTGCGCCCGCCAGGGCGGAGAGCTGCCAGCGGCTCACCTCGGCGCCACCAGCCGCCGCTCCCGGCGGAAGCGAGAAGCGGCAAGCAGCGGCGCGGCCAGCGGCCGATCGGCGTCCCAGCGCACGACCGGCACGCCAACGCTCACAAAGCTTGTGCGCAGCGCCTGCCGCTCCATCTCCCACAGACGCCTGGCCAAGAGCGCGGGCTCATCGTGGGCAGGTGCCAGAAAGTCGAGCGGGGACACCTCCAGCACCACCAGGTCGTGGCCGCGGCCGCCCAGATCCAGCAGCGCCCGAAGGCTTCTCTCATCCAGCAGGGGAGTGACTGCGACGACCAGCGCTCCGGGCGGCAGCGTTCGCGGCGGGATGACCTCGAGTCCCTTCCACGCGTAGCTGAAGATCACCTCGCTTTCGATCAGGGAATCGGCTATTCGATAGGCCTGCCGCTCTCCCAACCCCGGAGCCAGCCAGCGCAGCGTGCCGCCGAAGCCGATCAGGCCCACGCGATCGCGGCTGCGCAGGTAGGTGCCGGCGATCGAGCCGGCTGCTCGGACGGCACGATCCAGGCTATTTTCTTTGCCCAGCTCCAGCTCCGTGAAGGTGTCGAGGAAGATGACCACGTCAGCGTTTCTCTCCGGTCTGAGCTCGTTCACCTGCAGCGATCCCCGCCGTGCGGTTGCCCGCCAGTTGACGTGCCGGACCCGGTCCCCGGGCAGAAACTGGCGGATGCCGCCGAACTCGATGCCGTCGCCCCGCAGGTTGGAAACGTCGTCGCCGGCAGACATCTGCGGTCGCGCCGGCGGAATGAGACGCCGCAGCTTGTCGGCGGCGGGATAGATGCGGAGTCCTGGCAGCCGCAGTTCGGCCCAGTGGTAGCGGAACAGACCCAGCCGATCCTGGGCCGAGATGCCCAGCGTGCCGCCCCGCCGGCCGCCCCAGCGCTGGCAGGTGAGCGCCCAGCGCAGTTCAGCCGCCGCTCCGGGCCGCAGCTCGCTGACCGACGGGCCCAAGGGTCGGGCCGTCACCTCACGACCAACTCGCAGCTCCGAGCGAAGGCCCCACAGCGGCCGGCTGGCTTCCAGGGATACCGACAACTCCACCTCGCTGCCCTCGATTGCCCGCTCGCGCGCCTGGCTGATGGCGATGCTCAGCTGCGGCGATCCCGCCGCCGCCAGACTCAGCGCGGGCAGCAGCAACAGCGGCACCACGACGGCCACAGCCTCCGGGCGGCCGAAGAGCACGGCGGTCAGCAAGCCGGCCGCGCCGATGCCGAGGTAGACGGCCAGCCGCCGTGAGGCGACGACGCGGGCGGCTGGGCGGCTCAATCGGGAGGGGGCGCCGGCGCGCTCTCCAGACACTCGCGGACCACGTCTTCCGGCTGCAGTCGCTGGACCCACAGCTCCGGCTTCAGGGTGAGCCGGTGGGCCAGCGCGGGCACCGCCAGCGCTTTCACGTCCTCCGGGACCACGAAGTCGCGGCCTCGCAGCAGGGCCAGGCCGCGAGACAGCTTCAGGAGGGCCAGGGAGCCACGCGGGCTCGCCCCCACCTGGAGCCGGGGGCTGGAGCGGGTGGCGCCCACCAGCGCGACGACATAGCGGCTCAGCCCTTCGTCGACGTGCACGCGCTCGATCACTTCGCGCAGCGCCAGCACCTGAACCTGCCCGCTGATTGCGTCCAGGGGCAGCTCATCCCGCCGGCGCTCGATCCGCCGCCTCAGCACCTCCAGTTCTTCCTCGGGCGCCGGATACCCGACGGCGATGCGGAGCAGGAAGCGATCCAGCTGCGCTTCGGGCAGCGGGTAGGTTCCCTCGTACTCGATGGGGTTCTGTGTCGCCAGCACTGTGAAAAGCTCAGGGAGAGGATGTGAACGGCCGTCAACAGTGACCTGGCCTTCCTGCATCGCCTCGAGCAGAGCCGCCTGAGTCTTGGCCGGCGCCCGGTTGATCTCGTCCGCCAGCAGGATGTTGGTGAAGATAGGTCCCGGCCGGAACTCGAACTGCAAAGTCTGGGGATTGAAGATGGTGGAACCTGTCACATCGGAGGGCATCAGGTCGGGCGTGAACTGAACGCGCTTGAATTGAACTCCCAGCACCTGGGCCAGAGAACGCGCCATGAGCGTCTTCGCCAGTCCCGGAAAGTCCTCGATCAGCACGTGCCCGCCGGTGAGCAGCCCCAGCAGCATCAGCTCCAGCGCCTGCCTCTTGCCCACCACCGAGAGCTGGACCGCGTCAAGGATCCGGCTCGCCAGGTCGGTCGCTTCGGAGTTCGAGAGCCGCGCCACCTCAGATGGCATCGAGCCGCTCCACCACTCGCCGCAGTGTGTTCAGCGGGATGCCCGGCCCACCCCGCCGGGGCGGCGCCGGCATGTCCGGGCGCAATATCTCCCACGCCTCGTCGCCGACCCGGGCCCGGCAGGCGGCGGGCCGCGTCCGAGGGTCCAGACCCTTGGCTGCGAACCGCTCCTCGGCCAGCTTCACGAGTCTCGGCCGCAAGCGGTAGTGGAGGTCGAAGGCGGTGGCCCGCGAGAACTCGATTGCGTGCTCGAGAGAGACTAGATCAGGCACCTGCTGCAGGTTCGGCCGCGAGCGGAAGAAGCGGCGCCGCGGTGGATCAGCGTAGGTCCAGCCCCCGACGGCCGCGCTGGCGAGAGCCCAGACGGCAAGGCCGCCGAGGGCCACCAGCCAGAGCCTGATCACCACCCCGCCGTAGGGAGCTCCTGCCGCTTCGGCGGCCCCTACCACGATGGTGATGAGCAAGGCCGTGGCCAGGAGGCCCCAGAGCCTGCGCCCGCCGCGCTCAGACCGCCGCACTGACCAGCTCCTCCCGGATCGAGCGCAGTCCGGTCAGGGCGCGGACACGCATGTCGTCACTCACGTCGTGAGTCGAGAACCGCGCCCACTCGTAGAGCTCGGCCAGCCGCTCCAGCGGCGCCGCGCTGACTCCCGTCCGCGCCGGCGCCCGGCGCGCATATTCAAACGGCGCCTCAGACGGCTGGCGCGGAACGCCGTGGGCGCGGAAGACGGCCTCCACGGTGATCCAGGCCCGGATCACGGCTGTGCGGGGATCCGCAGTGCCGGCGCCATCGTCGTTCAGCTCCAGCGCATCGCTCAGCGCCTGGTATACGGCCTCTGCTGCCCGACGCGCGGGCACGGAAGGCGTCCGCAGGGCTCGCCAGGCCAGGTAGCCCGAGACCGTTATGACGCATGCCGCGATGAGCGCGGCAGGCCAGTCGAAGCCGCCCCCTCCCTGACCGCCCAACACCGTTCCGGTTGCCCCCCCGAGCAGCCCGGCTCCGCCGGCGCCCAAGAAGCCGGGCAGATGAAACAACCGGGCCGGCCGCAGCCAGAGGATGACCACCAGAGCGAGGCCGCTGAGAATCGGGAGCAGCCAGTGGCGGCGCTGCCGCTCCAGCTGCAGCGGCGCTTCGTCCGGGCGGGTGTGAAGCAGCCAGATGAGTCCTGCCAAGCCCAGCGGCAGAACTACTAGCAGGAGGTAGAACGCGGTGTCCACAATTAGGCCTCCGACGCGGGCTCCCACCGGCACCGGGTTCAGGCCGTCAGGGCGGCTGGCCAGCCCTACCAAGAGCAGCAGGAACACCAGACCGGCCACGGCCGGCCACCGCCGTCGCAGCTCAGAAGAGCTCACGCCGCTGAGTCTAGTTGCCTCTCGCGGCTTCCAGAAGCAGAGAAGGTAACTGACTCAAATCGTCCACAATCATGTCCGCCTCGGCGCCGGCCAGGTCGTCGTGGCAGCCGCGGTAGCGCACCGTCATCATGCCCAGCGCGCGCGCCCCGACCACGTCGGTAAACCGTAGATCGCCGACATGAGCAGTTTCCTCCGGCAGGGTGCCAAGTCCAACTAGAGCGGCCTGAAAGATTGTGGCCGCCGGTTTCGGCACCCCCACCTCATCGGAGAAGGCCAGCGCCGAAGGCTCGAACTTATCCAGCAGACTGTGCTCGGACAGCAGTTGGCGGAGGGTGGTGCCCGGCGAGAATCCTGTGTCGCTCACGACCCCTAGGCGGAGTCCCGCGGCCCGCAGCTCCGTCAGAGCTTCCGCGACATGCGGGGCCGGCCGGCTGGCCGATAGCAGCTGGGGCGCCGCAATGACCGAGCGCAGCTCCGCGGGCGAGCTGATCTCGAACTGCTGCCTTAAGTGCTGGATCAGACCGTTGAGGCCGAACTCCCGGCCCGACCGCCAAGTTTCGGTGTGCAGCAGGAAGGCGCTCTCAATGGCCCGAGCAACTTCCGCTTCCTCGACGCCCAGGTGGGCAGCCACCGCCGCGGCACGAGCTTGCAGGGCCGATTCCGGCCATATGAGCGTGCCCCAGAAGTCGAAGGTAACAGCGCGCAGGCACCGGGCGCGCCGGCTTTTTGCCGCGGCCGCGCTCAACGGTGGCCCGTCAGGAACCACAGATGCTATGACCTTCGGTCCCAGGCCACTACACGAATCTAACGGCTCGGCGCTGCCGCCTGAGCCCGCCGGCGGGCGCGGAACTGTCTGGCCTTGGCTCGATTGCCACAGCTGCGCATGCTGCACCAGTGGCCTGCCCGATTTCGCGACTGGTCAAAGAAGACATACTGGCAAGCTTCGTCGGCGCACGCCTTCAATCGCACCCAGCTGCCGTCGGCGACCGCCTGGCCGACCCCCAGCAGGATCTGCGCCAGGGCCGCGTCGAATCCCGCGGCGAGCGGCCTCAAGGCAAAATCAGGCCCCTCAAAGCGCAGTTGGAAGCGCGCGCAAGCCTCGTCTGCGTATCGATTGAGGGCGCTCAAATCCCGGTCGACCTGCCCCGCCCCGTTGTTCACGAGCAGCAGCTCGCGCAGGCCCTCTCGGAGACCGGCGGCCCGCTTGACGTCAGCGGCACTCGTCGCCACTTCAGCGGCGAGTAAGCCCCGGCCGCGGAACCAAGCCGCAAGCTCGGCGGGGGTCGCCAGCTCGTCGCGGCCCTCCTCCCGGTCGAGCGTGTTCACAAAGGCTGCCACAAGGCCGGCTGCTGGGGGTTCTTTAGATGTGGTCATTCCTTCTGCCGGCAGATTACCACCAAAGCGTCACCAGCCAAACTGATTTGTAGGTTATAATAACCATCGTGTCAAGTACGACGGTTAGCGGAGGAAACACAATGATCGAACTCAGCCTGCCCGAGGTCATCTGGCGCCGAGCCAGCGTCGGTCTGCCCGAGCGCATGCGCCCGGCCCTGAAGCGCTGGGTCTCGCTCGGCAGCTTCAGCGCCGATGAGGAGGCCCGGCTCTCCCGAGGAACCGGCGGCCGCATCTAGACGAGGACGTTCCTGTCGGTTCCCTTCGGGCTGCCCGGTTCAGCCGCGCTGGGCGGGCGGCCGGACCTGGGCCATGACCTCCTGCAGGATCTGATCCTGGTCCGCCAGATGTGTCTGGAGCAGAAGGCACTCGCGTAGGATCGCTTCGGCATCCTTATACGTCTGCACCGCGCGCTTGTCGTTGGCCGCGCCCAGGACCTGCTGCCCAACCATGATCACGAACATCAGGAGCAGCTGCACTATGTTGCCCAGAAAGAGCAGGAAGGAGAAGGGATAGGGATCAATCGCCCGCAGCGGGCCAAAGAGTGCGGCAGCCATCCAGACGGCCATGAAGAGGGCAGCGGCGTAGAAGGCCCACATCGTGCCCACCCCCTTTGTGATCAACGCGCCCAGGCGCCCGTTGAAACCCACGGTTTCATCGGAGCGCAGCGGTGGCTTTTCGTGCCGGCGCTCCAGTAACCGGGGATGAGCATGGCTGTTGACTTGCTGCGGCGCCTGGGGGCCACGTCCTGTCAAGTGG
>QHBT01000060.1:275-19659 GCA_003244185.1 Candidatus Dormiibacter spiritus | reverse complement strand
TCACCTTGGTGGCGTAGGCCGTGTGCTGGTCGGAGACGTGAGTGTAGGCGGTGATGCGCCCGACCCTGCCCGAAGTAGCGTGGCAGCGACGCCGCGTTCGCGCTCTTGACCGCGACCGGGAAGCGCTGACCGTCCGAGGAGGACAGCGTGCCGCCGCCCCACGCCTGGGCCAGCCAGCGCCGGTGGTGGTGGTTGACGATCTCGGCGCTGGCGGCGTTCAGCGTCTCCTCGCGCAGGAACCACTCGGTGGCCCAGGCCAACTGGCGGTACGAGAGGTCGGAGACCTCGGCCATGCGGGTGGGACCCAGGTTGCAGGCCTGGGCGAGCACGGCGGCGTAGAGCGCCACCGACAGTCCCGCAACCGAGCTCGATGACGTCGCGGCCGCGGATGTCGGGCAGTGCGCGAACCTTCTCTTCGGGCTGATGCCAGACGCCCCATTGGACGTGGTCCTGCGCCCAGCGACTGCGAGCCCACCCCGCTGTGTAGCGTGCGTTCGCTTGGGTCCAGTGGTCTCGATTGTGATGAGAGTAGTCCGGAAGGTCAGGTGGGGTCATGTCCGACCTACTCTGACTGATCCCGTCAGCGATCTGACGGTCGGGATCGTACTGCACGCGCTCGTGCGGGCCGGCGAGATCCTCGAGCCATTCACCGGGCTCGGGAGCGAACCGTAGGACCCGGCCCCCTTGACTGTGCTGAGCCCGCTGGCGAAACAGATACCGATGGGCCAGCCGTCGCGTGGACCTGGTTGCGATCCCGCTCCCGGGCCAGCTTGGCGTTCGTCGCCAGGCCGAGGTCGATCACGTCCAAGCGGAAGTGCGGCTGCGCAATCACCAAGGTCAGCGGCGCCTCGAACACCCAGGCTTATGTGCTATCATCCTATGGACATAGCACAAGTGCCTCAAACCATCATCTTCTACCTCGAGCCTCGGTCTGGCGTGGCCCCCTACATGCAGCTGGTTCGCCAGGTGCAGCATGCCCTCCGCTTAGGGATGCTCCGGCCCGGTGATCAGCTGCCGACCGTGCGCGAAGTCGTCTCCCACCTGGCCATCAATCCCAACACCGTTTTGAAGGCGTACCGCGAGCTGGAACGTGCAGGACTGGTTGCCAGCCGGCCTGGTCAGGGCACTTTTGTGCTCCGCGCCCTTGCCGGTCCCACTGCGGCTGATCAGACGGCACTGGGGGCAAAGCTTGACAGCTGGCTGGACGAGGCCCACGGCGCCGGCATGGACAGCCAGGCGATCGAAGCTTTCATCGCCGTCTGCCTGCGCAGCCACAGCCGGGAGGAGATTGCGTGATGGAGGCGCTCCGGGCCCGACGCCTCAGCAAACGCTACGGGGATACCTGGGCGCTCCGAGACTGCACGCTGAACATCCCGCCGGGTCGGGTCGCGGCGTTGGTAGGTCCCAACGGCGCCGGCAAGACCACCCTCTTGCACCTGGCGGTGGGCCTGATCGCGCCAACCGCCGGAGACGTGGAGGTGTTCGGCTGGTCACCGCGACGGCAACCGACAGTGGTCCTGGCTCGAGTCGGATTCCTTGCCCAGGATCGCCCGCTCTACCGCTTCACGGTGGAAGAGATGCTCGCCCTGGGCCGGCGGCTCAATCCACGCTGGGACGACGCCCTCGCACGCCGCCGCCTGAGCGCGGTCGGCGTTCCCCTGCATCGACGCACCGACAAGCTCTCAGGCGGTCAGCAGTCGCAGGTCGCATTGGCTCTCGCCCTCGCGAAGCGTCCCGAACTCCTGCTCCTCGATGAGCCCGCGGCCAGCCTCGATCCTCTGGCTCGGCGGGAATTCATGGAGGGCCTGATGGAGGCAGTCGCCGAGGGTGGACTAACTGTTGTCTTCTCCTCCCATGTCCTGGCCGATCTGGAGCGGGTCTGCGACTACCTGGTCATCCTCTCGGCCGCACACGTCCAGCTGGCCGGGGACACTGACGAAATGGTGGCCCGTCACAAGCTCCTGACCGGTCCCCGCTGCGACGGTGAGTCCGTCGGCAAGGTGCACTCCGTCGTGCAGGCCCTCCACACGGATCGCCAGACCACCTTGCTGGTCCGGACCAACGGCCACATCTACGACCCCTCGTGGACTGTCTCTGACGTTCTCCTGGAGGACGTGGTGCTGGCCTACCTTCGCGCCCCTGGGGTTCACGCTCTGCCCGAACCTCAGGTCGTCAGCGATTCCGAGTGGATCCCGTGACCTGGCTGACGTGGCGCCAGCACCGAATGGAGGCAGTCGGCGCAATCGTTGCGCTCGGCCTGGTCGGCGGCTTTCTCGCGCTCACCGGCCTCCCCATGAGGGCGGCTTTCAATGGCCAGGTTCATGAATGCCTCAGCCTGACCGGGGACGCGTACCGTCAGCACAGCTGCCAGGGTCTCCTCCGCGGCTTTGAGAACCAGGCGACGTTCGATGGCCTGATCGCCTACTTCAACTTCATGCCGGCGCTGGTCGGCATCTTCGTCGGCGCCCCTCTCGTCGCCCGCGAGCTCGAACGCGGCACCCACCGGCTGGTCTGGACCCAGGGCATCACCCGCCTGCGCTGGATCTCCATCAAGCTCTTCCTCCTCGTCATCGGTTGCGCGATCATCGCCGGCGCCTTCACCGCTGCGATGACATGGTGGCGCTCCCCGGTCGACCAGGTCCAGGGCCGTCTCCTCCCACTTGGCTTTGACTTCGAGGGCTTCACGCCGACGGCGTACGCCTTGTTTGCGTTCGCGCTCGGCGCTGCGGTCGGGACCGTTGTCCGCAGGACTGTGCCGGCCATGGCCATCACGCTGCTCGGGTTCCTGGCGGTCCGTTTCCCAGTCGAATTCCTCCTCCGCCCGAACTACCTGGCGCCGGTCACCACGGTCACAGCCTTCACTGCGACAGCCGGATCGGATCCCCGTGCCGACGGCCGGGGCGACTGGATTCTCGACGGCGGCCTGATGGACAGCACCCACCATCGGCTGAGCAACGCTGAGCTGTCTCAGCTCTACAGCACTGCCTCGAATGGCGCCGGCAACACCAAAGGCGGGGCCGACGCGTACATCCAGGCGCACGGCTATCTCAGCTATGTCGACTTTCACCCGGCGAGCCGGTTCTGGACCTTCCAAGCGATCGAGGCGGCGATCTTTCTGAGCCTGGCGGTCCTGCTGCTGGCCTTCACCGTGTGGTGGGTTCGCGCTCGAAGCGCCGGCTGAAGCGCCGCCCAGTCTCCTGGCCTTCGGCGGAACATCTCTACATGAGGTCCAATCTTTAGGCATCTTTTTGCCACAGCCAGCGCGTGCTTATTGGACTTCAGGTCCGTAGCCTGAAGTCCAATGAGTACAAGCAATGGTCGCCGGGTGGCCGTCACCGGCCTCGGCTTCATCACCCCCATCGGGAATGACCTGGAAACCGTCTGGTCGAACCTGGTGGAGGGCGTTTCAGGCGTTGGCCGCATCACACGCTTCGACACAGCCGCCTACTCCACCAAGATCGCTGCTGAGGTCAAGCACTTCGAGCCTGAGCAGTACATGGACAAGAAGACAGCCCACCACCTGGGCCGCTACTGCCAGTTCGGTCTGGCGGCTGCCAAGGACGCCCTTCAGGACGCCGGCCTCAACCCGCGAGAGATGGATCCTGACGATGTTGGAGTAATCCTCTCCAGCGCCATCGGCGGCATGCAGGAGATCGAGAAGAACCACACTGCGCTGCTGGAGCGCGGTGTGCGCCGAATCTCGCCGTTCACGACGCCGATGATGATCGCCGACATGGCGGCTGGGGTGGTCGCCATGCAAACCGGCGCGGGTGGCCCTAACTACGCCATCGTCAGCGCCTGCGCCTCCTCCGGTCACGCGCTAGGCGAAGCGGCTGAGATCATCAAGCGCGGCGACGCCAAGGCGATGCTCGCCGGCGGCGCGGAAGCGACCATCACCCCGCTCACGATGGGCGCCTTTTGCCAGATCAAGGCGGTAAGCGAGCGCAACGACGATCCTGAGCGGGCCTGCCGACCCTGGGATTTGGGTCGCGACGGCTTCGTCATGGGCGAGGGAGCTGTCGTATTCGTGCTGGAGGACCTTGAGTTTGCGCAAAAGCGTGGGGCTCACGTCCATGCCGAGATAACCGGGTACGGTGCCAGCGCCGACTGCTACCACTACACTGCGCCCCATCCCGAGGGCGCGGGCGCCAAGCGCGCGATGCGCAAGGCGCTCCAGAAGGCGGGCGTCGCGCCTGAGCAGGTCCAGTACGTCAACGCTCACGGGACCTCGACCAAGCTGGGCGACATCGCTGAGACGAAGGCGATCAAGGAAGTTTTCGGCGACCACGCCGAGAAACTGCTGGTGAGTTCGACCAAGTCGGTCCACGCGCACCTGCTGGGCGCGGCCGGCGCGATCGAGGCAGCTGCCTGCGTGCTGGCGATTGAGCGGGGCGTGGTGCCGCCCACGATCAACCTGGATCAGCAGGACCCGGAGTGTGACCTCGACTACGTGGCCAACGAAGCGCGCCGGGCCAAAGTCGATGTCGCCATCTCCAACTCCTTCGGATTCGGCGGTCACAACGCCACGCTGGTCCTGAGCCGGCCCGGCCTGAACTAGGAGACATCCCGCATGACCGAAGCAATGGACTTCAAGGAGTTGCAGGAACTGGCCGCCGAGATCCTCGGCGTTCAGCCCGAGCAGGTGCAGATGAACGTCAGCTTCCAGCGCGACCTGGCGGCGGACTCCCTGGATCTGGTCGAGCTGATCTCAGCCGTCGAGGACAAGTACGACGTGGAGCTGCCCGAGGAGCAGCTGGAGGCGATGAAGAACGTCGGCGATCTCTGGAAGTTCCTGGAAGCCCGCCACGCCGAGCGGGCTGGGGCCTGAGCGATGGCTCTCAGGACCGCTCCGCGGGTGCGCTCTGACGCCGTGCCGCTGCGCGCCTTTCGCTCCCAGGGCCGGCCCTCTGCGATCGCCGGCGTCGGCACTTATTCGCCGGACAGAGTGATGACCAATGCGGATCTGGCCAAGATCGTCGAAACCTCCGACGAGTGGATAGTCGAACGCACAGGCATCCGTCGCCGGCACATCGCCGAGCCGGGCACCACCACTTTCGAGCTGGCCACTCACGCCGCTCGCGAGGCCCTGCAGAACGCGGAGGTCTCAGCCGAAGAGCTGGACCTCATAGTGGTCGCCACGTCCTCGCCTGACGGGCCGTTCCCGAGCGTCGCCTGCCGGGTGCAGAACGAGTTGGGCGTCCCCGGCGCTTGCGCTTTCGACGTGCTGGCCGCCTGCACGGGCTTTGTCTACGGCCTCTCCTTGGCGGACGCCTACATCGCCAGCGGCAGGGCCGACACGGTGCTGGTGATCGGGGCTGAGGTGCTCTCGCGCATGCTCGACTGGCAGGACCGAGCCACCTCCATCATCTTCGGCGACGGCGCCGGCGCGGCAGTCGTGCGGGCAGCCCGGCGGGGCGCCGGGTTCCGCGCCTGGTGCCTCGGATCCGACGGGCGTGGCTATGACAAGGTGACCGCCGGCGACATCCCACGCGGGGCCTATGCCGCCCAGCAGAGCCAACCTCTGATTGCTCAGAAGGGACCTGATGTGTTCAAGTTTGCCACGGACATCTTCATCCGCCAGGCCTACGCGGTGGCGGACGCCGCCGGGGCGGCGATCGAGGACATCGACCTCTTCGTACCGCATCAAGCCAATCGGCGCATCATCGAGGCGGCGGCAAGGCGCGTGGGATTGCCCATGGAGAAGGTCCAGGTCAACCTTGACGAGTACGGCAACACCTCTACGGCCAGCATCCCGCTGGCGCTGGGTGACGCGCTGAAGACCAACCGGATCAAGAGTGGTGACCAGGTGCTTCTCGCCGGCTTCGGTTCGGGCCTCACCTGGGGCGCGTGCCTGCTCGAGTGGGAGTGAAGCTGGCGGGGCCGGTGGCCCTGCTCTTCCCCGGCCAGGGCGTGCAGCGTCCGGGCATGGGGCGAAAGCTGTACGACCGCTACCCTGCGGCACGCCGTGTCTTCGCGCAAGCCGAGCAGGTGCTCGACATGCCCATTCGCCGGCTCTGCTTCGAAGGGCCGGCCGACGAGTTGAACCGCACCGACGTGCTCCAGCCCTGCGTTATGACCGTGTGCTGGGCCGCCTACGAGATCTGGCGTGAGAGCTACGGCATGGAAGAGGTACAGGTGATGGCCGGCCACTCTCTGGGTGAGTTCACGGCGCTTGCCGCCGGCGGAGCCATCTCCTGGGAGACCGCCCTGGTGCTGGTGAAAGAGCGCGGCCGAATCATGGCCGACGCCACAGCTCACAGCACCGGGGGCATGCTCGCGATTGTCGGGCTGACGGAGGAGCGGGTGGAGGCGATCCGGCAGGAGGCCTCTCGACTGGGGTCTCTCTACATGGCCAACCGCAATGCCGATGTGCAGTTTGTGCTCTCCGGTGAGATGGCCGCGGTGGAGCGCGCCGAACAGCTGGCTCTCGCGGCCGGCGCCCGGCGGGCGCTCATCTTGACGATTCCGCTCCCCGCCCACTCGCCCCTGATGGAGCAGGCGGGAGCGGCCTTCAAAGCTGTGCTTGACCGGCTGCCTGTGCAGATGCCAACCTTCCCGATCCTCGCCAACGCGACAGGCCAGGCGATCGCATCGCTGCAGGAGCTCAAGTTCGAGCTGGCCAACCACCTCCTGCGGCCGGTGGACTGGGCGCGGACAATGGTGTCGATGCACCAGATGAGGGTGAAGACGGTGGTCGAGCTGGGGCCCGGTCGGGTGCTGGCGAGCCTGGCTGCCAAGCACATCGCCGGCGTCGAGACATGGAACGCCGATGAGCTGTTCGTCGACTTCGTTGACGGCGTTCCCGCCTAAGTGTTCCGCGAACCCCTCCCGTGAGCGAACCGGAGCGAGGCCGGAAGGCAGATCTGGAAGGAAGGACCGCGCTCGTCACGGGCGGGGGTAAGGGAATCGGAGCCGCAGTTTCGCGCGAGCTGGCGGCCATGGGCGCCCGCGTCGTCGTCAACTACCGCTCCGACAAGGCCGCCGCGGAAGAGACGGCACACGAGATCGGCGGCGTCGCAGTGCAGTGCGACGTGTCCGATCCAGCGGCCGTCCAAGCGATGGTGAACGGCCTGGGCCAGGTTGACGTCCTGGTCAACAACGCTGGCGCCGTGCGGGACAACCTGCTGCTGCGGATGAAGCAGGAGGACTGGGACCACATCCTTCAGACCGACCTGACCAGCGCGTTTCACACCACCAAAGCCGTGATGTCCAGGATGCTTCGGGCCCGGTGGGGCCGCATGGTCAATATGACCAGCATTGTGGGCATCACCGGGAACGCCGGCCAGGCCAACTATGCGGCGGCTAAAGCGGGCCTGATCGGCTTCACGAAGTCCATCGCCAAGGAGATCGGCTCTCGCGGGATCACAGTCAACGCGGTGGCGCCTGGTTTCGTGAGCACCGAGCTGACGCGGGCCTCAGTCACCGCCGAGATGCTGAAAGCCCTGGTCGAGCAGACGCCTCTGAAGCGGGAGGGAACGGCTGAGGACGTCGCAGCCGCCGTAGCCTTCCTCTGCTCGGCCAAAGCGGCGTTCATCACCGGCCACGTGCTGGTGGTGGACGGAGGGTTGTCGCTCTAGTGCCGGCACCGGCCCCAAGAGTCTTGCGCGAAGTGCCGGCGGCGGGCGGCAAGCTGCCCTCGATCGCCATCGGCACCAACTGCCCGAGCTGCGGCGTGGGGCTGATCGCAAGAGAGCTGCAAAAGCAGGTCTACGTCTGCCACTGCGGCCATCACTTCCGGCTCCATGCCGAGGCTTGGCTTGCGTTGCTGGCGGACGCCGGCACGTGGCAGGAGCGCTGGGCTGACATCCGAGGCCACGACCTGCTCGAGTGGCGGCTGCCGAAGTCCTATCAGCAGACCATCGACCAAGCCCTGCAGCAGGGCCTCAACGAATCTGTTAGGACGGGCACCGCCAAGCTGGCCGGGCACCCGCTCTGGCTCAGCGTCTTCGACTTCCGCTTCGTCGGGGGCACTCTCTCGATCGTGGCCGGGGAGCGCCTGGCCCGCGGGCTGGAGCAGGCCGCCCAGAGCGGGCTGCCGTACCTCCTCGTCACCGCCTCGGGCGGTGCCCGCATGCAGGAGGGTGTGCTGGCACTGATGCAGATGGCAAAGGTGAACGCGGCGGTGGGACGCCTGCACCAGGCAGGCGTGCCCTACTTCGTGCTGCTCACCGACCCCACGTTTGGCGGCGTGAGCGCTTCGCTCGCGCTGCTGGGCGATGTGAACCTGGCTGAACCTTCCGCTGCAATCGGGTTTACAGGGGCCCGGGTGATCAAGCAGGCGACGTACGCTGATCTTCCTGAGGGGTTTCAGAGCGCTGCCTTCCAGCTGCGCTCGGGCCAGGTCGACCAGGTCGTGCCGCGCACCGAGCTGCGAAGCCGCCTCGCCCGTTTGCTGGATTTGTACTCGCATGCAGGGAGAAGTTGAGCGTGGGGCAGCCGGACCGACACCAGGCAATTGAAGAGAAGAGCACTCGCTCGCTCCTCAGTGTCTGGGAGGTGGTGGAGCTGGCGCGCCACGCCAACCGCCCCTATTCTCTCGACTTCCTGCAGCGCTGGGCCCCTGACTTCGTCGAGCTGCACGGCGACCGGCTGACCGGCGACGATCCCGCCCTGGTGGCGGGGGTCGGCACCTGGCACGGCAGGACAGTGATGTTCATGGGCCATCAGAAGGGCCGGTCGCTGGCCGATCGGGTCAGCCGGAACTGGGGCATGATGCATCCAGAGGGCTACCGCAAGGCGCTGCGACTCGCCCGCCAAGCCGCGAAGTTCGGCTTTCCCATCGTGACTCTGATCGACACTCCGGGCGCCTACCCGGGCGCCAGCGCGGAGGAGCGCGGGATAGCATCGGCGATCGGAACGGCGATCCAGGAGTGGTTCCAGATCCCCGTCCCGGTCGTGTGCGCGGTCATCGGCGAGGGTGGCTCCGGTGGAGCCCTGGGCTTGGCGGTCGCCGACCGTGTGCTGATGCTGGAGAACGCCATCTACTCGGTCGCCTCGCCGGAATCAGCGGCCTCGATCGTCTGGCGGGATAACTCGCTCAAGGTGGAGGCGGCCGAGCAGCTCCAGATCACCTCCCGGGACCTGATCGCCATGGGTGTCGTGGAGGAGATAGTGCCCGAGCCGGGCGGCGCGGCGCACAGCAACCACGATGCCACGGCCCAGGTTTTGGGCGAAGCGATCTGGCGCAACTTGGAGCCGCTGCTGAAGCAGCGGCCGGGGGATCTTCTGCAGCACCGCTACGAGCGGTTCCGCTACATCGACTCGCTCGTCACCGCCCACCCCCAGTTCGGCCCCAAGGTCGAGCCACGGCTGGTTTCGTAGCAGCTGATGGCGCCGGCCGTCGCCGCTCGCGCCGCACTGGTCTTGTCGCCGCCGCTGGGCATCCTCGGCTGGATGGTGATCGGGCTCTTGGCCGGCGCCATCGCGGGCCGGCTGGTCAGGGGCCGCGGCTTTGGCTGCCTGCTTGACGTGATAGTCGGTGTCGCCGGCGCCGCCATCGGCGGCTTCCTGGTCAACCTCTTTTTGCCGGGGGACCAGACCTACGGCTTTGTGGCCAGTCTGGTGGTGGCGCTGCTCGGCGCAGTGGTGCTGCTGGCCCTCCTGCGGCTGGTGTTCGGCAGGAACCCTTCCCGCCGTACATAGCCTCCGAGTGAGGACCGGGGCTGTACCTACGCGGCGTTGAGCCGCTCGTCAGACACCACCACGCCGTCCTGCAGGCGCACCATGCGGTCGGTGCGGTGGGCGAGATCCAGGTCGTGGGTGACTATCACGAAAGTGACCCCCTCCTCGCGGTTCAGCCGCCGCATGAGCCCAAGCAGCTCGTCGGCAGTCTGGGTGTCGACGGCGCCGGTGGGCTCATCGGCCAGCACCAGAGCGGGCCGGTTCACCAGCGCCCGGGCGATGGCCACCCGCTGCTGCTGGCCTCCCGACAGCTGGTCAGGCCCGTGGCCCAAGCGCTCCTCCAGTCCGACCAACTCCAGCAGCTGCCGCGCCCGCTGCCGGCCCTCCCGGCGGTCGAGGCCGGCATACCTGCAGGCAAGCGTCACGTTCTCCAGCACATTCAGCGCCGGCAGCAGGTTGTACTCCTGGAAGATGAAGCCGATCCGCTGGCCCCGCATGTCCGCGCGCTGTCCGTCCCTCAGCTGCGAGGTGTCGACTCCGTCGATCACCACCTTGCCGCTGGTCGGCCTCAGCAGGAGCCCGACCAGGTCCAGGAGAGTGGTCTTGCCGCTCCCGGAGCGCCCCATGACCGAGGCGAATTCCCCGGCCGCGATGCTGATGGTGACGCCGTCCAGGGCGCGCACGATGTTCTTGCCCTGCTTGTAGTGCTTGGTCAGCTCGACCAGTTCTATGTCAGCCATCGAGCGTCTCCTAGTTGGTGGTCCGCAGGGCGGTCACGGGGTCCAGGCGAGCGGCGCGCAGCGCGGGGATGACACCCGCCAGCGCACCCAGGGCGACGGCGAAGCCGATCGCCAGGGCCGTCAGCGTGGGCGTGACCAGGAACAGCTCCAGGTTCGAGCCCTTGCCCAGCGTGTTGAGCAGGGTCGTCAGGCCGAGGCCGGCCAGGTAGCCGATGGCGCCACCCAGGAAGCCGATCAGGACCGCCTCGGCAAGGTATTCGCGAAGCACGTGGAAGGTGTGCGCCCCGACCGCCTTCTTTAGGCCGATCTCGCGGACCCGCTCGGTGACGGCCATGATCATGGTGTTGACCACGGAGAGGCCGCCGATCACCAGGGCCAGGACCGCCGCGCCGGTGGTGATGGCCGTGAAGACGGCGCCGCCTGACTTGAAGCTGTTGACCAGGTCACTCGGCCTCGTCGCCTTGACCCCGGAGACCTGCTGGTTGATCCGGTCCGCGGTCCTGTCCAGCTCGCTGAGCGAGGTCCCGGGTCTGGCGTAGGCGGCGATCGACATCGTGATGGTCGACACGTCCACGCGGTCGCGAATGGCGGCAGGCAGACTGTCCTTCAGGAGCATCTGGCCGTCCGGGATGCTGATGTAGGCGAAGTTGTCGGGGGCGGTCCGGGTGGGGTCCAGGATGCCGACGACCTTGAACGGGTGATTGACGAAGCCCGGCCTGGCATCGGGCGGCCGAACCGGAAGGTCGATGGTGTCACCGACGTTCTTCTTGAACTCGTTCGCAATGCTGGAGCCGAGCACCACCTCGCCTCGCGACGCGGCCTCCAGGCGGCGTCCCCTGGCCACGGTGGTCTTGAGCGCGCTGTAGTTGTCCTCGGCGGGGTCGCTGGCGACGATCTCGTCAGGGATGTTGAAGGAAACGGCGGTCACGGCGCCGGGCTTGGCTGAGAAGCCGTAGCCGGGAAAGGCGGCCTGGACCCCGGCCACTCTCCTGACCTCGTCAACCTTGGAGAGGGGCAGCAGCGCCCCCTGCTGGCCGTCCGGAGCACCCACCTGGATGCTGGAGCCGAAGTATTTGACGCCCCCGTCTATCAGCGCGTTGAAGTGTTCGGCCATGGCTCCCATGGTCGTGAGGGCGAAGATCCCGATCACGATGCCCGAGATGGTGAGCGTGCTGCGCAGCTTGCGCCGCGCCAGGTTGCGGATGATCTCCAACTAAGAACTCCTCTTTTTCATTTGCTGGCAGCACCAGCCTAGGGCGGTCGCCGGTCCCCCAACAGTCGCCGCGATCATCTATCCGGCGTGACAAACGGCACCCTGCACTCCTCGTCCCTTTCTCTGGCTGATAACGCCGGACACCGGTGGTCTGATCCCTCCAGGTCGCTTCGCCTGGGATGATTTGTCGATGCGCTATGGAGAAGTGGTCCAGCGCTCCCTGCTGGTCTTCTGGCGGTATCGCTACCTCTGGCTCCTGGGGGCCCTGGGCGGAGGCGAGTCGGTGGGTGGCGGCTTCGGCAACTTCGGGGTCGCCGGCCAGGGCCCCGGAGGGCCGTCCGACACCGGCACGGGGTCGCTGCCGGACCAGCTCTCCACCCAGTTCGGGCAGTGGTTCCTGACCGACCTGCCGCTGCTGGCGGCGCTGCTCGCCCTGCTGGCGCTGTTCGGGGTGGTCTACTTCTTCCTTTCCTGCGTGTCCGTCGGGGCCACGGTGCGTGCTGCCGCGGAGCATGACGCCGAGCGGCCATTCGGCCTGGGGCTGGCGTGGCGCGCGGGACGGCAGAGCTTCCTCCCCATCCTCGGGCTCCGGCTGCTCGGGGTACTGATCGCCCTGCCCGCCGTCGCCCTGGTCGCGGGCCTGGTCGCGCTGGCCACCATCTCGGAAATAAACGGCAGTGGCGACGGGATCGTCACTGCGGCCCTCGCTGCAGTGATCGTGGTTCCGCTGCTGGGGCTGGCCGCGCTGCTGCTCGGCGTGGCCTGGACGCTGGCGACGCGCTCCATCGTGCTGGAGCAGCAAGGCGTCCGCGGAGCGCTGCGCAGGGCGTTCGGCCAGCTCTCGCGCCAGCCCGGCCGGGTGGCCCTGCTCTGGCTGATCACGCTGGGGGCCGGCATCTTCAGCGGGCTCGCCGCCGGCATCGCGGCCGGGGTGCTCCTGCTGCCATTCGTGGCCATCCTGGCCGCGACCTACGCCGCGGCCGGCGTGGATGCGGCGCTGAGCGCCGGCGCCGTGATGCTGCTGTTCTACGTCGTCGCGGTGGTTTTCCTCAACGGCGCGGTGGGGTCCTTTCTGACCACGTACTGGACCGTGGCCTTCCGGCGCCTGGACCAGGAGCCGAAGGCCGCCGTCCCTGCACCGGCCGGCTCAGTCTGAACCGGAGTGCGGGTCGCGGCGGTCGACTGGTCGGGACGCGCCTCCAACGAACGCGGGTTCATCTGGACAGCGGTCGCGGGCGGCGGCGAGCTTCACCTGGAAGGAGATCGAGACCGAAAGCAGGTGGGTGACTACCTGGTCGGCCTGGCCCTCGCGGATCCCGAACTTGCCGTGGGTCTCGACTTCGGCTTCTCGCTGCCGCTCTGGTTCCTGGACCAGGAGGGCTTCGCGGACGGCCTGGCGGTGCCGGAGGCGGCCGCCGAGCGCTGGCTCCGGGACTGCCCGCCTCCCTTCTGGGGCCGCCGCGGCCGGCGGCGGGGTGGTGAAGTGCAGCGTCGCAGGACCGAGCAGGAGGTGGCGCCCGCTGCCAGGCCGGTATTCCAGGTCGGTGGCGCGGGCGCGGTGGGCACCGGGTCGCTGCGAGGATTCCCGCTTCTGCGCCGCCTGCGCGCCGAGGGCTTCGCGATCTGGCCCTTCGATGCTCCCCGCCTGCCAGTCGCGGTGGAGATCTTCCCCCGGCTGCTGACCGGGCCGGTCGTCAAGTCCCGGCTCTCGGCGCGCGAGCGCTATCTCCGGAGCCGCGGGTGGCCGGTCGCCGCGAGCGCGAGCGAGGACGTCTTCGATGCCGCCGTGTCGGCGCTGGTAATGGCGTCCCACGAACGTGAGCTGGCAGCGCTCCCGGAGGTGACCGATCCCCTCTACCGGCGCGAGGGGCGCATCTGGACGGCACGTGGATCATCGTGACCACGTCTCCCTGATCAAGGAGGGCGTAGAAGGGCAGCCCGGCGAATGGGCCGACCTGGGCTCCGGCGGCGGCGCCTTCACCCTTGCGCTGGCCGAGCTTCTCGGCAGCGACGGCCGGATCCACTCGGTCGATCGCGACGGCCACGCCCTGGGCCGCCAGCGGCGGCTCATTGAGGAGCGCTTCCCTGACAGCCAGGTCTCCTACCTGCAGGCCGATTTCGGCCGGCCGCTGGAGCTTCCCCCGCTGGACGGGGTGGTCATGGCGAATTCGCTGCACTTCATCAGGCGCAAGGCGCCGGTGCTGGACCTCGTACGCAGCTACCTCAAGCCGGGTGGCCGGCTGGTCCTGGTCGAGTACGACAGCGACCGGGGCAACCCCTGGGTGCCGCACCCGCTCTCCTACCCAAGCTGGGAGCGGCTTTCCAGCGAGGCCGGATTCGAGCAGACGCGGCTCCTGAAGCGAGTGCCGAGTGGTGTCATGGGCGCCATCTACTCGGCGTCCAGCCGGCGCCCCCGCCCTGAGCCCTCTAAACCTCGGTAAGCGCCAGCGGGCAGAGCCACCAGACGGCCGCGAGGTTGAAGGCGGCGGCGACCTCCAGGGCATGTCCCAGCGCCGCGGGCGCGGTGGCGAGGGCCGGGGGCAGCTCTCGGCGCCCGGTGACCAGCTCTCGCACGGGCGCATCCGCACGCAGGCCGGCGCGCGTCCGCGCCTCCTCGAGAGCGCGCGGCAGGCCGCCCATCTCGTCGACGAGACCATGATCAAGCGCCTGCCGGCCGGTCCAGACGCGTCCGCCGGCCACGGGCTCGATCTCGGCGACCTCGCGGCGGCGGAAAGCGGCCACGCGCTGCAGGAACACCCGGTAGGACCGATCTATGGATTCCCGCAGCTTCCGGCGCTCGGGCTCGCTGAAAGGCCGGCCGGCGCTGAACATGGCGGCGTGCTCGCCGCGCTGGACGAGGTCGCGGTGGACCAGCAGGCGGTCGAAGAGACCCCCGGTGACCAGCTTGCCGCCCAGCACCCCGATCGATCCCGTCAACGTGCCGGGCTGGGCGAAGACCGCCACCGCCGGAGTGGCCACGTAATAGCCACCGGAGGCGGCGACCGACCCCATGGCCGCCACCAGCGGCTTGCGAGCGGCCAGGGCGGTCAGCGCGGCCGCCATCGCCTCGGAGGCGGTCGCGGAGCCTCCGCCCGACTCGACCCAGAGCACCACGGCGCCCACCCGCCGGTTGGCCGCCAGGGCCCGTGCCTGCTGGACTACCGTGAGGTCTCCACACTGGTCTTCGAAGAGCAGCGGAGGCCGCAGCGGGGGCTTGAACGGCGCCCGCCGGCTGCGCCCGTCCACGATCGTGCCCTCGACCCGAATCAGCCCCACGAAGCGACCGGGCCGCGGAGGCCGGGCGGGAGGGAGCCGCCTGCGCGTCTGGTTCCAGCCCGTCAGCGGACCCCCGAGCCGGCTTGGAAGCTCCTCCTCGCTGAGCAGGCCGTCCACCACCGCCTCGGAGAGGGCCACGTCGTCTGTGAATGGGGAATCGTCTATCAGCCTCCTGGCCGCCTCCTCCGAACGGCGCCGGCCGGCCATCACTGCCCCCACCAGGGCGCTGAAGGCGCTGTCGGCCAGCCACTCGGCCATCTTGCGGGCCTCGGGCGTCAGGCCGCGCTTGGTTAGCGCATCGCCGGCCGTCTTGTAGGGAGTTATCTGGAGCAGGTCTGCCTGCACGCCGACCCTGGCCAGCGCGTCGGCCAGGAACGCGTATTCCCGAACCAGGCCGAGCGGCGATATCGCGCCGCCCGGCTGCAGCAGGATCTCGTCCGCGGCACAGGCGACCTGGTAGGTGCTGCTGGTGTAGCTGGAGGCCCAGCAGACGACGCGCTTCCCGGATCTGCGCAGCCGGTCCACCAGGTCGCGGAGTGAGTCGATCCGAGCAGCCGGAAGGTCCATGGGGCGGAGATGGATCACCACGCCCCGGACCCGCGGCTCGGTCACCAGGACGTCGACCTGGGCGCCGAGGTCGCGCAGGTTGGGGTCGGGCCGGCCCAGGAAGCGCTGCCAGAACGGGCCCCGCGGAGCCGGCAGCTCCGCCGGCGGCGTCTCGATTAGCAGGCCGACCCAGTCAGGCGGCTTTCCCAGCCGCCGGCGGAGGTCGGCGACCGCCCAGGAGGCCAGGCGCAGGACGTAGACGATCCAGGCCAGCTGCTCAACCCTCCGGCCGGAACGGCTGCCGGCGCACGAGCCGGCGGTGCACGGCCCGCTCGATCATCAATTGGCGATGGTAGTGCCTTCGAGCCCGTGCCTGCGAAGTGCGAATCCTGTCGTGAGGCTGAAGATCCTTGACCGAGGGACGCTCGCGATGTAATCTGCCGTGCCCGAGGTGCAGGTCCGACGCAATCGGTGTGTCGCACACGGATGGGTCACCCACCTCCACCGAGCTCGTGAAAAGCCGTGCGGATCTCCGCACGGCTTTGCTCTGTCCGGCTCCAAGACGTAATTCATCGCCCGCAGTACCCGCTACAGTGCAGGGATGGAGAGACGGGCCGGCGGCAGCCTGATCCTGGGCCTCCTCCTGGTCCTGGTGGGCGCGGCCTACCTGGTCGGCCAGTACGTCCCCAGACCCTTCCTGCAGGTCGACCTGGGTCACTATGGCTGGCCCCTTTTCGTGATCGTCCCCGGGCTAGCCCTGCTGGCCGTAGGCGTCACCAACCGGGCCGCGTCCGGCCTCTGCATACCGGGAGCGATCGTCACCATGACCGGCGTCGTGCTCGCCATCCAGAACACGTTCGACCTCTTCGCCACCTGGGCCTACGCCTGGGCCCTTGTCGCCCCCGGAGGGGTGGGGCTGGGGATGCTCATCCAGGGAATCTCCACCGGGCAGCCGGGCCTGCGGGCGGCGGGACTGCGAACGATGGGGATCGGAGCCGCCATCTTCCTGGTGGGAGCCGCCTTCTTCGAGGGCGTCATCCACATCAGCGGCCGGGAGCTCGGATTCGTCGGGCAGCTGCTGCTCCCTCTCCTGCTCATCGCGGTGGGAGGCTGGCTCCTCCTGAGGCGTGCCCTGCCCACCGGTCGTTAGACCCCGGTAGGTAGTTCACTCACATATCCGGCGCGCCATCTTTGTGAGGTGGCGACTACCTCAGTAGTGCACGCCACCTTAAGCTCCCTGCTCAGAAAGCACCCTCTTCGCGACGTGAGCCCCCGGCCGCTGTCGGGGGCTCCGTTTTGTGTTCGGCGCCCGTTCGGGCACTTGGGAGATCATCACCGCATGACAGTCAGCATCTACTACGACAAGGACTGCCCTGAGTCCCTCGACGAGAAGGTCGCGATCCTCGGCTACGGGTCTCAGGGACACGCCCACGCCCTCAACCTCAAGGACAGCGGAGCCGACGTGCGGGTCGGTCTCTATCCCGGCAGCCGCTCCCGGACCAAGGCGGAGCGGCACGGACTCCGGGTTCTGGACGTGCCCGAGGCGGTGCAGGAGGCGGACATCGTCACCGTGCTCACCCCTGACGTGGGGCAGGCACGGCTCTACCGCGAGTGCATCGAACCTCACCTGCGCCCGGGCATGCTGCTGATGTTCGCCCACGGCTTCTCGATCCACTTCAACCAGGTCCAGCCTCCTGCCGAGGTGGACGTGGCGATGATCGCGCCCAAGGCGCCCGGGCACCTGGTGCGGAGCACCTACCTCGAAGACACCGGGACCCCGGCCCTGCTGGCGATCCAGGCGGACGCCACCGGCCGCGCCAGGGAGCGCGGCATGGCCTACGCCAAGGCGCTGGGCGCCGGCCGCGCCGGCATCCTGGAGACCACCTTCAAGGACGAGACGGAGACCGACCTGTTCGGCGAGCAGGCTGTGCTCTGCGGCGGCGTCAGCGCCCTGATCACAGCCGGCTTCGAGACCCTGGTCGAGGCAGGCTACCCGCCGGAGATGGCGTACTTCGAGGTGCTCCACGAGATGAAGCTGATCGTGGACCTGATGTACCGCGGCGGCCTGGGCTTCATGCGCTACTCGGTTTCGGACACCGCCGAGTACGGCGACTACGTTTCCGGGCCCCGGGTGGTGGACGAGCGCGTCAAGGACTCCATGCGCCAGATCCTGCGCGAGATCCAGGACGGCAGCTTCGCGGAACGCTGGATCGACGAGAACGGGAAGGGACGGGAGAACTTCCTGCGCATGCGCCAGGAGCACGCCGATCACGAGCTGGAGAAGGTTGGCGCCGAGCTGCGCGGGATGATGTCCTGGCTCCAGCCCCGGATGGCGGACGACTGAGCCGCACCTTCCGCGCCGGATACCAGGGCGAGCCCGGGGCCTACTCCGAAGAGGCATTGCTGGCGGTCTTTCCGCACGCCCAGCCGGTCGGCCACCGCACCTTCCAGCTCGCGGTGGACGCCCTCATCAAGGGGGAGGTCGAGGCGGACGTCCTGCCCGTCGAGAACACGCTCGGGGGGATCATCCAGGAGGTCAACGACCTGCTCTGGAACAGCGGCGGCCTGTGCGTCGTCGCCGAGCACGTCCTGCCCATCCGGCACTGCCTGCTCGGCCAGGGCAGCCAGCCGGCGCGGCGGGCGGTCTCTCAGCCCCAGGCCCTCGCACAGGTCGCTCGTTACCTGGAATCGCGGGGCATCGAGGCCGTGCCGTTCTATGACACGGCCGGAGCAGCGCGCCACGTGGCGGAGCATCCCGAGCCGGGGCTGGCGGCCGTGGCCAGCGCCCAGGCGGCCTCTCGCTACGGCCTCGAAGTCCTGGCTCGGGGGATCCAGGACGACGACTCCAACCAGACCCGCTTCCTTGTCGCGCGGCGCGGGCCGGCGAAGCGGCCCGGGCAGGCCCAGCCCGGGGAGAAGACCTCTCTCGCCTTCGTCACCGCTCACGTGCCGGGAAGCCTGCTCGCAGCGCTCTCCTGCTTCTCCTCCCGCAGCGTGAACCTGACCAGGCTGGAGTCCCGGCCCATCCCCCACCTGCCCTTCGAATACCGCTTCTTCCTCGACTTCCAGGTCGACGAACCGGCCACCGCCGAGGCGGCGCTCTGTGAGCTGGAGCGAGCCGCGCTCGAGGTACGCCTGTTCGGCACCTACCCGGCCTTCGCGGGTCGCTCCTGAGTCCCCTGGCCGACCGCCGCTACGCCCCCTTTGTCCGGGACCGTCCGCCTCGGCCCTTCCTCTGCCTTGGGGTGCGGCCGGCTGCACCGGCCGACGTCGAGGTCCTGGCAGCCATCCGCCAGGAGCGTGAGGGCGGCCACCTTCCCGAGCTCGCCCGGCGCTTTTTCAGGGCGCTGGCAGAGCCGGCCGGCGGGAGGGTCCTCCTGGTGGGGCTGATCGAGGGCGAGGTTTCCGGCTACGGCCTCGCCGGCCACTTCGACCCGCCGGCGGACTCACCCGCGAATCACGCGCCGGCGGGTTGGTATCTGCAAGGGCTGGTCGTCCGGGTGGCCAGGCGCCGGCTGGGCCTCGGCGCCGAGCTCACCCGCCGACGTCTGGAATGGCTCTCCGGTCGGGCCGAGCGGGCCTACTACTTCGCCAACAGCGCCAACCAGGCCAGCATCGCCCTCCACGCCGGGCTGGGGTTCCAGGAGCTGAGCCGCGACTTCTGGTACCCCGACGTGACCTTCATCGGAGGGGAGGGCGTGCTGTTCGGGATCGACCTGCGAGATCAGGGCCACCTGTAGAATCGGCGGGCGCGTCTCAATGGAGGGGAGAATGAAGGCCTTCTGCACCTCGTGTGGAGCGCCGATGGAGGCCGACGACCGGCACTGCCGGCGCTGCGGGCGCCTGCAGAGTGGTCCCATGCTGGTAAGGGCAGTGGGCCAGCCCGAGGAGCCGGCCGCTGAGCTGAGGCCGCCGGCGCCCGGGCCGCGCGCCTCCTTACGGCCCCGTTTCACCCGATCACGGCGCCTGTAGGAGGCACGTTCCGGGT
>QHBT01000060.1:0-248 GCA_003244185.1 Candidatus Dormiibacter spiritus | reverse complement strand
CCTGCTCGGCGTGCTGGCCGTGATCCTGGTGATCTTCGCCGTCGGCCTTGCCATCGGACGGCTGACGTCATCCGGAAGCGGGCGGACCGCCGCCGGACAGCCCCGCGCCCAGCAGCCTCCCGCCGTGGTCACGCCGACACCGTCGCCCTCCCCGACCCCGACGCCGACCAGCGCCGCCCATTTCACGAACGTCAGCTGGAATATTCCCGGGAGCCACTGCAGCACCGCCAACGGCTGCCCGGCCACCG
>QHBT01000003.1 GCA_003244185.1 Candidatus Dormiibacter spiritus | reverse complement strand
CTCAATCGAAGAGTCCCGGCTGATGCACCGCCCAGCCCAGCCGCTTGCGCGCCGTCTCGAAGCTCTCAGGGTCCTTCTCGATGCCGACGAACTCGAAGCCCTCGAGCCTAGCGGCCACTCCCGTGCTCCCGCTGCCCATGAAGGGGTCCAAGATCGTGCCGCTGGGCGGAGTGATGAGGCGGCAGAGGTATCTCATCAGCGACACAGGCTTGACCGTTGGATGCCCGTTGCGGTCGCTGGGATTCCAGAGCCCCTGGTTGCGCTCAGCCGTGCTTGCCTTGGCCGTGTAGAAAAAGCGGCTTGCCCCGCCTGAGTCGGCAAAATACGTGCCGTAGCTGTCCCGAGGAATCCCCACTCGGTTCATGATTCCTCCGACGCTCTTGCCGCCCCTGCTGGGCGCATTGGTACTAACACTCTCCCCGCTCTGGCGGTCCAGCTCGGCCACCGGGCAGCCCTCGGCGCACTCCCAGGCGGTGACGGTCTCCGTGCCGTCGGGGTCGGCGTAGCCGATCGGCTTATCGTCCTTCTCGAACGTCATCCCGTAGGCGTGCCGGTTGATCGGAGAGGTACTGCGCTGTGTTGGTTGCCCCCAATGAGCCCGCACCTTCCGCACCCCCAGCTCCCGGCAGCCCTCGGAGTGGCTGAGCACGAGGTTGGCAGGCCAGCGGCCAGCGGTGCTGACGCTTTGCTGGGGCCTATCACCGCCATAAGTGCCTGATGTCACCAGGTCGCTGCGGCCGGGGTTCTTGCTCTGGCTGGCCGCCAGATCAGCCGCGCCAGCGTGCTCGATCTTGCTTGCCCCGATGTTCAGCGCCCCGGTCCCGGTCGCCAGGACTTGCGAGGCTATGTTGGGGGCCGCGAGCGGCTTGCGGATCAGCACTATCGGCTCATGGGCGGGTTTCAAAGCCGTACCCCATCCCGACCATTCGCCATTGAGGTTCTTGCTCTTAGGGAAGCCTTGTCCATAGATCCAACTCAGGCAATCAACAACATAGAACCCAGCATCCTCAAGTCCGTTCACGAGACGGTGATAGGTCCGAGTACCTCCAAATACGAGTCCGTGCCCACCAGGCTTCAAGGCTCGCATCAACTCGACTGCCCATTCTCGGGTCCAATCCTGATAACCATGGCCGCTCCAGGGCGGGTCAGCATACTCACGCAGTCGCTTCATCCGCAGCCAGCGCCGCTCCATCGCTGACTTATCCGAGGCTCCATGCCAGCGGTTGCCTCGCTCCTGCCGAATCCAGTCATCAAGCGCATCGGACCACTCACGGAATTCACGGAGTTTTTTGGCCCGAAGAGGGAAGCGCTGGAAGAAATCGCGAATAACAATGCAGCCGTCGCGATCCTGCACAAGGTAGACCGCTTGGGGATGAGCGCCTGGTCGATCGGGGCTATGGTGATCTTCGTCAAATACCCGCCCTACTCCTGTAAGGCGGGCGATACGCTCCAAGATCGGACGATCGTCACGCCGGAGTTTGATCGAGAAGTGGCAGGCGTAGTAAGCGCCGCTCTTCTCGCGGTGGATGCGGAAGCAACCCTCGCCATCCACGAATCCTGCGAACCAATTACCTAGAGATGCGTCGACCGTCTTGCCGGGTGAATCCCAGGTCTTGCCCATGAAGTTCAGCGCATACGGCGGATCAGTGACCAGCGCATCCACGCTGTCGTCAGGCAGCGTGCGCAGGACTTCCAGACAGTCGCCGAGGTGCAGGCTCACTACTACTCCGCCTCCCCCGCCTCTTCGTCCTCGGCCGGCAGCTGGAAGCGCCGCAGCTGGCAGAGCCGCTTGAAGATCACGCGCTGGCTCTCATAGACCAGCTCCTGGCAGGCGGTATTGCTGCGGACAAGATGGTCAGGTCCGTTACCGCACTCATCGACCAGCTTCCTCACATCCTCAGCCAGCTTCTGGGGCGTCCACACCCGGGGCAAGCAGGCAACACAGATCGTGGCGGGCTTGAACGCACTGCCGGCCCTGCCGCCGTGGGCAGGCACCGCGGGGACTGCCGGTTTGTGCTTGCAGCACGCCACCTGCAGCAATTCCTCCAGCTCCCAGAGCAGGTCCATGGAGCGCCGGTGCCTCGCCTGCCAGCACTCCAGCTCGGTCTCCTCGTTGTCTTCCAGGGCGGCCTTGTCTTCCAGGGTGGCGGCGAAGAGGCTCATGCCCGCACCACAGAGACCAGCACCCAGGCCTTCTCGGCAGCCGACCAGGCGTAGGTCGGGCGCTCGTCGCCGAGGTTGTGGACCAAGCAGGCTTCCACGTCGGCCAGGTGGTTCTTGATGTGCCTGGGCTCGATCCCCCAGAGCATCAGGGCGTCGGCCGGGGCCGGGTCCCCAGCCCGCAGCCGCCTGGGCACGGTGGTGGTCTGGGTCATGGCGTCCAGACCTGGCCACAGCCATGGCAGCGGCGCTGGGGGAGACCTTGGGGGCCAGCGGTGTAGGGCTTGCCGTGGCAGTTGGGGCAGTGGTAGCGTCCCCGGCCTCCTGTCACGGCTGCGGGCTCCGTCACAGGAGGAGGCGCGGTGACACTCATCCCCACCCCCCCTAGGGGGGGGGTGAAAGTGTCACCGCCCGCCGTGACGAGGGATATGTCACCGGTTGTCACCGGTTTGTCACCGTTGGTGTCACCGTTGGGGGAAAGGGCGGCCGGAACAAGTTCGTAGACCCCCTGGTGGCCGTCCACCTCCTCCATCCGGCCCAGCGTCTTGATCACCGTGTTGCGAGCCAGCCCGGTCCTGGCGGCAATCTCGGCTGGGCTCGAGCGGCCGTTCTCCTTGAGGTCCTGGCGGATGCTCTCCCGGCTCTTGGAGCCGATGATCATGGGGGCGCCCGAGAAGTAGCGACCCTGGGTGTAGTCGAGTTCCATGGGCGGTACCGCCTCCCTTTCCAACCGGCTCTTGATGGTCAGCGACCGTTTGCTCGACTCCTCCATCACCCGGCCCTTGTCGTCTTTGGTGTAGTCGAGGTGCAAGAGGATGTCGGCAGCTCCGCCGTAGGCACCGGAACCGCGGCCGGCGTTGTGGATCTCGCCGCCCGACTTGCGGGCCTGGCGGAGCACGGCGATGGCGATGCCGACCGCCGATTCCAGGAGCGGGATCATGGCCTGCTTGGCTTCGCCGGCCTCCTTCTCATCGTCCACGTCGGCCCACATTCCGAGCGTGTCGACCACCAGCAACTTGGCTCCTACCTGCTCGCAGTAAGCGCGCGCCTGTCTCACTATCTCCGCCCAGGGGAGGCCGCGCTGCTCGTTCCAGAGCAACACATGGAGATCGTCCAGGTCCTCTATCCGAGCCTCCTCCAGGGCCATCAGCAGGGTGGCTACGCGCTCCTCGCTTAGCAGAACCACGGGTGCCTTCTTGACAGTCAGCCCGAGCATCCTCTCGCCGTGCAGGACGGCCGCGATCAGCTGCGACATCAATGTCGTCTTGCCGGTCTTGATGTAGGCCACCAGGTCGGTGATGGCGCCCACCGCCAGGAAGCGTTCGGCCAGCCATTCCACCTCGGCGTCGGGCATCGCCCGCAGCTCGGTGATGCGGCGAACCACGATGCCCTGGGGCTCGGGAGCCTCTCGGCTCACAGTCGGCTCCACGTGCAGATGGGGCAGCGGAACCTCGGTCGCCAGGCGCAGGTAGTCCTCACGCTGCGGGCTCATGTGGCTCCGTCTTCTGCCGCCGTGAGGCCTCTTCCTGGAGGCTTTGTTGCCATGCTTGCAGCCAGGGCACCTCGTGCCCTTCCAGCCAGTAGTAGCGCGCCCAGTTGACCTCGTGCCACAGTTCCTGGTCGGTGAACTGCTGGGGTGTGGACTGCCGGATGCGCTCGGCATAGATCAGCCATTCCCGGCGCTCGCGCTCTGTCTCTAGGCGTTCAGCCGACTGCTCGGCCAGTGTCAGGGCGCGGTCGGCCGCCTGCCAGCTGATCTCGCCGTTGAGCGCGTCGTTGCCCAGGCTTTCGATCAGTGCTTCCAGGCTGGAGGGCGGGGTCACTTAGGCGTCCAAAGCGGCGAGAAGTTGCTCGCGGGTGAAGTGCTTCAGAAGAAGACGGACAGCACTGTCGGCATCGTCT
>QHBT01000045.1 GCA_003244185.1 Candidatus Dormiibacter spiritus | reverse complement strand
CTACAGATCTTGTGAGCCGTTCATCCTAGGCCCCTGGCCGAGCTGTTGGCAGGGATCGAGCAGACCCAGATGGGGAAAGGCTAGACAGAGCGAACGTTCGTCCACTACACTCCGGCCAAATGGAGCGCAGCCGGCCGGCGAAGCCGGTCTCCGTCAAGGATGTGGCCGCCAACTCGGGCGTCAGCTTCCAGACCACCAGCAAGGTGCTGAACGGGAAGGGTTCAGTCTCCGAACAAACGAGGAAGCGCATCCTCTCGGCGGCTACTGACCTCGGCTACGTCCCCAACATCCTGGCTCGCAGCCTGGTCACTCGAAGCACTCAGGCGGTAGGCGTGGTAGCAAGCAACTTCAGCGATCCCAATCTGAGCCGCTTCATAGTGGGCGCCGAGCAGGAAGCGCGACGGCAGGGCCATGCGGTGATCATCGCCAGCATAGAGCCCGACGGCACGGGTGGTCACCGAGCCGTGCGAGCGTTGATCGAACGGCGCGTGGACGGCATAGTGCTAGCCGACCCCCCGGCGAACGAAGACGCGCGCTACGCGCGCCTGATGAAGCACCAAATCCCGATAGTCAGCTTGCACGATGTGCCCGGCGGGGGCCTCCTCACAGTGGGATCCGATCACGTGCAGACCGGGCTGCTGGCCACGCGTCACCTGACGGACCTTGGCCACCACCGGATAGGCACCATCACCGGGCCGCATGGGGGGCGGGTTGCCCAAAGCCGGCTGCGCGGCTATCGGCAGGCGCTGGGCGAGGCCGGGCTGGCAGACGACCTCACGCTGGTGGAAGAGAGTGACTGGCAGATTTCCGGCGGGTTCGAGGCGACTCGCAGGCTGCTCTCGCGCCGGCCGGACCTGACAGCTATTTTCACGCAGAACGACACGATGGCCATCGGCGTCCTGAGCGCGCTCCACACCCTGGGCAAGGATGTCCCCGAGGCCTGTGCTGTCGTGGGCTGCGATGACATCGAGATGGCCGCGTATACGGTTCCAGCTTTGACAACTGTTCGAGTGCCCTTCTATGAGGCCGGCGCGGAAGCGATACGCCTGTTGCTCAAGATGATCGCGAGCGGCTCGTCGGGGCTTCGAGGCACACTGCTGCCCGTTCAGCTCATTGCTCGCGAGTCGAGCGGCGCCGGCTGAGTTGACGAGGCCAAAGCGGGTAGATAGCTGGACTGCGTGCGCTGGCTCCGTCGATGCGGCTTTGGCAGCTGCAGACTGGTCAAAGCCGGCGGGATGGTCGCCGCCTCGCCTCTGGCGCCAATCTGAGCGTCGCCGTCGGCGAATGCGGGGGTTGACAATTTGCGAGGCTCAACCATAAGCTGAGGCGAATGTTCGCCTCCATTCGTGAGGTAGAGCCGGGCAACGTGACGACCCGGCCCGTGAGCAAAACAATCGGGAGTTCGCCGGCCCTGTGCGGACGGCTAGGGAGCGTTGATGGGTAAGAGGACGAGTATCAAGGCCCTGTCGACCCTGGGTCTGATGGCGCTGCTGGTCAGCGTGGCCTGCGGCAATAGCAGCACCAGCACAAGCAGCAGCCCGGGCGGCAAGATCGGCGGCACAGTGCACGTCCTTGCCGTTTGGTCAGGCTCCGAGCAGGACTCCTTCATGGCCGTGCTGAAGCCCTTCGAGGACCAGACAGGCATCAAAGTCGCCTATGAGAGCACCCGGGACCAGGACGCCGTCCTCACGACCCGGGTCACCGCCGGCAACCCACCCGAACTCGCGGCGGCGCCCAGCCCGGCGCTGCTCACCAGGTTCGCCCAGCAGGGCAAGGTGGTGGCGCTCGACGACATCATCGACCAGAACAAGCTCAAGTCCGAGTACGCCAAGAGCTGGATCGACCTCGGCACCGTCAACGGCAAGCTCTACCAGATCTTCTCCTGGGCTGCTCTGAAGGGCCTGGTCTGGTACGACCCGAAAGTCTGGCAGGCCAAGGGCTACACAGTGCCCAAGACGTGGAGCGACATGATCAGCCTGCAGAACAAGATGAAGGCGGATGGGACGGCGCCCTGGTGCGTGGGCCTGGAGAGCGGTGCGGCGTCCGGCTGGCCGGGCAGCGACTGGGTCAAGGAGATAGTCCTCGGCCAGTCAGGGCCCTCCGTCTACGACAGCTGGTGGCAGGGCAAGACCAAGTGGACGTCCAGTGAGATCAAGGCCGCCTGGACCGCCTGGGGCAACGTGCTCGGCCCGAACAACGACAACGTCTACGGCGGCAAGAACTTCATGGTCTCGACCAACTTCGCCGACGCCGGCACGCCCATGTTCGCCAGCCCGCCCAAGTGCAACATGCACAACCAGGCCTCCTTCATCACCGACTTCTTTACGAAGGCGGTCCCAACGCTCAAGTCGGGTGAGGACTTCAGCTTCTTTCCCCTGCCATCCGTCAACAGCAAGTACGACGGTTCGCACGTCGTCTCCGGCGACACCTTCTCCGTGTTCAAGCGGACCCCGCAGTCGGAGGCGCTGATCAAGTACTTGGCCACAGCGGAGGCGCAGGCGATCTGGGTGAAGCGGGGCGGGAAGATCTCGCCCAACAACAAGACCAACCTCAGTGACTATCCCGACGCGATCTCCAAGCAGACCGCCCAGATCCTGACCCAGGCCAAGATCGCCAAGTATGACGCCGGCGACCTGATGCCTGCCGACATGAAGAACGCGTACTGGACAGCGGTCCTGAACTATGTCCAGGATGAGAGCAAGCTGGATTCCATTCTGGCTGGACTGGACAAGGTGCAAGCGTCGTCCAATACTGGTTAGCGGGTTCAAGAGGTAAGGGCAAGGGATGAACTGGGGCAGCTTCCTGACCACCCAGCTGCCGACGCTGCTGGTGGTGATAGTGGGTGTGCCGGCAGTGATAGTCGGCTATATAGTGGCCGGTGAATTCCTGGTCCGGCGGCTCCCTGATGCCGCCCGTCCCTCGGTCCGACCCTGGCTCTGGGTCGGACCCGCCCTCTTCTTCGTCGCCGCCTTTCTCGTCGTGCCGGCCATCCTCACTGCCAAGGCCAGCCTCGAGACAAGTAAAGGTGACTTCACAGGACTCACCAACTACGCCCGCCAGCTGGGAGATTTCCCAAGCGGAGGCGCCTGGATCGCCATCCGGAACAACGTCTACTGGTTGGTGCTCTACACCCTGTTCGTGCTCGCCTTCGGGCTCATTCTGGCTGTGCTCTTCGATCGCGTGCGCTATGAGAGCTTGGTCAAGTCCCTGATCTTCATGCCCATGGCGATCTCCTCGGTAGCACTGGGCGTGATCTGGAAGTTCATGTACTGGTACCAACCTCCAGGTCAGCTCCAGACGGGCACTGTCAACGCGATCCTCACAGGCCTCCTCCGGACGGACCCCAGGATCTGGATCCAGGATCCCAAGGTCAACAACTTCGCCATCATCGGCGCTGCTGTCTGGGGCATCACCGGCTTCGCCATGGTCATCCTGTCGGCCGCGCTGAAGGGCATCCCGGCCGATCTACTGGAGGCCGCCCGGGTCGACGGAGCCGGCGAGCTCACGGTCTTCCGCCGGGTGATCTTTCCACTGATGATGCCCACTGTCGTGGTGGTGGGGACCACTCTCGTGATCTTCGCCCTGAAGGCGTTCGACGTCGTCTACGTGATGACGGGCGGCAACTACGACACCGACGTGCTCGCCAACCGCATGTACAAGCTCCTCTACTTCTCAGGTAACACGGGGGGCGCGGCAGCGGTGGCGATGATCCTGCTGGCGGCCGTCATTCCGGTGCTGATCTTCAACCTGCGCCAGTTCCGCGCTGTGGAGGCAAGACGATGATTACCCGACCGAGTCTCTGCCCTTACGAGGCCCCCCGATGAGCATTGCAGTTGCGGATCGGCCGGGCACCGCTGCCACGGCCGCCCGGTTCTCGCCCCGGTGGATCTCCGATCGCCTGTCGAAGGTCGTCCTGCACGTGGCCGTGATAGGCCTCACGGCGGCGTGGATTGTGCCCACGGCGGGCATCCTGGTGACCTCCTTCCGGCCCTTCTCGAAGATCTCAACCAGCGGTTGGTGGACAGCGCTGGCGCCCTCGTTCAGCTTCACCGTCGACAACTATTCGAAAGTCCTCAGCAGCAGCAACCTGGGTCAGAGCTTCTTCAACAGCTTCATGATCTCAATCCCCGGCACCATCATCCCGATTGCGATCGCAGCCTTCGCCGCCTACGCCTTTTCTTGGATGAAGTTTTGGGGTCGGGACTGGATCTTCCTGGGCATCGTAGGGGTGCTCGCGATCCCCCTCCAGCTCAGCTTCGTGCCCGTGCTGAGCTTCTTCGTCGCCCACGGCATCACGTCGTCAAATCTGTCTTGGGCACCGTTTCTCCCCGTGTGGCTCGCGCACACAGGCTATGGTCTGCCCTTCTCGATTTATCTGCTGGCGAACTTTTTCCGTGCACTTCCCAGCGACCTCTTCGAATCCGCGGAGATAGACGGTGCCGGCACGCTGACGGTGTTCTTCCGAATCGTTCTCCCGCTGTCGGTGCCGGCGCTGGCGTCGCTGGTCATCTTCCAATTCCTCTGGATCTGGAACGACCTGCTGGTCGCCCTGATCTACGTCGGCGGCGCGCCGGAGGTGGCGCCCCTGACTGTGACGCTGGCCAACCTGACCAATTCCCTTGGGCAGGGTTATCACCTGCTGACAGCGGCCGCCTTCTTCTCGATGCTCATTCCGCTGATAGTGTTCCTCAGCCTGCAGCGCTACTTCGTGCGCGGCATCCTGGCCGGCTCTGTGAAGGGGTAACTCGACATGGCATCTGTCACGTACGACCACGTTGTCAAGCGCTACACGGCGGACGTCACTGTCGTGAAGGACTTCAACGTCGAGATCCAGGACAAGGAGTTCATGGTTCTGGTCGGTCCTTCCGGCTGCGGCAAGTCGACCGCCCTGCGCATGCTGGCCGGCCTCGAGGGAATTACCGAAGGCGAGATCCGAATCGGCGAGCGGAAGATCAACGACGTCGCCGCCAAGGACCGCGACATCGCCATGGTGTTCCAGTCCTACGCGCTCTACCCGCACATGAGCGTGTACGACAACATGGCCTTCCCGCTTCAGATGAGGCACATGCCCAAGGCCGAGATCGACACCCGCGTCAAGAACGCGTCCCGCATCCTGGGACTCGACGACTTCCTGCAGCGCAAGCCGCGCGCCCTCTCCGGCGGCCAGCGCCAGCGCGTCGCTCTGGGCCGGGCAATCGTTCGCGACCCGCAGGTCTTCCTCTTGGACGAGCCGCTGTCCAACCTCGATGCGAAACTCCGGGGCCAGACGCGCATCGAACTGCAGAAGCTGCACCGCGACCTGGAGACCACCTTCATCTACGTCACCCACGACCANNCTCTCCAACCTCGACGCCAAGCTGCGGGTCGAGACCCGAGCGAACATCGCCCGGCTTCACCAGCGACTCGAGACGACGACCGTGTACGTCACCCACGACCAGGTCGAGGCGATGACGATGGGCGACAGGATAGCTCTCATGTATGACGGCGTGCTCCAGCAGGTGGGCACCCCCAGCGAGATCTACGACCATCCGGCCAACCTCTTCGTGGCGGGCTTCATAGGCTCCCCGAGCATGAACTTCGTCCCCGTGACCACTTCCAATGGAACCGCCAAGGGCAGCACCTTCGAGGTCCAGCTGCCGAAACCGATAGGTGAGAAGAAGGGCACGTTGGGTTTCCGGCCGGAGGCGCTGACCGATCGTGTGGTCGAGGGCGGCAACACGCTGGAGATGAAGGTCGACGTGGTCGAACGCCTGGGCTCCGACCAGTATCTCTACGGCCAGGTCGGGGGTGACCAGGTCACGGCTCGAGTGGATCCCAGGATGAACGTGGCGAGCGGCGACCAGGTCCGCCTCGGCCTCGACATCCGGTCGATCCACGTGTTCGACGCTGAGACCGACAAGGCTCTCCTCTAACGCAGATCCTGGTCGGGCGGATTGCGAAACCGCTGCCTTCACTCCGCTCTCTGTAACTGAACGGACGCTAACGGTTTGAGGTCGACGCTTGGTGTCGCCGACAGCCCCTTCCTGATGGCGCCGGCTGGGTAGCGATCTGCGTGTCCGGCGTTCTGCTTGCCCAAGCCGTCATGCTCGACCGCGGCCGGGATCCTGGTCGCTCCACTCATCTTCCGGCCTCCGCGGACTCGCGGAAAGACGCTGATGGACCGGGGGTTTGACCGCGCCGCTAGTTGCCTGTACCAGTGATTA
>QHBT01000009.1 GCA_003244185.1 Candidatus Dormiibacter spiritus | reverse complement strand
AACGGAGGTGACGGACGAGTACATCCGATTGACTTGTTCAGCATGATGGGCTACACTGCGGCTTGGGGCACAACATCTCGTACCAGACGTCGCCGATATGTGCCCCCGGCACCTCGGGTCAGCAGGCGGTTCTTCCCCAGACTCACCGGTCGTCCCACCACCGTCCCTCCATCGCCTGCCGACCTCACCTCCAAGTCGGCTTGGGGGCAGGAGGCCCGGTAAACTCCCCGGCCGTGGCTCCTCGCAAGACCCGCCGCAAGCAGCAGGGTCGCCGCCCAGCAGGGACAGCGCCTGCCGCTCCCCCTGCCCCGGGCGTCGCCCCTCGCGCCGCGCCGGGCGTCGCCGCTCCAGCCGCCGCGGGTCAGGCTCGCCCTGTCCAGCTGAATCTCAGCGCCCAGCGCAATCCTCGCCGCCGGCCCGGGATGGTGGTCATCGAGGATGCCGATCCCGGCATCCCGCTCAGTCGGGTGCCCTACTTCCTGTCCGACCTCCGCAAGCTCGGCCTGGCGGTCGCCCTGATGCTGCTACTGCTGGTGGCCGGCTCGCGCCTCATCCCCCTGGTCATTAGGTAAGGCAGGGACCCAACACTAGACTGGGGCCGCGTGCGGGTTCTCCTTTTCACAGGCAAGGGCGGCGTTGGCAAGACCTCGGTAGCAGCGGCCACGGCTGTGAGAGCTGCCGAGCTTGGCCACCGGACAATGATCATCAGCACCGACCCCGCCCATTCACTCGGAGACTCCCTCGACCTTGAGTTGGGCCAGAGTGCGACACAGGTGCGACAGAACCTCTGGGCGCACGAGGTGTCAGCTCTCCACGAGACGGAGCGGCACTGGCAGAAGCTCCACGATTACGCGACGAAGGTCTTTGCCACCCAGGGTCTCGATGACGTCGTGGCGGAGGAGGTGGCCAACCCGCCAGGCATGGACGAGGTCGCGTCACTGATGTGGATCAAGCACTACGCGGAACGGGACGAGCACGACCTGCTGGTGGTGGACTGTGCGCCCACCGGCGAGACCCTGCAGCTGCTCATGTTCCCCGACGCCGCCCGCTGGTGGCTGGAGAAGATATTTCCCTGGCAGCGGCGGGCGATGAAGGTGGCGCGGCCCATGCTCCGGCGGATGGTCGATGTGCCGCTGCCGAGCGACGAGGTGATGGCCTCCCTGCAGGACCTCGTGCTTGATATCGAGGGCATGAAGAAGGTGCTGATCGACACCTCTGTCACCTCGGTCCGACTGGTTCTGAATCTCGAGAAGATGGTCATCAAGGAGGCCAAGCGAGCTTTCACCTACCTGAGCCTGTTCGGGTATGTGACCGACGCCGTCATCGTTAACCGCCGGCTTCCGGCCAAGATCTCCGACCCCCTTCTGCGCAGCTGGAGCGACATCCAGAAGCGCTACCAGCAGGAGGTGGAGCAGTCCTTCCAGCCGCTCCCCATCTTCCAGGTGCCTCTGTTCGACGAGGAAGTGGTGGGCGAGCGCATGCTGAGGAAGATGGGCCAGACGATCTACGGCAGCGCCGACCCCAGCCAGAGGTTCTATGAAGGCAGCTCGCAGCGGATGGAGAAGGTGGGCTCGGAGTACATCCTGGCGTTGAAGGTCCCCTTTGCCGACAAGGAGGCCATCGAGCTCTCCCGCCAGGACGGCGAGCTGTTCGTCACCCTTGGCAACTACCGGCGTGACATCAGCCTGCCGCGGGTGCTGGCCAGCCGCCAGACGCTGGGCGCCAAGATCGAAGATGGCGAGCTGAAGATAAGGTTCGGCAAGTGACCTCACGGGACAGAGACCAGCTGCTGAAGCTCGCACTCGATTTGGGCGGAAGGGTCCAGCACGCGCTCGGCGACGTGGTGCCACCCGAGGCCCAGGCCCACCTCGTCGCCGCCCAGCGGGAACTGCTCCTGGCGCTCTTCCTCGTCTATGAGCACCAGGTGGGGGGCCGGCGCACGGCGGTCCGCGGTCAGACCACGCGCCGCGTGAGCCGGCCGGCTCGGGGCAGTGCCAGCGGGGCTGGAGAGCCCAGCCCCCGCAGCCGGCGCATTCCTGTCGATTGAGCTGCCCCAGGCTCCCCTGAAGAGCTGATGTTCGGGGATCCCGTCGTGTTCCTGATCGGAACGATCTTTCTCATTCCGGCGATCTTTGTGGCCATCCCAGCGCACGAGCTGGGTCACGGCATTGCTGCCCAGCTCTGCGGGGATCCTTCTCCCCGCAACCGCGGCTTTTTGCGGCCCCGGCCGATGCTCTTCGTCAACGTCTATGGCGTCCTGGCGGCCATCCTGATCAACGTGGGCTTTGGCAGCCCCATCCCTGTCAACGAGTATCGGCTGCAGGGGGTCGCTCGCAAAGTGGCCTACGCGCTGGGCGGCCCGCTGGCAAACCTGCTGCTGGCCGTCGTCTTCGGCGTCCTGCTCAGAGCGCTGGTCCAGAACGGCGCCCTCGTGCCTGCCTTCACGACTCGAATCGCGGCGCCCCTCGATTACGTGGGCACACTCGTCTACGCCCTCTATTTCCTCAACCTGTCCACCTTTGCCTTCCAGCTGCTGCCGATTCCGGGCCTTGACGGCTGGCGCGTGCTGGAAGGGATCTTCCGCGGCAGCAACCCACGCTTCTTCTTCAATGCCGCGGCGCATCAGCAGACCATCTGGGTCGCCTGCTTCGCCCTGGTTTTCTTCGGGCCCCTGCTGCTGGGCTTCAGTGTGCTGGGCGCAGCGGTGGGGCTGTTCTTCCAGCCCTCCTCCGATCTGATCGTCGGCCAGTGCTCCGGGTACACCTCGCTATTTCCCTGCCTGCCGTCGGGACGCTAGTCAACCAGGCCGGCTACCGCCGGCTGCTGGAGCGCTACCCGAGAGCGCTGGTCGCCCAAGCCATCCGCGAGCAGATCGCCGCCGAGCGAGCCACAGAACCGGCTCCTGACGAGCAGCGACTGCTGGCGGTCGGCGACCGCCTAGAGGACTGGCTCCGACCCCGGCTGCGGCGGGTGATCAACGCCAGCGGCGTCATGCTCCACACCAATTTGGGTCGAGCTCCCATCTCGCCGGCAGCGGCCGCTGCGGCCGCCGACATCGCAACCGGCTACTCCAACCTGGAGCTCGACCTTGCCACCGGCCGTCGTGGCCGGCGGGCTCAAGTGGTCGAGGGGCTGCTGCAGCGGCTGACCGGGGCGGAGGCTGCGCTGGTGGTCAACAACAACGCGGCAGCCATCCTGCTGGCTCTGGCTGCACTCTGCCGCGGCCGCGAGGTGATAGTCTCCCGCGGCCAGCAGGTGGAGATCGGCGGCGGCTTCCGGATGCCTGAGGTGATGCGGCTCAGCGGCTGCCGGATGGTCGAGGTGGGGACCACCAACCGCACGCGCAGTGCCGATTACGAGGCGGCCGTCGGCGATCGCACAGCCGCGCTCCTGGTGGTGCATCCTTCCAACTTCAGACAGACAGGCTTCACCGAGTCCGCGCCACTGACCGAGCTGCGCGCCCTGGCGAACAGCAGAGGACTGCTGCTGCTCAACGACCTTGGCAGCGGAGCGCTGACGCCCATCTTTGACGAGCCGACGGTCGCCGAGGCGACCCGGCACAGTGACGTGCTGACCTTCTCCGCCGACAAGCTGCTGGGTGGGCCCCAGGCCGGCATCGCGGTGGGCCGGAGCGAGCCCATCAGCGTTCTCAGCCGGCACGCGCTGGCCCGAGCTGTGCGGGTTGACAAGATGACGCTGGCTGCGTTGGAGGTCACTCTTCAAGAGCGGCTGCTGGGCAAGCCCTCACCGCTGCAGCTCATGCTGGCCCAGCCGCCGGCGGAGGTGAGGCGACGCGCCGGCAGGTTTCAGGCGCAGCTTGCGAAACATGGGCTAAAGACCGAACTGCGGGAAGCTGAGACCTTCATCGGCGGCGGATCGACGCCCGGCAGGGGTTTGCCGACCTGGCTGGTGGTGCTGCCGGGGCCGGCCGCCCGCCTGCAGCGGGCGCTCCGCACAGCCGACGCACCGGTCATCGCGCGGATCGAGATGGACAGGTGCTGCCTGGATCTCCGCACCGTCCTGCCGGGCGAGGAGCCTGCGCTGCTGGACTCCTCCCTGGCGGCGCTGGGAAAGGCCGGTCGGCCGGCGTGAGCCACATCGTCGGCACCGCCGGCCACATCGACCACGGCAAGTCGACGCTGGTCAAAGCCCTGACGGGCATCGACCCCGACCGCCTGGCGGAGGAGAAGCGGCGGGGGCTGACCATAGATCTGGGCTTTGCTCATCTGCCGCTGCCGAGCGGCCGCCTGGCGGCCATCATCGACGTGCCCGGCCACGCCCGCCTGGTCCCCAACATGCTGGCCGGAGCGCATGGAGTGGACGCCGCGCTGCTCGTCGTCGCCGCCGACGAAGGCGTTATGCCACAGACCCGCGAGCACCTGGAGATCCTGGATCTGCTGCAGGTCGGCCGCGGGGTGGTGGCGCTGACCAAGCTGGACCTGGTGCAGGAGGACTGGCGAGAGATGGCCGAGGCCCAAGTCGCCGAGGCTTTGCTGGCAACCTCACTCGCCGGAGCCCCCATCGTGCCGGTGGCAGCCCGGTTGGGGATCGGTCTGGCCGAGCTCACCCGGCAGCTGGACCGGGTGCTCTCAGAAACGCCTGCCAAAGCTGATCAGGGCCGGCCCCGCCTGCCCATCGACCGCGCGTTCACTATCGGCGGCTTCGGCTCGGTGGTGACAGGAACGCTCAGCGGCGGCCTGCTCCACGTGGGGCAGGAGGTGGAGCTGCAGCCGACCCAGCTGAGGGGCCGGATTCGGGGGCTCCAGCAGCACAACGCAGCGGTGGACGTCGCCCAGCCGGGCAGCCGTGTGGCTGTCAACGTGGGAGGGCTGCCGCGTGAGGCGCTGGGCCGAGGTCAGGTGCTGGCCAGCCCTGGCATCCTGCGACCTGCGCGCCGGCTGGATGCGTCAGTGCGCGTGCTGAAGGGGGCGCCGCGACCGCTCCGCCACGGCGATCGCTTGCAGCTCTATCTGGGCACGGCTGAGGTCAGTGCGCGCGCGATAGTCCTCGGGCAGGACCAGGTGTTGCCCGGTGGGGAGGGCTGGCTGCAGCTCTACCTTGACCGGCCGGTGGCGGCTCTGGCGGGCGACCGCTATGTGCTGCGCATCCCCAGCCCGGCTCGGACTCTGGCGGGCGGCGAGGTGCTCGACGTCACGCCCCGCCGTCATGCTCGCCTGGCGCCCGAGGTGAGTGCGTCGCTGGAGCGACGAGCCGGCGGCCAGGCCCTGGCTGAGGAGCTGGCGAAGTACCCGCGCGGCATTCGGATCCACGATCTCGTCGCCAGTGGTTTGGGCGGTGCCGCCGAGGTCGCGGCTCTCCCCGCGAGGCGCGCCGGCGACTGGCTCTTCAGCGCAGGCGCTTGGGCGGCGCTGGCGGAGCGCGCCGACGAGGCGCTCGCGAGCTACCACCGAGAGCACCCGCTGCGCGCCGGGATGCCGAGGGAGGAATTCAGAAGCCGGCTGGCCCTGCCGCCGGCTGCCCTGGGCCCAGTGCTGAGCGAACTCGCGCGGCTGAACCTGCTGCTGGAATCGAATGGCGAGGTGGCCGCGCCGGGCCACTCGCCTCAGGCGGCAGCCGAGACGGAGAGCGCCGCCACGCGGCTGCTGGAGCTGCTGAACCGGCGGCCCTTCACGCCTCCCAGCCTGCCGGAAGCACTGCAGCAGTCAGGCGCTTCGGCTGAGGTGGCGCGAGCGCTGATCGCGCGGGGTGAGGTCGTGCGTCTCTCAACCGATGTGGTGTTCAGCCGCCAGGCGGTCGAGGCCGCAACCACGCTGGTGAGGGAGATGCTGCGAGAGCAGGACCAGGTCAGCGTGGCAGCCGTGCGAGACCGGCTGGGGGCCAGCCGCAGACCAGTGCTGGCCCTGCTGGAACACCTGGACAGCCGCCGAATCACCCGGAGAGTCGGCGACGCGCGGGTCCTGCGCTGAGCCTCCACTGCGGCCGAGCGGAAGGCGGCCGCCGGTAGGCTTGGCTCGATGAGAATTGGAGTTCTGACAGGTGGCGGCGACGCGCCCGGGCTCAACGCCGCAATCCGCGGGGTCGCCCGTCGCGCCTTTCAGCTTGGCCATCAGGTGAGCGGCATCAAGAACGGCTGGGCAGGCGCGCTGCGGGGCGACATGGCTGACCTGACGCCCACCGACGTGCGTGGCATTCTGCCGCTCGGCGGCACGATCCTGGGCAGCTCCCGGACAAATCCTCTGAAGGAACCCGAGGGCATCGAGCGGGTGACCGCCTCGCTGCAGCGCTTCGGCATCGACGGCCTGGTCGCCATCGGTGGTGACGACACGCTCTCCGTCGCGCGCGGTCTTTTTGACGCCGGCTGCAAGGTGGTGGGAGTGCCGAAGACGATCGACAACGATCTCTCAGGCACCGAGTTCTGCATAGGCTTTGACACGGCTGTGGGCATCGTCACCGAAGCTCTCGATCGCCTGCACACGACCGCCTCCTCGCACCATCGCGTGATGGTGGTGGAGGTGATGGGCCGCGACACCGGCTGGGTGGGTGTCACCGGCGGTATCGCCGGGGGCGCTGACCTGGTGGTCATCCCCGAGTTTCCGGTCGGCCTGGACGAGATCGTCGCTCACCTGCGCCAGAGGCGGGGCGAGGGCAAGGACTTCAGCATCATCGTGGTCTGCGAGGCTGTCGACATCCCCGGTCTGGAGGTGGCTCAAGACGGGCGAGCCGACGCTTTCGGCCACGTTCAGCTGGCCAAGCGCGGCATCGGCGATTCGCTCTCGCAGGGCATTGAGGCCGCAACCGGGTTCGAGACGCGAGTAACTGTCCTGGGCCACCTGCAGCGGGGTGGCACTCCCTCGGCCCTGGACAGGCTCTGGGCCACTCGGCTGGGAGTGGCGGCTGTCGATCTCCTCAACGAAGGGCAGAGCGGGGTGGCACCTGTTCGCCGGGACGGCGAGGTGGCAGTGAGCCCCTTGAGCGATCTGGTCAAGGAACAGCGACGAGTAACGCGCGAGCTCTACGAGCTGAGCCGCGTCTTCGGTTAGGGCAGCTCCAATGGCCCTGGGCGACTTCCCGCGTTATCCGCTGCTGTTCGGTCCGAGCCCGATCCATCCGTTGGAGCGGCTTTCCGCGCACCTGGCAGGCCCCCAAATCTGGGCCAAACGAGAAGACTGCAACTCCGGCCTGGCCTACGGTGGCAATAAGACTCGCAAGCTCGAATACTTGGTGCCCGAAGCGCTCGGCCAAGGCGCTGACACGCTCGTCTCGATCGGCGGAGTGCAGTCGAATCACACCCGGCAGGTAGCCGCTGTCGCGGCCAAGCTGGGCCTCAGGGCCCTGCTCGTGCAGGAGAGCTGGGTCAACTGGCCAGACCCGGTCAATGAACGAGTCGGAAACATCCTTCTCTCCCGAATCATGGGTGCTGAGGTTCGCCTCGTCGATGAGGGCTTTGGAATCGGCTTCAAGACCAGCTGGGAGCAGGCGTTGGAGGACGTTCGGACCGCGGGCGGCACTCCCTACGCGATCCCTGCGGGAGCGTCCGACCACCGGCTTGGAGGTCTGGGCTTCGCGAATTGGGCCTACGAAGTGCAAGAGCAGGAGCAAGCGTTGGGGGTCTTCTTCGACACGGTCATCGTCTGCAGCGTCACCGGCTCCACCCAGGCCGGCATGATCGCGGGCTTTGCCGGCCAGGACCGGCCGCGGCGGGTGATCGGAATCGACGCTTCCGCCAAGATCGAAGAGACCCGGGCCCAGGTCACAAAGATCGCCAGGAGCACTACTGACCTCATCGGCTTGGGGCGAGAGCTGCGCGACGATGAGGTAATGGTTCTGGAAGGCTGGGCCGGAGACTACTACGGCATTCCCGTTCAGTCGACGCTCGACGCCATCCGGCTCACCGGAACGCTCGAGGGCATGATCATCGACCCTGTCTACGAAGGCAAGTCGATGGCAGGCCTGGTCGAGCTCGTCTCTTCCGGTCGGATCGACAAGCAATCCACCGTGCTCTATGCCCATTTGGGCGGCCAGCCGGCGCTCAACGCCTACAGCGGCCTGTTCAGGTAACGACACCCCGCCGCCACCGCTCAGACAGCGGCAGTGGCGGCGGAGCGAACGCTGGTCTTAGGCCAGCGCCACCTTGGGCGCCTCTGAGGCCGGCTCCAGCGCCCAGTCGAGGACTTCCCGCACGTCGCTGGCGAGGTGGATCGCTATCTCCTCCCTCAGCTCGGCAGGCAGGTCGTCCAGGTCAGGCTCGTTCCGCTTGGGCAGGATCACCTCTTTCAGTCCCGCCCGCTTGGCGGCGAGAACCTTCTGCTTGACACCGCCGATCGGCAGCACGCGGCCCTGCAGCGTGACCTCCCCGGTCATGCCCACTGTGGACCTGACAGGGCGATCGCTGAGCAACGAGACCAGCGCAGTGGTCATGGTGACGCCGGCCGAAGGGCCGTCCTTCGGCACCGCGCCGGCCGGCACGTGGATGTGCACCTGGCGGTCGCTGAAGCGCTCCGGTAGGCCCAGCTCGCGGCTGTGTGACCGGACATAGGAGAGCGCGATCTGGGCCGACTCCTTCATCACGTCACCCAGCTGACCCGTCAGCGTGAGGCCCGGCTTGGATTCGCCGGTCATCGAAGTCGCTTCGATGAAGAGCACGTCGCCACCGGCGCCGGTGACTGCGAGGCCCGTCGCCACTCCAGGCACGGCAGTTCGCTCCAGGATCTCCTCGAACTGGAAGTGCGGCTTGCCCAGAGCTTCGCGGACTACCGCCTCGTCGACGGTTGCAGGCGGGGTCAGGGAGCCCGCGTCGAGCTTGGTGGCGACTTTCCGGAAGAGCTTGCCAAGCTCCCGCTCCAGGCTCCGCACGCCTGCCTCTCGGGTGTAGTCGGAGATGATCCGCTGCAGCGCCTTGTCGGTGACGCTGACCTCGCTGGCGTCCAGACCGTTGCGCTCGATCTGCCGGGGGAGAAGGTGCTGACGCGCGATGTCGAGCTTCTCCTCCTCGGTGTAGCCGTCCAGCCGGATCAGCTCCATGCGGTCGAGCAGGGGGCTGGGGATGGTGTCGGCGACGTTGGCGGTGGGGATGAACAGCACGTCCGAGAGGTCCAGGTCGACCTCCAGGTAGTGGTCGCGGAACGTGTGGTTCTGGGCCGGGTCGAGCACCTCGAGCAGCGCTGAGGAGGGATCGCCGCGCCAGTCGGCGCCGACCTTGTCGACCTCGTCCAGCATGATGACGGGGTTCTTGGTCCCCGCCTCCTTCAGGGCGCGGACGATCCTGCCGGGCAGGGCGCCGACGTAGGTGCGCCGGTGACCGCGGATCTCCGCCTCGTCGTGGATGCCGCCGAGCGAGATGCGGGTGAACTTGCGGCCCAGCGCATGCGCGACCGATTCGCCCAGCGACGTCTTGCCCACGCCCGGAGGGCCGACCAGCGTGATGATGGCGCCGGAGCCCCGGCCCCCCTCGGGGGCCAGACCCTTCTCCTGGCGCCGCTTGCGGACGGCGAGGAACTCGATGATCCGGTCCTTCACGTCGTCCAGCCCAGAGTGCTCCTTGTCGAGAATCTCTCGCGCCTTCTTCAGGTCGAAGTTGTCCTCGGTCCGCGTGCTCCAGGGGATGTCCAGCATCCAGTCCAGGAAGTTGCGGATCCAGCCATACTCGGGGCTCTGCTCGCTCATCCGCTCGAGGCGGTCCAGCTCGCGGTCGAACTCCTTGCGGGCCGCCTCCGGCATGTGCTTTTCCTCGGCCCGCGTGCGGTAGTCGCCAACAACGTCCGTGGCGCCTTCGCCGAGCTGCTTCTTGATCGCCTCGAGCTGGGCCCTCAAGATGTACTCGCGCTGGCCCTTCTCCATACGCTCGGAGACGTCGTCGCGGAGCTGCTGCTTCAGAGTCAGCTCGCCCAGGATCTCCTTGTTCCAGCCGATCAGCTTCGCCAGGCGCTCCTCGACGTCGAGCGTTTCCAGAACCTCGACCTTCCGCTCCAGTGAGTGGTCGGGCGAGTAGCCCGACATGTCGGCCAGATGCCCGGGGTTCTCAATGCCGCGCAGCACCTGAGCGATCTGCGATGCGCCGCGCAGCTCGAGGATGTTCTCCACTATCGCGCGGTACTCGTGGGCCAGATCGCGGGCGCGGTCCGACCAGGTGACCGGGTCCGGACTCGGGGAGACGTCGGCGACCAGCGTGCCGCCGATCTCGTGGCTCACATTGCCGAGGACTGCCCGGTGGCGGCCCTGCACAGCCACCACCTCGGTGCCGTCAGGCAGGTTGCCTTTCTCCTCCACTTTGGCGATGAGCCCGACCGTGGCATAGCGGCCGTCGATCTTGGGCAGGAGCAGGATCAGGCCCTGGTCGGCCAGTGCCGCGCGCACGGCCGCCTGGGCGTCCTCTGACTCCAGGGGGATGGTGGCGCTCATGCGGGGCAGGACCACAGCCTGCGTCAGCGGCATGACGGGAAGTCGGTTGTCTTGAGCCATGTCTATCAGGTATCTCCTTTGCTGGGCGCTCCATTCCGAGCGCACTGTTTGTTTACCCGGCGGGGGTGACCCGGAAACGATGGCCCCGCGGCGCCAGCCGCTAAGTTGGTCGAAAGGTGGTTGCCGGAATCGATCTGGGCGGATGCGCCAATCTCCTGGGAGCTGTGGAATGGGCTCGCCCGCAGAGCTAGCGCTTCGCCATCCTGCCTTCGCGCCGCTGCGCCAGGCGGCGGGCGAATTAGGTGTGCGCGCTTGGGCGGTCGGGGGCTACGTGCGGGACCTGCTGCTGGGGCGCCCGCAGCCCGACCTGGACGTGGTCGTGGAGGACGGGCGGGCGATGGATCTCGCCGTCCGCTTTGCCCAGCTCACCGGCGCCCGGCCGCCAGTTCTTTTTCCCCGCTTCGGGACTGCGCAGGTCACCTGGCACGACCGGCTGATCGAATTCGCCTCGGCCCGGGCCGAGAGCTACGCCGCTGACTCGCGCAAGCCGGAGGTGAGGCCGGTCAGCATCGAGCAGGACCTGCGGCGGCGCGACTTCACTGTGAACGCCATGCTGCTCGACTTCGAGGGGCGCCTCCTGGATCCGCTGGGCGGCCGGGTGGACCTGGAACGCCGGCTGCTGCGAACGCCGGCCGAGCCCGAGCGGGCTTTCAGTGACGATCCTCTCCGCATGCTGCGGGCGGCCCGCCTTGCTGCCCAACTCGGCTTCGACCTCGACCCCGCTCTGCTGCCGGCGATGCGCCGGCTGCGCGAAAGAGCCCGGCCGCCGGTGCTCTCGGTGGAGCGAATTCACGAGGAGCTGGTCAAGCTGCTGCTTTCGGAGCGACCGAGACGAGGGCTGGAGATACTTGACGAGGGCGGCCTGCTGGAGCTGCTGCTGCCCGAGCTCAGCGCCTGCCACGGTGTCGAGCAGGGTAACTGGCACACTCATGACGTATTCGGCCACACCCTGCTGGCAGTAGACAAGGCGCCGCCGGATCTCACCGTCCGTCTGGCGGCTCTGCTCCACGACATTGGCAAGCCACCCACCGCCACGCCCGACGGCGCTTTCCACGGCCACGATGTGGTTGGAGCCGCGATGGCCGAGGAGGTGATGGCGCGGCTCAGGTTCTCTCGCTCCGAAACCGACAGCGTGAGCCGGCTGGTCAGGCTGCACCTGCGGCCGGTCTTCTACGAGCCCGAAAACTGGGGCGCCGCCGCGGTCCGACGCTTGGCGCGCGACGCCGGCGAACTGCTCGAGCCGCTGCTGCAGCTGGCCCGCGCGGACATCGCGGCCTCCGCCTATCCCGACGCTTGGAAGCTGGACGACCTCGAGAGACGTCTGCAGGCGGTGCTGCAGAACGAGGCGAAGGTGCTGCGGCCGCCGGTCGAGGGCGGCGACATCATGCGCATTCGAGGCATAGGGCCCGGGCCGGAGGTGGGCCGGCTCAAAGCTGCCCTGACCGAGCTCGTGCTGGACGGAGCCTTGCCACCTGAGCGGGAGGCGATCAGCGCCTACCTGGCGGCGCATCCAGAACTCTGAGCCCCAACTGGCAGCGGCGGCCGAAAGGCTGGAGGTCTCCTCACGCGCAGGCGCCCGCGGGCGCAGATCGGCTCGTATGCTCCGCCTTGAGGAGCCTAGGCCTCAATGCTCATCCCGCTCAGCGCTCTCGACCTCGCCGAGAACGAAATCGTCTTGGAGGGCTTCCAGGCCATCTTCGAGGAGGCGCCGGTCACTGTTACAGCTGTGCTCGAGCGAACCTGCGTCTGCCTGACCGCGGATGGCGAGCGCCGCCTCATCAACAAGCGGCGCCTCCTCGTCGAGCCGGGCGAGCTGCCGATCCGCCGCCGCCGCTTCGGTCCGCCCGCCTCCAACTCGGAGCCGGGCTAGGCCACCAGGCGCTGCGCGGGCAGCCGCCTGTTAGTCTGTGCCGCAGATGGGCGCTTAGCAGATGGGAACGCAGCAGATGGACCGCAACCTGGCCTTGGAGCTGCTTCGGGTGACCGAGAACGCCGCCCTGGCGGCCGCACCCCTGCAGGGCAGGGGCCTCAAGGAGGAGGCCGACCAGCGGGCGGTCGACGCCATGCGCTCGGCGCTGGCCTCGGTCGACATGCGAGGCACAGTGGTCATCGGCGAGGGCGAGAAGGACGAGGCGCCCATGCTCTACTTCGGCGAAGAGGTGGGCAACGGGCTGGAGCCCGAGGTGGATGTGGCAGTGGACCCCATCGACGGCACCCGCCTGGCGGCTAACGGCCAGCCGGGCGCGATGGCGGTGGTTGCTCTTGCGGAGCGCGACAGCATGTTCACCACTCACGTCCACTACATGGAGAAGCTGATAGTGGGCCGGCGGGCGCGCGGCGTGATCGACATCGAGATGCCTGTCGAGTGGAACATGCGCCGGATCGCCAAGGCCGAGGGTCTCCATCCCCGCGACCTGGTGGTTGTCATCTTGGACAGGGAGCGGAATGAGCCAATCATCCGGCAGGTGCGGGAGGTGGGCGCACGGATCAGGCTCATCTCAGACGGCGACGTGGCGGGCGCCATCATGGCAGCTCTCGAGACGAAGACGGGAATGCACGCTCTCATGGGCTCGGGCGGGGCAACCGAAGGTGTGATCGCCGCCTGCGCGGTCAAAGCACTGGGCGGTGACATGCAGGGAAAGCTGCTCCTGCGCGACGACGACGAGCGCCGGACCGCTGAAGGGGAGGGCCACGCGCCCGGTCGCATCCTTGGCATCGACGATCTCTGCAGCGGTCACAACATATTCTTCGCCGCCACTGGGATCACCACTGGTGAGCTCTTGCGCGGCGTGACCTATGAGGAGTACTACGCGTACTCGCACTCGATGGTGATCCGCTCCGCCTCCGGCACCCTACGCCACGTCGAGGCGTTTCACGACATGGGCAAGCTGCGCGAGAAAGGGCTCCTGCCCGAACAGATGGTGGTCGCCTCTCCCGCCCTCGTTCGCTAAACCGCTTCTGGGGAATCAAGCCTCCAGTTCAGCAACCGCAGAGAAGCGCTGACGGCGGGGTGATGCCGCCCACCTGCCTACATTCGCAATCCGCGCTTGGCGGCCGGATTGCAAGCCGTCAGGCCTTGGCTCGCATCCGGTTGTTCCGTGGGTTGTGTTCGACCTCGGCCAGCCCCAGGGCTTCAAGGAGCGGCGGCATGTACATCCCGAAGCGGCCGCGCAGGCCCTTCTTGAGGCCGTACCAGCCGCCCACCGGGTTGTCGGCTGATCGCGCCCAGGCCTCGACAGTGCCCTCCTTGGCAGGCTTCTGCTCATCGGCGCTGCCCAGCTCGACCCAGTCGCCGCGCGCCTTCAGCATCGTATGGAGGTCTTGGATCGCCCGCAGCTGGTAGCGGAGCTCGGTCTTGCCCACCTGGCAGACGATGGTCGGGGGGTCGGACGCTTCGTCCTTGTACATCACGTAATCGCCGCTCAGGGGCGGCGTCTTCAGCTGCCAGGGATCGGCCTGGGTGCCCGAACCTTGAGTCGACATGCTTTCCTTCTCCTTTGGCGGGGGCCGCAGGGCGGCCGCCGGCTGCTCGAATCGCGGCCTTCTTCGTCAGGCAGTGGTGGCGGCGGCTGCTTCGGCCAGCCCCAGCTCGTCAATCGCCGTCTCGCGCATTTTGAACTTCTGGATCTTGCCAGTCACTGTCATGGGGAAGCCCTCCACCAACTTCCAGTAGCGCGGGATCTTGAAAGTGGCTATCTTGCCCCGGCAGTAGTCAGTCAGCCCCTCCTCACTCAACTGGACGCCCTCTCGCGGCTTGATCCAGGCCATCACCTCCTCGCCGTAGCGCTCGGACGGCACGCCGATCACCTGCACATCGCTGATGTCGGGATGGGCGTAGAGGAACTCCTCCACCTCGCGCGGATAGATGTTCTCGCCCCCGCGGATGATCACATCCTTGATCCTGCCCACTATGTTGACGTAGCCATCTTGGTCCATGGTGGCGAGGTCGCCAGTGTGCATCCAGCGCGCGGCGTCGATGGCCTCGCGCGTGGCGACTTCGTTGTTCCAGTAGCCGAGCATGACCGAGTAGCCGCGGGTGCAGAGCTCGCCGGGAGCCCCGCGGGGAACTATCCGGCCGTCGGCGGCGTCGATGATCTTCACCTCCACGTGCGGATGCACCCGACCCACCGTGGAGACGCGCTTGTCCAGCGGGTCGTCGGTCAGGCTCTGGGTGGAGACCGGCGAGGTTTCAGTCATCCCATAGCAGATCGTCACCTCGGGCATGTTCAGCCGGGAGGTCACCTTCTTCATCACTTCCACCGGGCAGGGTGAGCCCGCCATGATGCCGGTCCGCAGGCTCGAGAAGTCGTAGCTCCCGAAGTCCGGATGCTCCAGCTCGGCGATGAACATGGTGGGCACGCCGTAGAGCGCTGTGCAGCGTTCCGCCTGCACCGCCGCCATGGCCGCCACCGGCTCGAACGTCTCGCTGGGAATGATCATGGCGGCACCATGTGTGGTGCAGGCCAGGTTGCCCAACACCATGCCGAAGCAGTGATAGAAGGGAACCGGGATGCAGACGCGGTCCTGCTCTGAGTAGCGGCAGGCTTCGCCGATGAAGAAGCCGTTGTTAAGGATGTTGTGGTGGGAGAGAGTAGCGCCCTTGGGGAAGCCGGTGGTGCCTGACGTGTACTGGATGTTGATCGGATCGTCGAACTGCAGCTGCCCTTCCCGCTCGGCCAGCTCGGCTTCAGGCACCGCGTCACCATCACTCAGCAGGCGGTCCCAACCGTCCTCCAGGATGAGCGCCTCCTTCAGCTCGGGGCAGCGGCCGCGCACCTGGGCCAGCATCCCTGCATAGTCGGAGGCCCGGAAGGCGCGGGCGAGGATGAGCAGCCGTACTGCCGACTGATTCAGCACGTACTCCAGCTCGGACGTCTTGTAGGCGGGGTTGATGTTGACCAGCACGGCGCCGATTCGAGCTGTGGCGTACTGGATCACCGTCCACTCATAGCGGTTGGGCGACCAGATTCCCACCCGATCCCCCTTCGCGATGCCGCCGGCCAGCAGGCCCCGCGCCGCCCGACTGGTCTCCGCCCAGATCTGCGAGTAGGTGAGGCGCACTCCCTGATGCCGCGAGATGAGGGCGTCCCGCTCACCGCAGCGCTCCGAGGTGCGGCGGAGGTTCTCACCGATCGTCTCGCCGAGCAGCGGCAGCGAGCTCGTGCCATGAACGTAGGAGGGCAGGCTGGTCATCTAGTCCACCTGCATTCTCCCACCTGCGCAGCCGCCTGTCATTGCTTGCGTGAAGCCCCTGCTAAGTTCGACTCTCATGCCGGAGGGAGTGTGGCGTCCGAATCGCGCTGAGCTGGCGGCAGCGCGCGGCAGGCACCTAGCGGATGTCCTGGCCCCGGGCCTGCGGGTGGTTTTCTGCGGCATCAACCCGGGCCTCTACTCCGGCGCGGTTGGTCACCACTTCGCGCGCCCTGGCAACCGCTTCTGGCCGACGCTGCACCTGTCGGGCTTCACCGACCGGCAGCTCTCTCCCTTCGAGGACGGGGAGCTGCTCGCGTTCGGCCTTGGCTGCACCAACCTGGTGGCTCGAACCACCGCGCGGGCAGATGAGCTCGCGCCACAGGAGTTCACCGCGGGCGCCGAGCGGCTGCGGGAAAAGCTCGAGCGCGTCCGGCCGGTCTGGCTGGCGCTGCTGGGCATCGGCGCCTACCGGCTGGGCTTCGGGCGGCCGCGGGCGGCAATCGGTGAGCAGCCGGATCGGATCGGGCCCGCGCGGGTCTGGCTCCTGCCGAACCCGAGCGGTCTCAACGCCCATTACCAGCGGGAGGCGCTGGTGGGCGCCTTCCGAGAACTGCGGGCCAGCTGCTGAGCGCCTGGGCGCCAGGCGATCGGCGCTGGTGCGGCTGCCGCCACCCTAACGCGGTCCCAGCTTCGCGTCACGCCGGCGCGAGCCGGGCATGTCATGGCGCTCCTGCGCTCTTCCGTGCCGCTTCGAACGGTAGCCGGTCGAAGATGATCCGCATGTGCGTGATCTTGCCTTCCACTACGGTGACGCACTCGGCGCCCGGGGCATCGCTCACCGGGACGGTGTCCGCGTCGTACATCACCACCGCCGTGTCGTCGTCCCCAAACGCCGCGATCAGCTTGGCCGCGGTCAGGATCTGCGTGAATGGACCCATGAACTGGCGGAAGGCCTCCATGCCCCTCAGAGTTCCGGCAGGGGCCTGGCAGACGATGTCGTCCGCGATGTAGGTCATTGCGCGCTCGAAGTCCTGGCCGGTCCAGGCCCGGTGGTAGGCGAGGGCGATCTCGAGCGCCCTTCCGTTGGTCGTCGTCATCGGTCGATCCTCCTCAGAGCTTGCTGATTGAATACTCTCGGTTCCTCCGCTGTTCTCGGTCGTCATACCGCCGCTGCCTCCAACTGCGTCGCCGTCGCCGCTGCGGTGCTCTTGCCGATTCCGAGCGCGGTGAAGACGCCGAGCAGTGAGAATCCGGCAATCACAGCCAGGGCGGGCCGGAAGCCGATTGCGTAACTGGCCGCACTGCCCAAATGGCCGTTGGCCCTGAACACGGCCGCAGCCACGGCGATCGCAAAACTGCTGCCCAGGCGTTGGACGGTGCTGTTCACACCCGATGCCTTGCCCATGTCCGACGGAGCGGCGGCTCCCATCACCGCGGCCGCGACCACCGGCAGCGCCATCGAGATGCCCACACCGGCCACGATCAGAGGAAGCACGAGCTCGGAATACCCGACTGTGGCCGTCGCCAGAATGGCGATCCAACCCAGACCAACGCCCTGCAACAGCATGCCGGTGGCCAGGACCGGGCGCGCGCCGACCCGGTCAGCAAGGATCCCGGCGAGCGGCGCCACCAGCAGGGGAGTGGCAGTCCAGGGAAGGAGACGGATGCCGGTGTCCAGCGGGGAGTACCCCAACGAGAGTTGAAAGTATTGCGCCATCAGGAAGGCGGCCGAGAAGATCGCGCCCGACATCAGGAAACCGGTGCAGTTGGCGACAGTGAATGAGCGGCTCCGGAAGAGGCGCAACGGGAGCATGGGATCCGCGGCCCGACGCTCCCAGAGGACGAAGGCCGCCCCCAGCGCGGCGCCCACGCCGAGGGCGAGGATCACCTCGCCGGTTGCCGAGCCGACCTCGCCGGCCCTGGTGAGGCCCCAGACGAGGGCAGCGGCGCCGCCTCCAGCGAGGCCTACGGCGGGGAGGTCGAATCGCGTCCTGGGGCCGCGGCTCTCGGTCAGGCGAAGCCGCGAGAGGACGATCGCAGCCACCCCGATGGGCACATTGACCCAGAAGATCCAGTGCCAGTCGAGGCCCTGGGTGATCGCCCCACCCACCAACGGTCCGCTGGCCACCGCGAGTCCACCGAGCCCGCCCCAGATCCCGATCGCCGCGCCTCGACGCTCTGGTGCGAAGGCGGCGGTGAGGATGGTGAGACTGACCGGCATCACCAGGGCGGCTCCCAAGCCCTGCAGCATTCGAGCCGCGATCAGGATCCCTGCATTCGGCGCGAGGGCACATGCAGCCGAGGCCGCCGTGAACACAGCCAGGCCAATCGAAAAGACGCGCACCCGTCCATACCGATCGCCCAGTGCGGCGGCTGTGATGATGCCGGCGGCGAAGACCAGCGTGAAGGCATTGACCGTCCATTCGAGGACGGACATGCTGCCGCCAAGATCTCGGTGGATGGCCGGTAGGGCGGTCACCACCACCAGGGAGTCGAGGGCGACCATGAAGAACGCGAGCGAGGTCAGCGCCATCGTCCATGCTGGTCGGGCCTGTGGTGCTCGATGATCAGCAGCCATGTCTCCAAACTCCTCTTGAGCTCGGTCTAGCGGCAACTATGTGATTCTATAGTACCTACTCACTAAAATCAAGCGTGAGCTACAATATGGGGGTGTCAGAATTCACAGCCTCGAAGCCTCGCCGGAGTTACGGCCAGTACTGCGCCCTCGCCTATGGGATGGACGTGATCGGGGAGCGGTGGACCATGCTCCTGGTTCGGGAATTGCTGCTCGGGCCCAAGCGATACAAGGATCTCCTCGCATCACTGCATGGGATCGGGACGAACCTCCTCGCCGCAAGACTGCGCGAGCTCGAGGCGCTGGGGGTTGTCGAGCGAGGAATCCTGCCGCCGCCCGCAGGCTCGCCCGTGTACCAGCTGACCGAGGCAGGTCAGGGCCTCGAACCCGTCTGCATGGCGATTGGGCGCTGGGGAGCGCGCTTTCTCGGCTCGCCGCGGTTGGCAGACGAGCTCGTGCCTAGCGCGTACTTTGTCGCGATGCGGGCCTCCTTCCGAGCGGAGGTGGCCGGCGAGCTCTCCGAGACCTACGAGTTCCGGATTGGGAATCGGGTCTTCGAGGTCCGCGTCCAGGATGGCCGGTGTTTCACCAGCGAGGGCCGTGCGACTCGGCCCGACGTCGTCATGACGATGGACGCAGAGACACTCACCGCGGTCCTCTTCCAGGTGCTGTCGCCGGATGAGGCTCGCGCGAGCGGCCGCGTCTCCCTCCAGGGTGACCCTGCGGCTCTGGCCAGGTTTGCCAGCATCTTCGCCTTGCGTGGCCATCCATTCGTCGAGTTCGAGGAGGGCAAAAGCGGCCTGCTCCAGAACTGAACAGTCATTCAGGGGATGGGGCGGCTGCTTGCGTTGTGGCCCTGGTCGAGCCCCTCGAGCTACCGCCGCTCCTGCAGCTGCTCCCGAAATCCTCACCGTGGGGCAAGAGTTGGCAGGACGTCGCGCAGCCCAACTTGGACTGTAAACAGGCTTTCCGGCCGGGCCAGAACAAGGTACCTTTGGAAGCCATGCGCCTCCCTCTCGCCCGCGTCCGCACGTTCCTCCTCGAGGTGCCCAGGCAGGGCAAGCTGGCATACTGCCTGCTGCGCGATCCCCGGATTCCGCCGGCCCCCAAGCTGGCGCTGGGCGCTGCCCTGGCAGTCGTCGCCAGTCCGGTCAAGCTCCCGGGTTGGATCCCGGTGGCGGGCGAGCTGGATTCGCTGGCGCTGGGCATCCTGGCTGTCAAGGTCTTCGTTGATGCCTGCCCGGATCACCTGGTCCAGGAGCACCAGGCGGCGCTGAAACGAGGCGAAAGCCTCTTCGATCAAGATCTGAGCGGCGTCACGGAGCAGGTCCAGAGGACAGCCTCCGACGTATACGGAAGGTGGAGTGAGCGGGCGGCCGAGTTGCCAAACCGTCTCTTGGAGGACAGATCGGCGTGAAAGTGATGTTGACGAAGGACGTGCCCAGCGTCGGCGTTGCCGGCGACTTGAAGAACGTCGCCGACGGCTACGGCAGAAACTATCTCATTCCCCAGAAGCTGGCCGTGCTGGCAGGTAAGGGCGTCGAGGTGGAGGCGAAACGGCTGCGCGAGGCGGCTGCCAAGCGGGAGGCGAAGGCGCGCCAGGCAGCGCAGGAGCTGGCCGAGCAGATCGGCGATCGGACTGTCGTAGTCCGGCTGCGAGTGGGCGAGGGAGACAAGGTCTTCGGAGCCATCACCAGCGAGGACATCGCCAAGGCGCTGAACCAGCAGCACCAGGTGGACCTCGATCGCCGCCGCATCGAGCTCAGGGAGCCGCTGAAGCAGCTGGGCGAGCACCGCGTGCCGCTGCGGCTGTACCGGGATGTCGAAGCCCACATCAACCTGATCATCACTCAGGACCGCTAGTGCGGCGCACCAGGTTGAGTGCGGGGTCGACCGGCCGGGAGCGATGCCAGCAGGGCGCCACCGCCTGATCGCTGCTTAGGCCAGGAAAGGCGATGGCAGTCGTCCGCCCCGGCTGGACCGAAGGGCGAGTTCCGCCCCAGGACCTGGAGGCCGAGAGCTCGGTACTGGGGGCGGTTTTGCTCGACCCCGCTGCGATCACGCGGATCCTGGACTTCCTCCAAGCCGAGGACTTCTACCGCGAGAACCACGGCCAGATCTACCGGGCCGCGCTGACACTCTTTCGCGAGGGGGAGCCGATCGACAACATCACGGTCGCCGCCGAGCTGGACAAGATGGGAGTGCTGGAGCGCGTCGGCGGCCGGGCCCAGCTGGCTCTGCTGCAGGAGTCGGTGCCCACCGCCGGGAACGCCGAGTACTACGCCCGCATAGTCAAGGACAAGGCCTACAAGCGGCGTCTCATAGCCGTCGGCGGCCAGGTGACCCAGCTCGGCTACGAGGACGGGCTGGACGCCGAGGAGGCTGTCAACACAGCCCAATCGCATGTCTATGCGATCTCCGACGACAGAGTGGGCGGCGGCCTGGAGCACATCTACACCTTGCTCAAGCCGGCCATGGATCGGATCGACGCCCAGATGGCGTCAGGCGGTGGCGTGATAGGCGTGCCCAGCGGCTTTCACGATCTGGACCGGCTGACCAATGGGTTCAAGGAGTCGGACCTGATAGTGATCGCCGGTCGCCCGGCGATGGGCAAGACGTCTTTCGTTCTCAATGTCGCTCTGCATGCCGCGGTTCAGCAAAAGCAGCCGATAGCCATATTCAGCCTAGAGATGTCCAAGGAGCAGCTGGTCGAGCGGATGCTCTCGGAGCAGGCGCAGATCGACGCCCAGCGCATGCACCGCGGGCTGCTGAGTGACAACGAGTACGAGCGGCTGGCCGGGGCGATGGGCCCGCTGGGCGACGCGCCCATCTTCATCGATGACGTGCCCAGCCTTGACGACCTGACCCTGCGTCTCAAGTCGCGGCAGGCGAAGAGCCGCGAGGGGGTGCAGATGATCATCGTCGACTACCTGCAGCTGATGACGGGGCGCACGCGGGGCGACGACTCCAACCGCGTGCAGGAGGTCTCCGCCATCTCCCGCTCGCTCAAGTCGATCGCGCGCGAGCTGAAGGTTCCTGTGCTGGCCATCTCCCAGCTCTCCCGCGCCCCCGAGGCGCGCCCCGACAAGCGACCGATCCTGAGCGATCTTCGCGAATCGGGTTCGATCGAACAGGACAGTGACATAGTGATGTTCCTCTATCGGGACGAGTACTACAACCGCGAGAAGTCGGAGAAGCCCGGCATCGCCGAGGTGATAGTCGCCAAGCATCGCAACGGCCCGACCGGCATGGTGGAGCTCTTCTTCCGGCGGGAGCTGACGCGGTTCGAGAACATCAGCCATCGCCAGCTGGATCCCGCCTCCGGCCGGCCCTGAGCACCCTGCCCTGCGGCCCGGCTTTAATTGGCCACCGTGAGAGCTGAAATCGACCAGGTGCGCCCCGAAGCGGCCCGCTGATGGTCATCATCATCGCCGGCGCCCAGTGGGGCGACGAGGGCAAGGGGAAGGTGATCGATCTTTTGGCCGAGAGGGCGGACATGATAGTCCGACCACAGGGTGGCGCCAACGCCGGCCACACGGTGGTCACGGAGGACGGCGAGTTCAAGTTCCAGCTGCTGCCAAGCGGGATCCTCTATCCGCACGTGACCTGCGTCATCGGCCACGGCGTGGTGGCCGATCCCCGGGTGCTGATCCGCGAGATCGATCAGCTCCGTGAGCGCGGGATCGAACCCGACAATCTGGTGATCAGCGAGCGGGCCCATATGGTGATGGGCTACCACCCGGTCTTCGACCAGCTGGAGGAGGGAGTGCGCGGTGACGATCGCCTGGGCACGACCCGGCGGGGGATCGGTCCCGCCTACTCGGACAAGATCCGGCGGATCGGCTTTCGGATCGGCGACCTGCAGAAGGAAGCTTTCATGCGCAAGAAGCTGGACTTCGTGGTGGGTCAGGTCAAGAACCCCATCCTGACCGACCTCTACCGCGACAGGACCTTCGACTGGGAGGAGATGCTGGCCGAGTACAAGCACTACGCCGAGCGTCTCAATCCCTACATCAGAGACGTCTATCCGCTGGTTCAGGACGCCCTCGAGCGCAAGGCCAACATCCTGCTCGAAGGCGCCCAGGCCACCATGCTGGATCTGGATCTCGGCACCTATCCCTACGTCACCTCCTCCAACACCACCGCTGGCGGGGCGCTGACCGGTTCCGGTATCCCGCCGACCAGAGTCGACCTGAGCCTGGTCGTCTGCAAGGCCTACACCACGCGCGTCGGCTACGGGCCCTTGCCCACCGAGCTGACCGACAGCACAGGGGATCAGATCCGGGAGAAGGGCGCCGAGTTTGGCACTGTCACCGGCCGGGCCCGGCGGGTCGGCTGGTTCGATGGGCCGGTGGCGCGCTACGCCGTCAGGGTGAACGGCGCCGAGTCCATGGCGCTGACCAAGCTGGACGTGCTCGACGAGCTGCCGGAGGTTGGCGTCTGCACCAACTACGAGTTCCGGGGCAAGGTGCACGATCACCCCATGGCCAACATCTCGCATCTGAAGCACTGTGAACCACGCTACGTCAGCATGCCTGGCTGGCAGGCTCCCATCGGCCAGTGCAGGACCTGGGACGACCTGCCCGCGAACTGCCGCGTCTACGTTGAGCGGCTCGAGGAGGTGGCCGGCGCGTCGATCGATCTGATCGGCGTCGGACCGCGGCGCGACCAGTTCATCATGAGGAAGCGCAGCTTCTTCGGATAGCGGGCGGTTCGTCGCCCGCTGGGCGGCCGCGCGGGATAATTCAGCTGACCTTGAAACGCCGCGCACTGCAGGGATAAGGAGAAGCGATGGAAGGCGCCCGGACGGTCCGCTCCCCGCGCGGCACAGCACTGACAGCTCGCTCCTGGCAGACGGAGGCGCCGCTGCGCATGCTCATGAACAACCTGGACCCCGACGTGGCCGAGCGGCCGGAGGACCTGGTTGTCTACGGCGGCACCGGCCGGGCAGCGCGGAGCTGGGCGGCCTATGACGCCATTGTCCGCACGCTGACCACCCTCCAGGAAGACGAGACGCTGCTGGTCCAGTCGGGCAAACCGATCGGCGTGATGCGGACGCACGAGTGGGCGCCTCGCGTGCTGATCGCCAACTCCAACCTGGTCGGCGACTGGGCGAACTGGCCTGAGTTTCGCCGCCTGGAGCAGCTCGGTCTGACCATGTACGGCCAGATGACAGCCGGCTCCTGGATCTACATCGGCACCCAGGGCATCCTGCAGGGCACCTACGAGACCTTCGCCGCGGTGGCCGCCAAGCGCTTTGGCGGCTCGCTGGCCGGCACGCTGACTGTGACCGGCGGCTGCGGCGGCATGGGGGGCGCCCAGCCGCTGGCCGTGACCCTGAACGGTGGCGTCTGCCTGGTGGTGGATGTCGACGCCAGCCGGCTGCAGCGGCGGGTGAAGCACTGGTACCTGGATGAGCTGACCCACGACCTGGACGACGCGATCTCGCGCTGCCTGGCCGCCAAGCGGGAGCGGTCAGCCCGTTCCATCGGCCTGGTCGGCAACTGCGCCACCGTCCTCCCGGAGCTGTTGCGGCGGGGCATCGCTGTGGACATCGTGACCGACCAGACCTCTGCCCACGATCCACTCGCCTATCTCCCCGAAGGGGTGGCGTTCGAGGAGTGGGAAGAATACCGCAAGCGCGATCCGCAGGCCTTCACCACCCGAGCCCGCGAGTCGATGGCGAAGCACGTGGAGGCGATGGTCGGCTTCCTCGCGTCCGGAGCTGAGGTCTTCGACTACGGCAACTCGATCCGAGCCGAGGCACGCGAGGCCGGCTACGAGCGGGCGTTCGACTTCCCCGGCTTCGTGCCCGCCTACATCCGGCCCCTCTTCTGCGAGGGCAAGGGGCCGTTCCGCTGGGCAGCGCTCTCCGGCGATCCTGACGACATCTTCGCAACCGATGAGGCGGTGCTGAAGCTCTTCCCCGAGAACGACCACCTGCAGCGCTGGCTGCGGGCGGCGCAGGACCGCGTCAGCTTCCAGGGACTGCCGGCGCGGATCTGCTGGCTGGGCTACGGCGAGCGGCATCTGGCCGGCCTGCGCTTCAACGAGATGGTCGCTTCAGGTGAGCTGGTGGCGCCGATAGTGATCGGCCGCGACCATCTCGACTGCGGCTCTGTGGCTTCTCCCTACCGGGAAACCGAGGCCATGGCCGACGGCTCCGACGCCATAGCTGACTGGCCGCTGCTCAACGCCCTGGTCAACACCGCCAGCGGCGCCAGCTGGGTTTCCATCCACCACGGCGGCGGTGTGGGCATCGGCAGGTCGATTCACGCAGGTCAGGTGACAGTGGCCGACGGCACCGAGCTGGCTCGCCAGAAGATCGAGCGGGTGCTGACCAACGACCCGGGCATGGGCGTGATCAGGCATGTCGACGCCGGCTATGAGCTGGCCGACCAGGTGGCGGTTGAGCGGGGCGTGCGGGTGCCCATGCGTGAGGGTTAGGCGGGCGACCGCTGGACCCAGCTCGAGTGGCTGAAGCGGATCGCGCCACGGCGCAGAGCTGGTTCGCCGAGCACGCCCTGCTGCCCCAGGGGCACGCCCGCGACGTGTTGTTCGATGTTGCCGGCGGCCGCTTCACAGCTGTCACTCCCAACGCCTCGCAGGCCGGCGCCGAGCGGCTGCCCGGGATCGCCCTGCCTGGGTTCGCCAACGTCCACAGCCACGCCTTCCAGCGCGCGCTGCGCGGCCGCACTCACGATTCCGGCGGCACCTTCTGGAGCTGGCGGGAGCGGATGTACGCGGTAGCCGAGCGCCTTACGCCCGACAGCTATCTGGAGCTGGCGCGAGCGACGTATGCGGAGATGGCTCTGACCGGCGTCACTGCGGTGGGCGAGTTCCACTACCTGCACCACGCCCCGGGCGGCGTGCCGTACGCCGATCCCAACGCCATGGGCGAGGCGCTGCTGCAGGCGGCGCGCGAGGCCGGCATCCGGATTGCCCTGCTGGACGCGTGCTATCTCGCTGGCGGTCTGACCGGTTCGGGCCACACGCCGCTCGAAGGCGTCCAGCTGCGCTTCGGCGACGGTGACGTTGAGGGCTGGGCCGGCCGTTTCGCGCGCCTTGCCGGCTCCGACACGGCGGTCATCGGAGCGGCCCTGCACTCGGTGCGGGCGGTGCCTGCTGCCTCGATCCGCGCCGCCACTGCAGCCGCGGCCGGCGTGCCGCTGCACGTCCACCTTTCGGAGCAGCCGGCGGAGAACGACGTCTGCCGCGCCTTCTACGGCTGCAGCCCGGCCGCTCTCCTGCAGAACGAAGGAGCTCTGAGCCCGCTAACCACCGCAGTGCACGCGACGCACGTCAGCCAGGATGATGTGGCGCTGCTCGGTGACACCTCAGCGCAGGCTTGCCTTTGCCCCACCACTGAGCGAGACCTGGCCGACGGCATCGGACCCGCGCTGCAGCTTCATGAGGCGGGCGTCAGGCTCTCGCTGGGCAGTGACCAGCACGCGATCATCGACCTGCTGGAGGAGGCGCGGTCGCTGGAGATGGACGAGCGGCTGGGCAGCGGCCGGCGGGGCCGGTTCGCTCCCCGGGAGCTGCTGGCGGCGCTGACGCGGCATGAAGCGCTCGGCTTTCCAGAGGCCGGCCGCCTGGCGGTGGGGGAGCGAGCTGACCTGGTAGCTGTGCGGCTGGACAGTGCGCGCACTGCCGGCAGCGATCCGGCTCAGGTGCTGTTCAGCGCCACCGCGGCGGACGTCGACACTGTGCTGGTCGACGGCCGGCTGATAGTCAAAGAGGGCCGCCACCGGCTGGGCGACATCGGCCGTGCGCTGCAGGCTGCCGTCGAACCGCTCTGGCGGTGAGGCCAAAAACGCACCGTCAAGACGCTTCAGTCAGGACTGTTGAGGTGCTGGGCGAGAAAGGCGGCGCATTCCGCCAGCGCCGACTCGCTCCTGTCCAAGATCGCATGCATGCGGAGGAAGCCGTGGATCATGCCCCGCTGATCGCTGACCTGGATCGGCACGCCCGCCTCCCGCAGCCGCCTCGCGTAAGCGAGCCCCTCGTCGTACAGCACGTCGTACTCGCAGGCCATCACCAGCGCGGGCGCGACGCCGGTCAGTGAGCCCGCTCGGAGCGGGGAAGCGTCGGGCTGGGTGCCCTCAGCACCGTTCAGGTAGTGATCCCAGTACCAGCGCATCGAGTCCCGCGTCAGGCCATAGCCCTCCGCGTTCCTTTCGTACGAGGCCGTCGCGAGGTCCTGGTCCATCACCGGGTAGATGAGCAGCTGCGCCGCGAGAGGCGTGCCGGCGTCTCGGGCCTTCAACGCCAGGACGGCTGCCAGGTTGCCGCCTGCGCTGTCGCCGGCGACTGCCACTTCCGGCGCCTCCTGGGCAGCCCAGCGCAACACTGCCCAACAGTCCTCGACGGCGGCAGGAAAGGGATGCTCCGGCGCCAGCCGGTAGCCGATCGAGACGACGCGCAGGCCGGTCCGGTTGGCGAGGTTGCGGCAGACCCCCTCATGGGTTTGGAGCGAACCGCACACCCAGCCGCCGCCGTGCATCCAGAGCAGGATGGGCGCAGCTCTGTCCGGCTCGGCCTCGTAGATCCGGATCGGGACGCCGCTGACCACTTCATCCCGCACCCGTGCGATCGGCTCCAACTCGCCCCAGTTGACGGCAGTCCCGTCCTCCATCAGCCGCCGCGCCTCGGCCGGCGGGAGCTTGGAGGTGGCCGGGATCCCCAGCTCCGCCTGGCGGCGAAGATACGTGGCGGCCTGGGGATCGAGCGGCATTGCGGCCTCAGTATGAGGGCGGAGAAGGCTGGCTATTCGCTTCCACAATCACACGGCGCCAGCCTGCTTTCTTGGTCCGCCTGTGCGTTGGGTGGACTACTTGTAATCGTGTGAGTGGGAGGTTTCCTTGCTGGCGCCGGGCAGGGCGGCGATCTTGGTCACCAGGAGTGACCAGACGCCGTCCTGAGTCTGAACCTTGCCATCCACCACCAGCACCGGGGCCGACGCTTCCCGGCGGTATTGCTGGTACACCTCAGGCTTGATCGTCAGGTTTACGTGGCCCCGCTCGTCCTCCAGGGTGAAGAAGCGGATCTGATTGGCAGTCGACGGCGCCTGGCGGGTGATTACCAGCCCGCCCACCCTGATCAGGCGTCCCGCCGGCTGCCTCAGCGCTTCGCTTGAGATCAGGACGCCCAGCGCCTGCAGCTGTTCGCGGTGGAACTCGATGAGATGGCGGCCGGTGGAGACATTGGCGATGCGGTACTCCAGTCGAGTGGCCTCCTCTTCGCTCAGGCTGGGCAGTGGGGGAGCGGCGGCGGGCAGGCGCAGCTCGGGCTGCTGTTCGAGCTTGCGGCGCAGGCCCCGGCCGTCCCAGCGCTCCTGCCAGCCCCAGAGCAGAGCGCGGCGGGGAGAGGCTTCGGGCCGCATCACGCCGTGCAGCGCGTCGAAGGCGCCGATCATGACCAGATTGACCACAGCCTTCGGATTGAGAGGAGCGCCGCGCAGCCGCTCCAGGAAGTCGTCGAGGGAGCGGTAGGCGCCGCCGCGCTCCCGCTCCTGGACGATCGCCAGCCGGCCCGGCTCGCCCAGATCCCGCAGGTAGTTGAAGCCGATCCGCAAGCTCGGCGCCTCGCCCGGCTGGACCGGCACCGGCAGGCAGCGCTCGACCGACCGGTTGACGTCCACCGGCAGCACTTTCACGCCATGCCGCTTGGCATCCTCCACCAGCACGCTCGGGTGGTAGAAGCCCATCGGCTGGTTGTTCAGGAGGCCGCAGCAGAACTCGGCCGGGTGGTGCAGCTTGAGCCAGGCCGTCTCATAGGTGGTGCGGGCAAAGGCTGCCGCGTGGGAGCGGCAGAAGCCGTAGACGGCAAAGCCCTGGACGGCGCTGAAGAGCTCATCGGCCACCTCTTTAGGCACGCCGTTGCTAAGGCAGCCGTTGACGAAGTCGCCCTCCAGAGACGACATCTCGACCCGGTTCAAGTGCCGCGTCATGGCGCGGCGGAAGCGGTCGGCGCCGGCCGGTGACATGCCTGCCACCTGCATTGCGATCTCCAGGATCTGCTCCTGGTAGAGGATGACGCCCAGCGTGTCGCGCAGGACCGGCTCCAGCAGCGGGTGCGCGTAGGTGACAGCTTCCCGGCCCTGCTTGCGCCGGATGTAGGGGTGGACGGCGTTGCCCTGGATCGGTCCCGGCCGGATGATCGCCACCTCGACCACCAGATCGTTGAACGCGTTCGGCTTGATGCGGGGCAGCGTCATCATCTGCGCCCGTGACTCGATCTGGAAGACGCCGATGGTGTCGGCCTGGCTGCACATCTCATAGACCTCGGCATCGTTGAGTGGCAGCTCGTCCAGATCCGGCCGGCGCCCAGTCGAACGCTCGATCAGCTGCAGTGTCTCGGCGACCACCGAGAGCGTGCGCAGGCCCAGCATGTCGATCTTGATCAGACCCAGATCCTCGATGTCGTTCTTGTCGAACTGGACCACCACCCGGCCCGGCATGGTGGCCGGCTCGACCGGCACGATGTCCACCAGCGGCTCGCCGGTGACCAGCATGCCGCCCACATGGATGGAGAGGTGGCGGGGGAAGCCCTGTACCTCCTGGACCAGGCGCCGGAAGTGCTGCCAGAGAGAAGAATCGAACCGCTCGGGCGGGGCGCCGGCCGTCTCGATCACGGTGTCCACGTTCTCCTCGAACCAGCGGTCGACGCCCTTGGCCAGGCGGTCGATGAGGTCGATCGGAAACCCGAGCGCCTTGCCCACCTGGCGGATCGCCATGCGAGGCCGGAAGGTGACTACGTTGCAGACCATCCCGGTCCGATCCCAGCCGTACTTGTCGTAGACGTATTGGATCACCTGCTCGCGGTGCTCGGTGGAAAAGTCGATGTCGATGTCGGGGGCGCTTGTCATCTCCTCGTGCAGGAAGCGCTCGAAGAGCAGGTTGTGCTCGATCGGATCGACCCGGGTGATGCCGAGCACGTAGGCGATGATCGAGTCAGCGGCCGAGCCTCGGCCCTGGCCGGGCACGCCGTGCTCTTTGCCAAACCGCATCAGGTCCCAGTTGATGAGGAAGAACTCGGCCAGACCCGTCTTCTCGATGACCTCCAGCTCGCGCTGCAGCCGGCGCGCCACGGCCGGCGTGATGGGGTGATAGCGCCGGCGGGCGCCCTGTTGGGCGAGTTGGTAGAGGTAACTGAAGGGCGTCTCTCCGGGTGGCACGGGATAGCCGGGGAAGCGAACCCGGCGGAAGTCCAGGTCGACCCTGCACTCCTGGGCCACGTCCCAGGTCGCGGCCAGCGCTTCCTCCTGGCCCTTGAATAGCTGCCTCAGATCGGCACCGCTTTTCAGGACTCGCTCTGAGTTGGGCGGCAGGAGGTGGCGGGCGGTCTCCAGCGTGGCGCGATGGCGAATGGCGGTGAGCACGTCGTGGAGTGGCCGGCGGGAGCGATCGTGGTAGCGGACGTCGTTGGTGGCGAGGACCGGCGCCCGGCAGCGGCGGGCAAGCTCCGCCCGGCCGGCCAGGAGCCAGTCGTCCTCCGGGCGCAGGTGATGCTGCAGCTCGACGAAGACCTGGTCTCTACCCAGCGCCTCCTGGAGCTCTCGGAGCCGCGCCTCCTCGTCGGTGGCGGTGAGGATGAAGAGGTCTCGGCAAAGCCCGCTCAGGGCGGCCAGTGTGGTGCGGGCCTCACCCTTGGGCTGATCTTTGTGGGCCAGGCTCAGAAGGCGGCAGAGGTTGGAGTAGCCGGCGAAAGTGCGCGCCAGCAGGGTGAGGTCCTGGCCGTCCACTTCCAGGCAGGCGCCGATGATCGGCCGCACGCCGACCTGCCGGCAGGCGTTGAGGAAGCGGACGGCGCCGTAGACGCCGCCGGTGTCGGTCAGCGCCAGGGCCGGCATCTCCAGCTCGGCGGCGCACCGGGCCAGCTCAGGGGGGTGGGAGCCGCCGTCCAGGAAGGAGAAGTTGGAGTGGCAGTGCAGCTCGACGTAGGGGTTCATGGGGGCGGTCGGTGGCTTCGGCGAAGCTTAAGTTGCTGGCGTACGGCAGAATCTTCACAACCACTGTTGCCAACGTCTACGTCGCCTGAATATGATCGTTGAACCCCCCGGGTGGGGGGTTGGGGCGGTGGGTAGCTAACCGGTGATTTGGAGTGGGATTGGTGCAAGCTGAGGGTCAGCCGCTTCCAGCGCTCAGTCATAGACACGTTCCACGAACCAGCGGCCGGCTTCCAGGTCGCGGTAGATCTCACAGAGCAGCTGGCCGCCCAGGAGCACTTTCCAGTACTCCCGGGAGACGGGGCGGCTCCACCAGTCCAGCTCCGCCAGCCAGCGCTGGACCGGCTCCACCTCGCCGATCAGCGGTTCGGCCTGCAGCCAGCGTGGGCAGCCGGCGGCGTCGGTGCGCACCTCCAGCTCACGCGGGGGATCGACCAGGAACGTCACCTGGGCACCAGGGAGAAGCGCTGGGCGACCAGCGGCGAGGCGAGAAGCGCCGGCTGCACCCTGAGCGTCATCTCGTCGCCGTAGCGCTCCTGCAGGCGCTCCAGTGCCGCCTCCACCTCCTCCGCCGAGCGATCTCCGCCCAACCAGAGATGCAGCTGGCGGCGGCCGGCGCCCTCCAGCTCCGGCACCTCCAGCGCCAGCTCGACAGCGCCCTGCGGCCCCGTCAGCTGCAGCTCTCTGATCCAGGCCCCGGCCAACCCGAACAGCTCCGCCGCGCTGGACAGCGGATGTCTCACCAAAGACTCCCGGAGGAGCGGCTCGGCGATCCCCTCCAGATTCACCCGCAGGCGCAGCCGCTTGGCCCCTGCTCCCCGCCAGCCCAGCTCCTGGGCGAGATCTGCGGCCAGCGTCCGAGCGATGAAGAGCAGCGCCTCGCGATCCTCGACAGGCGGCTCCAGCTGGCGGTGCGCGCTCATGACGCCGGCCGGCCGCCAGGGCTTGAGCGGCAGCGGCTCCTCGCCTCGGGCCAGCAGCACAGCCGTCCGTCCGGCCTTGCCCAGCTGGCTCTCCAGCCGGCGCGGGCCGATCGCCGCCAGTTGGCCCAAAGTGCGCAGCCCCAGCAGCTCCAGGCGTTCAAACTGCTCAGGCTCCAGATCCAGCTCTCGGCTGGGGAGCGGAGCCAGGAAGGCGGCAGCGTTCTCAACCCTCAGCACCCGTCCGGGCGCCGCCCGAGCTGCAGCCAGGGCAGCGCTGAAGGGACCGGGCGCCAGCCCCAGCCGCGGATTCCAGCCGGTGACCGCCTCCAGCCGCCGGCGCGCCTCGGCGATGGCCTGACCGAGCTTGGGCACGCCGTCCAGATCCAACCAGACCCGGCCGTCACGGCGCACCTGGACCACGGGAGCCAGGTCGTAGAGGGCGCTGGCCAGCCGGTTGGCCAGCCTCGCGGTCGCCTCAGGTTGCGGCTTGACGAAGGTGGCGGCGGGACAGAGCGCCTCGGCCTGAGCCGGCGTCAGGCCGGGCTGCACACCAGCGCTCCGCGCCTCCGGCGAACAGGCTTGAACCGGCTCCCCGGCCTGGCTGACGATCACCGGCCGGCCGCGCAGAGCAGGATGCAGCGCCAGCTCTAGATCAGGGACTAGACAGCAGCAAACCGCCATGCCGGCAGCTCCCTCACGTTCGTCTCCTCAGCCTGAGTCTCCCGTACTGCGTGGGCCTGGAAGAGCCGCGCCCCCAGTGCGTAACGCAGTTCCAGCTCAGCCTCTCCGCCCGGCGCTGCCAGCTTGTTCTTCCGGCAGCCGAGCAGGGTGCGCAGGCCCACCGGCAGGCCCCGCTCCCAGATCCAGTCAGTCCGCTGCAAGCTCAGGCTCAAGCTGGAGGCGAAGGCCAGCCCCTGCGGCGCGGGCTCTCCAGTCACCGCCAACACTGCAGAGCCGGAGCGAGCGGCGGCGGATTCGAGCGGTGCCAGGGCCGGCTCAGGCAGGGAATCGAGCACCAACAGGCAGCCGGCCCCGGCCCGGGCCAGGGAGACCGCCGCCTCGCCGGCGGCTGTTGCGTTCGGTGGCCTGACCAAGGTCAGGTTGCGCAGGTCCGCGCCGAGCGAAGCAAAAGTCCAGGGATCGAAGCTCCGCTGGGGGTCCAGCACCACCACCTGGGCGAACTCCCGCGTGGCTCGGGCCAGCAGGGCCAGTCCCAAGGTCAGCTTGCCGGAGCCCGACCGGCCGGAGAGGAGCCCGATCCGGCCTCGTGGCCAGCCTCCGATGCCGCTCAGCCGGTCGACCGCCGGAATGCCTGTCGGCCAGGGCTCGGCCGCCGGCAGCCGCGTGGCCCTGACCAGGGACTGGTCGCCGAAGCGGACATGGATCGCATCGATGGCTCGCTGGAGTTCGCTCTGCATCTTCTTTTGGGAGGAGATGCCCCCGGCGAGGACGTGGGAAGAAGAGGAGGCCAGCCCAGCTTAGCGAACAAACGTTCGAGGGTCAAGCCGGAGGTTTGAGGCAGCCGCCTGGTTAGGCTGAGCGCAGCTGTGAAGGACAGGCACACCTTGAGCGGTGACTGAATGGCGGCAGCCGCGCCGACCATCCTGGCCACGTCCGGTGGCTTCAATCCCGGCCGCCGGCGCCCGATCGAGCCTGGGCCGCTGATCGACTTCGCCTTCGAGCTGGCCGGCCGACCCCAGCGGCCGCGCTTCTGCTATCTCGGCACCGCCTCGGGCGACAACCCGGTCCAGCAGGCCTGGGTGTACGGGGCCTTCGTGGGATCGGAGGTGCAGGTCTCGCACCTGGCGCTGTTCACCATGCCGAACGTGGTCGACATCCGCGCTCACCTGCTCGCCCAGGACGTCATCTGGGTAGGCGGCGGCAGCGTGGCAGGACTGCTGGCCATGTGGCGGCTGCACGGCCTGGAGCCGATCTTGCGGGAATGCTGGGAGGCGGGCGTGGTGCTGGGCGGGGTCTCGGCCGGCTCCATCTGCTGGCACGTGGGCGGCACCACCGACTCCTTCGAACCGGACCTGCGCCCGATCGACAACGGGCTGGCCTTCCTGCCCTTCGCCAATGGCGTGCACCACGACGCCGAGCCGCAGCGTCGGCCTCTCTTCCAGCGGCTCATCGCCGAAGGTGTTCTTCCCGATGGCTACGCGACCGATGACGGCGCCGGGCTGCACTACCGGGCCCAGGAGCTGGTCGAAGCGGTCAGCGACCGCTACGGGGCCTTCGCCTACAGCGTCGAACGCACTGGCACCACCGGCGCAGAAGAGCGCCGGCTAAAGACCCGGGTCCTGGCCGACTGAGGATTGGCGACTGCCCCGAATCCGGTGACCGCGGATCTATGCTGTCTACGAGTACTCCTCGCTGACCGTCCTCGATCATCGTTCGGCCGATGACATCCTCGGCTATGACGAGCATGGCTTGCCGGCATGAGCGCTGTGGTGGTGGACGCCTCAGCCCTGGTCGCCATACTCCGCCGGGAGTCCAACTACCTTTGGCTCTTGGACCAGCTCAAGCGAGCGTCTCCTCGTTTGATGGCGGCTCCGAACGCTCTCGAGCTGGGCATCGTGCTGGAAGCCCGTTCCGGTCCGCCGGGGACGGGGATCTCGCAGCGCGCGTTGCGTGACGCGCAGATCCAGGTTGAGCCGTTCGATGCAGATCTGGCTGAGCGAGCGCTGATCGCCTGGCGACGCTTCGGCAAGGGACGCCATCCCGCTGCCCTGACCTTTGGCGACTGCTGTACCTATGCGCTGGCGGAGCTGACAGGCCATCCGATCCTGCACCTGGGTGATGATTTCACGCGCACCGACCTGCAAACGCTGCAACCGCCACCCCCTTAGCCGGCCGGCGGAGCGGGCCCGGCTTTACGATTGCTGAGCAGATGATCAGGGTGGAGGCCTCGCCGACGGCTGCGGGCTGGGACTGCGCGGTCGCGATCTCGGAGGGCGAGAACGTGAGCCGCCACAACGTTCGGGTGAGCAAGGAGGACCTCCAGCGCTGGGGCCGGCCGGGCGACGCTCCCGAGCACCTGGTCAGGCAGGCTTTCGACTTCCTGCTGAAGCACGAGCGCGCGGATCAAATCAAGCTCAGCTTCGAACTGGCTGAGATCAATCAGTACTTTCCCGAGTTCGAGCGGGAGTTCGCCAACCGGTGAAGTGCCCTGTGCAGTGCTTCGAATGCGGCACCTTCAGCATGGAGCTGGACCTGAGCCAGGATCACCAGCACATCGCCTGCGAGCGCTGCGAGCGGATCTGGTGCGCCATCTGCCTGGGCCGCGTCGAGTTCACAGTTTCGAAGGAGTGGCTGAAGCAGCAGCGAGTGGCGCATCTCAACTGACGTGCAAGGGGAGGCAGGCCTCCTTTGACGCCGCCGCTGGTCTTCTGGTGACTTCGCTCGGGGCGCGACCGGCCATCCCTACCATGGGCAGGATGACTGCCTCTGGCCTGAGAGAGCTTCCCATGGTGCCGGCAGCGGGTCATCGCACTTTCCGGACCATGTGTCCCATGAACTGCCATCCCACGTACTGCGGGATGGTGGTGGAGATCGAGAACGACAGAGTCCTCTCGATCAAGGGTGACCTGGAGAACCCTGACAGCCGCGGCTTCCTCTGCCTGCGCGGGCGGGCGGCGGTCGAGATCGTCGACAACCCAAAGCGGCTACTCAGGCCGCTCATGCGCGACCGCCGCGAGCCGGGTGCCTGGTACGAAGCCAGCTGGGAGGCAGCGCTCGATCGGATAGCTGACGGCGTGCGCCAGGCGACCCCCGCCAAGACCTCAGTCTGGTCGGGCCACGGCGTCTACGCCAACGGGTATGGCGGTCCCCTCTGCACGCGCTTCGCCCACATGCTGGGCGCGCAGGCCTGGGTTCCCGCCATCGTCTGCTGGGGGCTGGGCGGCTTCGGCTTCTCGCTGACAGGGGTGACCGAGGTCAACTCCATGGAGGACCTGGCCCGCAACTCCGACCTCGTCCTGCTCTGGGGCGCCAACTTCGCCAGTCAGGCAAACACTGCGCCGCGCGTGCTGGCCGCTCGAAAGCGTGGCGCCACAGTGATCGCCATCGACGTTCGGCGAACAGATACCTTCAAGCACGCTGATCACGGCTTCGTCCTGAGACCCGGCTCCGATGCGGCCCTGGCGCTGGCCCTGATGCAGGTGATCATCGGCGAGGGCCGGCACGACGCTGCTTTTGTGGCTGAGCACACAGTCGGGTTCGAGGAGCTGGCGGCTCACGTGCGCCAGTACACGCCCGAATGGGCGGCGGCGGAGACCGGGCTGGCGGCGACTGACATAGTCGAGCTGGCGCGTCTCTATGCGGCGAGCAAGCGCTCGGTCATAGTGGCCGGCGGCAGCTCCATGCACAAGAGCGGCAACAGCTGGCACGCGGCCCGCGCCATCGCCTGCCTGCCGGCGCTGACCGGCAGCCTCGGCCGGCCAGGCGCCGGGATGGGACCAAGACACTCCGCCCTCTCCCACGGCATGGGACGGAGCTCGATCGTGCCGCCGGATCGCAAGTCGCCCGAGGACTCGATGGTCAGCGAGATGAGCACCATCCTGGAGCAGCTGGAGGCGGCCCGGATCGAGGCGCTGCTGATGTTCGGCTCGAACCTGGCCAGCGACTTCACCGACGGCAACCGGATAGCGGCCTCGCTACGGCGGATGCCGCTGGTCGTCGGCTTCGACCTCTTCCTCAACGACACCCTCCGCGAGTTCGCCGATGTGGTGCTGCCGGGCACCTCCTGGCTGGAGGACACCGGCTTCAAGCTCACCAACACCCATGGCTACCTCATGGACCAGGGCCTGAACCGGCGGGGTGAAGCGCGTCCGCTCAGTTGGGTGCTGAGCGCACTGGCCGGCCGCTTGGGAATGGAGGGCTTCTTTCCCTGGCGATCGCCAGCCGAGCTGGTCGACGCCTTGTTCGACCACGACGCCACCCGGCACGCCAAGGTCGACGAGCTGCGCACGGCTGAGCCCCACATCGAGCTGGCGGTCGGGCACGTCGGCCATGCTGACCTCCGCTTCCCAACGCCGAGCGGGAAGGTGGAGTTCGTCACCGGCCGGGCCGAGGAGCTGGGCGTGCCGCGGGTGCCGGTGTACGAGCCGGCGCCCGAGAACCATCTTCGAGCTCCCCAGGCCAGCCGCTATCCGCTCGTCTTGACGCACGGCCGGACCTTCACACACTTTCATGGCTTCTACGACCACGGCCGAGCGCTGCCCTCGTTGGCGCAAGCGGATCCCTGCCCCCGGCTCTGGCTCAACCCGGCAGATGCCGAGCAGCGCAGCGTGGCTGACGGCGGGCCCATCCGCCTCTACAACGATCGGGGCGAGATGAAGGCCTGGGCGGAGGTCACCGATCGGGTGCCGCCCGGGGTGACCTGGATCCACGACGGTTGGGCGGAGCTAAACCGCCTGACCAGCGGCGCCCGCCTGGTCAGTGATGAGGCGGCGCGCGCCTTTCCCGCCGGCGCCGCATCCTACGAAGCACGGATCCAGGTGGAAGCGCGCTAGAGCAGGCTCAACCCGCGCTCAGCGCGGATCGGCGACGGACAGCCCCAAGGCGGCGGCCGCGCTGCGCATCCTCTCGTCGTAGGTGACGATTACGCCGAGATCGCCTCCGAGAGAGATTGCAGCAGCCAGGTGAATCGCATCCAGGGAACGTAGGCCCGGGGCTGCCAGGGCGCCGGCTTCGCGAAACAGGGCTCGGCTGATTTCCAGCACGGGCAGCGCCAGCAAACGCCGCTCGACATGGGCCCTGCGCACAGGCCCGTGGCGTTGAGCAGCCAGCAGAGCCTCAGTCCAGATGAGCGCGGCCGACACGAGCTGCGGCCATCCGCTCAGATAGTTTTCCAATGCAACCGTTTCTGGTTCGGGCCAGCACAGCTTGAGAAACGCTGACGTGTCGAGGTAGGCGTACTTATCGCTCGTCGGCACGCAGCTGGGCCAAGGTTACTGAGCCCAGCTGTTCGCCGGGCTGCAAAGGCGGCGGCGGACCCAGGTTGAGCAGATCCTCGGCACCCTCCGGCACCAGCAGCCGGCCTTCGGCGACCAATTGCTGACTCCGTGATGGCCAAGCCTTGACGATTCTGGCGATCGGTCGACCGTGGTCGGTGACTTCAACAGTCTCGCCGCGCTGCACTTGGCGCAGGGTCTGGCTCAAACCGTTCTTGAGGTCACGGATACCGATGCGAAGCATGGCTACATGGTAGCCACATCCTCGGGGATTCCGCCGTCCGGCCGCTCACCTGATGCCGCGCTCGGCATACGGCTCGCGATGCAGGATCCGTGCGTACCCGAGCCGCTCCAGGTCGATCGTCCGGTACGACCCGTGGAGGATGAGCTCCGCCAGCGCGCGGCCCACCCCCGGCGCGTGCATCAGGCCGTGACCCGAGAAGCCGCACGCCAGGTAGTAGTTGTCGAGTCGGCCCGGCCGATTGCCGATGACGGCGTTGCCGTCGAGGCGGTTCTGGTCGTACAGTCCGCTGCTGGTGGCGTGGAGCCGCAGCCGGTCGAGGCCTGGGCAGCGGTGCACAAGCGCCGGCCACACCGCCCGCTCGAAGTAGCCAGGGTCGGCTGCGGTGTCGAACCCGCCTGGCGCGTCAAAGTCGACCAGGCTGACCGACAGCCCCGACCCCTCGGGGTGGATCGCCAACCCACGCCCATCCTTCACGAACGGCAGCGCCGCGAATCCTGGCAGTACGTCGGGCGGAAGGTCGACTGTGTGCTCAAGCCGGAGCATCGGCTCGACCGGCACCGGCATGCCGGCGGCGGCAGCCAGCGCCGGAGCCCAGCAACCGGCCGCGTTGACCACGGCGTCCGCCCGCAAACTGTGCCCGGAGGCCAGGTCGACCCCCCGGACCGCATTCGCCGCCACCTCGACTCCGACTGCCCGCTCCTCGAGGAAACGCGAGCCCAGGTGTCGCGCCTTGGCCCGCAGGCCCTGGAGGAATGCGTGCGGATCCAGCCACCCGTCATCCGGTGAGAGCACGCCGCCGCCCAGGTCGGCGGAATCGATCGCCCGGTACCGTTCCTCGAGCGCCGGTGGGTCCAGCCACTCCGCGAGAACCCCGTGTTGCCGCTGCACGAGGAGGTTGGCCGCGAGGGTCTCGGCGTGGTCGGGCGTGGCGATGAAGAGGTAGCCGCGGCGCTGCCAGTGAAGGTCAGGCGGCGGCTGCCCATCGATCGCTGCCATCTCGGGCCAGGCCTGGATCACCTCCAGCGTGTACTGCGACAGGGCGATGTTCTCCGGCCGGGAGAAGAGCTGGCGCACACCGCCCGAGGCCCGCGCGGTAGCGGCCTCGGCGTACGTCGGATCGGGTTCCAGCACGACCACCTCGAGGGCCGAATCCGCCAGCTTCAGGTGAAGCGCCGTAGCACAGCCGACGATGCCGCCGCCGATGATCACGACATCGCTCATCTGCCCGCTTCCGCTCCCCGGCAAGTGTGGGCGAGGTGATCGCGCCTGGCCGCGGAAGCGCGGTCGTGATCAGGGGCCTCGATCCGCTCCCGGATCACTTGATAGTCATAGGCGGACGTATCTCGGGGCTCCTTGAGCGCTGCAGTCACAATTCCGGTGCCGCAGTCCAGCCGAATCACTCAACGGAGCCGGCCCAGCGCCTCGTCCACTCCGATCTCGCCCCGGGCCAGCCGCTCCAGCAGGTCCAAGCCCGGCGCGGGCTGCGGAGGCCCGGCCAAGCCCAACCGCTGGAGCAGGCCGTCGAAGCGAGCCCGGGCCGTGGGATAGCTGACGCCCAGGTGGCGCTCCAGATCCTTCATGTTTCCGCGGGAAGCGAGGAAGACTCTGAGCACTTCGCGATCTTCCGTACCGAGCGAGCAGAACTCGCAGGCGGCGAAGTCACCGGAGATCTCGGTCTCGCACGTCGGACAGCTGAGCCGCGTCAAAGCCAGGCGCTCAGCGCAGACGGGACAATCCCGCGGCGCTGAGCGCGGCGGCTGGCGCTGGTTCTTCACGAACCTGCGCTGATCTTCACATTGCCCATAGTGGCTTCGACGTCGAGGGTCGCCGCGCCGGCGCCTATCTTCCAGCCCTCGGCCGCCGAGTAGGTGCCGCCTTCGACCTGCAGGCGGGCCAGGTTGCTCTTGCCGGCGATGCGAACGCTGGATTCTGGTTCGAGGTGCATCCGCACGCTGCCCGCCTCACAGCGGATCTTCGAGCGGCCGGAAGTGAGCCGGCCGGAGAGACTCAACGAGCCCGCCTGCACGTCGACCTCCAGAGGTCCACGAAAGCCGCTGATCCGGGCAGCCCCGGCCTGGACCGTGGCCTTGATCGGGCCCTCCATGCCTGACACCTTCACGGTTCCGGCCTGCGCCTCCAATTCCAAGGCCAGCTGCGGGTTGACCCGGACCTCGAGAGCGCGAGCCTCAGGCCGACCGATCCGCACCTGCTTACGTCCAGCCCAGATGAAGGCAAACTCGCCCGACTCGTCGTCGCCCTCGATGACGAGGGTGCCGTGGTCGCGGCTGAAGGAGTGAGGGCCTGTCGCCAGCACCTCTCTAACCGCGGGATCACCAACCACCTTGATCGAACCCAGGGCGCGAGAGATGCGCACCCGCTGAATTGGTTCGCCCGGAGGTGGTGCGGTCGCCAGCCCGATGCTGCTGGCCGGTTCCTCGGACAGCAACCCAGCCGCCTCATCGGGGCTCAGCTCGCCGCTGGCAACGCGTTCAAGGATGGACCGCTTGTCATCATTCATATCGATAAGTGTAAAAGCCGATTGCCAAATTGGCAAGTCCGAATAACAATGTGAGAGAACCCTGACAATGGCGGGGTGTTCCGAGTCGGACTCATCGCTGACAGCCACTGCCCTGAATACCTGGCGGCCCTGCCCCTGCCCGCGCTCCAGCGAAGGCTGCAGGGCGTGGAGCTCCTTCTCCACTGTGGGGACGTGGCCGGCCCGGGCGGGGACGCAACCCTGGCGACGCTGGCCCGGATCGCGCCGGTGCTGGCTGTTCGAGGCGACCATGACGCCGCCCTGCCAGAACTGCCGCTACGCCGGGTGATCGAGGTGGCTGGTTGGCGGATCGGAATGCTGCACGGTAACCGCAGCCGTCTGCTGGAGGAGCCCCTCACCTTTCTCATGACTGTTGGACTGGGCGTGGTCGGACCGCCACGCTGGGGGCTCGCGGACTGGCTGCGCGGGCAGCTGCCGGATGTTGACGTGATTGTCTACGGCCACACACATCAGGCCCGCGTCGAGGAGTGGGGTGGCGCGCTGCTCGTGAATCCGGGCGCTCTCTACCAGGTCACGCCCCGCGAGGCGCGCCGCCGCCTCGGGCGCCGACCCGACTGGTTCGAGTGGTCCTGGCTGCAGGTCATGCGACACCGCCGCGACCAAGCGGTGCCCACCGTGGCCATCCTCGAGTTGGGCCAAAACCTCCGGGTGAGCGTCCTGCCCCTCGTGTAGCCGTCGCCCGCGCGGGGAAAAACTGTACACAGCAATGACCAACGTGAAGGACTACTACGAGATCCTGGGCGTCTCCCGCCAGGCCAGCGAGAAGGAGATCAAGTCGGCCTTCCGCAAGCTGGCCCGCAAGTACCACCCGGACGTGAACAAGGGCGATGCCGCCGCCGAGCGCAGCTTCAAGGAGGTGAGCGAAGCCCAGGACGTGCTCTCCGATCCCGAGAAGCGGAAGCTCTACGACCGCTACGGGGCTGACTGGCAGGCAGCCCGGGCGGCGGGGGCGAACGGGTCTGAACCTGCTTACAGCGCCTCGGCAGGTCCCCGGACGGCCTATCAGGAGATCGACCCTGAGGAGTTCGAGCGAATCTTCGGTGCGGGCACCGCCGGCCGCGGTGGTGCTGCGGGCTTCGGAGACATCTTTGGCAACCTCTTCCGCGGCGGAGCCAGAGGGCGTCCCCAGGCCGGAGAGAGCGTCGAGCTGGACGCCGAGGGCGAGCTGGAGGTCAGCCTTCGCGAGGTGGCTGCCGGGACCAGCCGCCAGGTGGAGCTGCCTGGAGGGCGCCGCGTCGAGCTGAAGATCCCGGCCGGAGTCGAGGACGGCACAGTGCTGCGGGCGCCCGGTCTACGCGCGCGGGTCAAGGTCATGCCGGACCCGAAGTTCAGCCGCTCCGGCAAGGATGTCAGCGTTGAGGTCGAGGTGCCACTGCGGACGGCACTGCTCGGCGGCGAGGTCATTGTGCCGACGCTGAAGGGAAGGGTGGGTCTCAAGGTGCCTGCCGAGACGCAGAACAGCAAGCGGCTGCGGATTCGTGGTCAGGGGTTGCCCGACGCCCGCGGTGGCCAGCCGGGAGACCTCTATGCCACGGTCTCCGTCCGCCTCCCGCTGCCGCTGGACGAGAGAACTAAAGCCTGGGCGACTGAGCTGCCGGGCTGAGCCTCAGGACACCAACCGGCGGTCCAGCGGCTTGTCCGGTTGACTGCTGACGGCAACATGTCTGCCGGTTCGCTGCCAGCCCACAAGGGGGGAGCCGGCCGGCTCGGGATCACCGGACCTTTGGCACTTACCTGGAGGGCTTTGGCGGGGGAGGCCTGCCTCCCCTGCGGTTAAGCTGCACAGGCTTGGAAAACCGCCGTCTGCTCCTCCCGCTGGTCTCCGTGTCCGGCATGTCGTCCCTGGCCATCGAGTTCGGTGCCTCGCGCCTGCTGGCTCCCTACTTCGGGACGAGCCTCTACGTCTGGGGGGTGCTGATCGGTCTGGTGCTCGTCTATCTCAGCGCTGGTTATGTGCTGGGCGGCCGGCTGGCCGACCGCTGGCCCCGCCACGACCTGCTCTTCCAGATCACCGCCTGGGCTGGGCTCTGGATAGGCCTCATCCCGCTCCTCGCCTACCCCATCCTGCTCGAGTCCCAGCAGGGCTTTGCCCAGCTCTCGGCAGGCCTGGTGCTCGGCACGCTCCTGGCGGTGGTCCTGCTCTTCGCGGTGCCGGTGATCCTGCTCGGCTGCGTCTCTCCCTTCGCCATCCGGCTCCTGCTGCGCGACGTAGCCACCGGCGGCAACACCGCCGGCGCCGTCTATGCGCTCAGCACGGGGGGGAGCATCCTGGGCACCTTCCTACCGGTGTTCTGGCTCATCCCCACCTACGGCACCCGGCCCACTCTCATCATCTTCAGCGTCGCCCTGCTCGCCCTCTCAGTCCTCGGTCTCTGGCCGGTGCCCCGGCGGCGGCTCTACGCCGTGATGCTGCTCATCGTGATCGCGGGGGGAGTCCTCCTGCCCCGCGGCATCAAGCCGCCGGAGTACGGGCGTCTCCTCTACGAGACAGACTCCGCCTACAACTACATCCAGGTGGTGCAGGACGGACCCAAGACCGAGCTGATCCTGAACGAGGGCCTGGCGGTGCACTCCATCTACAACCCGCAGTCGCTCACCACCGGCGGTCCCTGGGACTACTTCCTGCTCGGGTCCTACTTTCGCCCAGCGCAGACGAAGGAGCCCAGGCCGAAGCGGATAGCCCTTCTCGGCCTCGCCGGCGGCACAGCGGCCCGCCAGTACGACGCCGCCTTCGGCCCCTCCCTCCAGATGACGGGCGTGGAGATCGACCCGGCCATCTTGCAGGTTGCCCGCAAATACTTCGACCTGCACGAGCCGAATCTGGATGTGCAGGTTCAGGATGCGCGCTACTGGCTGGCGACGCAGCCGCCCGAATCGAAGTTCGACATCATAGTCATGGATGCTTACCGTCAGCCGTACATCCCCTTCCACCTGACGACCAAGGAGTTCTTCAGCCTGGCGAGGCAGCATCTGGCGCCGGGTGGCGTCGCCATAGTGAACGCCGGCCGCACGCAGTCGGACTACGGCCTGGTGGACGCCCTCGCCAGCACCATGGCAGCGGTCTACCCGAGCACCTATCTGGTCGACGTGCCGGCCTTCACCAACACCATCATCTACGGCTCCACCGACAGCATCAGCGAGGCTGACGTGCGCCACAACCTCCAGCTGGCTCAGGAACCGCTGGTGCAGGAGGTGGCAGCCAGTGCCCTCAAGGAAGGGAATCTGCGAGCCTCGCCCTACCACGGCCAGGTCTTCACCGACGACCTGGCTCCGGTCGAGCGGCTGATCGACCAGATCATCCTCGGCTACGCCAGCGGCAAGAGGTGAGGCTCCGCTCCTCGCTGCTGCTGCTGGGTCTCTTCTTGCTGGTCGCCTGCACCGGCGGCGGTACCTCCTCGCAGCCCAGCGGCAGCCCCCACGCCAGCCCCAGCCCCACTCAGACGTCAGCACCCACTGTCCGGCCGAGCGCAACGCCCTCGCCGGCGCTCAAGGACCCGGGCCCGCTGAACCTGCGCTGGGAGCAGGTGGCGGGCGGCCTGGTGGCGCCCTGGGAGTTGGTCTTCTTGCCCGATGGACGGGCGCTCATAAGTGATCGGCCGGGCCGCATCCGGCTGCTGGACAGCTCGGGTCTGAAGAGCGACCCGCTGCTCAGCTTGAGGGTTTCAGCGGTGGGCGAGAGCGGTCTGCTCGGGATGGCCCTGCATCCGCACTATCCGAGCTCGCCCTACCTCTACGTTTACTACACGTACCGGAGCGATCAGGGTCCTACCAACAAGGTGGTTCGCTTCACCGTGCAGGACTCCGGCGGCGGGGGCCTGACGCTGAGCGGAGAACAGGTCATCCTGGATGGGATCGCCGGCGACGGCGGCTGCTGCCACTTCGGCGGCCGGGTCAAGTTCGGTCCGGACGGGTACCTCTACGTGACGACTGGTGAGGCCTACCACCCGCAGCGTTCACCGGACCTGAAGTCGCTGAACGGCAAGATCCTGCGCATCACAGACGCAGGCCAATCGCCGGCCGATAACCCCATCCCTGGCAGCCCCGTCTACGCCTCCGGTTTCCGCAATCCCCAGGGCCTCGCCTGGGATTCCGGGCAGCGTCTCTACGTCTCCGACAACGGCCCCACTGGCGAGTTCGGCTTCTGCTGCCACGATGAGGTGAACCTCATCCAGCCCGGCGGCTACTACGGTTGGCCTGCCTACGCCGGCAACACCAGCACCGGCCAGGCCGGCGGCAGCAACCCCATTCCGCCGATTTTGGAGAGCGGCCCCGATGTGGCCTGGGCGCCCTCAGGCGCCACCTTCTACACGCCCAGCGCCGATGAGCGACCCACCCTGCTCGTCGCCACGCTCAAGGGCACCGCGCTGCGCCGTGTCTTCCTGGATCCGGCTCAGCCTGACAAAGTGCTCAAGACCGAAACGCTGCTGAGCGACCACGGCCGTCTCAGGGACGCCGTCGCCAATCCCGCCGACCACTGCCTCTATGTTTTGACCAGCAACCGGGACAACCGCGGCAGCCCCCAAGCCGGTGACGACCAGGTGCTGAAGGGCTGCCCCGTCTGACCTGTCTAACCCAGTGTGCGCTCGGCCGGGAGGCAGAGCAGGCGAACCTGCCCGCGCGCCACCAGGCGGCCTTCCTCATCCTTGAGCTCGACAGCCCAGACCTGGGTGGTGCGACCGCGGGTGACCGGGATCGCACGCGCGCTGAGAGTGCCCTCTGAGACGGCTCGGATGAAGCTCGTGTGATTATCCAACCCCACCACCCGCTGGCCCCGGGGGTGAGCGACGGCCGCCGCGCCGACCGAGGCCAACGTCTCCACCACGCCACAGTGCACGCCGCCATGGACGATGCCGTAGCCCTGATGGTGCTTGGCGCTCAGATCCAGCCGGGCAGTGACCTCGTCCGGGCCCGCTGACAGGATCTGAAGGCCCATCTCACTAACCCAACCGCTCGCTTCGATGTGGGCGCGTAGTTCAGGGTCGAGCATCGCTGCAACATAGAGGAAGGCCGGGTCTCTTATGAGACCCGGCCTTCTCAACTAGCACACGCTCGCGGAGCTTCCCACCTCCGACTCTGGGAGCCGGGGAAGGATTTCGGCAGCGTCTAGAGGTTCCCCTCCGACACTCCCAGCGGGCAAACGAGGCGGTTGGCTCCACGACTAGGTTGATCCAACTTTTGCCTCACCTCCTTGGCCTTGCGGCGGTGAATTACGAGCCGCTCTACTCGGCGAGCGCCCCGCGAGGTAAGTATAAACTCCAAGCTCGATGCCGCCCCCGCGCCAGTCTGCCCCGCGGGCGGTTCGAGCCGGCTCTTCGGTCCTGCCGGAGGCCGCTCACGCAAGCCGAACAGAACCACTGCCCGACCGGCGACAACCCGGCCAACCTGGGCCGGCCAAGAGGACAGCAGCCTCTGCCGGCAGCCTCCGGAAGCGCTTGGTGGCCAAGTCCGACGGCCGCTATCTCATCCTCTACGAGCGGACTTGAGCGAGCTTCGCTGGCATCCGCTCCAGGGCGAGTGGGTGACCGGAGCGCCTTGGCGGCAGGACCGCACCTATCACCCGCCCGCGGAGTTCTGCCCGCTCTGCCCGACGCGCCCGGGCGGCCTGGAAACGGAGGTTCCCTTTCCCGATTACCACATAGCCGTCTTCGAAAATCGCTTCCCCTCCTACACCCGGCAGGAAGGGCGCTGCGAGGTGGTTTGCTACACGGCCGAACACGAATCGTCGCTCGGCCGGCAGCCGGTCGAGCACATTCGGGACCTGATCGAGGTCTGGGCCGACCGCACGTTGGAGCTGGCTCGATTGCCCAACGTCCGCTACGTCTACGTCTTTGAGAACCGCGGGGAGGAGATCGGCGTCACTCTGCCTCATCCCCATGGCCAGATCTACGCCTATCCCTTCCTGCCGCCGATCCTGGCCAGGGAGTGCACCGCCTTCGCCGAGCATCACCGCCGCACACGCCACTGCCTCTACTGCGATCTGCTGGCCCAGGAGGGTGACGAGCGGTTGGTCGCGCGTCAGAACGCCTGGCGAGCCTTTGTGCCGGCTTTCAACCGCTGGCCCTATGAGGTGCATATCGCGCCTCATGACCACCTGGCGTCACTGAGCGATCTCGATTTGAGACAGCAAACCGATCTGGGCCGGGTGCTGAAGGAGGTGGTGCAGCGCTACGACCGTCTCTTCCACAAGCCAATGCCCTACGTCATGGCTGTGCACCAGCGGCCCCCCGGGCGCGGCAACCGGCACTTCCACCTGCATTTCGAGTTCTACCCGGCCCTCCGCTCGGCGGACAAGCTCAAGTACTCGGCCGGTTCTGAGCTGGGCGCGGGCGCCTGGATCCTGGACCAGCGGGCCGAGGACTCGGCGGCGGAGCTGCGCAGTGCCTGACGGCCAGTGGGTCGGACGTGCGCCGGGTCGGGTGAACCTGATCGGCGAGCACGTCGACTACCTGGGGGGAACGGTGCTGCCCTGCGCTATCGATCGCTTCCTTACAGTCCGCGGCCGGCCTGCTGAGCGCTGGACTGTCAGGAGCCAGGTGCAGGGCGCCCTGCCCTACGCCGAAGCGCTGGGCGAGGAGCTGGGCTGTCCGCCCCAGCAGCTGGAGGTGGAGTCGACCGTGCCGCCGCAGGCGGGGGTCAGCTCGTCGGCGGCGCTGCTTGTCGCCATCACCGCAGGGCTCCGGCCTGAGTGGTCGGGCGAAAAGGCGGCGGTAACCTGCCAGCGCGCGGAGCAGAGGGCGACCGGCGTCCAGGTGGGCGTCATGGACCAGTTCGCCAGCGCGCTCGGCCGACAGCGGCATGCGCTGCTGCTCGACTGCGCCACCCTCGACTACTGTCTGGTGCCGTTTCCGGAAGAGCTGCTGATCGCAGTCCTCGGCTCGGGCGTAGAGAGAGCGCTGGCCGACACCCCCTACAACCTCCGCCGCCAGGAGGCCGAGTCGGGCCATCTCAAGCGCCTCCGCCACGTGGAGTCCGAGCTCAGCCGGGTAGCCCAGTTCGCCTCAGCGCTGCGGGCCGGCGACCTCCGGCAGCTGGGCTCGCTTCTGAAAGCTTCCCACAGGAGTTTGCGGGACGATTTCGAGTGCTCGACGCCCCAAGTCGACGCCATAGTGGAGCGCGCCTGGAGCGCGCCCGGCTGCTTGGGCGCCCGCATCATGGGCGGCGGCTTCGGCGGCAGCATCGTCGCGCTCCTGGCGAGGGCGAGTGAGGCGGCCTTCAGCCAGGCGCTGGTAGGGGTTCCCCTGCTGCTCTGCGAGACTGCCGACGGCGCCTACGCCGGCCGCGCAGGGCGCCCGTGAACGACTGCCTTCTGCTGCCGCTGCGGCAAACCTCGGCCGGCGCCCGGGCGGTGGTGGGCTGGGAGGCGTGCTGGCTGCCGCTGGGCGAGGGCGAGGCTGAAGGTCTGGCCGGGGGCGGCGGCCTCGGCTGGAAGCCCGTGGCAGTGCCCGAGCAGCAGGCGGCGACCAGCGGCCGTTCGGCGATCTGGTATCGCACCCGCTTTCCCCGCCCCGACCACAACGGACGCGTGGTGCTGCGGCTGGGCGGAGCCTTTCTCGCCACCCATGTTTGGCTGAACGGTCGCCTGCTCGGCTCTCACTACGGTTACTTCGCAGCTTTCGGCTTCGACATCACCTCCCATCTGCGCCCCGACAACCTCTTGGTCATCTGCTGCGAATCGCCCATCGAGACGGATCTCACGCGCAAGCGCCACGTCATGGGCATCTTCAACGACGGCGACAGCCGGCCCTATCCCGACAGCGCCTGGTTCAGCCTGCCTGAGCCGTATCGCTGGGAGGTGCCAGTCGGCCTCTGGCGCCCGGTCGAGCTTGAGTACGTCGGTCCGATCATGATCGACTGGCTGCATCTGCGGCCCCGGCTCGTCGCCGGCGACAGCGGCCGGCTGGAGGTGGAAGTCCGCCTGCGCAACCTGGATGGGCGCCAGATGGACGGGGAGCTGCTCTTGGAACTGGTTCGACCGGAGGGCCCGCCTCTGCGCCTGCGCCGGCAGGTGCGCCTGGCGGGTGGCGCCGAGATCACAACCAGCCTCGGGCTGAACGTCGCCGGCGCCCACCGCTGGTCGCCCTGGCGTTTTGGCGAGCCCAGCCTCTACCAGGCGCAGGTCAGCGTCACCGTGCAGGGCCGCCCGTCGGCAGAAGTGCGCGAGACCTTCGGCTTCCGCGACATCCGCGTCCACGCCGCCCAGGACGGCTGGGATGTCCGCATCAACGGCCAGCCGGCTTTCATTCGCGGCGCCAACTACACGCCCAGTCTGCGGCTGGATCAGCTGGACGCTGATCTATTTCGGGCCGATCTGGAGCTGGCGAGGGAGGCGAACCTGGATGCGCTGCGGGTGCACGCGCACGTCTTGCCAGACGAGTTCTACCGGCTGGCGGACGAGGCGGGCATCCTGGTGATCGCTGACTTTCCACTCACGCTCGCCTACGCCTACCATGCCACGGCTGAGGAGGCTCGCTTCTTCGAGACAGTGGTTCGCGACCAGGTCCCGGAGATGGTGCGGCAGCTTCGCAACCGATGTTCGATCTTCTTTTGGGTGGCTCATGACGATCCGCCCTGGATACCGGCCAGCGCTTCGCTGGCCGATGTGCATGCGGTTCGCCAGAACTACACGATCGACCAGGAGATCAAGGCAAGCATCGACCAGCTGGACCCCGAGCGGACTGCTTTGGCGGCGTCCGGAGAATTGGATCAGCACAGTTGGTTGGGGTGGAAGGAGGGCTCTTGGTCGGGGTTCGGAGACGCCTTGCCGGCCTTTCTCACTGAGTTCGGTGCGCAGGCCGCCCCGACTCTGGATTCCCCCGTCTGGCGCCAGCTCAGCACACGCTGGCCGTTGCGCGGGGACGATCCCCAGTGGCTCTATGCCGGCTTCCACCTGCCGTGTTGGGCCGAGCGGGGAGCGGGGCTGCCGACCGACTTCCCCGACCTGGCGAACTTTGTGGCGGCCGGCCAGGAGTACCAGGCGGGGCTGCTCGCATACGCCATCGACCAAGCCCGCAAGCGGAAGTTCGAGCCCTGCTGGGCTGCTTTCCCCTACCAGCTGTGTGACTCTTTCCCAGGTATAGGCTTCGGCCTTGTGGACGCGGCCCGTGTGCCCAAGGCAGCCCTGGCGGCGGTGCGGGAGGCGTTTGCCCCAGTCCGGGTCATCATCGATCCAGTCGGTTTCACGCCGCTGCAGCCGTGGGGCTTCGGCTACCGATCGGAGAGGCCGGTAGGCCTTCGCCTGATCATCGTGAACGACGACCCGAGCCTCCGAGGGAGTGCTGAACTGCGCTGGTTCGTGGTCCGCGAGCACAGCTTGGAGACCCGGGGCAATTCCTGGTTCCGGGATGCCGTACGGCGTAAATCCTTCTCCGGCTCGGTCAGCGTCGGGTTGCCCAGCGCCGTCGAGCCAGCGCTGCAGGCTACCAACCTCACTCTGCCGCTCGCTGCGGGAAACTATCGCCTGGAAACCGACCTGCGGCCGGCAGGCCGAGCGCCTGTGAGATCCTCGCTGGCAGTCCAGGTTCGGGCGGAGCTGCCGGAGCCACGCCGGCGCCCGCAGCTGCCCAGCTATCTACTTGAGCGCATAGTCGTGCACGACAGCCTTCGACCTGACCTGGAGGGGGTTCGGTTCACACTGCGGAACCTGACTCGACCTGCAGTTCTGGCTGGGTTGGACGATCTCCGCCTTGATGGTCGGCCGCTGGTTGAGCCCAGGCTGTCGCTCGAGACCGACTCCGGCCGTGTGCCCCTGCCGCGGACCCTCGACCTGCCCTTCGGACGCGATCTGACAGTGCTGGTCGAGCTCGACTTTCCCCTCGAACCCGGCGATCATGACCTGGAGTTGGACCTGAACCTGCCGGGCGTGGCCAGCGGCCGAGCGCGAGTGAGCGGGCGCATCAGGCCCGACGAGGCACTCAGCAGAGGATGGAAGTGAGCAAGACTCTGCTGGTGCTCATCGGCCTGGTGCTGCTGGCCCTGCTGTTTGCGGTTCTGGCCGTGGTTGACTACGTGCGCTCGCGCCATGCCGGCCGCCGACGTGCGCCAGCAGCCCGGTCGGCTCGTCCGCCCGGCCGGCCGGAGCCTCCAGGCCCTCCCTCCGGCGGCTGAAGGAGGCGGGGACGCCAGACTGGTTTCCCGCTGCCGCTAGAAAGGCGGAGTGGCGATCGCATCTGCGAGCCACTCGAGCCTCCCTGCCGGCGGCGCAGCGCTCAGCCGCGGCTCTGGCGGCAGCTGTACGGCTCGTTGCCCTGCCAGGCTTGACCGAGTTCAAGGTTGCAGCCCTCTACCTCCCGCTGGCTGGGGAACTGGACACCCTGCCTCTGGCTGAGCGGCTCGAGCTCAAGGGCGTCAGGATCGTGCTGCCCCGGGTGAGAGGAGCGACCCTTGACTTCGCGCCGGGGCCGCCGGCCGGTGCTCTTCGCAGTGGCTTCCGGGGCTCGCTGGAGCCATCGGCCGCAGCTGTGGCGCTGGAGTCCATCGACCTGGTAGTCGTGCCGGGCGTCGGCTTCGATCTGGCAGGCAATCGTCTGGGCCAGGGTGGCGGTCACTACGACCGCGCTCTGGCGGAGTTGACAAGAGCAGTCCGCGTTGGCTATGGCTTTGATTGCCAGGTGGTGGAGTGGCTACCCAGTGATGGCTGGGACCAGGGTTTGGACGCCGTCGTGACCGAGGCGCGAAGCCTGCGCTTTCCACATAGAAAGCGAGGTTCCTAACCAGGGATGCCCAAGTCCGTTCGGGACTTCAGTCCTATTGACCGGTGGAGAGGCGTCATGTAGAAACCGAGGAGCATGGGGGAAGAAGCCATTGGGGCCGACGCGCTGCGGACCGAACGGCTCGCGCCGGGATGATCCTGGCTCTGGGCTTGAGCGGCGCTTTTCTGCTGCTCGGGCCGGCAGTCGGCGTGTGGGCAGCAGGCCCCGCCGCAGCCCCTCTGCAGCCTGTATCTGCTACCGATCTCGCCCAGGAGATCAGCATCACCGACCTCGGCGCCGGCCCGCAGACAGTTCACGGGCAAGCGGGCTCTATAAACATCGCCTTTCCCGCGCCGGCGGCGCCCCTGGCGAGCTCCGGCAGCTTCGTTCGCGTCTTCTTCGGGCACAGCGCCACCATCCCGCCCGGCTCCCGAATCGAGGTCGCTGTCAACGGTCGGCCGCTCAGCGACTCAGCGCTCAGCACCGGGACCGCCGGCGGCGCTGTATTCGAATCCAGAGTGCCGCAGGAGATCCTGAGCCGCGATGGCCCCAACCTCCTGCAGGCTCATTTCTTGCTTCCAAACGGCGGCCAGGCAGCAAAGGGGCTTTTTGGGCGGCTGGACGGCCAGACCCTGATTCACTATGCGCTGCAGCGGCCGGCCGGAGCTGACTCGTTGGCCTTGAACGATTTTCCTTACTCGCTCATCGAGCCAGCCTCGGCGACATCCAGTCCACCCCTGGCGCTGGTCCTGCCAGACAAACCCCAGGCTGCGGAGCTAGGAGACGCCCTCCGGCTGACGGCGGCCGTTGGTAAATCGGCCCGATCGAGGCGGGTTCAACCCAAGGTGATCACCACCGGGCAGGCCGACTGGCCGAGTGGCGTGGTGGGCCCGGCAGTGGTCGTCGGCCGGGCCGAGCGATCGCCCCTGATCAGCCGCCTGCTGCAGGCGGCAGGGTTCTCGAAGACCGACCGCGGCTGGCGGTCGCCGGGTGGTCAAGTCGCCGGGACCGACGATGGCCTGCTGGCAAGCCTCATCTCACCCTTTGACGGCCGGACCCCTCTGGTCATAGTCGCCGGCGGTAGCGAGGCCGCCCTGGGCCGGGCGACAGACGCGCTGGTCGGTGCAAATTCCACTGCGCTCGCGACCAGCACGGCCGTGCTGACCGGAACTGCTCCCACGGCAGCGCCAGGACCCGCCAAGCGCCTGCTCAGCCTGGCCGGACTGCTGCCCCCTGACACCTTCGTGGAAGGCGCTGGCGAGCACAGGGTGGTCTTCGGCGTGCCGGTGCCGGCGATTGACAATGGCCAGGCCGGGTCGGTGCGACTCAGCACGGCCGGTCCGGCGGCTTACGTCTCCGGGCCGGCCACGCTGACACTGGATGTGAACGATCACCCGCTCACGGCACCACAGGTGGCGCTGACCTCGCGGCCAGAACAGGTGGTGCTGCCCCTGGACGGCGACCTCCTGAGACCGGGTATCGACGGCTTCGAGGTCACCATCCATCTGAGCGGCGGCCGGACTCAGCTGTTCATCCCCGGCTCGGCGATCGCCCTGCCTCCCGCGCCCAATGGCGCGTTCGGGCTGGAGGCGCTTCCGTACCCGTTCTTCGATCCGACCTCGAGAGGATCTCTCTCGGTGATTCTTGCCAACGGGCAATCGGCCACCCTGAATACGGCTGCCACCGCCCTGGCGGCGCTCGGGTCGCGCTCGCTTGAGGCCCCGCCCCGCGTCCGGGTTCGGCCGCTGGCGCCGAACCGCGGGTTTTTCGCGGACAGCCCTTCAGTGCTGGTGATCGGCACGCCTTCAGGCGCTGGTCAGACCGCCGGCGGCCCTACCCTCTCGCTTCACCTCGGCCTGAAGGGCCGCGCGGATCTGGCCCCTGTCGAGTCGCGCGGCACCACTGGCGGCGGTAGCGCACCCGTCGGCTGGCTGGACGAGGTGACCCAGCCGGATTCCGGACTCCAGGCGGCGCTCTGGGTGGGGGGCACCGACACCGCGGCGGCGCAAGCCGCGGCCGCCGCGCTCTATGAGAACGGCCTCAGTCACCGGGTGGAGTTGGTTGCGGCGGATCGAAGCGTCCGAGCTCCGATCGGCGCCGCTCAAGAGCCGGTGGTCAGCACGCCCCTGGAGCTCCGGATCGCCGAGCTGTTGCCTGTGGTGGCTCTGGCTGCCCTTCTCTTCTTCCTGGGGCTGGAGATGACGCGCCTGCGGCGGAGCTTTCGATGAGCTTGCGATGGCTCGATCTGCGAGCGGCGTTGCTGGCGCTGGTGGCCTGGGCGCTGCTCGCGGTGGCCGCAACGTGGGCCGTCAGCACTGCCCTGGCGACTCTGTTCTTCGTGCCGGCCCTCGCGCTGGTGGTCGTCGCTACCTTCAGGACTATCCGACTCGGGGCTGTGGTCGCTCTCCTCTGTGCAGCCGGCTTCGGGTTTTCTCAGCTGGTGACCTCCGCCCAGCCTGCCGGCCCCGAATTCGGGGTGCCGCAGGCGGAAACAAACTTGCCTCGGCTGCTCCAGCTGACCAGCCCGGGCGGCGAGGCGGCGGCGATCCTAGGCGCCGCGCTGCTGCTGGCGACTGTCGCTCTGGGCAACTTGGTGGCCGGCCGCCTGCGCGACGCGAGAGGGCAGCAGGTGGAAGCCGCGGAGCGACTGGACCTGGAGCAGGCGGTGCCCGCGATGCTGATTCGCATCTCGCCTGAGAAAAGCCTGGCCTCGTCCCCCGCAGGGGCAGCCGTGATCGCACGGCTGGCCGACATCGTCAGTGAGGGGTTAACCTCCTTCAACACAGTTGTGGTCCGCCGAGGCCAAGACGTGCTCGTGCTGCTGAACGACGCCGACCCGACAGCCGCTGAGAAGGCAGTCGAAGCCAGCGCCGTCCGCGCGAAACGGGTGCTGAAACGCCGTTTTCGCACAGCTGTCACGCTGCTCCCCGGCCGGCCTGAAGACATCGAAGCCAAGCCGGCGGCTGCCGGCTCCCGCCCCCAGGCCAACGGGGTGTCCGGCCGCCGCCCGGCGGCCGACCTGGCGGCAAGGAACCAGTAATCGGAACCAGGAGACGATACATGAGGTCGATCACTACAACAGGTGCCTTTGCCTTCACGCTGGCCGCAGCTTTCCTGGCCGCCGCCGGCACTGTCGCCCAGGCCGCCGACCAGGCCAACGTCCGCATGGTCTATGTCTCACCTGATGGACCGAATGTGGACCTCTACTGGGACTCATCGCAGGCGCTCACCAACGTCACCTACAAGACTGTGTCGACGTACATGACTGTCCCGCCCGGCGCCCACGATTTCCGCGTCAATCAGGCTGGTTCGAGCTCCGCCGTCGTGGCGGAGGTGCAGAGCTCCCTGGCCGCGGGCTCGTTCAGCACCATAGTGGTGGGCGGTAAGTCGGGACAGCTGCGAGCCGCTGTGTTCAATGACGCGATCTCGACACCTGGCCAGGGTCAAGCCTCGGCGCGCTTCATTCACACGGCTCCAGAGGTCCCGGGAGTGGACGTGGCAGTCAAGGGTGGGCCTGTGCTCTTCACCAACATCTCCTTCCTGCAGGCGTCCAGCTATGGCTCGCTGGCGGCCGGTTCATACGATCTTGAGCTGAGGTCGACAGGCACCGACCAGGTGCTCTTCACGGCCACGGGTGTCGTCGCGTCGCGGGGAACCATCCACTCGCTGGCGGCCATCGGCGGCGTCGGCCGTCCGATCGAGCTGCTGCAGATTGCAGACGCCACGTCCAGCTCTTCCAGCCCGTCCGGAGGCGCCGACACAGGGGGAGGCGGCATGGCCATTCGCCAACCGGCCGCCCTGACCTTGGTGGCGCTCAGCCTCCTGCTCACCTGCCTGTTAGGCGCGGCAGCCGTTCGGCGGCAGAGACGCCTGCTCTGAAGGACCGGCCGGGCAAGGTAGTGCTGGCGGTCGCGGCTGCGGCCCTGGTCGCGTACGCCTGCTTTCCTGGAGGCCGGGCAGTGCTCCGTACCCACGGAGCAGGAGCGGCACCGGCTCCGGGTTCCGCCCGGCTGCCGGCTCTGGCTGCAGCCCCGGGGGGCATGCAGCTGGCAACGCCGACAGTGCGGGCTCCGCTCGAAGGCGGCGGCGCCGTGCCTGCGCAGGACTCGCCCGAGCGGCCTGTCGCCGCGCAGCCTCTGCGGATCGAGATCGCCAGCATCGGCGTCTCCTCCAGCCTCGGCCGGGTTGGGCTAGAGCCCGACGGCACCATTCAGGTGCCGAGCGACTACGGCCAGGCTGCGTGGTATGCGGGGGGCCCGGCCCCAGGCGAGCAAGGTCCGGCGGTGATCCTGGGTCACCTCGACTCCTTCACCGGACCGGGCGTGTTCTGGAACCTGGCCAAGCTTCACCCTGGCGATCCGATGACAGTTGTGCGCCAGGACGGCGTGGCAGTTGGCTTCCACGTGTCAAGAGTGGAGAGCTTCCCGAGGGACCGTTTTCCGGTCAGCGATGTGTACGGGGCGCTCCCTGGTCCCGAGCTGCGCCTGATTACCTGTGGCGGCACCTGGGACTGGGGGGCGAGGCGCTACGGCTCCAACTTGGTTGTCTTCGCCGCTGCCGACGCGCGGCCGACCCCCGCGGAGATCCCAGCGGCGAGACGAATGGGGAGCCACGGCGCGGCTGCAGATTGATTTAAGAAGTAGGGCGTGCTAGGCCACGCTGACCGAGGTGCCGAGGATCAGTTGTGTGGGCGCAGCTTTTGTGCCGCCGAACCAGTCCAGCCCCCTCAAGCGGACCCAAGCTGCGAGACCACCCAAAGGCGGAGGCGGCGCTGCCGCGAATCCCAGCCGGCCCGAGCCCAGCGCGCTGAGGCGCGCTGGCTCACCTACCCCACGCTGACTGTGTCAATGACAACCTGAGAGATGGCCCCGCCGTTGTGGGCAGTCACTGCCATGCCCGCCAACGATGGAGCAGTCATACCGAGAGCCACGGTTGAGCCCGGGATCGCAGTCCAGGTGACCCCATCAGCCGAGGTGTAAGCGGTGAAGCTGCCGGCCGCGACTGTCACCCGTACATAGGCGGGCGGGGCTCCGGCCACCGGGCCGGCCGCCGCCGAGGCTCCGCCCTGAGTGGCGCGGTATTGCACTACTACGCCGTGACCCGGCGTTACGAAGACCGCGTAGTAAGGCGAGGCGGGGTCGGTGCTCTGCCGGATCATCAAGCCGCCCTTGGCCCAGGGATCGCTGTTGCCCTGCGACACCACGCGGCCGCTGACGCTCCCATCTCCCGGCAGCTGCTGCCAGACGTAGTGGAATTGGTCAGCGTTGCCCCAGATGTCGCTGCCACCTCCGTCGACGGTCCAGGCGCCGTTGTTCAGCGCTTGATCACCCGGCAGCCCAGGGTTTCCGATGTCGGCGCAGTTCCAGTTCGCCGGGCAGAAGACTGGAGGGGGTGGGGCGGTCGCAGTGATGGCGACGCTGTCCATGGTCACTGTGCTGAGAGCAAGAGCGTTGTGCGAGGTCACGGCTAGGCCGCCGTAGACCGGGCCGCTGATTCCCGCCAGGACTATGCAGGATCCCCGTATGTAACTCCAGGTGGCCCCGTCAGCTGAGGAATAGGCGCAGAGGACAGAGCCTGAGCGAGCGACACGAAGATAGGCGGGGACAGTTGCCGGAAAGCCCGTAAGTTCGGCGGCTGCCGCCCCCTGGCTCGGCCTGTACTGGATCTGGATACCGTTGCTTGGCGTGACGAGCGCGAAATAGTAGGCTGCGGCAGGATCAGCGCTCTGTCTGAGCATTACGCCGGCCTTCGCCCACGGATCGGAGTTGGTCTGGGCGGTGATGTGCGCGCTCACCGTGCCGTCGCCCGCCACCGTCTGCCAGACGAAGTGGAACTGGTCTGAAGTCTGGAAGATGTCCGAACCACCTCCCTGGATCTGCCAGGTTCCGTTGTTGAGCGTCTGGCCCCCGGCCGGTGATGGTTGTCCGATGTCCTGACAGCTCCAGACGGCGAAACAGCTCCACGCCGGCGGAGGAGCGGTCAGGCTGAGGACTACGTGGTCGAAAGTGACCGAACTGACGTTCGCGGTGTTGTGCGACGTGGCCGCCATGCCGGCCAAAGCCGGTCCACCGAAGAGCGCCACGCTGGATCCTGCAACAGGGGTCCAAGTGGCTCCGTCCGGCGAGGTGTAGGCCGAGAAGATGTTTCCGGACCTGGCCACTTCAAGGTAGGCCGGAACCGCACCGGGCATCATGTTAGCCTGGACTGCGTTGCTGCCCTGGGTCGTGCGGTACTGGATCACTATGCCGTTTCCTGGCGTGGCCAGCGCAGCAAAGAAAGGGGCTCCGGGATCGGCGGACTGGCGCAGCATGACACCCGCCTTGGCGGAGGGATCAGTGTTCGTCTGCGTTGCCACCCGAGCGCTGAAACTGCCGTCACCCGCCAGCGTCTGCCAGACGTAGTGGAAGGAGTCGTAAGGTCCCCAGATGTCAGTGCCGCCCGCCCCAACCGTCCAGACGCCGTTGCTGAAGAACTGCTCGCCGGCAGGGGTCGGATAGCCGATGTCTGCGCACGACCATCCGGCGAGACAGGCGGTCGGCGGCGGCGGGGCGTTGGGGGTCACGCGGACTTGGGTGAAGGTTGCGGTGCCCAGCTTGCCCCCGTTCTGCGAGGTGACCGCGAGCCCGGCCAAGCCGGCTCCGCCATACACGGTCCGTGCGCTGTCCAGCAGGTAGGTCCAGTTCACTCCGTCAGCGGAAGTGAAGGTGCTGAACACATTGCCTGATCGCTGAACCTGGAAGTAGGCTGGGACCGTGCCCGGCACGGTGGCCGCCGGCGGCAGGATCCGCAGGCCCTGCGTTGCGCGATACAGGACTTGAATGCCGGCGCCGGGAGTCACGAACACCCCATAGAAGGGCGAGCCCGGATCGGTGCTCTGGCGCAGCATGATGCCTGCCTTGGCCCCCGGGCTGGTATTGGTCTGGGTAGCGACACGGGCCGTCACAGTAGTGTCACCCGCCACCGGCTGCCAGACGTAATGGAACTGGTCGGAGTAGTAGGAGATGTCGTTGCCGGCGCCCTTCACTGTCCAGACGCCCCCGGCCAGGGTTTGATCCCCGACGAGGCGTGGATTGCCTACATCTCGGCAGCTCCAGCCGGCAGGGCAGGCGCTCGCCGGCGGTGGCGCGACCGGCGCCGCGCCCGGAGTACCGACTGCCACACCCGTGAAGCGGACCGCTCCTGAGGTGCCGTTGACAGCTGAGGTGGCGGCGAGCCCCACCAGGGCCGCGGCCGGCAGGACCACTGTCGCGTCAGTGCCAGGGATCAGTGTGTAGTTGATGCCATCCGCTGCGGTCGCCGCCTGGAAGTGGTCCCCACGTCGCTGCACCTCCAGGTAAACGGGCAGGCCCTTAGCCGGGCTCTGGACAGTGGTAGTGACGCCGCCGAACTGGGTGCGGTATTGGACAGTAACACCGGTTCCTGGAGTCCTGAACACGGCGTAGTAGGGGGAGCCAGCGTCGTTACTCTGGCGAATCATCAATCCCGCCTGGGCTGTCGGGTTGGTCGCCTGCTGAGCCGTCAGCCGGGCGGTTATCTGGGCATCTCCGACAACTGCCCGGTTCATCATGCGGAACTGGTCGGCAGTGCCCCGCACGCCAGCACCGCCCGCCTGGATGGCCCAGTTGCCTCCTTGGACGGCCTCTGAGCCCGCCGGCAGCGGCGCCCCGATGTCCTGGCAGGTCCATCCCGGCGAGCAGTTGGGATCGGGGGGCGGGGGATTCACCGCAGTCAGGCCGAAGGCATATTCGTTGCCGTCGGTTGAGCCTAGGAAGATCCTGCCGGTGGACACGCTGGGCGAACCGTAGATAACCGCGCCCGTCGTGTAGCTGTAGAGCCGGGTGCCCGAGGCCGCGTCCAGCACCTCGAGGGTGGCGCCGGCGCCCGCGATCACCATTCCGTTCGCGTAAGCAAGCGCAGGGACTACCGGCGCAGCCGTGGGGTGCTCCCAGACGAATCGACCAGTCGCCGGGTCGAGTGCGCGCACGAACCCGGGTGTACCCACTCCGTTGATGGTGGTGTTGCCACCGGCGAAATAGAGCAGCCCGTTACCGAACGCTCCAGAGGAGACACTCGCATCGCCACATGGAGAGCAGGTGCCACCCTTGGCGATCTGTTGCTGCCACACCGGTCCAGCCGAAATGTTGTTGCGGTTGAAGCCATAGGCCCAGCCCCCCTTGTTGATCCCCGCAACCAGCGGGTGGCCGGCAGCGTCCGCGAACAGGATCGGGCTGGTGCCCCAGTCCGAGTCCACCCCGGTCTGCGCCGGTGGGACCGTCCAGTAACCCTTGACGGCGAGGCTCGTCGCGTCCAGGGAAACCATTGCCTGCGCCAGCGGTTCGTTGAAACCGCTGGTGGTACCTGTGGTGACGAAGATGGTGTTGGTCGCAGGATCGACTACTGGTGTGGTCCAGATGCCGCCGCCGGTCTGACCAGGGGGCGCGGCGTTGAAGGTGTTGACCACTTGGTGAGTGGTGAGGTTGACTTGCAGCAGCTGGCCCTGTACGAGCGGGCAATCGCCCAGGCTGGAGATGCCTACATACGCGTAGCCGTTGTACAGCAATGGGCTCGCCCAGTTGTAGTGGCCCCCCGCCGCACTGTTGTCGCCGGTGGGCACTGTCCACAGCACCGCGCCGGTATTCGCGTCCAGGGCGTACCAGTTGGAGTCCCCGCCACCGAGATAAACGACGCCGTTCAGAACCGTCGGTGCGGATGAGACGCCCGCCGTCCTGGGGAAGCAGCCGGCCCCACCAGTGGTCGTGCCCAGAAAGGCCTTCCACTTGATGGCGCCGGTGGCCGCGTCAACCGCGTACTCGAACCCATCCCAGGAACCGACATAGGCCGTGCCGGCCACGATGGTGGCCGAGGCGGCGATCGGGCCGCCGGTCTTCAGCGCCCACGACCTGCCGAGCTGGGCAACGTTGCCGGGACCGAGGGTCGTCTCGGCGCTTGCTCCCGTGCGCTGGGGGTCGTGCAGGTAGGTGGGCCAGTCGTCGACTTGGCCGGGGGCCGCCGCCGCAGGCGCGGGTTTGGTGGGCTGCGCCGGCCGAGTGGGTTGCGTCGGTTTAGGGCTTTGGATCGGCTGCGACGCGGGGGGCGTCGGCGCGGCCTGGGGGCTGGGCGACGCTTGTGGTCTCGGCGAAGCAGATGGGGTTGCCGACGCCTGAGGACCTGCACTGGGCGCCGGAGTAGGCGAAGTGGCTGGCGACCCCTGGGCGCTGACTGAACCCGCGGTTAACAGAAGGAGCACAAGCGCCGACAGCACAGCGGAGGGCAGCGTCAAGGTTCGTCGATGAGTCGGTGTCATGGCTGCGCCTCCGGGTCCAGGTGGTAGAGCCGCCAGGTGCTGAAGCCGCCGAGATCCGGGTATTCGCGTACCAGATGCGCGTTGGCCATGCCACCGGCGTAGAGGGTCGGATATTGGCGGTTGACAGCGTCGAGCCGGCCCAGGTCGGTCGGACTGGGCACCAACACGTACTGGATTCCAGACGCTGCGGGATCAGAGAGCACGGCTTTGAAGTCACGATCAGACGTGATCACGAACTGCTTTGGGTTGCTCGAGTTGATCGGGATCGGAAAGCCGAGGAAGTCGTCCAGCAGCACGGAGCCCGGCCGCAGGCCTTTGGCGTCAAGGTCGGCCGCGATCTTTCGCTCGGTTACGTAACGCTGCACTGCTTGCCTTTCGGCAGCGCCCTGGGGCGCATAGATGGCGCGTATCTGCGGGGCGTCAAAATAGTTGAGGCGCGAGCTGGTGATCCCGGAGATCGACACAGGCAGAGCCACAGCGATCGCGAGCACCGCTGCCAACGGGGCGAGCTGACCCGCCCGCCGGCGCCCACCCCGCACACTCGCCCGCAGGAGTGCGAGCGAGGGGAGCTCGGCGGCTCGTGCAAGCATGGCTCTGGCTGCGCCATTGACCGGGCGATGCAGGATCCGTGCGCCGGCGCGCACCCGGCCCGGCCAGGGCAGCCGAGGGCCGGTCCAGCCATCAACCGGCCGACCGGTGACGCGAGCTGGCGCGAGCAGCGTGCCCGTCGTCAGCACCGCCAGCGGCACCGTCACAATCATGTAGCGCAGCTCGTGATCGATGGTGCTCGCGGCGTTGGACAGGAACATGAAGCCGAGCACGGGGCCCAGGATGAGGAGCACTGCAGCGATGTCGGGCGTCAGGCCCTTCCGCCACGCCCGCAGCGCCGCGCCCGCGATCAGGATCGCGATGAACGGCTCGAGCACAAAGATCTGGTTCATCGCGTAGGCGGCCCAGCCTCCAGGCACGTTTGGGGCGGCGGTCTTGGCCGCCAGCTGGGAACTGGTTCCGTATGCGGAAGAGAACTGCTCCAGGGCGTTACCAGTGATCACCCAGCTGACCACCAGCCAGACCAGGAACGCAGCGACCACAGGCGCACCAACCACGGCGGCGGTGCTGAGCGCCTTGTCCAGCCGCTCACGGGTGGTGCCGGGGGCGGTCCTGTAGGCCGCTCCTGCGACCACTGCGACAGCGGCCGCGCCGGCCAGCAGACCCTCGTATCGGGTCAGGTAGGCCGCGGCCAGCGCCAGCCCTGCGCTCATCCCCCAATGCAGCTCCCCGCTTCGCAAAAAGCCAGCTATCCGCCTCGTACCCATGAGCAGAAACAGAAGGAACATCGCCTCGCTCATCCCGTTGGCGGCATAGACGAGGACCAAGGGGTGGATGGCGAAAGCGATTGCAATGGCACTCCGCCTCAACCGGTCCAGCCCCATGTCGGCCAGAAACAGCGCCATCTCCCGAACGGCTCCGGCCATGCAGATGGCCGAAACCAGGCTGCCGGCGAAGTTGTAGGTGGTCATCGCGGGCCAGATCCACTTGAATGGCACTAGGGGCAGAAGCGCCAGCACCGGCAGCGGGCTCCAGACGAAGCCAATCGCTGCCAGATGCGGGTCGTGGCCGAAGAGCATCCGCTGGGCGCTGGCAATGCGCGAGTAGGCGTCGTTGGCCAGCAGATGCTGATTCAGAGCTAGATACGCAGCCGCGGCCAGGTATCCGGCAAAGGCCACCGCGAACACGAGGTCGGCTTCCCCGAACCGCCCACTGGCGCGCCCAGACGCCAGTTTTCGCTGAACACTTGGTGCCGACTTGAGTGGCATTGCTACAGCTTGTCCGCCGCGCCTTGACCGCTGCCTCGCGCGCAGCTCAGCCATATTGGAGCTCCGGCTTGCGCAGCCGATCGAGCCCGTGCACAGTCTTTTCCCAATGCGACGGTTTCACGACGAGCTGGGCTATCGCTCGGATCGCTCCGATCGACATCATCAGCCAGTAGATGGGCGAGAGCAGTACCACCCACAGAAGATCAGGCCTACCGGCGATCCAGATGCCCACCACAGTCCTGTAAAACGCCAGGAAGTTGCCGGCTACCAGGCAGGCCAACGCCGGATAGTAGAGCCACGCTGGGAAGAGGGTTTGCACGAACTCCGGCTTGCCGAGGAACCAGAGCGCTGTCAGCAGCCAGAAGACTGGGTTCAGGGCCGCTAGCAGGGGCGTCGTTCCGACAGTAACGTTGAAGCTCAGGAAGGCCCGGGGACCCAGCTCTCGCCAGAGCCGGACGGGCTGGCGCATGTGGACCAACCAGGTCTGCAGGTAGCCCTTGTACCAGCGCGACCTCTGCTTGATCCAGTTGATGAAGTCGCTGTTGGCCTCCTCGGAAGTGACTGAGTCAAGCACTTCCGTCTTGTGGCCCAGGCGGTACAGGCGCACTCCCAGGTCGGCGTCCTCGGTCACGTTGTGGGGATCCCAGGCCCCGACCGCCTCGAGTGCGGTTCGCCTGATGTGCATCGAGGTGCCGCCCAGCGGGACCGGACCACCCATAGCAGCCAAGGCTGGCAGCATGGCGTCGAACCAGGTGAGGTACTCGGCCGCGAACAGACGGGTCAGGAGGTTGTCGCCGGTGTTGTGGTAGTGGAGCCTGGCTTGGAGACAACTCACCTGCGAGCCGAGTCGGCGAAAGGCGACAGCCGCGCGGCGTAACTGAAGAGGCTCAGGCCGATCCTCGGCGTCGTAGATGGTGACCAGCTTGCCCTTCGTGAGCTGGAGGCCGTAATTGCAGGCTTTGGGCTTCGTTCGCGGCCCACCACTGGGGATCTCAACTATCTCAAGGTTCGAGCCGTGCGGCGTCGCCCGAGCGGCGGCGATTGTCTCGTGATCGTCAGCTTCCAGCAGGAGCCGCAGCTCGAGGCGATCCGCCGGGTACTCCAGGGCCTCCAGGGCGTGGATGGTCTCGCCGATCACGTTCGCCTCCCGGTACGCGGCGACCATCACCGTGTACGTTGGCAGTCTCCTGTCAGGTACGGCGCGTGCTTCCTCGTCTGTGACAGTGACGAGTGCCGGCCGGCTGACCATTCTTCGAAACCAAACGATGCCGTAGATGAAGACGAGCACGTACATAGCGGTGCCCAAGGCGTTGAGCCCCACCACTACAGCCGTCGGAAACCCGGCCAATCCCAGGATGAGCGCGACAGTGGCGCCGACGAGCAGCACACGCTGATCGCTGGTCAGCGTCCGTCTCGCGGACATCTCAGGAAGGGCCCGACTGAGTCCGTTCACACTTGTGTCGAGCCGGGCGGCCTGGGTGCGGAGTTCAGCCGGACGCCGGCTGCGCTTCCCGCTCACGCCAAGGCTTTGATGCGGCGCTCTGACTCTCCGCGGCGCGATCGGCCTGGCGGACTGCGCTGCTTGCTGGCCCGGGCGGTCGATCAAGTGAAGCGAGAGCGGCTTGACGCGGCGCTGGGCTTGACTCACCGTGAGCTCCCCAGACTCGCCTGCGCCACCTGCGTGGCGAACTCGGCAAGGGCATCACCCGCCTGGCTGTTCGCGTCGCTCGCGGCTGCTGTCCTGGCGCCGCCAAAGAGCTGCAGGGCGGTGAACCGCAGCGGCTGGAGCCGAGCAGTTGAGGGCGGCGCCAGCCGCCATTCCGCGTCAGTTCTGTTTCTTACGTTGAGGACCACCCGCTGATAGGCCAGGCCGGCAGCAGTTCGCACAGGCCACTCCCAATCAACTCCAGCCCAGGTCGCGCCCGTGGATTGCTGTTGATACACAACGGATTTGGCGACCACGCCGCCGCCCAAGTCGATCACATGCGCCGTCTTCAGTCGGTAGCTGTGCAGGCGGTAGCTGTCTTCCAGGCTGTACTTGGCGAGCGCGCTGCCATCTGCAGTGGTGAATAAATCGAGTGTGACTGGACCATAGAGGCCCAGCCCCGATGGGGCTGAATTTTGGGAGGGTTGGGAGGAGTATCGGTAGCGGTCCCAGGTTCCGCCCGTACCGAGATAAACAGGTGCCCAGGCATAGGAGTCGGTCTTCCTGATGCTCCAACCGGGGAGCGGATTACTCGGGACCACGGCGCTCTGCAGGACGGGCGTCCCAAGCGGGCTGGCGACGAGCTGAAATTGGCGCTGCGCGTCATTCGCCAAGGTGGCGACAGTGGCTGCGAGGCTCAAGATCGCCAGTCCCGTCCCCGCTCGCTGCACAGCCAAGCGGCGTGGCCGGACGACCCCGAGCAATCCCGCGGCCCAGCCGCTCAGGCGCTCCCGGAGGTCTGGAGTGATGGCGCCCAACCCCAAGTCCAATGGCCTCACTGCCATCTGCCGCGTCCCTAGCCCGAAGACCACGAAGGCAACAGCAGGTGTGAGCATGAGAGCAGCCAGGCCGGTGGGAAACCCCACTATGTAAGCTGGCGGCAGCGTGGCGGAAGCGAAACTCAGCGACTTGTTGATCGGGTTACTCACGAAGGCGCCAACGCCGGTCAAGGCCAGGACATGTTGGGCGGGCCAGATCACTCCGAGCAATGCGATGGGGAGGCGGAGCCGCCAGAGGGCGCGCGTTCCGAATGTGAGAGCGATGGCCGCCGCGACGAAGATGGGCAATGAAACCAGATCGAGTCGCCAGAGCCAGAAGTAGGCGGAGAGCCGAATCGGCAAGATTGTCATGATGGCCAGAGCGGCGACGAGAAGGGGAAGGCCGACTATCCAGTCGAGATACCTGTCGTGAATATCTGGACCGGATTCCGCAGCGACCGCCCTCTGCAAACCGAGCAATAGGGCCATTGCTGGTAGTAGCGCCAAGTACGCGGACGACGTGGCCAGGGTCAGGAGCGTGTAGTGATAGGCGATCGCGCAGATGCCTACCAGCCCGATGACGCGCAGCACAGGTGAGCAGGTGCCAAGGTTGAACGCCGGCCGCGCGGCGCCGAGTGATGCTCGCAAAGTGACGCTCAAAGCGGACGCTTATCCAGTGCCAGACACTGACGCGCGGATAAGATCCCGGCTCGAAATCTCGGCTGCGGAGATGGTCATCAACCCGCAGCGCGGCGTGGTGGCCGCGCGCGGGCAGCGACCATTGAATGTCGGCTGAATGTCGGCGTCCGAGGCTTTACCGTGGCGTCAGCGCGCACGCGAACGCCGCCTGATTGGAGCATCGATGTCAGTATGGAATCTCGGGCACCAATAGCCAATGGGACATCCGCACCACCTGTGCTTAGGCCTTGTCCCGACAGCGCGCTACGACTTGTCTAGGTCAGTGGAGAAATGTCTCGCCCAGAGTGCAAGGAGTCCCATTGCACTGATCCTCCGGGCCAGCGATATTGGCGGAGCAGAGGGTGCGGGATCAGCTGGGAGGGCCTGATCTAGCTCACCTGGCAGGTGATTCGGGCATCGGGAGGTGGTCAGGCGGCAGTGAGCCAGGAGCAATGAGTAAGAAGAGACGGGGGCTGAGACCAACCGATGCCAGGCGGAGGTCCGCCCCGGGGGCTCCCACAGCCGCACGCTTGACAGCCGGCCGTCTCCTGGCCCCGAGCTGGGCTCGGGACCTGGCCAGTGGCCGACCGGCCAAGACAGCCGTGGTCGACGTCGTCATCCCCGTCTTCAACGAGGAACGCGCGCTTTCGTCCAGCGTGCACCGGCTTTGGGCATATCTCGAGGCCCAGCTCCCCGTCGCCTGGCGGATCGTCATCGCTGACAATGCGAGCACCGACCAGACCTGGCTGGCCGCCCAGCACTTGACGGATACCCTCCCGCACGTGGAGGCTATTCATCTCGACCGCAAGGGTCGGGGTCTGGCACTGAAGACCGCCTGGCTGAACAGCGATGCCGACGTTCTCAGCTACATGGACGTGGACCTGTCCACTAATTTGGAAAGCTTCCTGCCTCTTCTCGCCCCCTTGTTGACGGGGCACAGCGACGTGGCCATCGGGACGAGGCTCGCCCCGCGCGCCCGGGTGACGCGCCAGCTAAAACGAGAGGTGCTCTCCCGCGGCTACAACGGGCTGATTCGAACCGGCTTCGGGGCCGGTTTCAGCGATGCGCAATGCGGCTTCAAGGCGATCCGGGCGTCGGCCGCTCGCAAGCTCCTGCCGTTGGTCGAAGATTGCTCCTGGTTCTTTGACACCGAGCTCCTGCTCCTGGCTGAGAGGAACGGTATGCGAATCTTCGAGGTGCCTGTCGATTGGGTGGAGGATCTCGACTCGCGAGTTGTCATCCGTCGCACCGTGGCAGAGGACCTGCTGGGGTTGTGGCGTATGCGGCGGGCGTTCTGGCGGGGGGACGGTGTCACGCGAGACGGCGTCGGTGACTTGCTGGCATCCGGCTTGACCTAAGTCAATCCGCCTGGGCTGAGCGGCGGTTGAAGCCCGGGTATGGGTCTCAATCTGGCGGTTGAGACCACTCCAGGCGGTTATCGCCGCCCGGCTGAGCAGCGCCCGGGACTCCTGCCCAGACCGATCCGGGACGGCGGCTTGACCCGGTGGCGTGTCGCCCATTCTTTCCCGGCCAACGCCAGCCTATGCTCTGCCCCCGTGAGAAGTCGCGCGCTCCATCGTCACTGCCAGAGTCGGCCCCGCATCGCTCTCCGCGGTCCGCGCCGGCGCCTGCCTGGCTGCTCTTTGGGTCGTGCCCTGCACAGCGCTGGGTCACTGGTCAGTGGGAGCGGGTTAGACAGTTGAGCGGCGTTCGCTGGTCTGAGTTGCGGGCGCCCAGGGCGCATCGCACCTCGCACGAACTGCCCTGGACGGCCACCCTGAACACCGCTGGCGAGCGGGTCGGATTCGAGTCGGAGCTGCCCTGGGCATGTCGGCTGTTGGAGGAGATGGCCGGATCCGATCTCATTCGAGGGCCTGGTCACGAGCCGACCGTCCGAGTCAGGATTGAGCGCAGTCACCGGCCCTTCGAGGTCGATGGCCGGGAGCCACTGACCCGAGGCGCGTGGCTGCGCGACGGCCAGGTGATCATGGAGGACGTTTGCAGCTCGGGCTTCGACCTGCGGGTTACGACCGGGTCGGCCGCGCCGATCTTCGACTTCCGCTGGCGACCGCGGCCGCAAGTCCGGCTCGCCACCAATTTGCTGCGGGTGCGCGCCAAATTGCTCACCCGCGCCGTGCTGGGCCAATACCCGGCTCTCTGGTCCGCCGGCGCGCGCGGCCGGGTCCCGCTCCACGCGCCCGCCTGCACCGTGGGTGCTCGAGTGGCGCTGGTTGCTGGGCCCGCCGGTGTCGGCAAGTCGACACTCCTCCTCCGCGAGATAGCAGCCGGCGGCGCGGCCACCTCCGATAACATCGGCGTCGGCGACGGCAGCTCGGTCTGGGGCCTTGTGGAGCCGCTGCGCGTCGAGGTTCGAGGCCGGCGCACCACCAGTGGGCGCGGCGAGGTCGACTTCGGCGGCCGCGTGCCCGTTCTCGAGCCGGACATGCTAGTTGTGCTGCGTCGCAGCTTGGCTGAGTCCGCGTCGGTGAGAGCCTGCGAGGCCGAGCTGGCCGCGCGTGCCCTCGTTACCGGCACCTACGCCGCCGGCGAGCTGCGCCGCTACTGGGCCTTCGCGGCCACGTTGAGCGCAGGTACCGGAGTCGGACCGGACCATCCCCCCATCGCGGAGGTTGGGCGGCGCTTCGCGGCCCGCCTGCGCTGCCTCGAGATTACGCTCGGCCGCCGCCCCGGAGCGCGGTTGGGACAGCTGCTTAAGTCGGCCGAAGCCCGGCCTTCTCGGTTGGAGGTACTAGCTTGAATATCGACTCCACAACTTCGGGAGACGAAAGCTTCACTCGCATCCACCACCCACAGCGCAGCGCCGTGCCAGCGCCTGGGGCGCTGCTCGATTGCGATCACGACGGCGGCAACGGCCGGAGTGACCACTGGGACCACGGCCATGGGCACGACCCCAAGCGCGACCTGCAACGGCCGCGGATCTACGACAGCCTCGACCATCCGGCTGAGCCGGAGGCCCTCGCCGTCCTTGCCGAGGGGCTGCGCGACGCCGACCTCGCGGCCCCTCCCGTCGTGCTGCCCGACTTCTTTCACAAGCAGAACATGGAGATGCCGTCGAGCATCGCTGTAGCCACCCGAGACACCATCCGGCCCACCCTGACCAGCGCCTCCGTAAATTGCGGCATGGCCCTGATCGCGCTGGACGGCGAGCGGCCCAAGCGAACGGCGGTCGACGCGTTCTACGGCGCCGCCCGGCGCCGGTACCCGGTGCCGCCAAGCCGCCGCCTGGAGCTCACCCACGAGGAAGTGCTGCGCTCCGCGGTGGAGGGCGCACCTTTCGCGATGGACCGCTGGGCAGCCGACCCTGACGACATCGCCCGCATCGAGGAGGGGGGGCAGCTCGACCTTGCCCCTTACGGCGGCGCCCAGAGCGTCCGCGACGACTTGCCCTGGCTTCTGACGCAGCTGTCGCGCATGCGCTTTGGGACCATCGGCCCCAGCAACCACTTCCTGGAGCTGCAGGAGGTCGAGGAGGTGCTCGACGGAGACACCGCTTCCCGACTGGGCCTGCACCAGGGCCAGATTACGCTCCAGTACCACAACGGCGGCGGCCCTTTGGCCGGCGCCATGGGGGCCCTGTTCGGTAAGCGGAAGAAAGTCAACAGCACGCTCCGGAAAGTGATGCTCCTGCAGAAGCCGGCCTACCACCTGGCCACTGCCCGCTCGCTTGAGCAACTGCGCCTGCGCCTGCAGCTCTACTTCGGCGACGGCTGTCCGCCGGTGGAGCGCTTCAGCGAGGAGGGCCGTCGCTTGATGCTGTCCCGCGCGGTGGCCATGAACTACGGCTTCGCGTTCCGCCAGGCCACTTATGCGAGCCTGCGCCGGCTGGCGCGCGAGCACCTCTGCTCAGGAAGCCGCCTGATCGTCGACTCTCCGCATAACTCGATCTACGAGGAGGAGGTCGACGGGCGCACGGCCATCGTCCACCGCCACAACGCCTCCCGCGCCTACGGTCCCAAACTGATGGCCGCCCACCCGATCTTCTCGGTGACAGGCCAGCCGGTGCTGGTCCCGGGGACCAGTCGGACCTGCTCCTACCTCTGCGTGGGGACCAACGAGTCACGGCCGAGCCTGCACACGGCTTGCCACGGCACCGGTAGCATCGTCAAGGACTTCGCCAACCGTGGGCTCTCCGGGCCGGATCCCCAGGGCCGGGCGACACTGCGCTACAGCTACGACAGTGACGATGCCAAGGTGGTCCAACACCTGGACAACCGGGGCGTCGACGAGGGCCTCCAAATCATGGTCGCTGAGCGTCTGGTCCGCCCGGTGGCGCGGCTCCGCCCGATCGCCGTCCTCAACTGATGCGGTGCCCCCAGCTGCGTAGCTGTCATGGGCGGCTCGCCGGCCTGCTGGCGGCGCTCCTGGCCGGTGTCTTCACTCTCGCCTGCGGTGCCACGCCCGGTGCTCCAGCGGGGCCCGCCGCTGCGGTCTCGCCGGCCGCCGCTGGCTATCTGGTCCGTGGCGTGTACGGCAAGGATGGCTCACCTGACGGGCACAGCAAGCAGATGCAGGCCGGGTTCAACACCTTTGACGTCAACCCCGACCGAAGCCAGCTCGACGCATTGCCGGCCGGCGCCAAGGCATTCGTCTGGCTTGGCGGCTGGAAGAAAGACTCGTGCACCTTCGAACGCGATGACAACACGGTGGTCAGGCTGCTGCAGGGCATCCGGGGCCACTCCGCCATCGGCGCCTTCTTCCTGGGTGACGAGCCGCTAGTCTCGGCCTGTCCAGGCGGACCTGCAAAGTTTCGCGCCCGCACTGCGCTTGTCCACCGCTTCGACGCAAGGCCCACCTTCACTGTGATCCAGGAGTACGACCCCAGGACCGGGGAGCGGTTCCCCTATGCACCCTGGCGGGGCACCGTGGACATCATTGCGATCGATGTCTACCCCTGCTCCTTCGCCAACGGCTGCAACTGGAACCTGATCCCCGATGCCATCGCCGCCATCGACCGGCTCCACGTGCCGTACTGGGCAGTGCTGCAGGATTTCCAGGACGACTACTACCGGCTTCCGTCCGCCGCGGAGCTGGCCCATCAATGGCAGCTCTGGCGGGCCAGTCGAGCCACCGGCTACCTGGTCTTCAGCTGGCACTGGAAGAGCACCGAGCTCAGCAGCTACCCGGACAATGTGGCCCAGCTGGCGACTGAGAACCGGGTCCCCTTCACGACGACCGGCTGACGCCCAATCCCGGCCTCAGCGGCAACGGGCTGGTCCGCTGCTCGCTGCTGCGGGGGGCGATCGCTGCCAACCACGGCCCCGCAACGGCGCGAGGCCATGTCCCAGCATCGCTCCGGCTGGTGATCGAGTCGAGCCCGAGCGACCATGGGTCATGGCTTGACATCTGTGCTGTGATTGCCGCAGGCTAGGCGACCACCAGAGACGAACGGTCCGACAGGCGTGCGCCCGGCTCGGTGCCGCCGTCCAGGGGGTAGCAAGGACCGGCTCGAATCTCCTGCCGCTATGGCTGCGGGGGGCGTTCGAGGCCGGTCGGGAGGTTGCATGAGTGCGAGCTGGATGAGAATCAGGGTGAAGGGAGACCGGTTCTTCGCCGACGCAGTCACCGATGCGGGGCGGGCCGGCTCGTTCGTCGTGAGGCGACGCGTTCCGCAGAGCGTGAGAGCGAGGTGAGCGGCTTGCCGGGCTCGCTGCGAAAGCCGGCTATGTGGGCGATAGGTCTGGCGCTGGCCGCCGCCGGCTGCTCGTCGACCGCTGGGGTCGAGCCGCCCAGCGCCCCGCAGCGCGCCGGCCTGTCTGTGGCCGACCGGCCGGAGGTCGAGACCAACCCGGCGACGTCTCCATCGCCGACCCCGGTGGCCGTCCAACTCGCTCCTCGGGCAGCCGGCGCCCGCCCCGGCGCGGCGAAGCCGTCAGCGGGTGCCAGGTCGACCTCTGCGCCTGCCCGGTCGACCTCTGCGCCCGCCCGGCGGGGGGTGTACCGGTTCAACTCGGAAGCCTGGCGGGCTATGGCGGCAGCCGGGTTCAACGCAGCGACCGACGGCGGCGTTGCCAGCCTGGGACAGGCCGAGGCAGCGGCGGGACTGAACGGCATGGTCTGGGTACCCGCCTATGACAATCGCTCCTGCCAGCAGACCATGAGCGACGCTGCCATCGTTGCGGTCGTGACTGACAACGTCCGCTCCGGCTATGGTGGGTTGACCTACCAGATCGGCGACGAGCCGACCGCCAACGGCTGCGCTGCAGCCCCTGTTTACTCGCACCTGACTGGGCTGGTGCACTCGGCCGACCCCCGCGCGCAGACCTGGGTGGCGGACGACCAGTTCAACGACCCCGATACCGGTCACTGGCCGGCCGGCCTGCCTATGAACGGCACCGTGGATGTGCTGGCCTTCGACGTCTACCCCTGCCAGTCGGGCCCCTGCGACTACGGAATGATCGACCAGGCGGTCAACCGCATACATCAGGCAGGTGTTGCCAAGTGGGAGTTCATACTGCAGGACTTCAACGCCTCCTCCTGGCGGTGGCCGAGCCCGGCGGAGCTGAGAACTCAGTTCGAGCACTGGCAGCACCAGGGCGCGAGCGGCTACTGGATCTTTGCCTGGGACTACCAGGACGGCAACCTCGCCGACCAGGCCGGGCACGTTGCCGCCCTGCAATGGATCAACCGCCAGCCAGTCTGATTGCGCGTCAAACGCGGAAGGTGCTGACCGGCGCTAGCCGACCTGGCTTGGGACGGCGTCCCAGCCCACTCTGGGCTTATGTCCCCGATGGGTCTGGGCGGGGTGGGAGGCGACCGGCCTAGCCCTCAGCCAATTCGCGTCACACTTGCCGCCCGGCTGCCAGTCGAAGCCTGAGGCGCGCTGGACCTGGACATGGGCGAATGACCTAGACCCTCAGGGACCGCCCCGCCCGGGCGGCTGGCAATCCCCATTTTCTTCTCCAAGGGGCGGCGGCAAGGTTAAGGTTGTGGAACTTAACGAAGCGGCTAATCGCATTCTGCGCGGCCATCTGAAACTGATTGCGGCGCTCGTGTTGCTCGGCCTAGCGCTGGCCTCTGGCGTCTATTTTGCCGGCGGTGTCAAGTACACGGCCGCGAGTCGCGTCCAACTCGGGACACCCGACCCGCAGGACCCCGCCCAGGCGGTAGCCATCGCGGATACGGCGCGTGCAGTTGTCACCAGCCCCAGTCACGTCCAGTCCGCCATCAACGTGGCCGACGTCAATCGAACAGTGCCCGAAGTCACCAAGGCCATTACTGTCCAGCCCCTCGGCTCGTCCGGCGTGGTGGAGCTCAGCGTCACCGATACCGACCCGAGCGTGGCCGCCACGCTCGCTAATCGGCTGGCGGACGACCTGCTTCTTACCCGCGTGAGCAACAGCCGGGGTGCCGACCAACTGCCCGGCCTGCAAAGGCAGATCGATGCCGATTCCCAAGCGATCGTGGACATCGACACGCGGACGGCGGATCTGAACAACAAACTCGCCTCCCTGAGCGACGTCCCTGCCAGCCCGGCGAACGAGGGTGCCATCGCACTTCAGATCCAGATCGTGACCAACCAGTTGAACGGACTGCAGCAGCAGCGCAGCAGCCTGGTTCAGGAGCTTGGAAACCTGCACACCCAGCGCGACGCGCTGCTCCAGAACAGCGGCGCCCAGTCGCCGGCGGTGATCCAGCAGGCCACCCCGCCGAGTTCGCCGGACCGCACGCAACTGCCTGTCGACTTGGCGCTCGGCGGCCTGCTGGGCCTAGTGGCCGGCGTCGCCCTGGCAACCATCATGGAGGTCCTCCGCCCGACCTTGATCGGCCGTCGGGCTCTGGCCGACCTGCTCGGGGTGCCGGTCATCGGCCATCTCGACGGGGGGTCGCCGGCGGTCTTTACCAGCCTCCCAGCGCCGCTTACACAGCGCCTTCATCTGGCCGCGCAGGCCGCCGGCGTCAGCGTAGTTCGCTTGATCGGGGCGCCGACTACCGACGGGATCCCGACGCTGGCCAAGCGGCTCCAGCGCTCGGTCGCGGCGGCGGACAGTTCGAGTCTGGCCGTCCAGTCCTACGGTGCCTCGGACCCAGCCCCCAACGGAGACTGGTCAGTCGGGCTGGTGGTGCTTGCCCCCGAGGTCCTGAAGAAGGTCGAGCTGCAGCCGCTCATGGACCTGATCCGGCTGTCGCGCTGGCCGGTGCTCGGTGTCATTACATACGGCGCCGCCGGCCTGCCGAGCTCGCCGCGCAACGGGCACCGCCAGGAGACCGAGCTGAGCCCCACCGTCGCCTTGGCCGAGAGCTCACGGACGGTAGAGCGGTGAGCGCGCCGGTCGAGGTTGGGCGCCCGGTCCCCTTGCGGATCCCCTTCTGCCGGACCGAGATCAGTCTCGAGGCACGGGTGGCGGCCCAGCGGATCCTGGCCTCAGGCTGGATCACCTCCGGACCTGAGGTCATCGAGTTCGAGCGTGAGTTCGCGGAACACGTCGGCGCGCGCCACGCCGTGGCTGTGTCCTCCTGCACCGCGGCGATCGAGATCGGCCTGCGATCCTTGCAGTTGCCGCCTGGCAGCCGGGTACTCACTTCGACGGTCACCTTCTGCGGCGCAGTCCACGCGATCACCCGGGCCGGTCTGGTGCCGGTGCTCTGCGACGTCGATCCGGAGACGTTGATGCCTAACGCGGCCACGACGCGGGCGGCGGTTCGCCGCGCCGGGGGGGCCGACGCCATGGTGGCGCTCCACTTCGCGGGCCAGCCGGCCCCCGTCGAGGAGCTGGCAGAGGCGGCCGGGCTACCGCTCAGCCGGGTGGTCGAAGACGCCGCGCATGCGATCGGCACTTGGGCGGGTGCGCGGCCGGTGGGCACGATCTCCGCCGCGACGTGCTTCAGCTTCTACGCGACGAAGAACCTGCCGATCGGTGAGGGCGGCATGCTCACAACCGACCTTCCGGCCGTCGCGGCGGCGGCGCGTGAGCTGCGGCTCCACGGGATGAGCGCAGACGCCTGGCGCCGCTATCTGCCGGGCCGGGCCAGCTGGCGCTACGAGGTCAAAAGCGATGGACTGAAGGCGAACATGACTGACCTTCAGGCGGCGATGGGCCGAGCCCAGCTGCGCCACCTTGGCTCCTGGCAAGCCCGCCGGGCCGAGCTTGCAGCGATCTTCGACGCCGGCCTGGCCGGCGTGCCCGGGATCCGCCTGCCGGCCCGGCCGGCGACGGGCCGCCATGCCTGGCACCTCTACGTTGTGCAGGTCGAACCTGAGTTCGGGCTCGACCGGGACACCCTGATCGAACGCCTCTCAGCACGCGGAATCGACTGCTCGGTGCACTTCATCCCGCTCCATCACCAGCCACACTTTCAGCGGCTGCTCGGTCCGGACCTGGAGAGGGCCTTCCCCGCTGCCGACATTGTCTTCGAACGGATCGTGTCCCTGCCCTTCTTCGCCAGCCTGGGCGATCACGAGGTCGAGCGCGTCTGTTCCGAGATCGCCGGCTTGAGCGAGCAGTCGCGTGCCACGACCGGCGACCTGCATTTGGAGCTGACCCGATGATCGAACCCGTCACCGACCCGGATATCCCACTGCTGACCCGACCCCGCCACCGAGTCCGCCTGCGCACGCTCATCGTGGGCGCCGGTGAGGCGGGCCAGGTTCTCGCCCGGGACCTGCTGAGGAGCCCCGAGCTGGGCCTTGAGCCGCTGGGCTTTCTCGACGACAACGCGTTCGCCGAGGAGGTGGACGGACTGCCGATCGTCGGTACGACCGCCGAGCTGGCGGAAGTCGCCCACCGGCACTCCATCGCGGCCGTCATCATAGCCATCCCGTCGCTCAGCAATGCCGAGATTCGCCGGCTGGCCGAGGCAGCTGCGTCGGCGGCTGTTTCCGTTCGATACCTTCCCTCGTTCGGCGCCGCCATCGAGCGCGACGCTCGCATCTCAGATCTCCGCAGGATGCGGGTGGACAAGCTGCTGGGTCGGGACGAGCTGCATGTGGTCCGCTCCGACTCACGGGAGTTGATTCAGGGCAAGCGAGTCCTTGTCACCGGCGCCGGCGGCTCAATCGGTAGCGAACTCTGCCGCCAAATCAAAGGCTTCGACCCCAGCCGGCTGCTGATGCTCGACCATGACGAGTCGAACCTGCACAGGATGCTCATGGAGCTGACCGGCAAGGCGCTGCTTGACAACCCCGAGCTCATCATCGCCGACATCCGTGACCGCGATCGCATCCGACAGCTGTTCAGGCACTGGCGACCGGAGGTCGTCTTTCACGCGGCGGCCCACAAGCACCTGCCGCTGCTTGAGCTGCACCCGTGTGAGGGCGTCAAGTCTAATGTGCTGGGCACCCGCTGGCTGGTGGACGCTGCGCGCGAGTTCGGCACTGAGCGCTTCATCCTGATCTCCACCGACAAGGCGGCCGACCCCACATCAGTGTTAGGGGCGACCAAGCGCCTGGCCGAGATGATCGTCGAGATGAATGCACGCCCCCCGACCAAGTTCGCCTCCGTGCGCTTCGGCAATGTTCTGGGCAGCCGCGGCTCCTTTCTCAACGTTCTCACCGACCAGCTCCAGAACGGCGAGCCGATCACCGTGACGCACTCCGACATGACACGGTTTTTCATGACCGTCGAGGAAGCTGTGGGACTGGTGATCGAGGCGGCCGGGCTCGCCAACGCGGGCGAGACATTCGTGCTCGACATGGGCAAGCCGGTCAAGATCCTCGACCTGGTCCACAACACGGCTGCCCTGATGCACGTCGTCGAGGATGACTTGGACATAGTCTTCACCGGGCTGCGGCCTGGTGAGAAGCTCGACGAGACGCTCTTCAGCGAGACCGAGCAGCACGTGACAACACTTCATCCGCGGATCTGGGCCACGGTTCGCAGGGCACCGGACGCCGAGCTGGGCACCTACTTAGACCGGCTTTGCGAAGTTGCCCAGCGCAACCGCATGCACGAGGTGAGGAAGATTCTGGCCGAGCGGTTCCCCGAAGTGGGCCGCCCGATGTCGACGACCACTGATTCGATGGCCGCCTACTACCCAGATGACTTCTGATGATCCACGTCGCGCAGATCGTCACCCGGTTCATCGCGGGTGCCGGAGGCGTCGCCCTGCGGGGCGCCCAGGCACTGGACCCCCACTGCTACCGGGTCAGCATCCTGGCAGCTGACGGCGGCCCGCTGCTGGCCGAGGCTGAGCGCTCCGGCTTCGAAGTGGTGCGCCTACGGCACCTGCGGCCGGAGGTCAATCCCCGCGAGGACCTCCGCTGCCTGCACGAGCTAACCCACGAGCTGGCCACGCTGCGGCCGGACGTCGTCCACACCCACAGCGCCAAGGCCGGTGCACTGGGCCGGATGGCGGCGCGGCGGGCGGGCGTGCGCGCCACCGTCCACACCTTTCACGGCTTCCCCTTCCACGACTTCCAGATGCCGATCATGCGCCGAACCTACATTGAGATCGAGCGCCGTCTCGGCCGCCACACCGACCGCTTCCTGGCCGTGGGAGCCAATGTGGCGGCCGACGCCGTTCGACTGGGGATCGCTTCCCCCGAGCGGCTGCGGGTGATCGCGCCCGCCATCGACACCAGCAGTATCGTCGCCGCCAACCCTTCGTCACGCGCGGAGGCGCGCCGGCGCCTGGGCGTCCGGCCAGACGCGCCGGTGGTGGGTACGGTGGGCAGGCTTGCCGGCCAGAAGGCGCCCGAGCACATGCTCGACGCCTTCCAGAGGCTCGGCCGGACCGACGCCAGATTCGTCTGGATCGGCGGCGGCCCTCTGGAGCGACGCATGCGCGAGCTGGCCGGCCGCCGCGGGCTGCAGAATCGCTTCCTCTTTCTGGGTGAGCGCCGCGACGTCGGCTACCTGCTCCCGGGACTCGACGTCTTCGCGATGTCCAGCCTCTACGAGGGCCTGCCGTGCTCGATCGCCGAGGCGATGACCGCTGGCGTGCCGGTGGTGGCGACAGCCGTCAACGCGGTTCCCGAGCTGGTAGTTCCCGGCAGAACCGGCATCCTGGTTCCCGCCGGCGCCCCGGCCCTGCTCGCGCGAGCTATCGGGCACCTCCTGGACCACCCGGAGGAACGCACCCGGTTGGCGGCGGGGGCTCGGACCCAGGTCCACGATCGCTTCGACCCGGCTCAGCTCGGCAGCGACCTGGCCGAAACCTATTCCCAGCTGCTCGAGGAGCACCGTGACGCTCCAGCGGTTCGGCTCAGTGAGGTTACTACCGCATGAACGACTCGATGCAGATCACGTACCTCGGCCACGCCGGCTTGCGCGTGGACGGGCCCGACGTGAGCATTTTGATGGACGGCTGGCTCTCTCCTCGAGGCGCCTTCCTCGCCGCCTGGTATCAGTTCCCGAGCAACGCTCACCTGGACCACCGTGGGCTGCTCGACGTCGAGTACGTGACAGTCTCCCACGAACATCTGGACCACCTCGACGAGTCAGTGCTCGGGCGCCTGCCCGACCGGACTGTCGTTCTGACCCCCAAGTATCCCTCGGACAACGTGGCCGAACGGCTGCGTCGGGCGGGCGTGAAGCGCTTGATCGAGGTCCCCGCCTGGGAGCGCTTCCAGCTGACAGAGCGGGGCGACTGGCTGACCTTCATCACGGAGCAGTCGCCGATGTGCCACGACGCTGCCGTGCTGGTCTCTCTGGGCGGCGCCTCGCTGCTGCACTGCAACGACGCCCGGCTGACCGTCGGCCAGGCCCGGCGGGCGGCCCATGAGTGCGGCGGCCGGATCGACGTCATGCCGCTCCAGATGTCCGGGGCGTCCTGGCACCCGATCTGCTACGAGTACCCGGCCGAGGAGATGGCGCAGATCTCGGCCATGAAGCGGAATGGCAAGTTCAAGGCGGTCGGCCAGCTCGTCCGCATGGTCAAGCCGGAGCTAGTTGTGCCCTTCGCCGGCCCAATGTGCTTCCTGGACCCGGAGCTGCAGCACCATAACCGCTGGATTCGCTCCCCAGGCATCTTCCCCGACATGCAGCAAGCGGCCGACTTCCTGAGCACCCGTCTGCCCAACCAGACTGTTCAGCAATGGATGCCCGGCGACAGGTACGACCCGCTGGCCAAGGAGCTTCTGCGCGACCCGCAGTGGGCGGACTTTCGGTTCGACGACGCCGATTCCTACATCGATTCCTATGCCGAGGCCCGCCTGCCGGAGATCGAGGCCTTTCGGGCCGCCCACCCGACCCCCGGGCCCGAGCTGGCGGACAAGTTCGTTGAGCACTTTCGCCGGCTCGGCGAACTCAGTCCCTACTTTCTGGAGCGGATCGACATGACAGTCCGCTTCGAGCTGGTGGGCGAGATGGAGGGTCGTTGGGATGTCCACCTGCGGCCCCCCGGCGTCAAGGTGGACCTCGGTGGCGGTACGGCCGACGTCGGCTATCGTTTCCGGCTTGATCCCCGCTGGTTGGCCCCGGTCATGGACGGCAAGATTGCTTGGGAAGACTTCTTCCTCTCCCTCCGCTTTCAGGCCTGGCGCGACCCCGACATCTACAACGACTACCTGATCGGCCTGCTCAAGCACGCCGACGAGCAGGCCCTGTCGGCTGTCGAGAAGTATGAGCTGGGCCGGGCCAACGACGAGAAGATAGTCGTCAGTTCCGAGCACGGCAACTACGAAATCGCACGTTACTGCCCCCACGCGGGCGAGGATCTCGCCATCGGCAGCACGGTGGTGGACGGCGTCATTCGCTGCCTCGGCCACAACCTGGAGTTCGACCTGAAGACGGGAAGTTGCCTCAACGCCCGCTGCGACCCACTCTTCACACGGCCTCTGGCCGAACTGCAGACAGCCGGCCGGACGGCGCGGATCGAGTAGTGCGCTCTGAGGCCGCCGGCGACAGCTTCGAGGCGCGCCTGCGCGCGGTCCGCCGCCGGCGGCGTGCCGCGCTGGTGCGGACCTGGCTGGGCACCGCACTGTGGGCCGGTTTGGCCGGCGGCATGGTGCTGTTGGTTTCGGCGATGGTCGGGCTGCGGCTGTGATCAGCGCGCTCCGGGTCGGGTCTGGCAGCGAGCCGGCGGCCGAGCTGCTTGCTGCCCGGCACCAGCGCACCGCCTCAGTGCCCCGCGTGGTGCTGCTGTCGGCCCAGGCGGCGGTGATCCTGCTGCCGATGATCCGGCCGACAGGACCCGGCAACTCCTCGCCGGTGGATCTGGCGATCGCCGCCGCTATCGCGACCTTCCTGCTCTGGGCAGGCTGGTCGGGGATCAAGCTGCGCGCGCCCTACTGGGGGGCCTGGTCCCTACTGATCGCCGGAGGCGTGGTCGGGGCGCTGGCGGGTGGCCGCCCGGGTCCTGCGCTGCTCGACGTCGCCCAGGACCTGGTGCTGATGCTCTGGGTGCTGGCGCTGGTCAACATCTGCCGCTATCCCGATGCGTTCCGGGTAGTGATCAGGACCTGGGCAGTGGCGGCGCCGGTCTGGGCCGGGGTGTTGGTAGTCGCCTACTTCGGCCACATCGACGCCGTCTCCGGTGTCACCGCTCGCCTCGGGGTCCGCGCCGGCATGCTCTTCGCCGACCCGAACATGGCTGCCAACTACTGGTCCATGTCGGCCATGGTGGTGGCCGCCACCAAGTACCCGGCGCGCCGGTCGCTGCGGGTGCTCGCCTACATCGCCTTGGCACTCAGCATCGTGTTCAGCGGCTCGAACGGGGGCGCCTTCTACCTGGCGCTGGCCACTTTCATTGTCATCATCGGCTGGGGTTACCGGCGCTTTGGCATGCAGGGTGCCATCGGGCTGGCGTGCGCGGGCATTCTCATGGGCGGTGCCGCGCTCAACCTGGTCCAGCCACAGAAGATCCAGGCGTGGGCCGTAGCCTCCAATGTGCCTCTTCTACGCGATTCCTTCGGCCGGGCCGACCAGAGCCTGGGCCAGCGCACCCAGCTCGTGAACGAGACCCTGGCCCTCCTCGATCAGGGCGGGCTTTGGGGGCTGGGACCGAACACCACCATCGACAACCTGCGGGGGCGGCAGCAGGCCAACTTCGTCCACGAGGCTCACGACGACTACATCGAGGCGCTGGTCGAGCGCGGCGTGATCGGCTTCGCCGGCATCTTCCTGCTGGTCGGCTCGGTGGTGGTTCGGGCGCGCGCAGTCTCTGCTCGGGAACTGGCGCCAGGCTATTCGGAGGCGCTGCCCAACCGGGTGCCCCTGATCGCCGCCCTGCTTGGCTTTGCCGCCTCGGCCACGTTCTATCAGGTCCTCCACTTCAGGCATGGCTGGGCGCTGCTCGGGCTGCTGGCCGCGCTCCACCTGTGGGGCTATCGGCCTGCCGGCGAGGTGGCGCGCAGGTGAGCCTGGTCTCGCGGGTCATCGGGCGCTGCTGGCACCTTCGCCGGAGCCCATTCGTCGGCAACCTGGTCGCGCTCGGCGGGTCGCTGGCCAGCGTTGCGGTGGCGAGCCTGCTGGTCGCCCGAGTGGGAGGTCCCTACGCCGTCGGCCAATACGCCCTGCTGCGGATACTGCCGTGGCTGGTGGCGATCATCGTATCGAGCGGCCTGCCCTACGCCATCTCCTACTTTCTTGCCGGACCGACCCGGGGCGATCGCCGGGTCCCGTCGACCATCCTGGCCATGACCCTGCTCGCCTCAGTGACCGCGATGGCGGTCTGGGCGGGGGCTTCGCCGCTGCTCCGTCCTCTGTTTTTCAGAGACCTCAGCACAGTGCTGGTCGCCTGGGCAGGGCTGAAGGTGGGCAGCCGGCTGGTCGTCATCACCGCCAAGGCGGCGTCTCAGGGCAGTGACGATCTCGCCGGCAGCAACGTCGGCATCCTCCTTGAGGAGCTGTCGTTTCTGCCGATCTACCTGGTGCTCACCATGCTGCATGGAGGCTACGGAGCGATCATCGGCTCGCTCGTGCTGGCCGATGTCTTCACCGGCGCAGTGGTCTGGCTGCGCCTCGCCCGGCGTGGCTTCTTCCGCGGCTTGGGCCGGCCGTCCCTCGAGCTGGGGCGCCGGATCGCAGCATTCGGGTTCCGCAGCCAGATTGGGAACATGATGACGCTGCTCAACCTCCGGCTGGACTTCGTGCTGGTGGACATCCTGGTCGGGACAGCGGCGCTCGGTACCTACTCAATCGCCTCCAAGTACGCCGAGCTGGTCCGGCTGCCGCCGATCGCCGCCAACTGGGTGCTCTACCCGCGTTTTGCCAAGGACGACCCAGCCAAGGCAGTCCATCGCGCCAAGCGGATGATCCTCCGCCTCGGGCTGCTGACCGCGTTCAGCTGCCTGCCGCTGCTTCCGGCCTCAGGCCTGATCATCCCAAGGCTCTACGGGCACTCCTTCGAGGGCGCCATTCTGCCTGCGCAGATCCTCTTCCTCGGCCTGATGGGCGAGGGCGTTGGGGCGGTGATCAACGCCTTTCTCTACGGCCGTGGCAGACCTGGCCTGGCCTCGATCGCCTCCGGCAGCGCCCTGGTTGTGACGCTCGTGCTAGATCTCCTGCTGATCCCGCGGCTGGGCTCGGTGGGGGCGGCGATCACATCCAGCATTGCCTACCTGACCACTGACGCCCTGCTGGTCGCCTTCTTCCTGCTGATGAGCCGGCCGGGCCGACTGCTGCCGAAGCTCGCGCCGATCTTTCCCGACCTGCCAGCCCTGCCGCCCAGCCGGGTGCGACGGGCTGTCGACATAGCCGTCGCGGCGGCCGTACTGCTGGTCAGCTGGCCGCTGCTACTGCTCCTGGCCCTGGCAGTCCGGATCAGCGCGGGCGGCAGCGCCATCTTCAAACAGGAACGGGTGGGCGAAGGCGGTGTGCCGTTCATCTGTTACAAGTTTCGCAGCATGCGGCCGGTGGTGGGCGGCCCGGGCGTCACCGCTGCCGGGGATCCCCGGATCACCCGGCTGGGCCGGATCCTGCGCGCGACCAGCCTGGACGAGCTCCCTCAGCTGCTGAACGTGCTCCAGGGCGACATGACCCTGGTCGGTCCCCGGCCGGAGAGCATCGAGTTGGCCAGGCGCTACCCGCGCGGGCTGCGGGAGATCTTCGCCTACCGTCCCGGGCTGACCGGTCTGACTCAGGTCCACATGCGCGAGAACCTGCCGCCCGGCCTGCAGGACGTGGAGCGGCACTACCTGGAGGAGATGGTTCCATGGCGTGTGGCAATGGACCTTGAGTACCTGGATGACCCCTCGCTCGGCCGCACGATCGGCGTGATGGCGGAGACTGTCGACCACGTTATCGAGCATGGACGAGTCCGGCTGCGCCACGAGCGTGACCAGTTTCGGGACGGAGCGGAGCCAGTGAACGGGCAGCGAAGCGCTGCCGTCTCGGGCGGCAGCCAAGGGAGGGCAACACGGTGATGATGGAATGGATTGCTCGGCGGCAGAACAAGCTGCGATCTGCGACGCTGGCCGCCGCGCTGGCGCTGGCGGGCGGGCTGCTGACTGGCGTAGGCGCCCAGGGGGCGGGTTCGACCCTTTACGTCAACATCGGCAGTGCCAGCTGCAGCGACTCGGGCTCTGGCACCCAGGCCCAACCTTTCTGCCACATCCAAGCGGCGGCAACCCAGGCGACCGCGGGGCAGACCGTCAGCGTGACCGCCGGGACTTACAACGAGGACGTGTCGCCAGCGGCGTCGGGCACTTCCAGTGCCCCGATCACGTACACAGCGGCGGCCGGCGTCAAGGTGACCGGGGGCATCGAGGGCTTCGCGCTCTCCAGCCGCAGCTGGATCACCATCCACGGATTTACGGTGACCACCACCACCGGCCCCGGAATCTACACCAATGGCGGCTCCAATCTGACCATTGATGGCAACCATGTGACCAAGGCCGGCTCCCCCAACCCAGGCCAGACTGCGGCCGGCATCCAGCTCGTCGGCACCACCAACTCGCTGATCTCCAACAACCTCACCGACTACAACACCGATCCCGGCATCTACCTCAGCACCGGCTCGACAGGTAACGACGTCAACCACAACGTTTCTGCCTTCAACGCCGAGCAGTGGCAGCGCAACGCGCAGGGCATCAACGACATCGCGAGCGGCAACACCATCCGCTTCAACCTCACTCACGACAATGAGGACTCCGGGATCCAGATGTACCCGGGCGGTGACAACACGCTGGTCACCGCCAACGTCTCCTACAACAACGGCGACCACGGGATCGATGACCTCGACGTGACCGGCGGCCGGGTAATCGGTAACACCGTCTACCACAACTGCACCTCAGGCATCAACGTCGAGGGGACTTCGGGCAGCTACCTGGTCGAGAACAACATATCTGTCGACAACGCCGTCTATCCCGCCTACAAGGGAATCGCCTGCTCCCGGCGGGCGGGGAACATCGGCATCTACGACTCCGCACCTGCCTCGACCATCGCCGACTACAACCTGGTCTGGCTGACTGCGGGCAGCCCGATGTACGTCTGGAACGACACGAGCTACGACTCCACTGCTTCGTTGAATTCCGCCACCGGGCAGGAGGCCCACGGACTGACGGCGCCACCCGGCTTCGTCAGCTCGGCGGGGTACAACCTGCACTTGGTCGAGGGCTCGCCGGCCATCGACTCGGCCAACTCCGGCGCCAGTGGCGAGCAGACGCGCGACTTGGACGGCAAGCCGCGGATCGACGACCCCACCGTGCCCAACAGCGGGGCCGGTCCGCGCACCTATGACGACCGCGGGGCCTACGAGTTCCAGCCGGCGACCGACACCCAGGCGCCGACCGTGCCGCAGAACGTGCGCGCGGTGGCGAACAGCGGTACCTCGGTCACGGTCAGCTGGTCGGCCTCCACCGACAACGTCGGCGTGGCCGGCTACGACGTCTACCGTGGCGGCAGCAAGGTGGGCCAGGTAGGCGCTTCTTTTCTCAGCTACACCGACACCACCGTCCAGCCGAACACCGCTTACAGCTACACCGTCGACGCCTTCGACGCGGCCGGCAATCACTCCGCACAATCGGCGGCCGCGTCGGTCACGACCCCTGGTGGCAGCGATACGCAGCCGCCGACGGTGCCTCAGAACGTGACAGCCAATGCCACCTCGCCGACCACGGTGACTGTGGCCTGGTCGGCCTCCACCGACAACGTCGGGGTGACCGGTTACGATGTCTACCGCGGCGGGACCAAGGTCGGCCAGGTCAACGGCTCAACGCTGACCTACACAGACCCCACAGTCCAGCCGAGCACCACCTACAGCTACACAGTCGACGCCTTCGACGCGGCTGGCAACCACTCCGCCCAGTCGAGCGCGGCCAGCGTCACGACCCCGGCGCCGGCCAATCTGAGGTTCGATCAGGCCGGGTCGGTGGCGACTCCCAACACCGCGACGTCGACCACCATCGCATTCACCTCCCCGGTCGCATCTGGTGACCTGCTGGTGGGCTGGTTCGCGCAGTACAGCGCCGCGGGCCAAGTGCGGGTTTCCGACTCTGTCAACGGCGTCTGGACCCGTGCCCCAGGCAACCTCGACTTCGGCGGCAGCGGGGACATCGCTCTCTACTACCTCGCCGGCTCCAAGGCCGCGCCCGGCGGCCTGACCATCACCGTGAGCGCCGCCACCGGCACGTTCCTGCAAGCGGCGGCCGCTGACTACTCCGGGGCGGGTGCGCTGGACCGGATCTCGATGGCCAGCGGCAACAGCACCCAGGCCAGCTCCGGCAGCACGGCCGCCGTGCCAGCTGGCGAACTCGTCTTCGCTGGCCTCCAGACCGGGGCCTCGCCGGGCAGCGCCACCGCCGGCAACGGCTTTACGCTGCGCACGATCACCGGTTCCGCCGAGGCAGCTGCCGAGGATCTGTTCCCAAGCGCTGCGGGCGCTCAAACCGGCATCTTCAACCTGCCCAGCCCGGCCGACTGGTACGCCGTCGTAGCGACCTTCAAGGGCTCCGGCTCGGCCGACACCCAGCCGCCTACGGCTCCGACCAACGTGCGGGCGACTGCCGCCAGCCCAACCTCGGCCACGGTGACCTGGTCGGCCTCAACAGATAACGTTGGTGTGACCGGCTACGACGTCTACCGGGGCGGGGCCAAGGTCGCGCAGGTGGCCGGCTCCACGCTGACCTACGGGGACACCGGACTGCAGCCCAATACCACTTACAGCTACACGGTGGACGCCTTCGACGCCGCCGGCAACCACTCGGCGCAGTCGGCGGCCGCCACGGTGACCACCCCGGCCGGCTCCGACACGCAGCCGCCGACGGTGCCCCAGAACGTCACCGCGACGGCGAGCTCACCGACCTCGGTGACGGTCGGCTGGTCGGCCTCGACAGATAACGTTGGTGTGACTGGCTACGACGTCTACCGGGGCGGGGCCAAGGTCGCGCAGGTGGCCGGCTCCACGCTGACCTACACCGACACCGGACTGCAGCCCAACACCACTTACAGCTACACGGTGGACGCCTTCGACGCCGCCGGCAACCACTCGGCGCAGTCGGCGGCCGCCACGGTGACCACCCCGGCCGGCGGGACCCATCGCTTCGTACAAGCAGGCTCGGTGGCTACACCCAACACATCGACGACTGCCACGATCGGCTTCGGCCGCCCAGTTGCCGCTGGCGACCTGCTGGTGGGCTGGTTCGCTCAGTACGATGCGGCCGGCCAGGTCAGGGTGAGTGACAACATCAACGGCGCCTGGACCCGCGCCCCCGGGAACCTGACCTTCGGCGGCAGCGGCGACATCGCGCTCTATTACCTGCCCAATTCCAAGGCGGCAGCCACGCTGACCATCACCGTCTCCGCCGGCAGCGGCACCTTCCTGCAGGCGGCCGCGGCCGAGTACTCGGGGGTTAGGACCCTGGACCAGATCCACATGCAGAGCGGCGTCAGCGCCACCGCCAGTTCGGGCGCCACCGGCTCGGTGCCAGCGGGCGAGGTCGTCTTCGCCGGTTTGCAGACCGGCGCTTCGCCCGGCAGCGTCGGCGCGGGCCCCGGCTACACACTGCGGACCGTGACCGGCGGGGCGGAGGCTGCGGCCGAGGATCAGCTCGCCGGCCCGGCCGGCCCCCAAACGGGGACCTTCAACCTGCCAAGCTCATGCGACTGGTACGCGGTGGTGGCGACTTTCAAGTGAAGTCAGCAGAGATGGCACTGCCGGCCGTACGGGTCGTCCGAGTGGTGCCCGGGTCAGTGGAAGCGGCCCACCTCGAGGACGCGACAGCCCTCCGCAAGCACGCCGGCGAGGCCTCCTACTACGTCACCCGATGGCTGCAGATGATGCGCTCCGGATTCAGCAACTGGATCTGGCCTTCGCTGCTGCTGACGGTCGCCTGGCTACTGCGGCCGGCGCCCTGGCCGTTGTCGCGGTTCTGGGATCTCCGCGTCACCCTGCGCAGCCGGGAGGGCTTCCGGCTGCTCGCCCGGCTGAAGGACGTGCCGGGGCCGGCCGACGTCTTCGGACTCGGGGAGTACGACTTCAGCGTGATCGACTTCGACCACGTCCAGACGGTGGTCGACGTCGGCGCCCACGTCGGCGGCTTCAGCCTCTGGGTCGCCGGTAGAGCCAACTGCCGTGTCTACTCGGTCGAGCCCAACCCGGAGACTTTTGCCCTGCTCGGCGAGAATGTGGCCAACGCCAACCTGGGCGGGCGGGTCACGCTTCAGCGGGCAGCACTGGCGGGCGAGCCCGGTGAAAGAACCCTGCACACGGACCGCTACTCCACCGATGCCGGCATCGTCGGCGGCCGGCGCACCGGGGCCGACTTCTCAGTCGAGGCTGTAACGCTCGAGCAGGTCGTCGAAGCCTCTGGGTTCGACTGGATCGACCTACTTAAGGTCGACGTAGAGGGGGCTGAGCACGAGCTGCACGACTCGGTCTGGACGCGCTCGCTCGAGCGGGTCGGCGTCCTGATCGTCGAATGGCATGGGTTGGTCGCGGGGGACCACGAGCGCCTCGTGCGCACTCTGCGCGGAGGCGGCTTCCGGGTCGCCGTCGAGCTCCGGAGCACAGACGTGCTGCTGGTCGCCTGGCGGCCTGTCTCGCCCGCCGGAGCCGCAGACGACATCGTGCCCGGCCACCCAGAGCAATGGCGGCTGCTGTCGCCACCCGGGACCGTGCGCGTGCGGGTCCCCGTCTCGCGGGCCGCCCGCCGTCGGCTGTCGGTGCAGGTCAAGGCGCTGCCGCGGGGAACGCCGGTGGCGCTCTACGACCGGGTCATCGGCTCCCGCGGCCGCTGCGACGGCTTCGCCCTGGCCGCGGGGATTCGGCTGGACAAGCACCTGCTGGCGGCGCCTTCCCTGTTTGCTCCGGCCTACTACATCGAGGACCATCCGATCCCCATCGCCTATTTCTGCCGGGAGCTGTTCGTCATGCATCGCGGCCATCCCAGCGTCACCGCGACAGTGGGTGGCCTGCTCTGGCTGGCGCAGCGCTTGTCACCCTGGCGGCTGCTGGGGGCCGTCGCTCCAGTGCGCCTGGCGATCGGGAGGCGCGCTTGAGTACGCCTGTGATCCAACTGGCCAAGCCGGTCGTGAGCGACCTTTCGCTGCTCATGGCCGGCGCCGAGGACCTGGACGACCTGATCGACGTGCCCGGCATGCACTCGATAGTGGTGGGGATCTCCAAGGATCCCAACGCGAAGATAGTGGTGCTGCTGATCCCCAACGGTGACCGCGTACCGGCCTACGTGGTCAAGGTGCCGACGACAGACATCGCGGCGGCGAGCGTCGAGTCGGAGATCCACACTCTGAGCGCGCTCGAGCGTTTGCTTCCCGGCTGGGTGGGGCGCCAGGTGCCGCGGGTAGAGGCCGTGCTCCACTTCAAGGGTCGCCCGGCGCTGGTGATGACGGCTCTGGCCGGCACGCCGATGACCACCGGCTACCACCGCTGGCGACACACCGCCCGGCCCGGTCGGGTGGCGGCCGACTTCGAGATGGCTGGCAACTGGCTGGCGGCCCTGCAGGCGGCGACCGCCGGCCCACGCCGCCCGGTCGAGCTGTGTTCGGGGCTAGCCGACACGCTGCGGTCGCGCTTCGCCGGCGACACCTGGCTGCCGCCCGCACTGGAGATCATGGGCGAGGCACGCCGCAGGCTGGCCACCACCGCGGCGCCTCGAACGGCAGTTCATGGCGATTTCTGGGCGGGCAACATCCTGGTCGACGGAAACGAGCTGAGCGGCGTCGTCGACTGGGAAGCGGGCTCTATCTCCGGCGAGCCGATGCGCGACCTGGTCCGCTTCGCGCTAAGCTACGCTCTCTATCTCGACCGCCACGTGCTGAGCGGGGTGCGCGTCCCGGGCCACAACGGCCTCAGGGTGGGAAGCTGGGGAGCGGGGATTGAATACGCGGTCTCCGCCCAGGGCTGGTTCCCGGACCTCTTTCGACGGTTCCTCCAGGGCGGCATGGCCCGGCTGGGGGCCGACCCCCGGTTCTGGCGCGAAGCCGTCCTGGTCGGAATCTCGGAAGTGGCCGCCGTGGCCGACCATATCGAGTTCGCTCGCCGGCACCTCCACCTGCTGGCCAAGTTCAGTGAAGCCGGTTAGCCGAAGCTGCGTGCCGGCCGGGCGACCGGCACTGCTGGCCCTGATCACGCTGTTGAGCGCCGCTGCGCTGACGGCTGCCTGCAGCGGGAGCGGCGGCGGCACGGCGAAGGCTTCAGCCAGACCTGCGGCAACCGCGGCAAGCCCGCAGCCAACCGCGGCAAGCGCGCAGCCAACCGCCCCGGACCGGAGCTCGGGCCAGAAGGGCCCGGTGGTCAGGGGCATCTACCGCTTCAATTCAGAGGACTGGGGCGCCATGGCCAGCGCTGGTTTTAACGCTGTGACCGACGGCAACAGCTTCGGCCCGGCCCAGACCGCCGCCCGCCTGGCCGGGATGGTCTGGCTGGGCAGCTGGAGCGCGGACCGGTGCGCCTTCGAGTTGAGCCCCGAACAGATGGCTGCACGGGTGGACCAAAACCGAGGCGTGAATTCGTACTTTCAACTCGGCGACGAACCTAACGTGCAAAAGTGCCCAGGGGCACCGGCGGCCTACCGCCAGGCGACTGCCCTCATCCACCTGCGCGATCCGACCGCCCAGACTTGGGTTGCCGACGATCAGTTCAACGACCCCAACCTCGCCGCGTGGCCGTCGGGCCTGCCCATGCAGGGCACCGTCGACATCGTCGCGTTTGACGTCTACCCCTGCCAGCCGGCCCAGCCGTGCCGCTACAACCTGATCGACGAGGCGGTCCTGCGCATCCACCAGGCGGGAGTGAAGTCCTGGCAGTTCATCCTGCCGGACTTCAACGAGCCGTCTTGGCGGCAGCCGACCCCGGGCGAGCTGACGCAGATGTACGAACACTGGCAGGGTCAGGGAGCCTCCGGCTACTGGCTGTACGCCTGGGATGCCGACGGAGTGGACATCCGGACGCTGCCCGGCAACCTGGAGGCCGTAAAGGCGATCAACCAGCAGCCAGTCTAAGTTGTCCTATCCCCGAGTAGGCGAGACAACTGTCTGGCGCCTCCGGGTGTCTCAGGAAAGTCGAGGATACGTACAGCGTGTTACTTGTCAGGGAGAAGGGCAGACGCCCATAGCAATGGGCGATTGTCCCGACTGACGGCCAAACTGCCCAGCAGCCGTGCGGCAGCGCCCAACCGGCGGGGCGAACGCGCCCGGGTCGCCCCCGCGGACCAGTCCGATGTCATGAATTGGGGATTAGGCCCCATCGCGCAGCAAGCAGCACCGCCTCCGTGCGGTTGCGCAGGCTGAGCTTCCTGTAGATCGCCGCGATGTGGTTGCGGACGGTCTTCTCGCTGACAGTCCGCGCGCGGGCGATCGCCGCCACCGACCGTGCCTGCCCCAGCTGGGCAAGCACTTCGAGTTCGGTGGGGGATAGATTCTCGGCCGGTGAGCCAGGCACCGCGCCCCGCCGGTGCGGACCGGCGATGGCCGCCTCCAGCAGTTCAGCGCTGACCGCCCGGTGGCCGTCGAGTACCGCGACCACTCCAGTGACAAGCTCGGCCTGCGCGCACTCTTTGATGAAGAGGCCGGCCGCGCCCTCCAGCATCAGCCCCACGGCCAGCACCATCTCAACCAGCTCGCCGAGGATGATCACTGGGACTGGCGGCCGGAGCCCCAGCATGGCTCGGAGGACGGCGCGGCCGTCCAGCGGCTCCGCGTTCAGGTCGCAAACGACGAGATCGGGCCGGGCCGCCTCGACCATCTGAGCGGTGAGGTCAGAGCCGGTCGTCGCCCGGGTCAGAGCGCTGAGCGGCGGCTGCCGAAGCAGCGAGCCAAGCGCCTCCAGGAAGAGGGGTTGGCGATCCACCAGCAGAAGGCTGGGGGCGCACGTGGCGACGGTTCCGGGAGCCGGTGCAGTCGGTCGCCCGCGGGCTCCGCCCGCCGGGCTCAGTACGACGGTCATAGACACGCCGCCAGCCACAGCACGCGAGCGGGGCGCTGGTGGCAGTGGCGGTCCCTGATCCAGCCCAGCCCACTCGGCGGCGCCATGGGCAACAGATCAGCCAGCACCAGGGTCCGGTCAGCCTGCACCACGCGCGGCATGATCCGGAAGAAGCGACGACCGTGATGTCTCTTGCCTCCCATTCGTTTGTGTTCCCTCCTCCACATATCGGAACCGGCGGAAGTCAGCCGGCCTGTGTCCGAGAATCGCACGCGCCGGCAGTCGCAGCCAATAGGACGTTTGTGCCGCCATGAGCCTGAGGCCCAGGTGACCGGGACGGTCGGCCCCGGTGCGCACGGCGGCGGGCGTTGTGGTACGCGTCTGCCAATCTGAGAGCTGGCCATCCCATCCGATCGCTCCACCTGGCTCAGAAAGGCGGCAACCCCAGCCCAGCCCATTGGCGATCGGGATGTCCCGGAACCCGAGCCCGCTATGTGCGAGAATTTGATAATCCTGCTATAACTAAAGGTGGGATTCGACGTATCGCGGCATAGTCCGTTTTTCCAAGCACTGGGCGGAGCTGGTGCAGGTAGCCTAACGAATTGAGGCTCTTGACTCGTTTTTTCAAAGGAGTTATGATCAGTTTACCCGGAACATCCAGTCCGGGCTGACCTATGGCCTGGGCTAACAGGCCCTGCCGAGGTCGTCAGTTGTTACAGCAGCTTTTTTGGAGGCCGGAAACGGAACTGGTGACCCTCGACACCCTCGCGGACGACGGCAAAGCCCGGATGGCAGATGCTCATGCCACCGAGCTGCGCATCAAGCAAGACGTTGCCCGCGAGCTCCAGGACCGGGTCGCGCAGCCCCTTGCGGCGATGCTCGTCGAGATGGAGAACTTCAATTTGCTCGAGTTCGAACGCGAGCGCATGGTGGCCGAAGTGACTCTCTACCAGGACGCAATCCGGGACGTGCTGGGCAACATTCGCGAGATTCTCTACGAGCTGCGGGGCCAGAAGGATCTCGGCCGGGACTTTCCGGCCTGGGTCGGCCGGATGCTGGACCGGTTCCAGGCCCAAACCGGCATCCTCACCCGGTTCACTGTCTCAGCGACCTGGCCGTCGCGGTTGGCCATCATGGCGTCGATCAACCTCTACCGGATGCTGGAAGAGGCGCTTAACAACGTCCGCCGCCACAGCGGCGCAAAGCTGGTCGAGGTTTTCTTGGGGATAGCGGAGGGGGACCTGGCAGTGGTCAGCGTCGTCGACGATGGGCAGGCCTTGCAGTCTGGCCTGGCGGACGGCATCGGGCTGGGCAGGCTCGGAATGAGGGAGCGTGCCCTGCTGCTGGGCGGCGAAATGACTATCAAACCCGTAAGCCCGCACCGCACCGAGCTTGCGGCCCTGATTCCCAAGGAGAAGCTGATATGAGCGTTACCACCGAGACCGTGAAGGTAGTCGTCGTCGACGATCAGACCCTGTTTCGCAGTGGGCTCGCCCTGCTGCTGGGCGAGGATCCTCGCATCGAGGTCGTCGGTCAGGCCGGCAGCGGACTGGCTGCCATAGATCTGATTGCCTCGCTGAAGCCAGATGTGATCTTGATGGACGTCAAGATGCCGGGCCTGGATGGCATCGAGGCCACCCGGCGCATACTGACCGCCAACCCGGAAATGAAGGTGCTGATCCTGACCACCTTCGACACCGACTCCAGCATCATTCAGGCCTTGCAGGCGGGGGCTTCGGGCTATGTGCTCAAGGACTCGCGGGCGGACGCCATCGTCTCCAGCATCTTGGCCGTGATGGCCGGCGAGCGGGTGATGGCTAGCACCGTGGCGACGCGGGTGCTCGACATGCTGACCGGCACCAGTACTCGAAACGAGTTCTACGATGGGCTGACCCCCCGAGAGATAGAGATCCTGAAGCTGCTCGCGACCGGCATGGCCAACAAACAGATCGCCTACAAGCTGGGCATCAGCGAAAAGACTGTGCGCAATCACGTCAGCAACATGTACGAGAAGCTGCAGATCTTCGACCGCGCCCAGGCGGTCCTCTATGCCGTTCGCAAAGGCCTGGTCGAGGTATAGCTAGGGCGGCCCAGACGGCTAACGCCGCTGGCTGGTAGTTGCAGAACCGTCGCTGCTTCGGAGGTGGCCACCTCTCACCCTGAAGCCGAGATTGCGGGACCTCTCAGGGTGTGGGCGCAGCCCCTGGCTGCCCCACCGCTACGTTGAACCAATGCCAGAAATTGAAGCCGCCATAGATGAGGAAAAGCAGGATAACGCCCAGGATGAGGAGGCCGAGGATCATTCCAATCGGGCTGTCACCCGGTTGCTCCTCAACTATCTCATCACCAGTCATCGGGTGGCGGTAGTAGCGGCGGTAGGTGTAGCCACCACCGCCGAAGATTAGGGCCAGGAAGAGGGCGACCAGGACGATCAGCAGGAGGGTTCCCATCTAAATTACTCCAGAAGTGGATTAGGCTGGCAGTTCTTGCCGTAGAAATATGCTAACACCTCTATCATGTTTCGTCCAGCGCTGGACGTTCAAGCAGGCCTCCGCCAGCGCTGGCGAACGTAGCCAGTGATCCGCTCGGCGGTAGGCGCCGGGCGGCACTGACAGATGACGTTTGAAGGCATTACTGAACGCGGCCGCCGACTCATAGCCCGCCGCCGCGGCTACCTGCTCGACCATCGCTCCATCGCGGAGCATCGCGGCAGCCCTTTCCAGGCGCCACTTGGTCAGATACTGGATCGGCGTATCACCGGCAGTAGACCGAAATCGGACTGCAAAAGCGGAGCGAGCGAGGCCCCCCTTCAATGCCAGCTCGACCAGCGTCCACTCCCTGGCCGGCTGTTCGGGCATGAGCCCCAGGGCCGTTCCAACTCTCGCTTCGGCCAGAGACCGCGCAACCAGCTGGCGTCCTCGGCTGGAAGGTCGGCAAGATGGCTTCGCAGGATATAGACGAAGAGCGCATCGCAAAAGGCGGTTTACAACAGTGCTCTTGCCCGGACGATCGGACTGTGACTCGTAGCTCAATAAACGGAGCGTCTGAGCCAGCCATGCTCCAACCTCACCGCCCGAATTACGCCGCCGTGAAGGCCGGGACCGTTGATGTGGTCACGACTGATGTTGGACAGCTGCTCGGCCGGCCGGCAACCGGTTACCGGACCTGGCTCGAGCAGCACGCGGCGTTGTTCCTGTAGATCATTGGGCGGGGTGCCTAGCCCGAGCTGCGGCCACACGGACAGGGACTAGTAGATAAAGCCGATCAGGTGGACCTTGCTGTAGTCGGCGGGGCTCAGCAGTCGGGTGTCGATCTCATTCCAGCCCTTGTAGTTCATCTCCGAGATCTGGAAGGAACCGTCCTCGTTGACCTGTTCCACAAAGGCAACGTGGCCGTAATAGACGCTTTCCCAGGTGATCATGAAAGCGCCCGGCTGAGGAGTCTGTCCCACCGGATAGCCCAACGCCCGCGCGTTGTCGTACCAGGCGTGCGCGTCACCCGTCCACGGCACGTAGCGGCGGCTGGCGGCGTACCAGGTGCACTGGCCGTAGACGAACTTCGAATTGCTGAACGTGCCCATGTGGGGCGCCTCATCCGAGAAGCGTCGAGGCCAGAGTTGGGGGCCGATCCCACCGGGGATGATCAGCTGGTTGCCAGCCGGCAGCTGGTCGGCGGTCCGAAGGTAGTTGAAGTCGGCGATGGCCTGGGCGGAGGCGTGATAACGGGCAGCGAGGTCGCTCAGGGTGTCGCCGGCTTTGACGGTGACCACCACCCCGTGCAGCGGGGGCACGATCAGCTGCTCGCCCCCGGCAATCCTGTCGCTCTTGGCCAGCAGCGTCGGGTTGGACCAGCGGATCTCGTTGCTGGAAACCTGAAACCGCTTGGCGACCGAGTAGATGTCGTCGCCGTCTTTCGCCGTGTAGCGGATCGGCTGGTGCTGCAGCTCCGGACCGTTGGGAAGGCCCGCCGGCTTCACGATGGTGCCCGAGCGGCCGAGCTCGACGCTGCCGCTCTGGCCGCCCTCGCCCAGCGCCAGGCCCTGGGCGTTGACCACGCCGAGCCGCAGGTTCGCGCTGGACCGGAAATCCTGGTTCACAGTCGCGTAACCTGCCAATGAGATCGCGATCACCAGAACGATGGCGTGCGCGAAGAATCGACTGATTACCGCCAACTACCGAGCTACCCCCGAAATTTGCCCCTTACCGCGGGACATTGCTTGTCGGGAGTCACCCTACCCAATCCCCGACTGGGAAGTCAAGCCCGCCAGGACTTCTCACCCTGCCAGGTCTCCGACTCTTCGGTTCGAGTCCAAGCGGTGCTTCGGCTCCGGTTCTATAATCCCGAGACCGGAGAGATGCCGAGCTTTAGCCAGTGCGCTCGCTGCCGACCCGCCACGGTCAGAGTGCGTTGAGAGACGCCGCCGCGTTCGACGACGTCCAGCAAGTCGCCGAAGCGGTCCTGGCAAATGTGGGCCGTGCCATCGTCGGCAAGGACGACGAGGTCCGCCAGTGTCTCGTCACCTTGCTCTGTCAGGGCCACCTCCTGATTGAGGACGTGCCGGGTGTGGGAAAGACGATGCTGGCGAAGGCGCTGGCTCGCTCGCTGGACTGCAGCTTCCGCCGCATCCAGTTCACCCCTGACCTGCTGCCCTCCGATGTGACTGGCGTCCGGGCCTTCAATCAGAAGCAGGATGACTTTGAGTTCCGGCCCGGCCCGGTCTTTGCTCAGGTGCTGCTGGCAGACGAAATCAACCGTGCCACACCGAAGACCCAGGCTGCCCTGCTCGAGGCGATGGAGGAGCACACGGTGACAGTCGACGGCGACACTCACCTGCTGCCACGACCGTTCATGGTCATGGCCACCCAGAATCCCATCGAGTACTCAGGCACCTTCCCCCTGCCTGAGGCCCAGCTCGACCGCTTCTTCATGAAGGTCCGGCTCGGCTATCTGAGCATCGACCAGGAGACGCAGCTGCTGGACCAGGACAAGGTGGAGTCTCCCTTCGATGAGCTGCAGCCTGTCATCGCGCCCCACGAGCTGCGCGATGCCCAGCGTCACTGCCGGCAGGTCTACGTCAAGCCGGCACTGAAGCAGTACATCGCCCGGCTGGTGCAGAAAACCCGCAGCCATCGCGAAATCGCGCTGGGAGCCAGCACCCGAGGCACGCTGAACCTCTTTCACGGAGTTCAGGCCAGGGCGGCGGTTCTCGGCCGGTCCTTCGTCCTGCCAGATGATGTGAAGGCGCTGGCTGAGCCCATCCTGGGACACCGCATCATCCTCCGGCCCAACGCGGAGATGCAGGGCAGCTCGGCGAGCCGAATCCTGAGCCAGCTGCTGGAGCACGAACCGGTGCCCCAGCTGGCCTACGAATCATGACCGGCCGGCGCTGATGTCAACGGTTTACCGGCCGCACGACTAGGGACGCCAGGAGATGTCATCGGGTCGGCTGGCGGGGAGGGGCGGCCGATGACCCGGGTGCTTCTGGCGGCCGGGATCGGCGTGCTTCTGTTCCTCTCCTACCTCACTGCCATCAGGCCCGCTTTCGCTGTGGCGTACGCCCTGGGCGGCCTGCTCCTCCTGGCTTGGGCGTGGCCCCGGCTGGTGGCCCGCGGAGTCCACCTTCAGCGCTCGCTCGATGCCGGCCGCTCGAGCGTGGGAGAGCCCTTCGAGGAGACGTTCAGCGTGCGGAAGCAGAGCCGCCTGCCTGCGCCCTGGGTCGAGGTGCAGGACCTGAGCGGCCTGCGCGACTACCAGCCAGGTCGGGTGGTTTCGCTGGGCAAGAGGCCGGTTCTCTGGACCAGCCAAGGAGTCTATAAGCAGCGCGGCCGGGTGCGTTTCGGCCCCACCCAGGTCGTGGTGAGCGAGCCCTTTGGCTTGTTCCGCCGCCAGGTTCGGGTGGAGGCCCTCAACGAAGCCCTCGTCTACCCGCGCATCTGGCCCCTGCCCGAGTTGGTGGTGCCGGCCAGCCAGCATGCCGGCATCGCGCCCCGGACAGGCAACTGGTCCGACTATCCGCCGGAGAGCTCAGGTGTTCGCGACTACGTGGCCGGCGACTCTTTCGGCCGCATCCACTGGCCGCTCAGCCACAAGCACGGCCAGCTCATGAGCAAGACTTTCGAGCAGCCGCTTACAGCCGACGTCTGGGTGGTGCTGGACCTGGAAGGCAGCGTCCACCATGGCGAAGGTCTGGAGTCGACGCTTGAATACGCCGTCAGCCTGGCGGCTTCCCTCTGCGTCCAGGTGCAGGAGAACGGGCGCCAGGTGGGCCTGATCGCCACCGACGATCGGGGGACGCTGATCGAGCCCAGCCGCACCGGCCGGAAGGACCGGGCGCTGCTTGACTATTTCGCACTCTGCGGAGCGGACGGGAGTCTGCCGCTGGCCCGCGCCAGCGTCTGGGAGAAGCTGCGCCGGCTCCCCCGACGGGCGGTGGCGGTCATCACACCCAGCGCCGATCCGGCCTGGCTCGGCAGCCTGCAGAGCGTCAGAGCGCCGGGCGCTGCGTTGATAGTCTTCTACCTGGACGCCTGCAGCTTCGGCGCCGCCGGCAGCAACCTGAGTTTTGATCTTGGCTCCGAGACCGAGCTCTACGTGGTGCGCCGGGGCGACGACTTCTCCCGCCTGGTGAGCACGCGTGATGCAGTCCGTCTGGTCTGAACGCGTCAGGGGCACGGTCCAGCTGCCGCGCGGCACCTGGATCACTGCCTGCCTGGTCGTCCTGCTGACGCTGGCTCTGGCCAACTCGACGGTGACAGCCAACTGGGTGCCGGACTCGAGCTCTCTCACGCTGGTCGCGCTGGTCGCCGCACTGCTCTTCGGGCTCACGGCGCTGATCCGGCCGCTGCCGGCCGGCGTGGTACTCCTTTTCGGCCTGCTCGCTGCTCCAGTCGTCGCCGTGTGGGCCAGCCACGGCGCCCTGGTCCGCTCCCATCCGACCGACCCAGGTGATCTACTCGGGCTGGCCCGCGCCTGGTGGCCGCGGGTGCTCAGCGGAGATGCGGCGCTCGACAACGTCTCCTACCTCTACCTGCTGAACCTGGGCTTCTGGCTGATCGGCGGCTGGCTCGCCTGGTGCTCGCTGCGCTGGCAGCAGCCGCTGCTCGGCGTGGCGCCGGGGGCTGTCGTCTTCGCCGGGAACCTGCTCAACTTTCCCGACCAGCAGAACGGTTACGTCCTCAGCTTTCTGATCCTGACGCTGAGCCTGCTGCTCTGGACCACCTACCAGCGCTCGCTGGAATCGGCCGGACGGCGGCAGGTGCGCCTCAGCGGTGACGCCCGCTGGGACTTCTGGGAAAGCGGGGTGCTGGTGCTGGTGGGACTTGTGCTGCTGGGTCTGTTCCTGCCTCCGCTCTCCACCACAGATCGCACCATCGACTTCCAGAACTCAGCCTTTCGCGGTTGGGCGGACCTGCAGGAACGCTTGAACCATCCGGTCCCGCTCGGAGCGGGCGGCGCCACCGGGAACTCGATAGGATTCACGACCGACGTTAGGATGGGCGGACCCATCCAGCGCACCAGCGGGGTGGTCTTCACCTACAAGTTCGACAGCGCTTACGGCGGTCCTGCCTACTTCCGTGGTCTTAACCTGACCCGGACCGGCCGCGGCCCCACCGGTCCTGAGTGGAAATACAACGACATAGTCGAGCCGCCGGTGCCAATCCCGAGAAACACTGCGATTTCCTACGCCGAGAGCTACCAACAGCAGGCGCAGGCTGGCGAGACGATCCAGATGCTGAAGCCACCTGGCGCGGCTCAGGACGTCATCTTCTACACAGGTCAGCTGCAGAAGCTCGACCGGGCGGCGCTGGCCCGGTCCAGCCGGGCCTACGGCCAGCCCGTGCCGACCAGTGGCCTCTACACACTCGACCGTCTCTCCGGCGCACGTGGCCAAAGCAGCTCCGGCAGCTACCACGTGAACACCTCCTACTCGACGGCCGGCGAGGATCAGCTGCGCGCCGCCGGCACCGACTATCCTGCCTGGCTGGAAGCGTACCGGGCCTTCTCCAACGCCTACCGACCGGGTCAGTCAGCGAGCCCCGCCACGCAGGGTTACAGGCCCCCCGAGGTGGCGCAGCGCATCGCGCAGCTGGCCCAACAGGTGACGGCTGGCAAGACGAACCCGTATGACCAGGCGCAGGCTATCGAGACCTACCTGCGCAGCACCTACACCTACACGCTGAGCCCGCCATCGCCGGGCACCGATGACCCGCTGGACTACTTCCTGTTCACTGGCAAGCAGGGCTACTGCGAGTACTTCGCGAGCGCCATGGGCGACATGCTGCGCGCCCTCGGCCTGCCCACCCGATTGGTCAACGGCTACGGACCTGGCACCTATGACGAGAAGCTCGATCGCTTCGTGGTGAAGGAATCAGACGCGCACACCTGGGTCGAGGTGTACTTCCCCAGTTACGGCTGGATCCCCTTCGAGCCGACGTCGGACGGCCAGTACTTCCCGATCCAGCGGGCCGGCGCCGGCGCCGGCTGCGCGCCTGGTTCGATCGCTTGCGATCCCAACGCCGTGGGCGCGGGCAATGGCGTCGGTGCCACCCCGCGGGTTCCCCAGGGACTGCTTGGGGACCCCAATCTGAACGGCGTGGCAGGCACGGAGGCCGGCGCCGCCGCACGGCTGCCAGCAGCCTCACCGCTCTTGCTGCTGCTGCTGGCCCTGGTCCTGGGCTTGGGCTTACTCTTCCTGTCGCGCTATCTGCGGCCGGGGACTGCCGACGGCGCCTGGTCCCGCACGCGGCGGCTGGCGGCGCTGGCAGGCATCCGCGGTTCCCCTGGTGAAACGCCTCTCGAGTTCGGCCGGCGGCTGGCTCGGGAGATGCCCGAAGCGGCCGGCCCAGCCGGCCGGCTCGCCGATCGGTTCACGCTGGCCGCCTACGCCCCGCGGCAGCTGGCGGAAGCCGCCGAGGACGCTGCGTTGGAGGCATGGCTCGAGCTGCGGCCACTTCTCTTGCGGCGGCTCAAGGACAGATTGACGCGGCGGCGAGTAGCCTACTCGGCATGACGCTTCTCAAGGTGTCCGCCTCGGGCCAGGTCTACGACGCGGAACTGGCGCAGGTGAAGGTGACCCGCGACCAGGGAGGCGGCTATTACGTCCATGGACGCGGACACTTCCTCTTCTTCCCAGACCGCGAGCAGGCGGAGCGGAAGCAGCGCGATCTGGAGGCGATGGCGCGGTCGCGGGAGTTCCACCACTGATCGGCCGGGAGTACCCGCCGGTCGAACTTACCATCGAGCGCGAGCGTGTCGAGGCATTTGCCCGGGCGGTTGGCGCGGACCCGGCGCAGGGAGTTCCGCCCACATTCGCCGCCGTGTACGGGTTGTTCGCCACTGCGCCCCAGCTGTTCCAAGACGCGGAGGCAGCTGTGGACGTGGCCAATCTCCTCCATGCCGAGCAGGAGTTCGAGTGGAGCCGCCATCCGGAGGTGGGCGAAACAGTGATCGCCCAGGGCCGAATAGTCTCCGATCAGCATCGACGCGGTATGCGCTTCCTTGGCTTCGAGACGACCGCCAGCGGCCGGGGCGAGTTGTTCTGCCGGTCGAAGGCCCTCTTCATCATCCGGGGCAGGCAGCCATGAGCCAGCGCAAGGTGACTGTCACGCGGCACCAGATCAACGCCTACGCTGAAGCCTCCGGCGATCACAATCCGATCCACCTGGACGAGACGTTCGCCCATTCGGTGGGGCTGCCCGGCGTGATCGCGCACGGCATGCTGCAGATGGGTCAGCTGGCCAGTGTGGCGGTGGCCGAGGCGGGCGATCCGCGGCGCATCCGGCGGCTGTCCTGCCGCTTCGCCGGCATGGTCCGACCTGGGGATGAGATCACCTACAGCGCCGATCCGGTGGCGGGCGGCCTCAAACTGTCGGCGGTCAATCAGAACGGTGAAGCGGTCCTCTCGAAGGCGATCGCCGAGTACCACGAGGAGTAAGAGACTGCCGCGAAAGACGTGACGCGCGTCATCGCCTGCACTCTCTCCCGAAGCGCGACCGAAGGAGAATCAAATGCCCCTCGACTTTTCCCTTAGCCCCGAGCAGGAGGAGATCCGGCAGCTCGCTCACACCTTCGCCGAGAAGGAGATCCGGCCCGTGGCGGCACGCTACGACGAGAGCGAGGAATTCCCCTACGAGGTGGTCCGCAAGGCCCACCGATTGGGACTCAGTCCAGCCGCCTTTCTGCCTGAGGAGTACGGCGGCCAGGGCCTCGACTTCCTGACTGAGCTGATCCTCAACGAGGAGCTGCACTGGGGCTGCGCAGGCATAGGTGTCTGCATCCAAAGCATGGGGCTCGCGATCGCAGGGATCCGCTCCATGGGCAATGAGGAGCAGAAGCGTCGCTGGCTGCCGCAGTTCACCGATCCCGGGCGGCTGGTGCTGGGCGGCCTGGGTCTGACGGAGCCTGATTCGGGCTCCGATGCGCTGGCCTTGAAAGCAACCGCCCGGCGCACCGTAGAGCGCGGCGAGCCCGGCTATGTGCTGAGAGGCACCAAACAGTTCTGCACCAACGGCGGCATCGCCGACTACCACGTGATCTTCGCCAACACCAATCCGGCCGCCGGGCCCGGCGGCATAGCTGCCTTCCTAGTCGAAAAGGACACCTCAGGCCTCGTCATGGGGCGCAAAGAGCAGAAGCTCGGCGTTCGGGCCAGCCACACGGCCCAGCTCATCTTGGAGGAGTGCTTCGTGCCGGAGGACCACCGCCTGGGCGGTGAGCCGGAGAGCGATGCTGCCGGCCCCGGCGCGCTGGGGGCGCTGACCACCCTGGAGGCGACCCGACCGGGTGTGGCGGCGGGGGCGCTTGGCATCGCTCGGGCGGCCTACGAGTTTGCGCTTGACTACGCCTGCGAGCGACACCAGTTCGGCCGGCCCCTGGTTCAGCACGAGGCCATCGGCTTCAAGCTCGCCGACATGGCGACCAGCATCGACGCCGCCCGGCTGCTCATCTGGCGCGCCGGCTGGATGGCAGTCAACCGGAGGCCCTTCGAGCGGGCGGAGGGCTCGATGGCCAAGCTCTTCGCGGCCGACGTGGCGATGCAGGTGACAGTCGACGCGATCCAGGTGCTCGGCGGCTACGGCTACATCAAGGAGTATCCGGTCGAGAAGTGGATGAGGGATGCGAAGATCTACCAGATCTGGGAGGGCACTGCCGAGATCCAGCGCCTGGTGATCGCTCGCGCCATCAGCGGCCAGCGGGCCACCATCCGGCTCAACGATTGAGGCGGGTCGAAGACGGCGGTGGCGATGTTTGATCTCAGCGGTCGGGTCGCTGTAGTTACTGGCGCTTCTCGCGGTTTGGGCCGGGAGGACGCCCTCACCCTTGCCCGGCAGGGAGCCGACGTGGTCATCACCGACATCCTGCTGGAGGACGATCCGCAGCTGGCAATCACCGCCGAAGGCGCCAACAGCGTGCTGGCCCAGGTTGCTGCCAGCCAGGGCTGGGTGCATTCCCACGCCACCGCCGAGGAGATCCGCTCTCTCGGCCGGCGCTCGACGGCTGTCAAGATGGACGTGACCAACCGCGAACAGGTGCGGGAGGTGTTCGCTCAGGTGAGAGTGCAGTTCGGCGGCATCGACATTCTGATCAACAACGCCGCCACGCTTGACCACACAGCGCAGATTCCGCAGCAGGACTACGCGCTCTGGGACCGCGACATCGCCGTCAACTTGACAGGGGCTTTCAACTGCACCAAGGAGGTTTGGCCACACCTGGTCGAACGCGGTTGGGGCCGGATCATCTACATGTCCAGCGTGGCCGGCACCATGGGCGGCTTCGGACAGGCCAGTTACGCCGCCACCAAAGCTGGGCTGATCGGGCTGGCCCGCACGGCGGCGCTGGAGGGCGGCAGGCATGGCATCACCGCCAACGCAGTGGTGCCAGGCATCATCCTCAGCGAGGCGGGCAGCGCGGCGGCTGCCGTGAACCCGCTCTACGAGCGCTTCCGGAACCGCACAGTGATGAAGCGCTTCGGCGAGCCGTCGGAGGTCGCCGCCGCAATCGCGTTTCTCTGCAGCGAAGAGGCGGGTTACATAACCGGGGCGGCGCTGGAGATCGCCGGCGGCATCCCGCTCTTCACCGCCTGAGGTGGCTGACTTGGTCGACGTCCGAAGGTCAGGCTCTGTTGCCCGGGTGGTCATGCACCGCGGCGGCAACAACGCGATAGCCCCCGACCTGATGCAGGAGCTGGCCGCCGCCTTCACAGAGCTGGGCGCCGATGTCGAGGTCCGCGCGGTGGTGCTGGAGAGCGCCTACGAGCGCTACTTCAGCGTCGGCGCGGACCTGAGCGAAATGGGCAGCTTGGACCGGGAGGCGCCGGACGCGGAAGAGCAGGTGGTGCGCCTGCTCGCTCGCTCCGCTGCCGGCTTTGCCGCCATCGCGGCCTGCCCGAAGCCTGTCATCGCTCGCGTCAACGGCCATGCGCTGGGCGGCGGCTGCGAGCTGGCGCTGTGCTGCGACTACCGGATCATGGTCCAGGACGGCCGCACCCGGATCGGTCAGACGGAGGCGGCCCTGGGCATCATGCCCGGGGCCGGGGGCACCCAGAGGCTGCCGCGCCTGATCGGCAGAGCACGGGCTCTGCCCCTGCTCTTCGAAGCGAGGAGGCTCTCAGCCGTCGAGGCGGAGGCGGTCGGTCTGGTCAACCAGGCGGTGTCGCCGCAGCGGCTGGACCAGACGGTGCTGGAGCTGGCTGAGCGGCTGGCGCGGGCGCCGACGCTCGCCCTGGGGCTCATCAAACAGTCACTGAACGGGGGCCAAGACCTGCCCCTGGCAGCCGCACTGGAGCTGGAAGCTCGGCATTTCGCCCGCGCTGCGCTGAGTCAGGACGCCCTCGTCGGCATTGTCTCGTTCTTCCAGAAGCAGGAGCCAGAGTTTACAGGCCGCTGACTTTCAGCGTTGAGCGGAGAGTTCGCCATCACCTCGCCTCAGCGAAGTGCGTCCAGCGCAGGGTCCGCGCGATGCTAGCCTTCGGCAGGTGGTCCGCAGGTCGGGTGCGCTGGCAAACGCGATCCTGGCCACCGTCGTCTGCGGCGGGCTCCTCTACGCCGGCACCAACGGTGCGGGACCGCTGACAGGTGTCGGCCCTCTCCTGGACCCCGCCACCGGTTTCTGGACAGCGGGGCCGGATGCCGCTCTGCCGCACGATCAGAGCCTGCAGCTGACCGGCCTGCACGCCCAGGCCTCGGTCACCTTCGACGCGTTGGGCGTGCCGCACATCCGGGCTCGGGACGATCACGACCTCTTCCTCGCCCTGGGTTACGTGCACGCCCGTTACCGCCTCTTCGAGATGGACTTGATCCGGCGCCAGGGCGAGGGCCGCCTGGCCCAGGTGCTGGGCAGCAAACTGCTTCCGGTGGACGAGTTCGAGCTGGACCTGGGTCTGAGCCGCACTGCGCAGCAGGATCTGAAGCGGCTGGCGCCCGACGAGCGCGCGGTGTTGCAGGCATACGCAGACGGCGTCAACGCCCGCATCCACGAGGCCGAGACTGAGCGCAACCTGCCCGCCTTCTTCAAGCTCCTCGGCTACGAGCCTGCCAACTGGCAGCTCCTGGACACGGCTGTGATCAAGGGCATCCAGGCCCAGGACCTGGCCTACCAGACCAATCCGCTGACGAACACGCGCCTGGTGAAAGCGCTTGGCGCCGATCGGGCGAGCCGGTGGTTCCCGGTTCTCCCGGCGTCCAACCGCGACACCCCCTACGACCCCGGGCCCTACCAGACGGCCGCTGCCGCACCTCTGCCAGCGGCAGTCGTTGGCGATGGGGCGGATGCCGCAGCGGCCTCGCTGCTCAGCCGAACCGCCGGCCTGCCGAAGTTTGCTGCGGAGACTGGCGCCAGCAACAACTGGGCTGTCGACGGGACCCTCACCGCCTCCGGCAAGCCGCTCATGGCCAACGATCCTCACCTGGCGCTGAACCTGCCCTCAGTCTGGTTCCAGGTTGACCTGGAGTCGCCCTCCTATCACGTCCGCGGGGTCACCTTCCCCGGCGCCCCCGTCGTGCCCATCGGTCGCAACGAACAGATCAGCTGGGGGGCCACGGACACCCAGAACCAGGCAACACTCTACTACGCCGAAAAGACCGACCCAGCGCATCCCGACCAGTACTTCTGGCAGGGCGCCTGGCACCGGATGGAGAGGATCTCCTACGACATCCCGGTCAAGGGTGGCTCGGCTGAGCACCATGAGCTGAAGCTGACGGTGCACGGGCCGATCCTGACCCAGCAGGGCCAGACGCTCGCGGTGGAGTGGATGGGCAACGTCCCCTCCAGCGGCCTGGGCTCGATTCTCAGGATGATGCGGGCGGGAGACTGGCCGGGCTTCAAGGCGGCGCTGAAAGACTGGACCTCGCCGACGCAGAACTGGGTCTACGCCGACGCCGCCGGCCACATAGGCATCTACGCTCCCGGGCTCTACCCGATCGTGAAGGCCGCCAGGCCGGATCTTCCCCTACCCGGCACGGGCGAGGCCGACGTGGTCGGCACAGTGCCGCTGGAGCAGGTACCGCAGGTCTACGACCCACCCGGCCACATGGTGGTCTCCGCCAACCAGCGGCCGGTCGGCGGGGACTACCCCTATTACATAGGCACCTCCCAGGACGATTTTGACCCCGGGTACCGAGCGGCGGAGATCCGCACCGCGCTGCAGTCGTTGAAGGGTCCCCTGACGGTCTTGGACGTGCAGCGCATTCAGCTCGACGATCGCGATCAACTGGCCGTCCGGGTGCTGCCTCGGCTGCTGGGGGCGGTGGGCGAAGCTGACCTGGATCCGCTCCACAGGCAGGCGCTGGCGGAGATCCGGGGCTGGGACGGTGTCATGCGCGCCAGCTCCCCAGCCGCCAGCATCTGGGATGCGTTCTGGCGGGAGTACCTGAGCCAGACCTTCCAGCCCTGGTGGGATCACTACCGGGTGGGCGTACCGATCACTGAGGTGGCCGGGCCGCTCGGAGGCGCGCTTGAAGGCTGGACCCTGAGCGGGGCGCCCACAGACGCTTTCTCACCGCCGGGCTCGGTTTCGGCTACGCCCGATCTGGTGATGGCCACTGCTTTCGGCAAGGCTGTCAGCTCGCTGGCTCGGCGGTTTGGTTCCCGGCCCGAAACCTGGGCCTGGAGCCGGGTTCACCAGCGGTTGATCGCCTCTCTCGTCGACACGAGCCTGAGCTACGGTCCCCGCGGGGCAGGCGGCGACGAACGCACGCCTGACGCAGCCGCGGGCACCGTGTCGACGCATGGACCGAGCTGGCGCATGGTGGTGGACTGGGGCAGCGGCCGCTCCTACGGCGTCTACCCGGCGGGGCAGGCCGAGAACCCTGTCTCGGCCTGGTACGAGAACCTGGTCGACGATTGGTGGGCGGGCAGATATCACGAGATGACCACTGCGGCCGAGGCGGAGAGCCGCTCGGGGTCCGCCACCTGGACGCTGCAGCCGTGATCCGCCGGCAGCCGGCACGGCTGGTGGCGGCTGCTGGGGTGCTGATGGTCGTCGTGATCTGGGCGGGCCTCCAGATAGGTATCTGGTGGCTGGCCCTACCCGCAAGCTTCCTGCTCACCTTCCTACTGGCGGGGGGCCGCTCAGTGCACACGGCCTGGCTTGCCGCCGCTGCCGGCTGGGCGCTGCCCTTGGTTCTATTGACCGTCCGCGGTCAGGCGGCCCGCAGCTCAGCTGTGCTCTCGGGCATCCTCGGCTTCCCCAGCCTGCCTGTCCTGGCAGCTCTGCTGACTGTTGTATTCGGTGCTTTGCTCGGTCTGGGCGGTGGCTGGCTGGGGTCCGCCATCAGCCGAGTTCTGTGGCCGGCCAGGTGAGGCGGCGGCAAGAAGACCTGCACGGCTATGACGTGCTCACTGCAATCGACTTTGCGCTGGAGCGGGTCCGCGAAGCGTACGAGAACGGCTACGACGAGATCGAGCTCGTCCACGGCTCCGCCTCGGTCCAGGCGCGGGTCGAGGATGGCCGGGGCCGAATCAAGTGGGAGCTGCGGGCTCTCTTCGAGCAGGGCGGCTTCGACGCCTGGTCGCGCCGGGATCGGTCCTGGCCGCGGGCGGGCTCGCTGCTTTTGGCACTGAAGCGCAATCCTCGTCCGCGCGGCGAATCGTGGTCGCCGGCGCCGAGACGAGCGCACGGGCGCTGAGGCGGTAGCCCGGCCCTACGCGCCGGCGGGAGGCGGGCCAGCGAGAGTGCCTGGACAGCCCGGCCGCCAAACTTTGCCAAAATGCTGTGCCTTGATTTCCGTCCAGGGGCTTACCAAGTACTACGACGAGCGCCCGGCGATCGTCGACGTCACCTTTTCCGTTCCCCGCGGCCAGATCCTCGGCTTCCTGGGCCCCAACGGGGCAGGCAAGTCGACGACCATGCGCATCCTGACCGGCTATCTGGGGGCGACCGCGGGCGCTGCCACTGTCGCCGGCTTCGACGTGTTCTCCCAGTCCCGCGAGGCGCGCCGCCGGATCGGCTATCTGCCCGAGCTCAATCCGCTCTACCCGGAGATGCGGGTCGACCAGCACCTATCGCTGGCCTGCCGGCTGCGTGGAGTGGCGCCGAGCCGGCGCCGGGCCCGAGTCGACACGGTCATTGACGCCTGCGGCCTGGGCGGCCGGCGCCGAGATGTGATAGGGCGCCTCTCGAAGGGGCTTCGACAGCGGGTGGGCCTGGCCCAGGCGCTTGTCCATGAACCTGACGTGCTGATCCTTGACGAGCCGACGGCGGGCCTTGATCCCCGCCAGACGCGGGAGACTCGTGACTTGATCCGGTCGCTCGGCCGGCGCCACACGATAGTCCTCTCCAGCCACGTCCTGAGCGAGGTGCAGGCGAGCTGCGAGCGGGTGGTGATCTTGGACCAGGGCCGCATAGTTGCCGACGACACGCCGGCTGGGCTCTCGCGCCGGTTGGGGGAGGGTCGCCGCCAGCAGGTGGAGGCCAGGGTGCAGGGTGAGCGGGAGGCGATCGAGGCCTGCCTGGCCGATCTCCCGACGGTGAACGAGGTGAAGCTGCAGGCAACGCAAGAGGAATGGTTGGTGCTGGTCCACGGCAGTGGCGCCGACCTGGAGGATCAGGTGGCCCGGGCCCTGGTGGGGGCCGGCCTCAAGCTGCGCTCGCTGAAGAGCGCCTCGATGAGCCTGGAGGAAGTGTTCCTGAAGGTGACCAGGGGCGGCCGCCGCCGCTAACTGATGCCGCGCCGCAAGACCGTCCGCCGACACGTTCGCCGGCAGCCCGGCAGCCCTCCCAGCAGCGATGCCTTGCCGCTCAAGCCGAGCGCTGCCGCGACGTCGGCCGTGCTGATCGAGGAGCCGGCGACGGAGCCGCAGGCTTTTGACCCTGAGGTCGCTCGAGCGGAAACGGGAGCCACTAGCGAACCGTTCGCGGAGGGGCTCGACCGCGACCACCTCGCGCCGCGTGACCGCCTCTACGCCGCCCTCTGGGCCAGCGGCCTGCCCAACGTCCTGACGCTGGCCCGGCGCGAGATGACAGGGCTCTTCGTGTCTCCCATCTTCTACGTGGTGGCCGCCCTGCTGGCTCTACTCGTCACAGTCTTCGGCTACCTGCCCAACCTCGCCAACGAGCAGCCCTTCACGATGGGCCAGATCTTTGCCCTGGTCGAGACGCTGATGGTCTTCATCAGCCCCCTCTTGACCATGCGTCTGTTGGCCGAGGAACGGCGGGCGGGCACGCTGGAGATGCTCCTAACCTCGCCCCTGCGGGATTGGGAGGTGGTGGTTGGCAAATGGCTGGGTGGTTTCGGCGCCTTCTGCGCGGCTTCCGCCTTCACCCTCGTCTACGTAGCGCTCATGTCCATCTACCAGCAGCTCAAGACGGAGCTGCCGCTGTTCGGTCACACGTTCCAGATCCCGGCCCTCGACTACGGTTCCATCTGGGCCGGCTATGCCGGCCTGCTCTTCATCGGCGCCACCTGGACGGCGATCGGGGTGCTTGCCTCGAGTGTGACCTCGAACCAGATCATCGCGGCGATGGTGGCCATGTTTGCGCTGCTCACCCTGCACATAGGCCTCTCCTTCTCAGTCCAACTCCCCGTTCCGGCCGGGCTGCGGGACGTGCTGGACTACGCCAGCGCCGCCAGCCACTACGCCAGCTTCAACGCCGGCCTCATCACGCTGCGTGACAGCGTCTACTTCCTGAGCGTGATAGCCGCTGCGCTCTTCCTGGCGACGCGGGTGCTGGAGTCGCGGAAATGGCGCTGAGCCAGGGCTTGGGCGCAGCCCTGACCCAGTGTCGAGCGGCCCACTGATGCCGCGCGGTTGGAGCGGCCGATTGGCACTGGCTGCAGCCGGCGCTGGGGTGCTGCTGCTCTGCGCCGGAGCCGGTCTGGCGCTGAACGCCGGCGCGGTGGACCGAACTGCCGGGCTGACGCTGGTCTTCGGGGCGGCCGCGCTGGCGGTGGGTGGGGTGCTCGATCCAGGCGCCTTTCGGGCTCTTGCCCAAACGCGGCGAGGGAGGTTCGCCACCCTTGCTGTCCTCGTCAGCGCGCTCACGATCGGGATCCTCGGCCTGCTCAACCTTGTTGCGGCGCGGAGCGTGCAGGCGATCGACCTGACGCGCGCCGGCTACTACACGCTGGCGCCGCAGTCGGTGCTCGCGGCCAAGCGGCTGGATTCCGACCTCACCATCACAGGCTTTTTCCGGCCCGACCAGCAGGCGAGCAAGCGAACGGCGACGGGCCTGATCCAGCTCTATCAGCAGCAGACGCCACACATCCAGCTTCGTTTCGCCGATCCTGACCAGGATCCCGCGCTGGCCCAACAGCTGGGCGTGGACATCGCCGGGGATCTGGTGCTGCGCTACAAGGCCAAGCCACCCGTGATCCTGACGCTTGCCTCGCAGTCGGAGGCCGATGTGACAGGGGCGCTGCTGCGTCTTCAGTCGAACCGCTCTCCGCTCGTCTGCTGGGCTCAGGGGGACGGAGAACGCGACCTGCTCGACAGGCAGAGCCAGACCGGTTACGCCCAAGCGCAGGATGTGCTGAAGCAGCGTGGCTACCGGCTCCAGACACTGCTCCTCTCGCAGCAAACTGCTGTGCCGGCCGACTGCGAGGTGGTGGCAATAGTCGGCCCCACCAGCGGGTTGACGGCGCCGGCCCAGGCAGCGCTGAACCAGTATCTGGGCCAGGGCGGCAAGCTGCTCCTCGCCTATGCGCCCTGGCAGGGCGAAGCGGTCACGGCCTCCCTCAACTCACCACTCAAGGACTTGGGTGTCGGCTTCTCGGGGGGTCTGGTGGTGGAGGGCGACTCCAGCCGCCAGGCCGCTAACGACCGGACGGTGGCGGCCGTCTTTAATTACGGCGACTCACCCATCAGCAAGGGTCTGGCCGGACATACGGTGCTCTTCCCCCACTCGAGCAGCGTCAGCGGCCAGGCGGCGGCGGGCGTCGACTCGGTGGACGTCGTGCAGAGCTCGAGCAGCTCGTATCTGGTCGCTCAGCCGCGAGCTTCGGCGGACCTGGATCGCAAGGACTCGGACCAGGCGGGCCCGCTCACGCTCATGAAGACGCTGGAGGTGAAGAGGACTGCCGACCGCAAGACTCGGGTGGTCCTGGTGGGAACGCCCGACATCGCGGAGAACCTGGCGCTCACCACCCAGGGCACCTTCAATCGCGACCTCTTCCTGGCCGGCTTCGACTGGTTGAGCGAGCAGGAGGAGGTGATAGCCGTCGCGTCCAAACCTTCGCAAGCCCAGGCGCTGCCGATCACCCAGCAGGACCTCTATGTGAACGCGTTTGTGACACTGCTTCTGGTGCCTGCTCTGCTGGCGGGTCTCGGCGTGGCGGTCTACGTGCGTCGCCGCCGCTAGTGGACTGTAACGGTCGGATGTGGAGCAGGCCTCAGGCTCGAAGACCGCCGTTCCAGGCGGGCGGTGCCAACCGGGGTCCCCGCGAAGTCGGAAGACTTCGTGGGGTGGGAGGATCGGGTGGCGCAACGAGGATCCCATCGCTGATGGGTGACGAGGCGCGCCGGGCCCCCTTGCTTAGGGGGCCCCGCTTGCGGGGAATGGAGCACCGGCATCAGCGCCCGGAGGGCGCCCGCCCGTCTGTCGGGGTCCCCACGAAGCCTGCTTCGTGGGGTGGCTCTGGGGCGGCGGATGCTCCATATTCGGCTGTTACGGTCCACTAGCCCGAGGATGGTCAGCTGGAAGGGCGGCGTGGCGCTGCTCGTGCTGCTTTTCGGCATCGCCGCCTATCTCTTCCTGAACCGGCCCCAACCGTCGCCGGCCCAGGCGGCCTTCGTGCCCTGCGACCTGCTCAACACCGTCTACGTCAAGGTCGAGGGCCGCAGCGGGGCGGTGACCATGGAGCGGACTGACGTTCGCGCCGAGTGGCAGTTGCTGAGCCCCGGGCCCGAACCAGGGGACCACGGTCGGATCACGACGCTGATCAGCGCGCTCAACTCCATCCGGGTTCTGAACACACTGCAGAACGGGGGGAGCACCACCGCGGAGGGCCTGGCGCAGCCGCGCGAGGTCGTCTCCTGTCGCACCGCGGCAGGCGCGTCCTATACGCTATCCGTCGGTAACCGGAGCTTCGATGGCTCCGGTTACTACGCCCAGCGGGGCGGGGACCAGAGGATTTATGTGATTTCGAGCGTTGAGGTCGACGAGTTCGACCGGGTGCTGGCACAACCTCCGGTCAAGTCAACTCCCAGTCCGTAATCAAGGCCGCCTGGCCAAGGCGGCAGAGTCAAGAAGAGAGAGGGAAGTCAATGGATTCGAGCGTGGTCCTGGCGATCGGCGGCGGGTTCGTAGCCGTGTTGTTCGCCGCTCTCCTAACGCTGAACGTGCTGCGCCAAGCACCGGGCAACGCCCGCATGGTCGAGATCGCCTCGGCAATCCAGGAAGGCGCAGCCGCGTATCTGAACCGCCAATATGCAGTGATCTTCATCATCGGAATCGTCGTGGCGGTGGTGATCGGCTTCGGCTTGAACTGGGTCACCGCCATCCTCTACATCGTCGGCGCTGCCCTCTCCGCGGGAGCCGGCTACGTGGGTATGAACGTCTCCGTCCGCGCGAACCTGCGCACCGCGGAAGCGGCTCGGGGCGGTCTGAACAAGGCCCTGGCAGTCGCGTTTCGCGGCGGCGCCGTGACAGGCTTCATGGTGGTCGGCCTGGGGCTGCTCGGGGTGGCCATCTCCTACTACTTCACGAAGAGCCCGGAATCGATGGTCGGCCTGAGCTTCGGCGCCTCGCTCGTCTCCGTCTTTGCCCGCCTCGGCGGTGGCATCTACACCAAGGCGGCCGATGTCGGCGCCGACCTGGTCGGCAAAGTGGAGGCGGGCATTCCCGAGGACGACCCGCGCAACCCGGCGGTGATCGCCGA
>QHBT01000006.1 GCA_003244185.1 Candidatus Dormiibacter spiritus | reverse complement strand
GATTGAACTAAACCGCTGCCGCGGTAGAGGGTGCGTGGCGCTGGCCTGAGGAGGCCCCTGTCTGAGAGGATTTGGTGTTGAGCCAACCCTTCCAGACAGGAGAACCCAGATGGCCCAGATGAGCCCTCTGCGTCAGCGGATGATCGAAGATCTGACGATCCGCAATTTGTCGCCGGCGACGCAGCAATCCTACATCCATGCGGTATCGAAGTTCAGTCGTTTTTTTCGGCGTTCGCCCGATCAGCTGGGCTGCGAGGAGGTGCGCGCCTATCAGGTGCATCTGGTCGGCCGGCGGATCTCCTGGGCGGCGCTGAACCAGACCGTCTGCGCCTTACGGTTCTTCTATGGCGTGACCCTCGGTCGAAGCGATCTACCTGAGCGGATCCCCTACGCCCGGACGCCCCGCAAGTTGCCGGTCGTGTTGAGCGCCGACGAGGTGGTAGGCTTCCTCGAAGCCGTAAAGGGGTTGAGGAACCGTGTAGCCCTCGCGACCGCCTACGCGGTCGGCTTGCGTGCCTTGGAAGCGACCCGGGTGAAGGTCACCGACATCGATAGCGGTCGGATGGTCATTCGCATTGAGCAGGGCAAGGGCGGCAAGGATCGCTACGTGATGCTGTCGCCGCAGTTGCTGGACATCTTGCGAGCCTACTGGCGGCTGACCAAGCCCGAGCGGTGGCTGTTTCCCCGGCGCGATGGCAGCGGTCCGATGGACCCGCAAACTTTGGGCGTCGCCTGTCGTGTGGCCTGCGAGTGCCTGGGCCTTGAGAAGCGGGTGACGGTGCATACCCTGCGCCACAGTTTCGCAACCCACCTGCTGGAAGCCGGCACGGACATACGCATCATTCAGGTGCTGCTGGGCCATTGTAGCCTGACGACGACCGCGCTCTACGCGCAGGTCTCGACAGGTGTGATCGGCCGGACCGCCAGTCCTTTTGACCAGCTACGCGTCGAGGTCATGCCGCCCGATTGAGCCGTGCGGCATGCGTCCGGATCTGGAAGTGGCGGATGTATTCCACCGCCACGGGACTGATTATCGCCGCGACCATGACGGCCATCTCGGGCGCGTCGAGCGCCGCGTCATGGCGGCGGTTGAGGCGTGCCGGACCGCCGCCCTGGGCGGTCACGCCGAACACTGCGCCGACTGCGGCCTTGTGCGCCAAGCCTATAACTCCTGCCGTAACCGCCATTGTCCCAAGTGCCAGGGCCTGGCCCGCGCCCAGTGGCTGGCCGAGCGTCAGGCCGAGCTGCTGCCGGTCCCGTATTTCCACGTGGTCTTCACCGTGCCGGCCCAGGTCGCTGAGATGGCTTTCCAGAACAAGGCGGCGATCTATGCGATCTTGTTCAAGGCCGCCTCCGAAGCCTTGAGAGTGGCCGCCGCCGATCCCAAGCATCTGGGCGCTGAGATCGGCGTGGTCGCCGTACTTCACACCTGGGGTCAGAACCTCCACCATCATCCCCATGTCCACTGCGTCATACCGGGCGGTGGCCTGTCGCTGGACGGCCAGCGCTGGGTCGCCTGTCGACCTGGGTTCTTCTTACCGGTGCGGATCCTGTCGCGACTGTTCAGGCGGCTATTCCTGGACCGCCTGCGGGACGCCTTCGAGGCCGGCCAGCTCCGCTTCTTCAACGATCTCGCTGGCGTGGCCGACCCTGCCGCCTTCCACGCCCGCCTGGCCGAGCTGCGGCGGATCGAGTGGGTCGTCTACGCCAAGCCGCCCTTCGGCGGTCCCGAGCGGGTCCTTGCCTATCTTGGTCGCTATACCCATCGCGTCGCCATCGCCAACAGCCGCCTGGTCAGCCTGGATCAGGGAAAGGTCAGCTTCCGCTGGAAGGACTATCGCCATCACGACAAATCCAAGCTCATGACCCTGAACGCCGACGAGTTCATCCGGCGCTTTCTGCTGCACGCTCTTCCCGACGGATTCCATCGCATCCGTCACTACGGCATCTTCGCCAACGGCCGCCGTGGGGCCAAGCTCGCCCAGTGTCGTCTTCTGCTGGGGGCGTCCACGCCGGCGTCGCCGTCCCCAACGGCCGACTATCGCGAGCGCTACCGCTGTCTCACAGGCCGTTCCCTGGACATCTGTCCAGGCTGCGGGGGCGCCATGGTTCCGTTCGGCCCGCTGACCTGCAAGGCGCCGACCTGGCCAGACACCTCATGACCCGCCGCGCATCGTCATGCTGGCACAGTCCATCCCGGAGTCCCTCGCAGGCACCGCCAGGCCTCCGCGCGCGCCATCCAAACTCTGCGGATCGGTCATCGCAACCAACGCTGCGCCTGGGCTTCAACGACCCAACAGCACTGTCTCCAGCATCTCAGATGATCCCACCCCACCTCTCCGACGGACGCTCCAGCCCAACCGGCCAGCCCAGCCCCCGCGCCTCGGACACGCCGCCAAGCCCTAAATCCCCATAGCCTCGGCCGCCATCCCGCGGTTCAGTTCAATCAGGCTTCAAAGAGGTCGCGACCACGCATGACCCCGTCGATCGCGCCCGCGACCTCTCAGAACCCTCCAGATTCAAGCTCTGGATGTGGACA
>QHBT01000032.1 GCA_003244185.1 Candidatus Dormiibacter spiritus | reverse complement strand
TACAGATCTTGTGAGCCGTTCAGTCTAAGTCGAGGTCTTGGCAGAGGAGCGCCACCGCGGCGCTCCTCTTTTTTCACGATCGGGCCCATTTCAGGTTCGGAGTTGCTCAGCGACGTATTCAATGCAGCCGGTCAGTGCTTCCACATCCGCCGGCTCGATGGCTGGGAAGAGAGCTATCCGCAGCTGGTTCCGGCCTAGCTTCCGGTACGCCTCGGTGTCGACAATCCCGTTCTGGCGCAGAATCTGTGAGACGCGCGCGGCATCGATGCCTGGGGCCAGGTCGATGGTCGCCACGACGTGGCTGCGGTCCTCCTGCCGCATCACGAACGGCTGGGTCCATGCGGTTCGCTCCGCCCAGCCGTAGAGAATTCGCGCTGACTCGTCGCAGCGGCCGGCCGCCCATTCCAGGCCCCCGTTGTCGTTCAGCCAGCTGACCTGCTCGGCCAGCAAAAAGAGCGTGGCCAGAGCTGGAGTGTTGTAGGTCTGCTCCAGGCGCGAGTTGTCCAAGGCCAGACCGAGGTCGAGAAAAGCTGGTGTCCAGCGGCCGCTTCGACGGATCTCCTCAATGCGCTCGATGGCGGCCGGCGAACAGGCCGCAAGCCAGAGGCCGCCATCGGAGGCGAAGCACTTCTGCGGCGCGAAGTAGTAGACGTCGAACTGCCGCGGGTCCACGCGCAGACCGCCCGCGGCTGAGGTCCCGTCCACAACCACCAGCCCCCCGGCGCCGACGGGTCGCTGGATAGGCATGGCCACGCCGGTGGAAGTCTCGTTGTGGGTGAGTGCATAGACGTCGACGTCTGCCCTGGCGATCGCGTCCGGCCGTGTGCCCGGCGGCGAAACGATGACCTCCGGCTCGCTCAAATGCGGCGCGGCCTTCGCCGCGGCGGCGAACTTCGCCGAGAACTCGCCGAAGGACAGATGCTGGCTCTTCCGCTCAATGAGGCCGAACGTGGCGCAGTCCCAAAAGCACGTGCTGCCGCCGTTGCCCAGAAGCACCTCGTAGCCGTCGGGCAGCTGGAACAGCTCGCTCAGACCGCTGCGAACGCGGCCAACCACTGTTCGCACACCTGACTGACGGTGGCTGGTGCCGAGGAACGTCGCAGCCTGACGCTGGAGCTGCTCCATCGCCTGGGGCCGGATCTTGGAGGGGCCGCAACCGAAGCGGCCGTCGGCGGGCTTCAGCTGTGGCGGGATCTTGATCTGGGGTTGGAGCTGGGTTGACATACACAGTCCAGTCTCGGCGATGAAGGGCCGACCGCCGGTGGAGGCGCTTCAGGCGGGGCCGATGACTTCGACCTCATTGCCGGCCGGATCGTCGACGTAAAAGGTGCGCACGTCGGGAAGCACTGGATGCACACCGCCGCGCACTTCCAGTCCTGCGGCCCGGCAGCGCTGCTCGAGGTCGTCGTATTGGGCGCGGCTGACGTTGAAGGCCAGATGGTGCAGCACGCGCTGCGCTTTGTCAGCCGGGAACTCGCCCTCCGGCTCGGGGTGGGGCACCAGCACTATCATCTCCGGCACCGGGCCCTCGCCTGGGCCGGCGCGGAGGAAGCGGTTGCGCAGCTCAGGTCCGGAGATCTGCTCCAGCCCGAAGAGGTCACGGTAGAAGGCCAGCGCGCGATCCATGTCCCGCACCCAGAGCACTATCTCCGCCAGGTGCAGAACCCTGGCCATCAGCCAGCGAGCGCCTGCATCATCACGTCCAGGCGCTCGGGCTTTGCCCTGGGTGGCACGGAGCAGCCGGGCCCGAGGAGAAAGCGGCGGCCGCCCGTCTCCCGCACTGCCTCGCGCACCTGCTCGCGAACTGCCTCGTCGGGGCCGGCCAGCAGCGTTTTGCGCTGCTCCACCCCGCCCAAGACCGCCTTGCCTGAGCGCTCCTGCGCCTCCGCCAGAGAGGGGTTGCCGCGCCCGTGACGCGAGTAGCTGAGCACCTGTACGGGCAGCTCGCGCGCGATCTCAACCGTCTGCCGGCCGCCGCAGAGATGCAGCACGTTGAACCATGCCTCTTTGGGCAGTGCGCTGAGCACCTTTTCATCGAGGGGCAGCAGCAGCTGCCCGTACACCTGACGCGGCATGGCGTCAGGGGTGGCCAGATGCGAGATGGCGTAAAAGACGCCGGCCGCGCCTGCTTCCACGCTGCGGCGGCTGAAGTCGATCAGCGCTGTGGCGATCTTCTCCAGGCCCGGCAGCACGAGGTCGGGACGCTGACGGAGCTCCCGGATCAGGCGGCGGCTGTCCCGATCCACCAGGTAGGACGCCGCCGACATCGGGGAGAAGACAGTCTGGATGACGGGCACGTCGGGACCCAACTCCTTGACGACAAGCTGAAGCGCTTTGATCTGGTCGCCGAACGCGCTCTGGTTGACCAGCTTGAGCTCAGCCCAGTCCTCCGGGCTGCTCACCGCGGCGTGATCCAGCACAGGACCCTTGAGCCTGTGGCCTGAGGGGTGATAGCGGTTGCCGAAGGCTTCGGCAAAGAAGGTGGCGCGGGGCTGAAGCTTGACGAAGTCCCAGCCGTGGCGCCTCGCTCTCTCGATGGTTACGCCGGCCAGCTCCTCTGGCGACCACTCCTCTCGGTAGGTGTGGCCCCAGGCCCCGCCCGGCGGCCTGTCGACAGCTTCCCCTGCAATGGCCGCCTTCACGCGATCGATTGATCTCACGAAGGTCGAGTCTAGGCTCTAGGCAGGGTGATGAAAAAGGGTCGGCGAGTGATTTGGCGATCCAGGTGGTCCAGATTCGGGTGCATTTTCGAGCACCGGAGTGAGCGCATCTGAACGATGCGTGAACGAGGAGCACAGAAAATAAGCCCGAAGATGGGCCGCATGGGCGCCAAGGCGCCGCCGAGGCCGCCGGCCCGAAGCCCTTTTTCATCGGCCTGCTAGCTGAGGTTCAACTAGCATCGGGCCCGAGACAGAGTCAGGTCACCAGCTGTGGAGGAAGCCATGCCCGCGAACGAACAGGTCGGGATCTACCTGAACGACCATCTTGGCGGCTCCGCCGCGGGCCGGGATCTGGCGGAAAGGATTCGGAAGCAGCACGAGGGCACAGCGCTCGGGGAGGCGATGGCGCCCATCGTCCGCGAGATCGAGGAGGATCAGGAGACGCTATCAGCCTTCATGCGCCGGCTTGGCGTCGGCGAGAGCAAGGTGAAGGTCGTCGCCGGCTCGACACTCCAGAAGCTGAGCAGCCTGGTCTTCGAGCTCGGCGTGGAGGGCGACTCCCCGCTCAACCGATTCCTCGAGCTGGAAGCTCTGCTGCTCGGCGTGAGCGGGAAGCGCGAACTCTGGCTGGCCCTGCGGGAAGCCGCCGCCCACCGACCCGACTGGCCGGAGCTCGACTTCGGAGCGTTGATCGAGCGAGCTGACAAGCAGCTGCAGGAATTGGAGCGACAGCGCCTCCAGCTCGCCGTGACTGCCTTTGCCAGCTGAGTCGCCGGGGTACCTGCCGCTGGCCGGCAGGGTGGCCGTCGTCACGGGCGTCAGCCGGCGCATAGGGATCGGGTTCGCGATCGCCCGGCGTCTCTTGGGGGAGGGCGCCGACGTCCTCATCCAGGGCTGGCCGCAGCACGATCGGGAGCAGCCCTGGGGCTTGGACGAAGCCGACTGGGCACGCCTGGCGGCGGAGCTGCGAGAAGGGCTCCCGGCAGGGGCAGGCCGCATAGAGTGGTTGGCGGCCGACTTTGCCGAAGCGACAGCTGCGGCGGCCGTCATCCAAGCGGCGGCTGAGCGGCTCGGCCGGCCTGACATCCTGATCGCGAATCACGCGCGCAGCTCGGCTCAAGACCTGGTTCACTGACCGTGCGGGAACTGGATCTGAGCTGGGCGGTGAACGTTCGAGCGACGCTGCTCCTGGTCCAGGCCTTCGCCCGCCTGCGTTCCGCTGCCGATGGCCGCAGGCCGCCAGGTCGGGTGATCCTCCTCACATCAGGACAGCATGTCGAACCGATGCCTGAAGAGATCCCCTACGCCCTGACCAAGGGCGCGCTGCAGCAGATCACAGCGACGCTGGCCAAATCACTTGCGGACCGGGGGATCACTGTGAACTGCGTCAATCCGGGTGCCACTGACACCGGCTACGCAACCGAAGAGGAGCGAGCTGACCTGGTTCGGCGGCACCCTGAGTGGCGGTGGGGAGAGCCGGACGACGCTGCCCGGCTGATCGCTTGGCTCTGCTCCGATGAAGGACGCTGGGTCACCGGACAGACCCTGGTGTCGGACGGGGGCATGTACCTGAACCGCTGTTGACCTGGCTGCCCCAACGATCCTCGCCTACCATCAACGCCATGGATCTCGCCAGCGAGGCCGCCCGGCTGCGGGAGGCAGCTCAGGCAAAACCGCTGAAGCTGCCGGTCAATCGCCGCATCGACGAGCGCAACCGGGCAGTGACCGAGGAAGGCCTCACCGTCTGGTTCACCATCCAGCACGCTGCCCAGGCCCGGATCCACGAGGTGCTTTTCGAGCGCTCCGACCGGCCTCCCACCGATGAGGAGATCAGGCCGTGGCTGGCGGAGCTGCTGCCCGGCGAGGCGGCTGTCGAAGCGCCCGGCCTGCCAGGCGCAAAGGTGCGCCGCTTTGAAGTCTTTGACCGGGTCTCGTCGCCGGGCGAGGCGCGGCGAGCTGCCGAGTTCGACTCTGTGCGGATCGACGCCGACAGGGAAGGCAGCTGAGTACTGTCAGGGCTTGACGGCGCAGGCAGACTCGCTGGCGCAGCCCCCGGCTATGGCGCCCACGACGACCAGCGGCTCCGCGCCCGACGCGACAGCGCCGGGCAGGAGGGCGTCAGGCGCCTCATGGGACAGGTCCTGCTCGCAGGCGAAGAACCTCACGAACGGCCTGCGGCGCTGCGTGACGTGGTCGCGGATCGTGCCCCGCAGCATCGGATACCTCGCCTCCAGAGCATCGAGGACCGAGCTCTGCGTGTACGGCGCCTGAACCTCCAGCCCGATTTCTCCGTCGAGGAGAGCCAGCCTCCGCAGATGAGTTGGGAGCACCACTCGGATCACTGCAGCGTCTGCACCTCGACTGACAGAACCGACGGCAGGTCTCTGACGATGGGTGCCCAGCTGTCTCCGGCATCGGCCGAGGCGTAGACCTGGCCGCCTGTGGTACCGAAGTAGACGCCGCAGGAATCAAGTGAGTCAGTGGCCATGGCATCGCGCAGTACGTTGACGTAGCAGTCGCCCTGGGGCAGACCCTTCGTAAGTGCCTCCCACTGGTTGCCGCCGGTCCGGCTGCGGTATACCCGCAGCTTCCCCTCCGGCGGAAAGTGCTCCGAGTCGCTCTTGATCGGCACGACGTAGACGGTTTCCGGCTCGTGCGCATGCACGACGATCGGGAAGCCAAAGTCTGACGGCAGGTTGCCGCTCACCTCATGCCAGGACTCACCGGCGTCGTCGCTGCGCATCACGTCCCAGTGCTTCTGCACGAACAGCACCCCCGGCCGCGTCGGATGTATGGCTATGCGATGAACGCAGTGTCCGACCTCAGCGGTTGGATCGGGAATGCCAACTGACTGCAGCCCCCGATTGATCGGCCGCCACGTCGCGCCTGCGTCGTCGGTTCTAAAAACGCCCGCAGCCGAGATGGCTATGAAGATCCGTTCTGGTTCAGTCGGATCGAGGACAATGGTGTGCAGGCACAGCCCGCCGGCACCCGGCTGCCAGGACGGGCCAGAGGTGTGGAGGCGGAGCCCGGACAGTTCGGTCCAGGTCCAGCCGCCGTCCTGGGTCTGGAAGAGCGCAGCGTCCTCCACCCCGGCGTAGACGGTATCGGGATCGGTCAGCGACGGTTCGAGATGCCAGACTCGGGCGAACTCCCATGGGTGCTGGGTGCCGTCGTACCACTGGTGAGTGCCGGGGACTCCGTCGTACACGAATTTGTTACCGACGGGCTGCCAGGTCGCGCCGGCGTCGTCGGAGCGCTGGATCGTCTGTCCGAACCAACCGCTGGACTGGGAGGCATAGAGACGGTTTGGGTCGGCTGGTGAGCCCTTCAAGTGGAAGATCTCCCAGCCGGCGAAGTAGGGGCCAGCGACTTCCCAGCTGTCGCGCTTGCCGTCCGCTGTTAGGACGAAGGCTCCCTTGCGGGTACCGACGAGTACTCGTACCAGGCTCATTCGTTGGTCCTCTCGATCCAGATTTCGTCCCGCAGCGCAGACAGCTGCGCAGCTGCGCGATCTACGAGCAGGTGCACTAGTTTGCCACCACGCGGCGGTAGCGGGCAACCGCCACCGGGGCGAAGACGGCTATCAGCCCGATGGACCAGGCCAGGGCCGCCCAGATCGAGTTGCCGGGCGTGCCGAGGAAGAGCGCCCGCGCGGCGTCCACCACTATGGTGAACGGATTGGCCTTGGCAAAAGCCTGGAGCAGGCTCGGCATCGACTGCACAGGTACGAACGCTGAGGAAACGAATGTCAGCGGAAACACGATCAGGAACCCGATCGAGCCAGCTGACTCGGCAGAGCTGGCGAGCAGGCCCATGAGCGCGAAGATCCAGGAGAACGCGAGGCCGAAGAGCAGCAGCAGCAGGATCCCAGCCAGGACCTGGGGGACGCTGGTGGCGAAGCGGAAGCCGATCGCCAGGCCTACAGCCACCATCAGAGCAGTGGCCAGGAGGTTCATGATCACGTCAGCGAGAGTCCGGCCCGCCAGGACCGCGGACCTCGCCATCGGGAGCGAACGGAAGCGATCGACCAGGCCCTTGCGAAGGTCCTCGTTCAACCCGACGGCCGTCAGGTAGCCACCGAATGCGATCGTCTGGGTGATGATTCCCGGCATCAAGTAGTCGACGTACTTGAAGCCGGGCGTCTTGATCGCGCCGCCGAACACGTAGACGAAGAGCAGCACGAACATCACCGGCTGGACTGTGAAGCCGATGAGAAGGTCGGGCGCGCGAGGGATGCGGATGAGATTCCGCCGCGTGATCACCAGCGTGTCTCCGATGCCCGCGAGGAGTTGACTCATTCCGCCTCCCCGGCGGCCGACTCCTCGGCCTTGTGTCCGGTCAAGGTGAAGAAAACGTCATTGAGGGTGGGCCGGCGGATGGCCACGTCCACGATCTCGACCCTGGCGGTATCAAGTCGCCGGACCGCTTCGACGATGGCGCCTGGGCGCCGGCCGACGCTGACGCTGATGACCTGGCCCTCGACCCGTGGTTGCTGTCCGTCTCCCATCACCGCGAGGGCCTGAAGTGCGACGGTGGGATCGGCGCCCTCGCCGAGGACCACCTCGAGGCGCTCGCGAGCGACCTGGTGCTTCAGCTCGTCAGAGGTCCCCTCTGCGATGACCCTGCCATGGTCGATCACTGCTATGCGGTCCGCCAGGCGGTCGGCCTCGTCTAGGTACTGCGTGGTCAGCAGGACTGTGCTCCCCTCTGCGACCCGTCGTTCGATGGTCTCCCAGAGCGAGACCCGGCTTCGCGGATCGAGACCCGTGGTTGGCTCGTCGAGGAAGATCACTGGCGGACGCGCGACGAGCGCCGCCGCCAGATCGAGGCGTTTGCGCATCCCGCCGGAATAGGTCTTCACAGGCCTCCGACCCGCCTCTTCCAAGTCGAAGTGCTGGAGCAGCTCATCGGCTCGGCTCTGAGCGACCCTGCCGCCCAGGTGGTAGAGCCGGCCCACCATCTCCAGGTTCTCGAAGCCGGTGAGGTTCTCGTCCACCGCCGCGTATTGACCGGCGACTCCGATCTGGGTGCGCAGGCGGCCGCCTTCCCGAACCACGTCGTAGCCGGCAACCCGAGCGGTGCCCGCGTCGGGCTTGAGCAGCGTCGCCAGAATCCTTACGAGCGTCGTCTTACCTGCGCCGTTGGGACCGAGCAGGCCGAAGACACTGCCCGGCGGCACCACGAGGTCGACGCCTGTCAGAGCCCGCACGTTCTTGTACGACTTGCTCAAGCCCTGGGTGACGATTGCAGGCTCATCGCTCACCGCGCGTGCCAGGCTCTGGCTTGGTTGGAGGGTCTGCATCGCGCAGTCATTAAAAGGAATGTCCAAGACCTGAGCCGGCGCTCGGTTTCCGGCTGTCCAGTGTCCTGCGCCAGAAGTTCACTAGGATCGGATCATGGGCCTGCCTTTTCGGTGAGCATCTGATGGCGCTACCGGCAGCCGTTCTCCATGACCTGGAGCGAATCGTCGGCAAAGGCCAGGTCATCGCTGATCCGCTCGACCTGCGCATCTTCGAGCGCGACGCGTCCATCACAGGCGCCCTGCCCGACGCTATCGTGCTGCCCGCGACCCATGACGAGGCGCAGCAGGTGGTCAAACTGGCTGCCCGGCACGGTCTGCCAGTGGTGCCTCGCGGAGCCGGCACAGGGCTTTCCGGCGGGGCCGTCACCCTGCATGGAGGCATCGCGCTGCAGCTGAGCCGAATGCGCCGCGTGATCAAGATCGACCCTGAGGAGAAGACCGCGCTGGTCCAGCCGGGAGTCGTCAACTCCGACCTGCAGCATGCAGCGAGCCATCACGGCCTCTTCTATGCTCCCGATCCCTCCTCCCAGAAGGCCTGCACGATCGGCGGCAACGTGGCTGAGAACTCGGGCGGTCCCCACTGTCTCTACTACGGGGTGACGACCAACCACGTCCTCGGCGTGCGGGCGATCTTCGCCGACGGCTCGTCCGCCTGGCTGGGCGGTGACTCCCTGCACCAACCTGGTTACGACCTGCTGGGCGTGCTGGTCGGCTCCGAGGGAACCCTGGCAGTGATCACCGAGGTCAAGCTGCGCCTGGTCTCCATCCCCGAGCACATAGTGACCCTGATGGCTGCCTTCCCCACCATCGAGACGGCCAGCCACGCAGTCTCCGACGTGATCGGCCACGGCATAGTCCCGGCGGCGCTGGAGATGATGGACCAGGTCACCATCGGAGCTGTGGAAGCTCACTACAAGGCCGGCTACCCGACCGAGGCCGGAGCCGTCCTGCTGGTCGAGATGGACGGCCTGCGGGAGAGCTGCACCGAGCTGACCGGAACCGTGCGCTCGCTCTTGGAGCAGAACGAGGCTACAGGGCTGAGAGAAGCTGCTGACGCCGCCGAACGGGAGCTCCTCTGGGCGGGCCGAAAGGGAGCCATCGGCGCGCTGGGCCGGATCAGGCCCAACTACTACCTCCATGATGGAGTGGTGCCGCGCAGCCGGCTGCCGGGCGTGCTGCGCAGCGTGAGCGAGATAGGCGAGCACTACCAGCTGCCGGTGGCCAACGTCTTCCACGCCGGCGACGGCAATCTGCATCCGAACATCCTCTTCGACCTGCGCGACAAAGGCGTGCTGGAGCAGGTGGAAGAGGCGGGCGAGGAGATGCTGCGAGCGGTGGTGGAGGCGGGCGGCACCCTCTCCGGGGAGCACGGCATAGGCATCGAAAAGAACTCCTTCATGCCCTGGATCTACAGTCCCGACGACCTGGCGGCGATGCGGCAGGTGAAGGAGGTCTTCGACTCAGCCGGCCTGCTCAACCCCGGGAAGATATTCCCCGACCCGGACCGGGAGCCGCGCCTGCTGGCGCGGGCGGGACTCTGCGCGGAGGCGCGGTGGTGGTGAGTCGCCGCCGGCTGTCCAGCGCCGTCGACGTTGCTGAACGATGACATGGTGATGGATCTGACCGTCGACGACCAGGTCCCGGCCCGGACCGAGCGGCCTGATTCACCCGAGCAGCTGGCGGAAGCTCTCCAAGCGGCCGCCGCCGCGGCCGAGAAGGTTGTCCCCATTGGAGGAGGCAGGCTCCTCGGTCTGGGCAATCCTCCGGCTCGGTTCGATGTCGCTCTGAGCACGCGGGGGCTGAACCGGATAGTCGAGTTCAGCCCCGCCGATCTAGTTGTGAGCGTGGAGGCAGGGGTGACGCTGGAGGAGCTCGACGCCGAGCTCAGCCGGGCCGGCATGTGCCTGCCGCTCGATCCGCCGGCCGGTCCCGGTCACACGGTCGGGGGTGTGCTCGCGAGTGCGATGAGCGGGCCGCTGGCGCTGCGCTTCGGCCGCTCCCGCGAGTTCGTGATAGGGCTGCGGGTGGCGCTGCCCGACGGACGCCTCGTGGCGAGCGGCGGCCGGGTGGTGAAGAACGTGAGCGGCTACGACATGAACAAGCTTCACCAGGGTGCGCTGGGCACACTAGGCGTGATGGTGGCGGCGTCCTTCAAGGTGTTTCCTCGGCCCCTGGCCGAGTTGACGCTCGAGTCGCAGCCCGAGGATCCCTGGGCGGAGGCTGAGCGAGCTCTGCGGCTCCCCCAGCAACCTGTCGCGCTCGAACTTGACAGCGCAGGCGGCCTTCTCGCTCGCTTCTGGGGAACCCAAGAAGGCGTCGCGCGCATGCATCGTGAGCTGGGCTGGCAGGAGACGGCGGCCGGACGCTGGGAATCGCGCGGCGCGCGGGGAGCGGGCTGGGCAGAGACCGTCTGGGCCTGGCTCTCGGTGCCCCGAGCTCAGCTGCGGCTAGTGCTGGACGGCCTGCCGGCCGGCGCGCGCTGGCTTGCCTCGCCCGGGCTGGGAGTCGCTCACTGGCTGGGCGCTTTGGGACTGCCTGAGCTGCGTTCGGCGCGGACGGCTGCCGAGTCAACCGGTGGAACTCTGGTCCTGGTCGCGGCGCCTCGGAGTCTGAAGGACGAGTTCGACGCCTGGGGCGCTCCACCGCCCAACCTCGATTGGATGCAACGCCTGAGGACGGCTTTCGACCACCAGCACACGCTGTCGCCGGGTAGGTTCGTCGTCTGATGGCTGTCGACATCCGCGATCCGAAAACGTTTCAAGGTCCTGACGCGCCCAGCGACGACGACCTGGCCACCTGTGTCCACTGCGGGCTCTGCCTCAATGCCTGCCCCACCTTCCGGGTCACCGGGCTGGAGACGGAGTCGCCCCGCGGCCGCATCTACCTCATGACCCAGTGGCAGCGGGGCGAGCTCCCCTACAGCGAGGATCTGGCCCGCCACATCGATCTCTGCCTCGGCTGCCGGACCTGCGAGGCGGTCTGCCCCTCCGGCGTCCCCTACGGCCGCATCATCGAGCACGGCCGGGCCGAGCTGGAGCGGATCCGCCGCCCCAACCCGAAGAGCATGGTGGTCAAGCAAGCCCTGCGCCAGCTGCTCGGCCACCCGCGCCGGCTGCGCTTGGCCGGCGGCGTGACGCGGCTCGCGCAGCGACTCCGGCTGACGGGCATCGTGGGCCCTGGCCGCCAGCTGCCGAGCCTGGCCAAAGCCTGGCGGCCGCCGCCCGGGAACGTGGCTCCCGCCATCGGGGAGCGCCGCTACCGCGTCGCCTTTCTCAACGGCTGCGTGATGCCCATCTTCTATCCCCACGCACACGATGCCTCCGTCCGTTTGTTGCAGCTGGCCGGTTGTGAGGTCTGGTTCCCGCCTGGGCAGCGCTGCTGCGGCGCCCTCCATGCCCATAACGGCGATCTCGAAGGAGCTCGCGAGCTGCGCGGGCATAACGCTGCCGCCTTTGGTCTGGAGTCGTTCGATTACCTGGTGGTGAACTCGGCCGGCTGTGGCTCACACCTGAAGGACTTCTACGCCAACCTGGGTGCTCGGGTGCGGGATCTCTCGGAGTTCCTGCTCGAAGCCGGACTGCCGCCGCCCGAGCAACCTGTGAACGTTCGCGTGACCTACCAGGATGCCTGCCATCTGGCTCACGCCCAGCGCATCCGCAAGCAGCCGCGAGAGCTGCTCCAGGCGCTACCGGGGATTGAGCTGGTCGAGATGGAGAATCCTGACATCTGCTGTGGCTCCGCAGGCATCTACAACGCCGTGCAGCCCGAGATGTCGCAGCGCATCCTGGCTGAGAAGCTGGACGACCTCCTGAGCCGGAACCCGCAGGTGGTCGTGACCGGCAACCCTGGCTGCCAGATGCAAATCGAAGCAGGTCTGCGGGAACGCGGCCGCGGCGACGTTCGGGTGCAGCACCTGGCCGAACTGCTCGTCGCCGCCTACCCGAAGGTCAGCTGAATCCGGCGCTTCCAGCGGCTTTGGGCCGCGCCCCCATAAGCGGCTGAGGCCGACCGATTCCGGGGTCTACGTGGCACCTTCCTGAGGCCCAATCCCAGGCCGCGAACGGGGCGCGGTCCGAGCGCGCCCGTTGCGCGCGCCTAGTCCTGAGAAAGCTGCTGCAGCAGCTGGCCCGCCTTGTCAAGCGACAGATGCTTGGCCAGATCCGCCTGACTCACGATGCCCACCAGGTCGTGTCCGTCGATCACGGGCAGCTGCGTCGCCTGTCCGGGTCCTGAAGCGAGCTCAGGAAACCTCCTCGTCGTCCTCCAAGAGCCGGAGGTGAGTGGAGGCCTTGAGTCCCAGATTGCGAGCGAAGAAACCGGCGACCCGTTCCACGTAGAGGCTTCGATCCGCGAAGTAGGCGCCTGCGTGGGGAGCGCCCGGGACCACCCAGATCTCGCGCGGACCGCGGTAGGCGTCGTGCAGGCGCCGTGAGTGCTCCACAGCAGTGACCGCGTCCTCTCCCCCGTGGATGAAGAAGAGTGGTCGCCGCTCGAGCCCTTTCAGGACGGATATGGGACTCGCCTCCTTCAGCCGCACTCGATGGCGGAGCTGCAGCCAGAGCGCTGAGAGCCAGATGATCGGACCACCCGGCAGCCACGTGCGCCGGCGAACATTCTCCCGGACCACCTGTCGGGCGTCGGCGAACGGGCTGTCGAGCACCAGCGCCTCGATGCCTGGGTCGCCCGCAGCCGCGAGCATGCTGACCGAAGCGCCCATCGAGTAGCCGAGCAGGCCGATGCGCGCGCTCTTCACCCGCTTGCGGATGAACGCCACCGCGGCTGCCAGCTCCTGCACCTCGCGAACGCCCAGGGTGACTGTCGACGGGTCGGACCCCGCCATGCCGCGGTAGGAGTAGGCCAAGACGTTGAAGCCCTTGCGCCAGAGTGCCATGGCGATGCCTAGGAGGTCCTGGCGCCGGCCCTTGTGGCCGGGGCTAATGACTATCACCTGGGGCGAGCCCGCCTGCCGGAAGAACCACGCTCCGAAGCCGACCCCGTCGGCGGTGAGCAGGTCCACGTCTTCGTAGTCCGCCTGGAACTCCCAGGGGGTAAACATGAAGTCGTCCAGATAGGCCGGTCTCAGAGGAAGGAAGAGGCGACGGTAGAGGATCGCGCCGCATCCGACCAGAATGACGAGGGCCAGAAGAACTACAGCCGAAACGATCGCGAGCGCGGCAGCCATGCGGTGCTTACCAGTCTAAGCTGGAGCCATCCGGCCGACAGGACTTCACTCGCTGGGCTCTCCCGTGACCGTTCGGCCACTCTTCGCGAGAGTCGCGCCGAGACCTGCGCGGGCCTCGTCAAAGCGGCCCAGCGCATAGAGGACCAGGCTCAAACGATTCAGATAGCCACCGATGTTCGAATATGCGGTAGGTAGTTGGGCCTCGGTGCCGGCCGAAGCCGGCAGCTCGGGCTGGGTGTAGCCGGGCGCCTCGGGCGACGGCTTCGCCAGGCGGAGCCAGCGGCGCTCTGCGCGGCGCACTATGGTGCGGGCAAGATCGAGAGCGCCTGAGGCGGCGGTCTGGCCGGGCAGGATGAACCCGTCAGGCATCGGCGCTTCAGCTTCCAGCTCCCCGAGCATTGCGTTCAGTCTCTCCACATCTGACTGCGTCATGGCACCAAAGCTGCCTTCTTTACCTGGCGCGGTGGCCAGTTCAGCGCCGAGCCTGTAGAGATCCCTCTGAAGCTGCTCGCACAGCTCCCGCACTCGGGAGTCAGCCGTGAGGCCCTTGGCCAAGCCGAGTGCGCTGGAGGCCTCGTCAACAGTGCCGTAAGCCTCGATGCGCTCGTCGGTCTTGCTGACGCGACCACCGCCCAGTAAGCCTGTCGTGCCGTCATCGCCGCGGCCTGTCAATTCCAGCATCGACTTCTTGCGGCCCGCCATGAGCTCGACTTTACTTGCCCAGGACCCGCGCCCGTGGGCCGGGCGCGGTATGGGCTACTGGTACATGACCAGGAGCGGCTGCGGACTCAGGGCAAGTACTTGGGACTCCGACATCAGGGGCCTGTCAGATGTGAAGAACAGCTTGACGCCCGGGTGCTGAAGCGGCGGCTGATTGGCCAGGGCATAGCTCGCGATCTTCGCCTGTGGCGTGCCGACGCCGTCCGCGCAGATCACCAGCGCCACCTCCGGCGGAAGGTGGATGCGCGCGCGGTCGGGCAGCATGTCAGGGCGGAACTGATGCACGACCAGCATCTTGGGCGGCCCACCGCTCTGGCGGACCAGCGCCGCCAGGCGGTCGACAACAGGATTGATTTCATCCGCCGTCATCCTGCCGATCTGACGACCGGGCAGCCCTCCGCCATTGAGGTCGAACTCCGGATCGAGCGCCAGGTTCACTCCGGGCCGCTGCAGCCAGGGCCAGAGGGCATCCACCTCAGCGCTCGGCGACGCCCTACCGACCTGCAGGTCGAAGAAGAACAGGAGGTGGTGGCTGAGCGCCAGATCGACATAGTGCTGGATGCTCTCGGCTGGCATCCGGACTCGGTAGGTCCCGTCCCCGACCGAGGACTGAGCGACAGGGGTGACGTAGTCGAGTCCGTTCACCACCGGGTGGCTGGGGTCCAGGCGTTGGTAGGCGTCCCCCTGGGCGTTCAGGCGAGCGAGAAGGTCGCCATCAGAGTAGGCGCCGATCGGTCCCAGCTCTCGACTGAAGGGATTGCCGTAGTAGAGAACCAGCCGATGGTCGGGCAGGGAGGCGTCCCTGACCCAACCATCGCCTCGCTCGCGCTTGCGCTCGGCTTGAGTCTGAGCTCGCTCCTCTCGGAACTGGGCGCCAGCCGCACCCATCCCCGGCGCCAGCCCCGTTCCCACTCTGGACGCCGTGGCCGCCGGGTGCGATTGTGGGGGCGCCGCCGGGTCGTGGAAGCCGCAGGCGACGAGGCAGAGCATGCCCGTCAGCAGCAGGCAGAACCGCTGCACTGGGCCAGTTATACCCGCCAGCCTGGTTCGACTCGGATGCTGACGAGCGGGCATGTCGCTGCCTTTGACTTGTCTAAGGGCTCGCGGGCAAAATCTCGAAGCCGCCGCCGAGGTACTCGCTGCCGGCCTCCACGATGCAGAACGGGTTGCCCCAGGGGTCGCGGGCATAGAACGAGCGCTCGCCCCATGGTCGGCTCGCGATGGTGCCGCGCCACGGGTCAGGGACGGCGCCCGCGTCAATCGCGCGCTGCCGAACAGCCTCCAAGCGCTCGTCGGTGGTCAGATATACGTGGCCGGGATTAGGCCCGGGGAATGTCGGGTCGCCGTCAGCGAGTGGGTCCCAGCAGGCCAGCAAGATCCCGCCGCAATCGAAGTAGTGGCGGCCGCTCGTGACGCGTTCGCCGTGGGTTTCGAGCAGCGTCCCGTAGAACTGTGTCGCCCGCTCGAGGTCATCCACCGGCAGGATAACGCGGAAGATTCGCACCGGATGACGATAGCCGAGGCGTAGTCAAGTATTCGAAGCCAGGCTGGTGGCAGACCGGCGACCTAAGCATCAGGCTTCGGCGCGGTTTCCTCCGCTTCCCTCCGCTGCTGCTTCCAGGATCGGTCGATTGCCGGGGAACTCCCCCCACCTGGCCGCCAGTCCATGGCACGCTTGACAGGCATTGTGTGCAAGCACATACTTTCATCTCATGACCGAAGCCGCCGAGACGCGCATCGTGCGGGCCTTCTTCGACCTGGCGGGCCGGAGAGGTATTGATGGAACCACAACGCGGGAGATCGCCCGCCGGGCGGCCGTCAACGAGGTCACGCTCTTCCGTCAGTTTGGCGACAAGGCGGGGCTGACTCGCGAGGCGCTCCGCCGGCTCATGCCGGTGGGTCTGATCGAGGCCTACCCGGCCGAGGTCGACGCCTCCACCCCGGAGCGCGCTGCCGGCGACCTGGTTGCGTGCCTCCGCTTCCTCCGCGACCTGATTCGGGATCGGCCGGAGGTCCTGGCCTTCGCGCTGGGCGAATGCCTCCGGCACCCTGAGCTGGCGGCGGAGATCGCCCCCACCCCGCGCGCCGCCAAGGTCCTGCTAGAGCGGGCCCTCCTGACGGCAGCGCCTCAGCTCCGACCCGAGGTGGATCCCACGGCGGCTGTGCTCTGCCTTCAGGGTCTGGTGTTCATGACCGGTCTCTGGCACCAGACCGGAATGGTGACGCTGCCGGAGGCGGAGTGGGACGCGCTCCTCGCGGCCGCGGTCCGACCGCTCATCGCCTGGGAGACGGGAGGCGCAAAGTGAGCGAACCGGCTATCGAGTTGGTCGAGATGACCAAGCGCTTCCGGAACTTCACAGCCGTCGACAGGCTGAGCCTGACCGTCCAGCGGGGCGAGGTCTTCGGCTTGCTCGGCCCCAACGGATCCGGCAAGACGACCACAGTAAACGTGATCAGCGGGCTCTCGCGGCCGACCTCGGGCACTGTCCGCGTGCTCGGCCGCGACATGCTTACCGAGCCGCGCTCGGTCCGCCGCCTGCTCGGCACCATTCCCCAGGAGACAGCGCTCTACGAGGAGCTCAGCGCGGAGGCCAACCTGCGCTTCCACGGCGACCTCTTCGACGTGCCCCGCAGCCGGCTGTCCTCGCGGATCGATGAGCTGCTCCGGCTGGTCCAGCTGGAGGACAGGCGGCGCGACAGGGTCAGCACCTATTCCGGCGGCATGAAGCGGCGCCTGGCGCTCGCTCGCGCGCTGCTCCACGACCCCGAGCTGCTCTATCTGGACGAACCGACGCTGGGCGTCGACGTGCAGAGCCGGCGCGCGATCTGGGACCACGTGCTCGATCTACGCACTCGCGGCAAGACTGTCCTCATCACGACCAACTACTTGGAGGAGGCGAGCGCCCTGGGCGACCGTCTGGCCATCATCGATCGCGGCCGTCTGGTGGCGCTCGACAGCCCGCAGGAGCTGAAGAGTAGGTACGGCGACACGGTGCTCGACCTCGTATTGGAGCTCGCGCCCTCGCCGGCCCTGCTCGTCCGGCTGCGAAGCATCGACGGAGTCACGGCGGTAAATACTGCCGACGGGACCCTGAAGGTCAATCTGACCGGCGACCCGGAGGCGACCGGTCGGGTGGTCACAGCGGTTACCGGTGAAGCCAAGCTGCTCCGGATCAACCAGCACGAGCCGGATCTGGACGAGGTCTTCCTCCAGCTGACCGGCCGCGAGCTGCGGGACTGATGCGGAGCGCCCTGCGTGTCATCGGCGCCGTCTGCGTGAAGGACCTCCGTATCGCACTCACCGAGCGCGTCTTTCTCGTGATCGGGGTAATCATCCCTGTCAACTTCCTCTTTCTGTTCAGCCTCTTCGCGCTGACTGGAGGCGAGGCGCCGATCGCTGTGGTCATGCAGGGGCAGGGACCGCTTGCCCGACAGTTCGTCTCCTCACTGGAGCACGCCCACTCGTTCCAGGTCCATGTCATGTCCACCTCCGACGCGGAGCGCCAGCTCCAAGCCGGCCGCATCGTCGGCGTGCTCACGGTCCCCGCAGGTTTCGACGACGACCTGCGGGCGGGCCGCCGGATCGAGCTGGCGGTCGAAGTCAACAACCTGCAGGTCGACTTCACCAACGACATCCGCCGGGCTGTGCCGCTGGCGATCACCTCCTTCTACGCCCAGGCCTTCCCCGATCAGGTGGTCGTCCAGGCGAGGGAGGTCGACGTCCAGGCCGGCGACACCGGTTACATCCCGTATTTGGCGGTCAGCATAGTGGTCGCCGGGATGTTCATCGAGGGCCTGCTGCAGTCGGTGGTCCTGACCGCCCGCGAGTATGAGGAAAGCACCATCAAGGAGCTGGAGCTCTCGCCGGCCAGCCGCTGGGCGGTCGCGCTGGGAAAGGTCGCGGCCGGCCTGGTCCTCACCGCCGCGGCGGCCGCGATCGTCACAGCGGTTGTTGTCTTCGTTGTCGGTGTCCACCCTGTGCACCCTCTCGAGGTGCTGCTGTACGGCGTGCTGATGATGGTGCCGGCCGTGGCCCTGGGCGTGCTGGTCGGCACGCTGCTGAAGCGCCGGCAGGCGGCGATTCCACTGGCCCTGGGCAGCTTCCTTCCGCTCTTCTTCCTGAGTGGACCCTTCGGGCCGCCCAACTGGGGCGGGACGGCCGCGATCTCCTTGGTTTCGCCGCTGACCTACGCGATTGCACTCTTCCAGCATGCGTTTCACGGCTACCTCACAGCCCAGACACCGCTGGCGGTCGACGTGGCTGTGCTGGTCGGCTTCGCGGTCGCGGCGGTGGTCGCCGCTACGACTGTGCTCAGGCGGGGCATGATGGCGTGAAACCCTATCTCCGCGCCGTCCTGGCGATCGCCTGGAAGGATATGGGGGTCTGGGCGAGGCGACCGAGCACGATAGTGGCCACGGTGCTGCCGGCCGTCGGTTTCATGATCATCATCCTGATCTCGGCCCAGGCGGTCGGCCGGAACCCAGTCGCGCTGGTGGTGCTGGACCGCGGCCCGCAGGCGACCCGCCTGGCGCACTCTCTGGAGACGTCGAATTCGTTCAGAGTGAGGACGGAAACTCCGGAGCGCGCCCGCCAGCTCCTGCACGACCTGGACGTGGCGGCTGTGATCACCATTCCCGCCGGCTTCGACGAAACCTACAGCGCGCATAGGTCGGACCCGGTCACCATCGAGATCAACAACCTGAACCTCGACTTCACCAATGATCTCCGCCGCTCGCTGCCGGCTGCCATCACCGACTTCTACGCCGGCCAGAACGACTCGCCGGTTCTGGTCCAGGTCCACGAGCACGACCTTCGCAGTCAGGACGTTAGCCTCGTGCAGTTCGACCTGATCCCCCATCTCGCCCTGCTCCTGACGGTGGCAGGGGTGGTCAACTGCGGTCTCGCCACGGCGCGCGAATTCGAGGACCTGACGATCAAGGAGCTCACCCTCGCTCCCATCGCGCGGTCCGCGCTGGTCGGGGGCAAGCTGCTGGCCGGCTGGACCACCACCATGAGCCTGGCCGCGATAGTCCTGGTGGGAGGTGCGGCGGCAGGCCTGCTGCGTCCTGCCGGTTGGTACTGGCTGCCGGCGCTGGTGGTCGTGGCGCTCTTCGGCCTGGCGGCGGCGGGTCTGGGCGCCCTGCTCGGCGCCTCAATCCGCCGTTTCCAGCCCGTCATCGCGATCGGGATCAATCTCTCCCTCTACCTCTTCTTCCTGTCCGGGGGGATCTCGGTGGCGGCGTTCCTGCCCGACTGGGTGCAGACGGTGGCGCGCTTCACGCCCACCTACTACGGCGTCCACGCGCTGCAGCAAACGATCTTCTACCAGTCGACGGATCAGCTGGGGCTGGATCTGCTGGTCCTGGGCGGCACTGCTGCATTCACGGTCGCCGCCGGTGCGCTCGCTCTCAGGCGCAGCATCGCCGCGTAGCCCCGCGGTTGCGGCGGCGGTGTTCCAGGCAACGCCTCGACCCATGGCCGGGCACTACGGTCCGGGGAAAGAACCGACAGCGGCCACCCGGACATCACCCGTGATCCAGACGTTGGTCCTCTTCCCCTCCGCTTGGTCAGTGGGTAGGGCTGCTTTGCCTGCCGTCGAGCCAGATAGTCCAGGGCTGAATCGCACCAATCTGGAGCAGCCCCATCGACGCCCATGGATCCTCCGCCAGGCGCGCCTTGATTTCGCGCTCGTCCCCGGCTTCGACCGCCAGCAGGGTCCGCTCGCCGTCGCCGATCGGTCCGCCGAGGATCACGAAGCCCTCCTCGACGAGTCGGTCCATGAACGTCGCGTGCTCGTCCCAGCCATGCTGCTCCCGTCGCTGGCGCGAGGTATCCCAGCTCGGGCCGTTGACCATCGTCAGCGCGAAGAAGGCCATTCGCTGAGAGTACTCTCCGTGTCTGGTTTCGGCCCGGGCCACCGCAAAGGCCGGGCAGGGTCGGTGGTGGTAGAGCGCATCCTCCTCCTCGTCACAACTCCTGGCAGGCTTTCCCGAATTCACAGGTATGGCCACAGGCGCCTGCTTCACCGCGCCGTTCAGGAGCCCGCGGCCTCAATGCACCAGCAGCTTCAGGATCACAATCGCGACGCCCAAGCCGCCGAAGAGAAGGCTGGAGCCAAGTCGCCGTCTCCTCCCCCCGCTCAGCGGGGTGATGTAGCCCCACCACAACAGCTGCAGGACCACGAGCCCGAGGGCCAGGACGGCTGCAGTCTGCACACCGGCGCCCAGCGCCTCCGCGATGATCAGCAGCGCCACCGGCAGGGCGCAGGCCGTGACCATCGGTAGCGAGGTGGCGAGCTCGTGTCGGGCCGAAGCCCAGGTTCGGGCAGGCCCTTCCACCCGACCTAGCACCTCCGCGTAGGCGTGAGCTATCCAGTAGACGACGACTGTCGTCAGCACTGCCAGCACTATCTCGAGCAGATCGTGGCTGGCGTCCGCCACGCCCGCTATGGTCGCCGCGGCCAGGAGAGTCCCGTAGATCTCGACCGAATGCGGCCGCCGGGCGCTGAACGGGCGGGCCAGCCAGCCACCCAAGGCCTGTCCGGAGCGGCTCACCGGACTCTACAAAGTGTCGAGGCGCCGCGCAGGTCGACCATGACCTGGGCCAGAGATCGCTCTTTCAACGAGCCCAGGACCAGATCAGCCGAGCTGAGGTCGTGACTACTGGTCAGCGGACAGGGCACAGCAAGAGCCATGAGACCAGCAGCTTTGGCGGCTGCCACCCCGTGCTCGCTGTCCTCGATGGCCAAGGCTGCCCCGGGTGTAACACCCAGGCAGGCGACGGCTGCCTGGTAGAGGTCCGGGGCAGGCTTTGCCTGGCGCACGTGCTCCCGGCAGCGGATGCAGTCCCAACCTCCGAGGCCCAGCCGCTCCAGGTGGCCTGTCACCCAGCTGGCGCTGGAACTGGAGGCAACCCCCAACTTCAAGCCCATTCGACGAGCGTCGCGATGCCATTCCCGCACGCCGGGTAATACAGGCTGCGCCTCCACCAGCTCTCGTTCGCGAAGCCTGCGCTCGTCCTGCAGCGCATCCCGGTCCAGCGAGTGGCCGACCAGCTTTTCCAAATCCGCGAAGGGATCGAAGAACCCTGGACTGCGACCGATGATGGTCACCCAAAACGACTGGGACAGCTCCTGGCCGTGGCGGCGATAAACCTCCGACCAGGCTTCAAACACGGGCCCCTCCGAATCCAGGATCAGGCCGTCGAAGTCAAAGACGAGCGCGCGGATCACGTTTCTCAATGATGGCTGGCCGGCCGCCTCGCGCGGAGCCGGGCGGCCGGTCAGCTCCTGCGGTAGGGCTTGCCGACGGCGGCAGGCGCCACCGCCCTGCCCACGGCGCCGGCGACCACAACTATCGTGAGCACGTACGGGAGCATGCCAAGAACCTGATACGGGATGTGAACCCCGTAGATCTGCAGCCGGCCCGCCAGCGCGCCGGCGCCCGCGAACAAAAGCGAGGCGAGGAAGGAGCCGAGCGGCGTCCAGCGGCCGAAGATCATAGCCGCCAGCGCTATGAAGCCCTGGCCGCCAGTCATGCCGGGCAGGAAGTTACCCACCTGCTGGAGCGAGAAGTAGCAGCCACCGAGCCCGGCCAGCGCGCCCGAGGCGATGACGTTGACGTAGCGGACCAGGTAGACGTTGATGCCGGCGGTTTCGGCGGCCCGAGGATGCTCGCCCGAGGCACGCGTGCGCAGCCCCCAGACCGTGCGGAAGAGGACCAGGTGGACCACGACTATCAGCGCCAGGGCGGCGTAGGTGACGAAGGCCTGCTGGAAGAAGATGGGTCCGACGATGGGAATGTCGCCGAGGCCGGGCAGCTTCCAGACGGGTAGGACGCCGGGCCCGCGGACCTCGGCCTGCTGGATGTAGGCGCGGTAGAAGACGCCGGTGATGCCCACCGCCAGGATGTTGATCACAGTCCCGCTGACTATCTGGTCGACCACAAACGCTATCGAGAGCACGGCATGGAGGCCCGCGATCGCCATCCCGGCCAGGACGGCGGCCAGAACCCCCAGCGTCAGGTTATGTGTGTTAAAGGCGACCGCGTAGCCGACGAAAGCACTGGTCAGCATGATGCCCTCGAGGGCGATGTTGACCACCCCCGAGCGCTCGCACATGAGGCCGCCTAGCGCGGCCAGCACGAGGGGGGTCGAGGCGACCAGCGTCGCGGCCGCCAGGTTGACCAGGTCGCCCCGTTGCAGGACGTGGAGGAAGGCGTCCACTAGCTCTAGGTCTTCGGCGCGGCGCCGACGCCCTCCGGCTGAGTGATCTGGAGGCTCTCCGCGGGGACCTCGCGCAGGCGCAGCAGCCAGCGCACTATGACCGGGGCCGCGACAAACATGATCACCGTCGCCTGAACTATCGAGATCATGTCGGCAGAGACCTGCGTCTGCAGCTGCATGAACCCGGCACCATTGCGCATGGCGCCGAAGAGGAAGGCCGCCGGCAGGATCCCCCAGGGGTTGCTGCGGGCCAACAGGGCCACAGCTATGGCGTCGAAGCCATAACCGATCGAGAAGCTGGGGGGCATGAAGTGCGAGACGCCCAGCACTTCGTCGGCCCCGGCCAGGCCGGCGAGACCGCCCGAAATCGCCATTACCAGGACCATGGTCCGCGCCACCGAGATACCTGAGGACCGCGCCGCCTCCGGATTGAGCCCCACTGCCCGGATGCGGAAGCCGATGGTGGTGCGCTCGATCAGGAACCAGATCAGGGGCACCGCCAGCAGGGCAAGCACCAGACCCAGGTGGAGGCGGCTGTCGGCAAAGATGATCGGGAGCTGCGCTGAGGGATCGATAAACGGCGTCTTGGGCGCCGAGGAGTGGGGGTCGCCCAGCGGTCCGCGGTTGATCAGGTAGTCGGAAAGGCTGTAGGCGATGTAGTTGAGCATGATCGTGGTGATCACCTCGTGGGCTCCGAACCGGGCCTTGAGGAAGCCAGGCAGGCCGCCGTAGACAGCCCCGCAGGCGATTCCGGCCAGGATCGCCAGCGGAATGTGCACCACGCCGGGCAGGCCGTGGATCGAGAACCCGACAAAGACGCCGCCCAAAGCGCCGAGGTAGAACTGGCCGTCGGCCCCGATGTTGAAGAGCCCGGCGCGGAACCCGGTGGCCACTGCCAGTCCCAGGAAGACGTAGGGCACCGAGGCTATCAGCGATTCGGTGAACGCGTGCTTGTTGGTGAAGGCGCCCTGGAAGAGACCCAGGTAGGCCTGGATCGGGTCCGCTCCAGTGATTGCGACAGCCACGCCGGCGACCACAAACCCGAGCAGGATGGCGACCAGCGGCACCGACGCCTGCTGGGCGATCCGAAGCGCAGCTCTCACTCAGTGACCCGCTTCACTCACCCGCCCTCACCCGTGGCGGCCACTTCGTCAGTCTTGGCACCGGCCATCAGAAGACCTATGCGGTCGCGATCGATCTCGTCGCCCTCGAGCACGGCCGCGATCTGCCCGCGGTAGATGACTGCCACCCGATCGGCCAATGAGAGCACCTCATCCAGCTCGGAGGACACCAGCAGAACCGCCAGGCCGGCGTCCCGCTGCTCGACTATCTGCCGGTGGATGAACTCGATCGAGCCAACGTCGACCCCCCGCGTGGGTTGGGCGGCCATCAGGACGCGCGGACCGTTCGACAGCTCGCGGGCGACCACCACCTTCTGCTGGTTGCCGCCCGAGAGAGCGCCCGCCACCTGCTGGGGGCCCTCCGCGCGTACGTCAAACGACTTGATCAGCTGCGCGGCGTGGTCGCGCACCTGGGCCAGCAGCCTGACGATTCCCCGGGCGAAGGGCGGTCGGTCGAAGTCTCCCAGGACCAGGTTGTCGGAGATGGGCAGCTCCAGGATTACCCCCATCCGGTGCCGGTCGGCCGGGATGTGCCCGAGGCCCGCCCGGAGCCGGCGGCGCGGGCTCGCGGCGGTCACCTCACGATCGCACAGCGTGACCCGGCCCGAGCGGGTGGGCCGAAGGCCCGCGATCGCCTCCACCAGCTCGACCTGGCCGTTGCCCTCGACACCGGCCAGGCCCAGGATCTCGCCGGCTCTAACCTCCAGGCTGAGCCCGTCGACAGCCAACTGGCGGCGGTCGTCAAGAACGCTCAGCTCATCAACCTGGAGCAGGGGCAGACCGGGCTGGGCCGGGCCCTTGTCCACCCTGAGCAGCACCGGGCGCCCGACCATCAAGCGAGCCAGGTCAGCCGGGCTGGATTCAGCGGGTGTCGTGGAGGCGACCACCTTGCCCCGCCGCATGACAGTGATCCGATCGGCGACGGACATCACCTCACCCAGCTTGTGGGTGATGAAGATGACAGCGCTTCCCTCAGCAGTGAGCCCCCTGACGATCTGGAACAGGCCCTCGGTCTCCTGCGGGGTGAGGACCGAGGTCGGCTCGTCCAGGATCAGCAGCCGGGCGCCCCGGTACAGAGCCTTCAGGATCTCCACCCGCTGCTGAACCCCAACTGAGAGGTCCTGGACCCGTGCGTCGGGGTCGACCTGGAGGCCGTACCGGTGCGAGAGCTCACGGACCGTCCGGCGGGACGCCCGGCCGTCGATCACTCCCGCAGCTCGCGCTGTCTCCTGGCCCAGGATCACGTTGTCTGCCACGGTCAGCGGCGGAATCAGCATGAAGTGCTGATGCACCATGCCGATGCCGAGCCCGATGGCGTCCTGGGGACTGTGGACCTGGACTTGGGCGCCGTCGAACCGCATCTCGCCGGAGTCGGCCCGGATCAGCCCGTAGACGACGTTCATCAGCGTCGACTTGCCGGCGCCGTTCTCACCCAGCAGGGCGTGGACCTGACCCCACTCCACTGTCAGGTCCACGCTGTCGTTGGCGCGAAGCGCGCCGAAGGTCTTGACGATCCCGGCGAGCTGAAGCGCCGCCGGGCGCCGCTGGGCAGCTATTGGGGGACCGCTAGATCGTGACCCCGGTCTGCAGCGAACCGTCGGCCAGTTTCTTCTCGATGTCGCTGATCTTGGTCTTGACGTCCGTCGGCACCTTGGAGTCGTAGTCGTGGTAGGGGGCGATGCCGACGCCGTTGTTCTTGGCGTCAAAGGTCAGGGTGGCCGCCGGCCACTTCTTCTGGACCGCGTCCGTGATGATGGTCTTGACAGCGACCGAGAGGTGTTTTTCGGCCGACGTCACGAGGCACTTGGCGGCGTCTGGATAGCTCAGGTACTGGTCGACATCGACGCCTATGCACATCTTGCCCTTCTGAAGCGCACCGATCAGGGCGCCGTTGCCTGTGTTGCCGCCGCCGCCAAAGACGATGTCCGCCCCCTGGTTGATCTCGTCGTTCGCGCGGGCCTCGCCCCAGGCCGGATTGTTGAAGGCGGCGCCGTCACCAGGCCCCTGGTAGACGGTCAGCACCTTGGCGTTGGGGTTGGTGGACTTGACGCCGGCGAGATAGCCGTCGGCATAGCGCTGCACAGGCGGGATCTTCAGGCCCAGCACCTGGCCGACCGTGTTGGTCTTGGTCAAGAGCCCGGCGAGAGCTCCTATCAGATAGCCCGCCTGGTCCTCTTTGAAGACCAGCCCCACCAGGTTGCTGGGTGCGGCGTCGTACGCGTTGTCGACGATGGTGAACTTGACGTTGGGGTGCGCCTTGGCCTCGGCCAGCGTGTCGTCGGCCATCAGGAAGCCGACCGCCACGATCATGTCGTAGCTCTGGTCGACGAACGTCTCCATGTTTTTCCTGTAGTCGGTCGGCTGATTGGACTCGATGTACTTGGCGGTTACGCAGAGGCTCTTGTCGGAGGCTGCCTGCTGCACGCCCTGCCAGGACGCGGCGTTGAACGACTTGTCGGTCAGCTTGCCGACGTCGGTGACCAGGCCGATCTTGTAGGTCTTGGAGCAGCCGTTCGCCGCGGTGCTGCTGCCTGAGCTGCCGCCGCAGGCGGTGGCGACCAGCGCGACGGCCATCACCCCAACCATCCACGCCCGAAACGCTCTCATCGAAACCAAGCTGTCCTCCTCAAAAACTGGCGCCCTTCGCGCGGCGCGAGTGAAGTCTAGGGCAACAACGGCGGGGCGGCAAGCCTGAGATACGCGGGCTGGTGACGCGGCTGCCGTTCCCAGCTCTCGGGGCCGCCGACTTTGCTAGCTGTCGAGGCGGGTCTCCTGGATGCGGAACGAGCCGGGCCGGTAGTCGCTGTGACGAACCCAGGAGGGCCGGACGCGAATGTGCGCGATGTCGGGGTCCTCGGCTCGCCGCCGGCCGTCAGGGTATTGCTCGAGGTAGGCGCGCACGCACCTAAGGCGATCGGCTCCGATCAGGATGTCGGCGATGCCCTCGCACTGCACAGTGACCTCATCCTCCCAGCCGATCACGAGCGCGACCCGAGGGTCCGCTTGAATGTTGCGGTACTTCCGGGAGCGGATGCTGTATCGAAGACGATCTCCAGCTCGTCGGTGGCCGCGACCCCGACCAGGGCCGCCTCCGGGGCTCCGTCCGGCCCGCGGGTGGCGACCACCGCCAGACCGTGCTGGCGCACGAACTTCACCAGCTCAGCGCCCTCGATCGTGACACCTCCGCTCGTTGGTTCAGCCCGCCAGGCGGACAGCTCGCAGCTGGACCTCGCGCTGCGCCCTCTCCCTGTCGACCGTCAGGCACTCACCATTGGCCACCACCTGCTGCCCAGCCACCCAGACGTCAGAGATCAGCCGGCTCGACGCCGACCAGAGGAGGTGCGAACAGACATCCCGAGGCTCCACCAGCGGGACGAAAGCCGGGTCGTCCAGGCGCACGAGAACCATGTCCGCCAGCCGGCCAGGCTCGAGGGTTCCGATGTCGTCGCGCCCGAGCGCCGCAGCGCCTCCGCTCGTCGCCAGGCGGACGGCCTCCGGCGCGGGCAGGGCCTGCGCCTCGCCTGTCTTGAGACGGGCGAGAAGCGGTGTCAGCCGCATCTCCTCCCAGAGGTCCAAGTCGTTGTTGGAGGCAGGACCATCGGTGCCCAGGCCAACGCGCAGCCGCAAGCGCAGCATGTCGGTGAGACGCGCGATGCCCGCCCCGAGCTTCGCGTTGCTCTGGGGACAGTGGGCCACGGCCACATCATGCTCGGCGAACAGCTGGAGATCGGCGTCGGAGAGCCAAACGCAGTGGGCGGCGAGCACCCGGCCGTCAAAGCAGCCTTGATCGGCGAGGAGTGCAGGAACAGTCTTGCCGTGCTGGCGCTCGAGCTCCTGCGCCTCATCCCGCGTCTCCGCCACGTGGATGTGAAAGAGGGCGCCCACTTCCTGGGCGGCCCGGGCCACCGCGGTCACGCCTTCCAGCGGAAGGGCGTAGGCCGAGTGCGCGGCGACGCCCACCTCGACGCGCTCATGTGCAGCTGCGTGTTCGGCGCGGAAGGCGAGAACGTCGGCGAGCCGCCGACGCCAGCTCGGGAAGCGAGGCCACGAAGGCATCTCCAAGACTCCGGGAGTGAGCAGGCAGCGCGTTCCGGCGTCAAGCACCGCCGCGAGGATGGCCTCCTCCTGCATGTACATCTCGCAGGTGGTGGTGACGCCTGCGCGCAAGAGCTCGGCACAGGCCAGCGTCATGCCCCAGTAGACGTCGTCCCTTTCCAGGCGACTCTCGCGTGGCCACAGTAGCTCGCGGAGAAAGACTGCGAGCGGCACGTCCTCAGCAGCGCCGCGGAACAGCGTCATCGGTGAGTGACAGTGCACGTTCACAAGTCCTGGCATGAGCAGGCCGGCCAACCGATGCTCCGGTCCGGAGGTCGGGGGCGCGTCGGCGGCAGAGCCCACCCAGCTGATCCGGCCCCGCTCCACCTCGACCACGCCGGGCCGGTGGACGCTGAAGGCTGGATCGCAGGTGACCACTGCGTCGGCTCGGTAACGGATCGACAAGTTAGTGTCCCACGCCAGGGGTTCGTTGAGTAGATTGTGGCAGGCGCCCGGAGGACGCCGGTCCGGGCGCCGAGGCCAACGAAGGGGTGGAACTAGGAGGAGCGCATTTTCCAGCCGGGGGCCCCGCGGAGCGGGGGCGTGCGACGACGGGCCGGGCCCCATGACGCTGGCATCGGTGTCGGGAGCCGCAATATGCCAACGAATCTCTGGCGCGGGACACTAAGCGTGAGCCTCCCAGTCGCTGAAGAAGCTCTCCTGCTCAGGGGTCAGGTGATCGATGCTCACACCGAGGCTTTCCAGCTTTTGCCGCGCCACCCATTCGTCGATCTCAGGGGGCGGCAGGTGAACACCAGAGTCCATCTCACTGCCGCGGAGCAGCAGGTGACGAGCTGAGAGAGCCTGCACCGAAAAGGTGAGATCCATGATCTCCACCGGATGGCCCTCGCCGGCCGAGAGGTTGACCACCTTACCGTCGCCGATGACAAACACCGACCGGCCCTCGGCCAGCCGGAACTCCTCCACGTTCCGCCGCACCAACCGCGCCCCTGGCGCCCGCTCGCGCAGCCTGAGCATGTCGAACTCATCGTCGACCGCCCCCGCGTTCGCCAGCAGCGCCCCGTCGGGCAGGCGCTCGATCGCCTCTAGCGGAAGCGCGTTGGGTACGCCTGTGGCCGTCATGACGATCTCGGCCGTCTGGCACGCCTCCGTGACCGGCGCGACTCGGAAGCCATCGTGAAGGGCCTCGAGCGCAGCTATCGGGTCGACCTCGCTGACTGTGACCTTGGCTCCCATGCCGCGGGCTCGCGCCGCAATCCCTTTCCCCACCCAGGAGTAGCCGATGACCAGCAGAACCTTGCCCGCCAGCAGCAGATTGGTCGAGTCAAGCACGGCTGTGATGGTCGACTGGCCTGTTCCGTAGCGGTTGTCGAAGAGGTGCTTGCACCTGGCGTCGTTGGCGGCGATACAGGGGATCCGGAGCGCTCCGGCTCTTGCCATCGCCCGCAGCGTTACGACGCCCGTGGTGGTCTCCTCGGAGGCGCCGATCAGGTCCTGGAGCGCCTGCGGGTGGGTCGTGTGGGCCATTCGAATGAGCGCTGCCCGGTCGTCGATCACCACCTCCGGCCGGCGATCCAGCACCTCCGAGTAGAACTCGAGCTCCTCCTCAGGAGTCGAGTCGCTGCGGGCGAACACCTGGACCCCGCGCTCTGCCACACCGGCCGCGACGTCATCCTGGGTGAGCGCCCCGGGGGCGGCCAGCGCCACCTGCGCGCCGGATTGGGCCAGCATCACGGCGAGGTAGGCGGTCTTGGGCTCGACCGGCAGGATGATCCCGATCCGACGGTCCCGCACGCTGCCCTCGGCCAGCAGCCGCTCGCGGACGCGGTTCAAAACAGGCGCCCAGGTGCCCGCCAGGTCGAGCTTGCGCCCGCCCCCGGGGGCGAGCTGGGGATCCTTGACCACTGACCGCAGGCTGTGCCGCCTCACGCCTGCCACTGCTCGAAGAAGGCGCGCTGGGAGGGCGTCAGCTCGTCGAGCCTGATGCTCAGGGCCGCCAGCTTGGTCCGGGCGATCTCACTGTCCAGCTCGGCAGGCAGCTTGTGCAGACCAGGCTCGAGCCTCATAGAGGCAAGGTGGTGCACGGCCAGGGCCTGGACGGCGAATGACAGATCCATGATCTCGACCGGGTGACCGTCAGCGCCGGCGATGTTGACCAGTCGCCCTTCGGCGAGCAGGTAGCAGCGGACGCCGCCGGCCAGACTGTAACGGCGAACGCCCGGCCTGACGTCCTCCACGCGGTCGGCGACTGCGTCCAGGGTCTCCACATCGATCTCACGGTCGTGATGGCCGGCGTTGGCGAGCAGGACGTCGTCCCGGAGCAGCGCCCAGTGCTCGCGGCCCACGGCCTCGACCCCACCCGTGGCGGTGATTACGACGTCGGCGTCAGGCAGTGCATCTGCCAGGCGCGCCACGCGATGACCGTCCATGTGCGCTTCCAGGGCGGGGATCGGATCGACCTCCACCACTGTCACCCTGCCCCCGAGACCTGCGGCGTAGCGGGCAAGTCCCTTGCCCACCCAGCCGTAGCCCACTATGCAGAACTCCTTGCCGGCGGCGCTGCGGTTGGTGAGGCGCAGGATCGCGGTCAGGGTTGACTGGCCGGTCCCGTAGCGGTTGTCGAAGAGGTGCTTGCAGAGGGCGTCGTTGGCGGCGATCGCGGGGAAGCTGAGCCTGCCGGCGGCCGCCAGAGCACGCAGGCGGTGGACGCCGGTTGTGGTCTGCTCAGTCACTCCGCGCAGCCCGGGGACCAGGTCGGATCGATGCCTGACCAACCGCGTAGTGAGCTCCGCGCCGTCGTCGATGATGAGCTCGGGTCGGCTGTCAGCAACGGCCATCAAGTCGGCCTCGAAGGCGTCTGGCTCGGAGTCATGGACGCCATGCACCTCGATCCCGCGCCCGACCAGGGCCGCCGCCACTGAGTCCTGGGTCGAGCCAGGGTTGCTGCCCGCGACGACCACCTCGGCCCCTGTCTCCGCCAGCAGGGTCGCCAGGTAAGCGGTCTTGGCCTCCAGGTGCACGACCAGCGCGATCCGCTTACCGCTGAGCGCACCGTCGCCCAGGCGAGCTCGGGCCAAGCGGTTCAGAACCGGCGAATGCCTGGCCACCCATTCGATCCGCTGCGCGCCCTCCGGAGCCAATCCCGGATCGGCGATTCGGGATCGTTCGGCCGCTTGCGTGCGCTCCACTCTCTCAATACTCTCCTCTCGAGGCCATGTGGGACAGCCCCATGATGGCGTGGTGAGACTTGATCAACACGGGGCGGAAGACCATCTCGGCGTTTCCTGAGTGGCCGAAGGCCGAGCTGCACTGTCATTTGGACGGTGCTGTTCGGCCACGCACCGCGCAGGAGCTGGCAGACGCTCAGGGCCTTGATGTGCCTCGTCCCCTCCGCCTCGTGGCTCCTGGCTCCTGCTCCTCTCAGGCGGAGTACCTCGGCTACTTCGACGATGCGCTCGCCGTCCTCCAGACAGAGGAGGCGCTGGAGCGATCGGCACGGGAGCTCTGTCTCGACTCGGCCGCCGACGGCATCGACTATCTGGAGGTCCGTTGGGCGCCGCTGCTACACCGCCGCGCCTGCCTGACGGTCGGGCGCGTAATCGAGGCGGTGCTCCGGGGTCTGGCTCAGGGTCCCATCACAGCCGTTGCGATCGCCTGCGCCATGCGCCATCACCCTGTCGAGGAGAACGTCGACCTCGCGCGCACGGCTGGCTCGTTTGCGGGCCGGGGCCTGGTCGGCTTCGATCTCGCTGGAGACGAGGCAAGATATCCGGTCGAGCCGCACCGCCCGGCCTTCCAGGCAGCCCGCGCTGCCGGCCTGCACCTCACCTGTCACGCCGGCGAGGCTGGTCCTCCGGAATCAGTCCTGGCGGCCCTGGACCTTGGGCTGGAGCGGATCGCGCACGGCGTCATCGGTGCCCGCCGCCCCGAGATAGTGGAGCGGATACGGGCGGAGGGGGTGGTTCTCGACGTCTGCCCGACAGCCAACTGGAAGTGCAAGGCTGTCCCCTCCGTGGCGGAGCACCCCCTCCCCGCGCTGCTGCGGTCAGGCGTCCGCTGCACTATCAGCACCGACTCCCGGACGGTGGCGGACACGACGCTCTCCAGGGAGTTCGAGCTCTGCCTGAGCGAGATGGGTCTCAGCGAGGCAGAGCTGGCGGAGGCCGACAGGATCGCGCGGGCGGCAGCCTTCAACCGCTGAGCGTGCCGTCGGGCTGCTGTCTAGCGGCGCTCCGATCGCGCTGGACCAGGCGGCGGACGGCGTCGACAGCCACTCCCAGCATCCTGTCCATGTAGGAGGGGTCAAGGTGCTGGATCTCGCCCGCCCCGAGCTCGTCGACACAGAGCAGGATGACGCCGGCCCGGCACTTACGAAGGGCGCTGACGACCAGGACGGTGGAGGACTCCATGTCGTTGGCGACGACGCCCGCTCGGGACCAGACCTCCAGCTCCTGCTTCAGCTGCTCGCGCTTGGGCATCCGGTCGGGGAGGAGCTCCGGGTAGAGCGCGTCCACCGAGCGAACCACTCCCAGGTGGTAGGGGGCTCCGGCCGCCTCGGCGGCGTCGCGAGCGGCCACCACCACATCCAGGCTGGCGATGGCCGGGTATTCCAGAGGGACATAGTCGTTGGGGGTACCCTCGCTCCTTACGGCGCCGGTGACGATCACCAGGTCGCCCATCTTGATCTCGCGCTGAGCGCCGCCGCAGGTACCGACCCGGAGGAAGGTGTGAACGCCGAGATCGCTCAGCTCCTCAATCCCGATCGCCGCCGAGGGGCCGCCGATACCGCTCGAGACGGCCGAAATCTTGGCACCCTCCAGGGTCCCCGTGAAGGTTCGGTACTCGCGGCTGAAGGCCATCTCCCGAGCGTCCTCAAAGTAGCCCCCGATCAGCGGCGTCCGGAAGGGATCTCCGGGGTAAAGGACGTACTCGCCGACCTCGCCCGCGGTCAGCCCCACGTGGTACTTCCGCTCGGCTTCGGCCATCGGCGGGTAAGTCTAAGGCTGTGTGATCGTCACCATTGGGAGTTCCCGGCTCGCTGGGGCCAACTGGCTGGCGACGGCGAGGTGACTCTGGTGGGGCCGCCACAGCAAACAATTGGAGGCGGCGCGGACGATCGGCCTGGCGACCGCCTAGCAATCGACTGAGGTCGCTGGCTTGAGCCGGCCTCCCCGAATAGACTCAGTCAATGCTATGTTTATTCGAGTAGCTGTCCTCAGGGCGGCAAGTTAGGAGGATCGATGAGCGTCGGACTTGTCACCGGAGCCTCGCGCGGACTGGGCCGCGCTCTCGCTCTCGGTCTTGCCCGCCAGGGCTGGTCTCTGGTCATCGACGGTCGGAACGAGGAAGCTCTAAACAGTGCCGGGCAGGAGATGCGCCTCCTGCAGCCGCCGGGAGCGCAGCTGGTTGCCATCCCGGGCGACGTCACCGAGGCGCGACACCGAACGGAGCTGGCCAGCGCGGCCTACGCCCTGGGCCGCCTGGACCTGCTGATCAACAACGCGGGCAGCCTCGGGCCCAGCCCGCTGCCGCCTCTCGCCCACTTTCCACTCGAGGGCCTGCGCCAGTTGTTCGAGGTCTACCCGGTCGCCGCCTTGGGACTCATCCAGGAAACCATCGACCTCCTCCGTGCCACCCCCACGGGTGGCCGCGTGATTCTGGTCAGCTCGGATGCCGCCATCGAGGCATACCCGGGTTGGGGAGGCTACGGCGCGGCCAAGGCGGCGGTCGACCACATCGCCGCAGTGCTGGCTGTCGAGGAGCCAGCGCTGCGCGTCTGGGCGCTGGACCCTGGGGATCTGCGGACTCAGATGCACCAGGAGGCTTTCCCGGGGGAGGACATCTCCGATCGGCCGGAGCCGGACTCGGTGGTACCGGCGATCTTGGGGCTGATCCAGTCCGACCGTCCCGGCGGCAGGCTGCGCGCGGCCGACCTCCACTCCCGCACTCCAGCGCCATGACTGCCTTAGCGCCAGCGCTGCTGGACTTCGAGCTGCCGGCCAGGCTGGAGGCCGCGACTCCGCCGGAGGAGCGAGGCCGGGGCCGGGATGACGTCCGCCTGCTGGTAACCCACCGAGCGGCGGGGCGAATCGAGCACGGTCGCTTCACTGATCTGCCGGACCTCTTGAGCGCCGGCGACCTGTTGGTGGTCAACCGGTCGGCGACCATTCCCGCCGCATTGTCGGCCGAGGTTGGGGGCGAGGCAGCCCTGCTTCATCTCTCCAGCCCGCGTGGGGACGGAACCTGGGTCGTCGAGCTTCGGCACCGGGATCGGGACGGCCGCAACTCGCCGTGGCTGGACGCGGCCCCGGAGACCACCCTGATCCTGCCCGAGGGAGCGACCGCGAGGTTGCTTCGACCCACGGCGCAGGGGATCGATCCCGGCCAGAAGGTTCGACTCTGGCTGGCGGAGCTCGATCTGCCCTCGTCGCCCACCATGTTCCTGAACCGGTACGGCGCACCGATCCGCTATGGCCACGTGGATAGAGATCGGCCGCTCGCCGCCCACCAGACAGTGTTCGCGACCGAGCCCGGCAGTGCCGAGATGCCGTCTGCCGGCCGGCCCTTCACCTGCGAACTCGTCACGGCGCTGGTTGCCCGCGGAGTCGCCATCGCACCACTCCTGCTCCACTGCGGCGTGTCGTCGATGGAAGCCCACGAACCGCCGGCAGATGAGCGCTTTCTGGTTCCCGCGGCGACGGCGGAACGCGTGAACGCCACCAGGCGGCTGGGCGGTCGCGTGGTCGCGGTCGGCACGACTGTGGTGCGTGCCCTCGAGAGCGCGGCACTTGCGCCGGGCCTGGTCCTACCGGCGGACGGCTGGACGGAGCTGGTGATCGGGGCCCACCACGCGATGACGGCAGTCGACGGGCTTCTCACCGGCTGGCATGAGCCGCGGGCGTCACACCTTGCCGTGTTGGAGGCATTCGTCGGGAGCGAGCTCTTGGAAACGTCGTACCGCGCAGCGCTCGACCGGGGATACCTTTGGCACGAATTCGGCGACAGCCACCTCCTACTGCCATGAACTCGAGCCGCCGGCCTTCCGAGCCGGTTGAGCTGGCTCCCGCGGAAACTGCTGGCGCGACTGTCGCCCTGGACGCCATGTCTGCCGGCCGCCGCGCGGTGGTGGAGTTCATAAAGACAGCGGGCGAGGCAGGCGTGAAGCAGATCGCGGCGGCCCTGGGCGTGACAATCGGTGGCGTGCGCCAGCATCTAGCTGCCTTGAACGAAGAGGGCTTGATCGCCCATCGCGACGAGCGCGCCGGCCGGGGCCGACCCCGGCGATGGTACTGCCTGACGCCCGCTGCGGAGACGCTCTGGCCCAAGCGTTACGGGCAGCTCGCGAACCAGCTGCTCGGGTTCATCGAGCAGGCCGAGCCGGCACTGGTCGAGCACGCCTTCGAGAGCCGAGGCCGCGATCGGGCTGAGCGGGCGAAGAGCCGGCTCCAAGGTCGCGCTTTCGACCAGCGGGTTCGAGAGCTGGCCAGGATCCTACAAGAGGACGGCTATCTGGCCGACTGTGAGAAAGTCGGCGACGATGGCTGGCGGATCGTCGAGCACAACTGCGCCATCCTGGATGTGGCCATTCGTTACGGCGCGGCTTGCAGCAGCGAACTCGCGTTTCTGCGCGAGGCCATGCCCGATGCGGAGATCGAGAGAATCCGGCACAAGATGGCGGGGGACTTCGTCTGCGCTTACAGCGTGCGTCCATCTCCGGCGAGATCACTCGCGTGGAACCCCAGGGCGCCCACCCCGAGGCTTCTGACTTCAGCGGTCTTCGGATCCAGCCCAAACACCTCCGGGCGGGCGGCCGAAATCCTGGGCTCGCAGCCGCGAGCGGCCCAGCAGGGACTGGCCGGCGAAGCCGACGGCGATGGCAACCAGGACGCCCAGGTTGGCGGAGGACCATTGCCCGTTGAGCTTCGGCCCGAGGTGCAGCGGCTCGAGCAGATAGCCCTGCCAGGCGAGAGCGCTGGCAAAGGTGTTGGTGACAAGGCCCCAACCGAGCAGCGTCGCCATCACCGTGACGCCGATCGCGACAGGGTTGACGGCGCCATAGCGGCCGCCCACCCGGTACAGCTCCGCATCGGCGTAGTCGGTCCGGCGCGAAAGCAGGTCGGCCAGGAAGACTCCACACCAGGCGGAGATCGGGACGCCCAGCGTGATCAGAAAACCCTGGAAGGGACCTATGAAGCTGCTCGCGAACCAGACGACGTAAATGGTGCCCAGGATCATGATCACGCCGTCGATGGCCGCCGCGACCCAGCGGGGAACCCGCAGCCCAAGCGTGAGCAGGGCGAGGCCTGACGAGTAAATGTCCAGCGCCGCGCCGGCGATGAGGCCGCCGATCGCCACGACGGCGAAGGGGATCAGGTACCAGGTCGGCAGCAGGGCTGTCAGAGCGCCGATGGGGTCGCTCCCGATTGCCTGGTTGAGCTTTGCGTCAGAGCCCGCCAGCAGCAGGCCGAGAACTATCAGGATGACTGGCGCCACGCTGGCCCCGAACGTCGTCCAGCCCACAACCCCCCGGCTCGACGATGTGCGTGGGAGGTAGCGCGAGTAGTCACCGCCACTGTTGACCCAGCCGAGCCCGAAGCCGGTGGCCGCGAAGATCAGCGCTCCCAGGACCGCCTGCCAGGATCCACCTGGCAGCGCGGCCACCTTGTCCAGGTGGATGTGCTGGAAGGTGAGCGCCACGTAGCCGACCGTGAGAATGGCGAGGCCGACGGTCAGCACCGTCTGCAGGCGCATGATCAGCTCGAAGCCGAAGATCCCCGCGGCGACCACCACCGCGGCAACCACCACGAAGGCGACGATCTTGGTCGTATTGCCACCTCCCACGCCGAGCCGCCCGAAGACAGTCGCCGTCGCCAGTGTGGCGAGGGAGACGAGCACTGTCTCCCAGCCGACCAGCAGGATGTAGGAGAGTGTCGCCGGCAGGGCTCCGCCGCGCACGCCGTAGGTCGCCCGGCTGAGCACCATGGTCGGCGCGGAGCCGCGCTTGCCCGCCAGCGAGATGTAACCGACGAGCAGGAAGGACAGCGCCGTGCCCACCACCCCCGCCACAGTGGCCTGCCAGAACGACACGCCGAAGCCTAGCAGGAACGACCCGTAACTGATTCCCAGCACTGAGATATTGGCGGCGCACCAGGGCCAGAAAAGGTCGAACGGGCGTCCCTTGCGCTCTCGCTCCTCGATGACGTTGATGCCGTTCTGCTCGACCTGAAGTGCGGTCCCGGCGGGGACCTCGAGCTCAGTTGCCATGCCTGTCCTCCCAATCTTTGCTAGCCACTGGCCGCCGCTCGGGCGACATCCACCATCATGGGCCGCCGGAGAAGAGGCACAATACGTTGTCCCTGCCATGGCTACGGCGATGTCTCTCACCCACCTCGGCTCACTTATGCGCGGGGTGCGCAGCGTCGACCAGGTGGGTGTGGAGGAGCGGGCGGCCGCCCTCGCCAAGCGGTCGATCAAGAAGGCCTCGAAACTCTGGGCCCTTGACCTGGCCATCCGCTGCATCGACCTGACGACGCTGGAGGGCGCCGACACCCCGGGCAAGGTGACCGCTCTCTGCGCCAAGGGCGTGCGGCCCCAGCCGGGCGACGCCAGCATCCCGTCGGTGGCCGCCATCTGCGTCTATCCCAGCCTGGTCGCCACTGCAGTTGCGCACCTGCGCGGGAGTGGAGTCAGGGTGGCCTCGGTTGCCACGGCATTTCCCTCCGGCCAGAGCTTCACCTCGATCAAGGTCGCGGAGACGCGCGAGGCGCTGGCTGCCGGAGCTGACGAGATCGACATGGTGATCGACCGCGGCGCCTTCCTCTCGGGCGACTACCAGAGGGTGTACGACGAGATCGGCAGCGTGAAGGAAGCGTGTGGCTCGACCCCTCTGAAGGTGATCCTGGAGACCGGCGAGCTCGGCACCTACGACAACGTGCGCCGGGCCTCGATCCTGGCCATGGCGGCGGGGGCTGACTTCATCAAGACCTCGACCGGCAAGATCACGCCGGCCGCCACCCTGCCGGTGAGCGTGGTGATGATGGAGTGCATCCGCGATTTCAGCCGGGAGACAGGTAAGCAGATAGGGTTCAAGCCGGCCGGCGGCATCCGGACCTCGAAGCAGGCGATCGCCTACCTGGTGGTCCTCTACGAGACGCTCGGCCCCGACTGGATGACGCCCGAGCGCTTCCGGCTGGGCGCCTCTAGCCTCCTGAACGACATCCTGATGCAGATCCAAAAGGAGCGCAGCGGCGCCTACCAGGGCGCTGACTACTTCAGCGTCGATTGATGGCCATCGCCAAACGACCGAGCACAGAGATGCGCGAGCGGCGCTTCGAGTACGCCGCCGCCCCCGAGGCAACCGACCACCTGAAGATCGCCGACTCCTACTCGCTCTTCATCGGCGGCAGGTTCGTCGAGCCACACTCCCGGCGTCGGTTTGCCACAGTCAATCCCGCCACCGGGCAGACGCTCTCCGAGGTCGCTGAGGCAGACGACGCGGACGTCGACCGCGCGGTCACCGCCGCGGCCGACGCCTTCCGCTCCTGGTCACGCCTCTCGGGCGCCAAGCGAGCGCGCCACATCTTCAGGCTCTCGCGGCTCATGCAGGAGCGGGCGCGAGAGCTGGCGGTGCTGGAGACTATGGATGGCGGCAAGCCGATCAAGGAGTCGCGCGACGTGGACGTTCCCCTGGCGGCTGCCCACTTCTTCTACTACGCCGGCTGGGCTGACAAGCTGGAATGGGCGTTCCCCAACCGGCGGCCCCGCCCGCTCGGGGTGGCAGGCCAGGTCATCCCCTGGAACTTCCCGCTCCTGATGCTGGCCTGGAAGATCGCACCGGCGCTGGCGGCGGGAAACACTGTGGTGCTGAAGCCGGCCGAGACGACGCCGCTCTCAGCCCTCGCCTTCGCCGACATCTGCCAGCAGGCGGACCTGCCACCGGGCGTGGTCAACATACTGACAGGCGCCGGCAGCACGGGGGCCTCTCTGGTCGGTCACCCGGATGTCCGAAAGGTGGCCTTCACGGGGTCGACCGAGGTCGGCAAGGAGATCCAGCGAGCCACCGCCGGCAGCGGCAAGCACCTGACCCTGGAGCTGGGTGGCAAGGCGGCCAACATAGTGTTCGAGGACGCTCCCCTGGACCAGGCGATCGAGGGCATCGTGAATGGGATCTACTTCAACCAGGGCCACGTCTGCTGCGCGGGCTCGCGGCTGCTGGTTCAGGAGTCGATCCTGGAACCGCTGCTGGCCAAGCTCAAGAGCCGGCTGGGGACGCTCAGGGTGGGCGACCCGCTGGACAAGAACACAGACGTGGGCGCCATCAACTCCAGAGCGCAGCTGGAGAAGATCGAGGGCCTGGTCAACTCAGGCATCGAAGAGGGGGCTGAGATCTATCAGCCCGCTTGCGACCTGCCGGAGCGCGGCTACTGGTTCCGACCCACCATCTTCACCAACGTCGCCCAGTCCTATCGGATCGCGCGCGAGGAGATCTTCGGCCCCGTCCTCTCGGTGCTGACCTTTCGGACGCCTGACGAGGCGGTGGAGAAGGCGAACAACACGCCCTACGGCCTTTCCGCCGGCGTCTGGACCGACAAGGGCTCGCGCATCCTCTGGCTGGCCGAGCGGATGCGGGCGGGGGTGGTCTGGGCCAACACCTTCAACCGCTTCGACCCCACCTCACCCTTCGGCGGCTACAAGGAGTCAGGCTTCGGCCGCGAGGGGGGTCTGCACGGACTGGCGGCGTACGTGGAGCTGGACTGATGGACGTGAGAAAGACCTACAAGCTCTTCGCGGCAGGCGAGTTCGTCCGCTCGGAATCCGGTCGGACCTATCAGCCGGATGGACCCCACAACGTGCCGAGAGGGTCGCGCAAGGATCTGCGCGACATGGTCAAGGCGGCGCGCGGGGCGTTTCCCGGGTGGTCTCGCCGCACGGCGATGAACCGGGGCCAGGTGCTGTACCGGGCGGCCGAGATGCTGGATGGGCGCCGGGCCGAGTTCAGGGACCTGCTGGGCGGCGGCAGGCCCGCCGGGGGCCAGGTCGACGCTGCTGTCGAGACGTGGGTCTGGTACGCGGGCTGGACTGACAAGCTGCATCAGTTCGCGGGGACCGTCAACCCGGTGGCGGGTCCCTACTTCAACTTCACGCTGCCCGAACCGACAGGTGTGGTGGGGGTGGTGGCGCCAGAGGAGCCTGCGCTGCTGGGTTTGGTGAGGCGGCTGGCCCCGGCGCTGTGCGGCGGGAACACAGTGGTCGCGCTGGCTTCGGAGCGGGCGCCGCTGGCTGCTCTCACCCTGGGCGAGGTGCTCGCCACCAGCGACTTGCCGCCCGGCGTGGTGAACGTGCTGAGCGGGAAGCGCCAGGAGCTGCTGCCCTGGCTCGCGGCACACATGGACGTGAACGCCATCGACGCGGCTGGTTGCACGGCCGCGCAGCTGGCGCAGGTGCAAGAGGCCGCTGCCGGAAATCTCAAGCGCGTGGTCCAGTCCGGACCTGGCGCTGAGGCGCTGAGTCCGCACGCGGCGCTGGACCTGATGGAATTCAAGACTGTCTGGCACCCGATAGGAGTCTGACTCCAGCCCGCCTACGACAGGGTGGCGACGCCTTCGCGGTCCACCCTGGCCAGAATGTGCCGCGGTCGGACGACGTCCTGGCTGACGATGCGCCAGGCGGCCTCCAGCCGCGGCGCCACCTCCCTGATCAGCTCCTCCGAGCGCGCGTGCACGATTGCCAGCGGTTCGCCTGCCCGCACGTGGTGGCCGACCGGTGCCTCGATCAGAATTCCGGCTCCAGGGTCGATGACGTCAGTTTTCTTCTGGCGACCGGCGCCGAGCTGCAGGCAGCCCAGCCCGATTTGGAGAGCGTCGATGGCGGCCACGTACCCCTCGGTGGGCGCGGACAGCGGCAGCGTGCAGGCCGCGACCGGGAGTCCTTCCTCGAGGCGGCCGCCCTGGGCGGCAAGCAGCCGCCGGAAGCGCTCGAGGCCGCTCCCATCTCTGAGCGCGGCAGCGGGATCAGCTTCGACGCCTGCCAGCCGGCACATCTCGCGCGCGACGCTGACGCAGACCTGCAGCAGCTCTTCGTCGCCCTCGCCCTGAAGCGCGTCCAGCGCTTCCTGAACCTCGAGCGCGTTCCCGACGGCCCGACCCAGGGGGTTGTTCATGTCGGTGACCAGCGCCACCACCCGGCGACCGGCCGCCTCGCCGAGCCAGACCATCTCCTCGGCCAGCGCCGCAGCGCTCTGGACGTCTGGCATGAAGGCGCCGCGGCCGCACTTGACGTCCAGCACTATGGCGTCGGCGCCGGCGGCCAGCTTCTTCGACATCACGCTGGAGGCGATGAGCGGCATCGAGGGGACTGTGGCGGTGACGTCGCGAAGCGCGTAGAGCGCCTTGTCGGCGGGCACAAGCTGGGGCGATTGAGCTGCCACGGCCAGACCGATCTGGCGGACCTGGGCCAGGAATTGCTCTGGCTCCAGCTCGACGCTCAGCCCGGGGACCGACTCAAGCTTGTCAAGGGTGCCGCCGGTGTGGGCCAGGGCGCGGCCCGACAGCTTGGGAACCGGCACCCCGCAGGCGGCGGCCAGCGGGCCGGAGACCAGGGTCACCTTGTCCCCCACGCCGCCGGTGGAGTGCTTGTCGACCTTGACGCCCGGGATGGAGGAGAGGTCCAAGCTCTCGCCGCTCGCCACCATCGCCTGGGTCAGCGCCAACGTCTCGGCCCGCGTCATACCCCGCGTGCAGACGGCCATCAGCCAGGCCGCGAGCTGGTAGTCGGGGATCACGCCCTCCAGGTAGCCGGAGAGCAGCTCCTGGATCTCTTCCGGGGTGTGCTCCAGGCCGTCCCGCTTGCGGCCGATGATCTCCAGAGCCTGCACCGGCAGCGATGCTAATACTTCAACCCGCGGTACGCTTCCCCGCTCTCGAAAAGCACGGCGGTCGCACTCTTCCTCAAGGCGCTCCTACAATCTTCCGAACCCGCCGGTTCTTCCGATATGCTTCGGCCCGACTTGGCAGACCTGGGAGCGCCGGCCGGCCTCGGAGCTGCGATCAGGCGGCGCGAGGACCCTGAGCTGTTGCGCGGAGAGGGTCGGTTCCTGGCTGATCTGGAGCTGCCGGGCGGTTTGTTCGCCTGCTTCGTGCGCTCACCCATCGCCCACGCTCGCCTCAAGGATGTCGACTTGGGCAATGCCCGCACCCAAGCCGGCGTGGTCGGCGCATTCGCCGCCGAAGATCTCGGGCTTGGACCCCTGCCTATCTTCCCCGGCCTGGCCGACGCTATGGCCCGTCCTGTCCTCGCCCAATCGGTAGTGCGCTTTGCCGGGGAAGCCGTGGCGGTGGTCGTCGGTCGGAGCGAGGCGGCCGCCGCGGACGGCGCGGCGGCTGTGGCTGTGGACTACGAGCCGCTCAGCTCAGTCGTCTCACCGGAGGCAGCCGCGGCGAGCGGCGCTCCCCTTCTCTTCCCTGAGCATGGCTCGAACCTGGCCTTTCAGGGGCTCATCAGGGCCGAGGAGGACGCGCTGGCGGAGGCCCAGGTGATCGTCAGCGCTCGCTTTCGCAATCAGCGCCTGGCGGCGGTGCCGATGGAGCCAAACGGTTTTGCGGCCGCTCCGGAAGCGAGCGGCGGGGGGCTTCGGGTCTGGGCCTCGACGCAGAGTCCTTTCCAAGTTCGGGACGCCATCGCCGAGAGCCTGCACCTACCTGAGAAGTCAGTCCACTGCCTGGTGCCACACGTGGGCGGCGGCTTTGGCGCCAAGCTGGCCGTCTATCCCGAGCAGCTGGTGGTGGCGGCGCTGGCTCTCCGCCTCGGGCGGCCTGTTCGCTGGCTGGAGACGCGCTCGGAGAGCTTCGTCGCCCTGAACCAGGGCCGCGGTCAGATCCAGGACGTCCAGCTGGGCTCGGATGGGAGCGGCAGGCTGGTGGGGCTGAGAGCGCGAGTCATCGCTGACGCCGGCGCCTACCCCGGTCAGGGCGCTTTCCTCCCCTACCTCACTGGTCAGATGCTGTCAGGCGTTTACAGGATCCCTCGCATCGACTATCAGGCTCGCTCTTACTGCACCAACACAACACCCACCGGCGCTTACCGCGGCGCCGGTCGCCCGGAAGCGACAGCCCTGCTCGAGCGGGCCATGGACCTGCTTGCGGCTCAACTCGGCCTCGACCCGGCGGAGGTGAGGCGGTGCAACCTCATCCCGGCCGACGCCTTTCCCTACGAATCGCCCACCGGCGCCATCTACGACTCCGGCGACTACGAGCGAGCCTTGCGACGAGCCCTGGAGCTGAGCCGGTACGCCGAGTTGCGCTCGGAGCAAGCGGCGAGACTCTCGACCGGAGCTCGGAAGGTGCTCGGCATCGGAATCTCCGCCTATGTCGAAGTGACGGCTGTCGGCTCACCCACCGAGTACGCCGCCATCGAAGTCGAGGGCGGCGGGGATCTGGCAGTAAAGGTGGGGACCGCGAGCTCCGGTCAGGGTCACGCGACCGCTTACGCCCAGATCCTGAGCGGACTGCTCGGCGTTCGTTCGGAGCGCATCACCGTGACCGAGGGAGACACCTCCCTCGTCGAGCGCGGGGACGGCACCGCCAGCTCCCGCTCCATGCAGCTGGGCGCAAGCGCCGTCTTCGGCGCCGGCGAGGAGCTGCTTCAGCAGGCTCGAGAGCTCGGCGCCGAGATGCTCGAAGCGGCCGAGGTGGACCTCGTCAGCAGCAATGACGGCGTCGGCGTGCGCGGCTCGCCCCAGCGGGCGGTCAGCTGGAGCCAGCTCGCCGCCCGGGCGGCGGAGGGCGGCAGCGCGCTCCGAGCGGAGTTCGACGCCTACGCTGACTCCAGCTATCCTTTCGGCGCCCACGTGGCGGTCGCCGAGGTCGACCTGGAAACAGGAGAGGCGGGGCTGCTCCGCCACGTGGCGGTCGACGACTGCGGCACTGTCGTCAACCCCCTCCTCGTCGACGGCCAGGTTGCTGGTGGGATCGCCCAAGGGGTGGCCCAAGCCCTCTTCGAGGAAGTGGTGCACGACGCGGAAGGGATTCCACGAACCACCAGCCTGCTGGACTATTGCGTGCCGGGGGCGTCCGAGCTGCCGCCGCTGGATCTCGAGCACACGGTCACCGCCTCGCCGAACAACTCCCTGGGAGTGAAGGGCATAGGTGAATCGGGGACGATCGGCGCGACTCCCGCGGTTCAGAACGCGATCCTCGATGCGGTGAAGCATCTCGGCATCTCGCATCTGGATATGCCGCTGCACCCTGAGCGGCTGTGGCGCGCCATCAGCAACGCGCAGACCGGTCGTTAGGGCGGACCAGCTTCGAGGTTGGCGGCCTCAGCGGCCCGCCAACCTATACAGCTGCTCGCCGGCGTGTCGCACCAGCAGCCGGTCGTCGTGACTTTCCCAATCCTCGGGCCGGATGGTGGCCGGGTCGCGGTAGCCGAGGTTGATCCGGCGGCAGCGCTCTTCCGGGATCCCGGTCGCAAGGGTGACTTCGATGCGCGGTCGTTCAATTCCAGACGCCGCATCGAAAGTGCCTGTGCCCTTCACATGCGTCGAGTGCGCCAGGATGGTGCCAGGCACGCGGGCGAACCGGTCCCATTGCTTCAGGAAGTACTCGCTGACGTGATATCCCACTTGGTCCAGAAGGCGGCCGTGCGTGAACGAGACCTCCTTCAGGAAAGGCGCATAGATGATCACCTCGCCCCCGTCAGCCACCACCGCCTCGGTCTTGTACATGGCCTTGGCCGCCGTCCAGAGATCGTCATAGCGCTCGGACGGCATGGACAGCACGCTCGTCACCGGCTGTGGGAGTCTCACGACATTGAGCTGCGCCGACAGGCGCGCGGCTTCGCTGAACGCGACGTCGGGCTCGCCCAGCCAGAGGCCGTGAAGGTCCGAGCCATGGATGGCAAGGGTCAGGCAGGTGAGCGGCGTCGGCACCATCGCGGCAGCCCTGTCGATAACTCTGCGCACAGGGGTGTCGACGATCCCGATGGTGCCGAGGTTGGTCACCAGAGCGCCGAGCCAATGCGTGAAGTCGATGATCTCGGGCCCCGCGATGCCCGGGAACAGGTACTTCGTGCCGCCGGAGAACCCAGCCACCTCATGTGGGAACACAGGCCCGCAGGCGATGATGTGGTCGTATTCAGTCACCCTGCGGTTCAGGCGCACGGGCACCCGATGGTTGATCCGGCCACCGGTTAGCTGGAAGGCCTCCTCCGCCGAGATCTCACCGACCGTGGTGAGGCTCGCGGGGTCATGCCAACTGTGATTGAACACGCGCAGCCGCGGCCAGCGCTGGCCGCGCTCCCGAGCAGAACAGCCGAGCATGGCGTCGATGGCGGCATCTGTCATCGGCGGGTGAGTGCCGAGAGCTATCAGGTAGTCAAGCTGGGCGGCCGCTCCGGCAAGGTGACCGGTCAGCACGCGGTAGAGCAAGGGGATGGGAGCTGTGCGCGTCCCATCCGGGATGATGACGAGCACCTTGCGACCGGCCAGGTTGAGGCGCCCCAACCCCTCCGCGATCAGATCTTCCGCTCGGTGCTCCGGCAGCGGCTCGGACACTGAACCACTGCCGACAAGTCGGAGGCCATCAACGCTCTGCATAGTCAGAGCTTCAGCTTAAGAGCGCCCTGCGGGATGACCGTCCCTGGCGGCAGCCAGCCCACTTAAACGACGAAGAGGCCGCCCGGTCCGGGCGGCCTCCTTCAGGTCTTGCCTCTCGCTAGACGGCCCGCCGACCGACGACGAGGTTGTAGATGATCGCGATCACGGCGAGAACCAACAGAATGTGGATCAGGTCGCCCCCGACGTGGGCCACCAAGAACCCGAAGAGCCAGAGAACCACCAGAACCGCCACGACGATCCAGATAATGCTTGCCACTGGAGACCTCCCTAGAGTGCCTTGAGCACCATAAAAGCTGACAACATCATCATCACTATATGCTATGTCCCACCGTTATGTAAAGTAGTGGGACGGGAACTCGGCGGCGGGCCCTGGGAACTTCCCAAAGTCGAGCCGTAATGTGATGGCTCCGGGCCACGGATTCGAACCGTGAACCTTGCGGTTAACAGCCGCCTGCTCTACCGTTGAGCTAGCCCGGATCCGTGCCGACCCCTGATTCTAGTTGAGATCCCTGGAACACTAGCTCGGCTGCAGGGTGCCGTTCAGGGCTTCCAGCAAGGTTGGCAGGTCCCGCAGGCGACCTGCGCGGTGCGCATCCCGCAGGCTCTGGTACTGCGAGAGCACGTCCACGAAGCCCTCGCCCACGTCATAGCCGTGGGCCCAGAGGATCTGGCGGCCGGTCGGGTGTCTGTCGAGCACGTCGCGGATGCTGGAATCGAGCCCGAACTCAGGCACCCGACCGGCCCTCCACCGCGGGCGCCGGAGCTTGCGGTTGGACCGCCACATGGTGACCGTGCCAGAGGGCTGGCACGCCGGTCGGGGCATCCCCTTCGTAGGTGAGGCGCAGGGCCCAGCGGCCGTCGACCAGTGCCGGGGCGGCGGTCAGTTTGCCTTGATAGCCGCCGTCCTTGATCCGCTGGACGAGGGGGACCGCGTAAAGGGCCAGAGCCGTGGGCTGACGGAACGTACTAACCCGGCCGCCCTCGCTGGCTCCATCAACTCCTGAGGTAGCAGAGCCCACGAAGTTCGGTCTGTTGAACTCCATCGCCTGCATAGCCTATCGAGCGCCGCGCCCACCTGACCAGCCCTGGACTGCTGAACGGCGATCCACCCATCGATGGCCAGCGCGAGCGGATGTCGAAGCGACCAATTCAGGCCGGGCTGGGGCCGGTCGGGTCTTTGGCCACCGCGATGATGGCGTTCGCCGCTGCTTCAAAGCTGAGGCGGCCCGTATTCAGCACCAGGTGGTAATGCGCCGGGCTGAGCGGATCGGCGCCGAAGAGCTGCTTCACGTACGCGACGCGGTTGGCGTCGACCTGCCTCACCAGCCGCCGCGCATCCTCCACCGAGAGTGCACTCGTCTCGCAAATGTGGGCAGTCCGCACCCCGAAGGGTGCGATGATGAGCACGTTCAGCAGGTCCCCGTGATCGCGCAGCACGAAGCCGGCGCCCCTGCCCACGATGACAGCATTGCCTGTCGCGGCGGCTTCCCGGATGACCTGCTGGGTGATCTCCAGCACGGCTCTGCGGGTGTCTGGCGCCACCTCGCTGAAGGGTGGCGTCCACGCAGCCGCCTCGGGTGGGGCGGCGAACTCCACCGAGGCGGACCCGAGCGCGCGGAGCATCCGGTTGAGGAAGCTGCCGGCGGCCTCCTCGTGCTCTTCCACCTCTTCGTCGGAGAGCTGCAGCCGCCGCGCGACCTCGGAGAAAATCTTGCGATCGACCAGCTCGGCGCCCAGCTGAGTGGCCACCAGGCCGCCTACTGTTTCGCCGCCGGCGCCGAACTCGCGGCTGATGGTGATGACTGGCATCCGTGCTTAGGCTGAGATCACGGCACAGCTCACGAAGAAAGGCTGCCGGACTTATTCGAGGTAGTCGCGCAGTTTCTTGCTGCGCGAAGGGTGACGGAGCTTGCGGAGCGCTTTGGCCTCGATCTGGCGAATCCGCTCGCGCGTGACGCCGAAGCGCTTCCCCACCTCTTCCAGGGTTCGCTGATGGCCGTCGATGAGGCCGAAGCGAAGCTGGAGTACGCGCCGCTCTCTGGGCGTCAGGGTGTCCAGGATGTCCTCCACCTCGTTGTGCAGCATGGTCAGGGAGGCGGCGTCGCTGGGAGCCGTGGCCTCCTTGTCCTCGACGAAGTCCCCAAGGTGGGAGTCGTCCTCCTCGCCGATCGGCGTCTCCAGGGAGACGGGGTCCTGTGAGACCTTGATGATCTCGCGCACCCGCTCCGAGGAGATACCCATCTCCTCACCGATTTCCTCGTCCGAGGGCTCGCGGCCCAGCTCTTGGAGCAGCCTGCGGGAGACCCTCACGAGCTTGTTGATGGTCTCGACCATGTGGACCGGGATGCGGATGGTTCGGGCTTGATCGGCGATTGCCCGGGTGATCGCCTGCCGGATCCACCACGTGGCGTAAGTGGAGAACTTGAAGCCCTTCTCGTAGTCGAACTTCTCCACCGCGCGGATCAGGCCCATATTCCCTTCCTGGATGAGGTCCAGGAAGGACATGCCGCGTCCAATGTATTTCTTGGCGATGGAGACGACCAGCCTCAGGTTCGCTTCGGTGAGGCGCTGTTTGGCGAGTTCCGATCCAGCCTGGATGGCCTTGGCCAGCTCGACCTCGTCAGCGGCGGTGAGCAGGTTGACCCTACCGATCTCTTTCAGATACATGCGGACGGGGTCGTCCAGCGAGACCGAATCCATCATGGCGATCTCGAGCTGGGTCTCCTCGTCGACATCGTCCTTGTCGTCGAAGTCGCCGGGGCTGGCAGAGATCTCGATCCCCATCTCGGTGAAGGCCCCGAAGATGCGGAAGGCTTGATCAGGATTCCCCGCATCGAACTGGGGAAAGCCGTCCATCACCTCGTCCGGGCTGAGGAAGCCCTGTTCCTTGCCCTTGACGATCAGAATCTCCGCCTGCTGGATCAGCAGGTCTTCGAGTCGAGGTTCCGCCTTTTCTTTGGTCTTAGCCAAATCTGGTCTCCAACCCTCAAGCTTGCCGCTGACTCAGCGCCACCGCATATTCCCGCGAAAGCGCTTCGACGGCTGCTTCGTCCCCGCGTCGCTCGGCTTCGAGAAGACGCCCAATTATTGCGGATCGCCGCCTGGATGCGGCGGCCTGCGCGATCCTCTCGATGAGCTCCTGCACCAGTTCGTCGTCGCAGCGCGGCGGCGCTGCGGCCCAGGCTCGCCACACCAGGTTCTGCTCCTCGGGCGGAAAGTCCGGTAGCCGCCGGCGCAGGGCTGCGACGCCTCCTTCCGATAGCGCGTCCAGCACGCGCACCAGCGCCTCCCGATCGTCAGGCTCAATCTCGTTCAGGGGCAGCTTCTCAGCCACGAGGCGGGCGGCGTCGGGACGCACCGCCAACACCTGAAGCAGGTGGGCCAGGCGGCCCGAGAGCCGATCCGCCTGTGGTCTGGCCGACGCAGGGTCGTTCCCAGCCGGCTGGACCGGGGAGCTGTTCGGGCCGTCCGGGCGCTGCGAGGAGGCGCGGCCCGGCTTGCGCTGGGCGGCGGGAGCTGTGAGCAGCTTGGGATCGATGCCGAACCAGATCGCCGCCTCCTGGCGGACGCTTTCGGCCACGGCCGGCTCCGGGATGCGCGCCAGGACGCCGTGGATGCGGGCCACTGCCACCTCGACGTCCGCCGGGCGGCTGGGGCTCAGATCGGCGATCTCCTCGCGGATCCAGTGTTCCCAACCCGGCCGCGCCTGGGCCAGGGTCTCCCCCCAACTGCCGCCCGAGCGGAGGTACTCGTCAGGATCCTTGGCTGCTCTGGGAAGGCGGGCGACGCGGACGTGAAGGCCGTGCCGGGCCGCCAGCTCGGTCGCCCGCTGGGTGGCCTGGCGACCTGCGGAGTCCTGGTCGAAGACGAGCACCAATTCGTCCGTGTAACGCCGCAGCAGGCGAACCTGATCTTCGCTGAGCGACGTGCCGGAGCTCGCGACCGCGTTCTCGACGCCGCGCTGGTGACCGGTGATCACATCGAACTGGCCTTCCATGAGCACCGCGTGGCCGCGCTCCTCGATGACGGGACGCGCCAGGTCAAGGGCGAAGAGTACGCGAGATTTGCTGTAGACCTCGGTTTCGCGGGTGTTGATGTACTTGCGCTGCTCGTCTGCCAGCACCGTCCGGCCTGTGAAGGCGAGGATGCTGCCGCGCGCATCTCGAATCGGCACGACGAGCCGCTGCTGGAACGCATCCAGCCCGTCCCGCCGGACGAGTCCTGCCTGCTGCGCGTCGGCTGCTGAGAGTGACCGCTTGCGCAGGTAGGCCGAGAGCCCGCTGCCGCCTGGCGCATAGCCGAGGCCGAACCGAGTGGCGACATCGTCCTCGATCTCTCTTTGCTGGAGCAGCTGGCGGCCTGGCTCACCGGCGGGGAGGCTGGTGAGAACGTACTGGTAATACTTCCCGGCCAGCTCGTTGAGCTCGATCAAGCGGCGGCGCAGCTCGCTCCGGCGACGCTCACCAGGCGCCCGCTCGGGAAGTTCGACACCCGCGGTGTCGGCCAGCATGCGAAGGGCTGCCGGGAAGTCAACCTTTTCAATGCGTTGGACGAAATCGAAGATGTCACCGCCCTGCTGGCAGCCGAAGCAGAACCACGATTGCTTCTGTTCGTTGACTGCGAAGCTGGGCGTCTTCTCCTGATGGAAGGGGCAGAGTCCTACCCATTCCCGGCCCTGCTTGCGCAGGGGAACGTGCTGACGGGCGACGTCAACGAGGTTGAGACGCGCACGAACCTGCTCCACGGCGTCGTCAGCACGCAGCGGCGGCATGAGGCAGCCAGTATGCCTTCAGCCAGCGGCGAGGCCCCATGGGCGAAGCAGCGGGCGGCGACTCGTGACTTCACCGCTCACATCACGCGTCCCATGCGATCGGAGTTGTACTCGCTGACCCAGACGGAGCCGTCCTGGCCGGCGGCGATCTGATCCGGCCAGGCCCCGGTGGCGACCGCGTCCTCCTGCACCTGGCCGCTCGCCGGATCGAGTCTGCCCACCCGGCTGGCTCGGCTCTCGGTGAACCAGAGCTTGCCGTCGGCAGCGGCAACGATGCCCTGCGCCCCGACGCCTCGGCTCACAGGGTGGTGGCCGACGGTGCCGTCGAGCGCAACCCGGTCGATGCGGTCTCCCGACAGCTCAGCCACCCACAGTGCTTGGTCGGGGCCTACGGTCAGCCCGATCGGGTCCAAGTGGGAACCGCCCAGGGCGATCTCGGTGACCTGACCTTCAGCCGTGATGCGGCCCACTGCGTCGCCGCCATCCTGAACCACATGGCGCCGTCGGGCCCTGCCACCATCTCGGTCGGCGCCTTCCCGCTGCCGGGCAGAGAGAAGCCCTGGAAGTGGCCACCTGGGCGCATCACGTCGATCTGGTTGCCGGCGTACTCAGTGAGCCAGAGGTTTCCCGCCGGATCGAAGGCCATCCCCGCCGGCTGGCGATTGCTGAACTGCCCTGGCAGGTTGCACTCCACTACGTGTCCTTGGGCATCGATGGCTGCGACGGCGTCGCGGGACCGCTCCGGAAACCAGAAGCTGCCGTCTTGTCCGACGGCGCCTTCCCAGCCGAGTCCGCTGGCGGGCAGCTGGAATTCGGTCAGCTGGCCCCCCTGCAGGCGAGCTATCCGGTTGGCGCCGACCCCAAGGGTCCACACGACGCCGTCCCGAGCGACGCTGATCCCGACTGGGCCGCTGCCTCGAGTGAGCGCGTAGCCAGGCTCGGGCGCGACGGCGGCAGTGGCGAGGTGGGTGCTTGGCGCGGGGATGCTGAGGGGCCGGCAAGCCGCCCGCGGGCTCGGCGAGGCGGGCTTCTGCGACGAGGCTGGAGCCGAGCCGCCACATGACACCGCGAGAACCGCCAGCGCGGCTAGCAGCCGGCCCGACGCGCCGAGCCAGTCCGGCCGAGCCCACCTCGCCATTCCCTCAGTATTCTCCGCCCTGAGCCGGAGTGTGAAGACCGTTTGTGAAGACGGCGCCTTGGCGCTGGGCCGGCATCATGGGCTTCACCGCCGACGAGCTGCCGATGGTCGGTCCCTTGCACCGGTCGGCATCTGCTTTAGTCCAAGCTGGGAGTCTGCCGCGCGCGTACGGTGACAGAAGGTATCAGCTGTGCCCTGGAGCATCTTTGGCCGACTTCGCGCTCGCAAGGAACTCGAAACGCAGGCCGCCGAGGCGGTGCAGATCGAGATTCGAAACGCGTCGACCCGCAAGCAGGCCGTATTCGGCCTCCTGGTGGTGGCCGCCCTCGTGCTGGTCCTCATCTTGGTGCGCGACGTCATGGGCCCCTTCGTACTGGGCGGCGTGCTTGCCTTCGTTATCGAGCCGCTGGTCGTCCGGTTGACTCGCATCGGCCTCTCCCGGCCACTGGCAATCCTGGTCACACTGCTCGCGATCTTGCTCGCACTGGCCGGACTGTTCGCGCTGCTGGTGCCCCTGTTTACGACTGAGATCCCGCTGCTTCAGGCGCAATCGGCAGGGCTGGCGGATACTGCTCAGGGACAGCTCAGCAAGCTGGCAGGGTCGGCCCCGGTGATCTTCGGCTACCGGGTTGACCTCTCGGGCACTGCCCAACTGCTGGGCGCGCGGGCGGAGGGGTTCTTGCTTGGCCAGTTCGGCAACGCCCTGAGCTTCGCGGTCGCCGCCCTGGGAACCTTCTTCCAGATCGGCCTGCTGCTGATCATCACCTTCCTGGTCTCGCTCGACGCCCGTCGCATCAACCGCTTCCTACGCAGCCTCGCGCCGACGGAGTACCGACCGGACGTCGAGGCGATCCTGGCCGAGGTCAAGCGGATGCTCTACGGGTACGCCAAGGGTCAGCTGGTGGTGGCGGCGCTGATCGGTCTGGTCTCCGGACTGGCGGTCTGGGTGATCGGGCTCAAGTACGCCCTGGCGCTGGGTTTGCTGGCGGGAGTGACGGCCCTGGTCCCCTACCTCGGCCCCTTTCTGGGGGCCATCCCGGCGGTCGTGGTCGCACTCTCGATCGGCTGGCAGCAGGCGGTCGCGGTGGTGATCGCCTACGTGTTGATCGGCACCATACTGCTGAACGTCGTCTACCCCAAGATCGTCGGCGGCGCCGTCCAGCTACCGCCGTTGGTGGTCATCGTCGCCCTGGTGGCCGGGTTCAGCCTGGCCGGAGTGCTGGGCATGTTTGTGGCGGTGCCGATCGCAGCCACCGGCCGGATCGTTTACGACCACTTCCGCCTCCGGCTGTTCGGCCCCACGGAGCCGGATGGTCAGTTCAAGGCAGCGGCTCCAGCCGCCGCAGCGGTCGTAATGACCGACGTACCCCTCGAGGCGCCCCCTCAACAGAGCACAGCCGCCTCACCGGACTGCTGAGTTTCGTAAGGAGGGTTGGAGGAGCCAGGGCGGACTGCGCTGGGTCGCGTCCGACAGTGTCGCCTGTCGCGGCCATGTCCTCGCCCTCCTGACCGCCTCCTGGGCACGCGCCAGCTGGCGCACCTCGCGGGCCCCGACAGCCTGATCTCGCGGTGGATGGCCATCGCGAAGCCTGGAGTAGACCGGCGATGGAAGCGCCGAGTATTCTCCGCCCTGAGCCGGAGGGTGAGACCGCCTGTGAAGACGGCGGGCCCCGGCGCCAGGGCCGTCCGCCCCAATCGTTCGCGGCCGACCGTGCCCCAACCGTTCGGCCCACCAGCCGCCAGCCGGAGGCGGCGCCGACCGTTGTGAGCAGCGTTCGGAGGACTGGTTCTCCCTGCCCCGGCGTAGGTTATTCTGGCCTAAGTCGACGGTTCGGCGGCAGAGGGATGGCAGATACATATGCGGCCCCGGATCCCAGCCAAAACGTCCCGAGGGGTGTCAGGCAAGCGGATCTGAGGCAGGATCAGGCGGGTGACTCCAGCGCGGAGGAGGTGCTGTCGGCTCTTTATGAAGCCGAGTATGCACCCTTGAACCGCACGATCCAGCGGATCGGCCTTGACCCCAGCACCGCTCAGGACGTCGTGCAGGAGGCGTTCGCCAAGGCGCTCCGCAGCTGGAACCATCAGGCGGACGTGAGCTCGACCAAGCCCTGGGTCTACCGCATAGCCATCAATACGGCCATTGACCAGCTGCGGAGCGGCAAGCTGCGCGGGATGCTGCCGCAGCGGATGTACGTGCCGCAGGGGAGCCAGTTCGATTCGTCCGAAGCGCGCGATCTGACCGGGACTTTGATGCAGGGACTGACTCCGCAACTCCGCGCGGTGGTGGTCCTCTTCTACTTCCAGCGCTTCCGCCACGAGGAGATCGGGGAGATGCTGGGCATTCCCCGCGGCACTGTGGCCTCCCGACTGCACACTGCGATGCGCCACATGCGCGCCCGGGCTGACGAATTGGCTGAACGAGAAGCCAGTCTGGAACGTGGAAGTTGATGGATAGGGATGGCAATGAGTGACGACGCGGCGTTTGAATCGTGGCTGGAGCAGACTGTCCAGCGCGAGACTGGGGCTTTGCCGGCGCCGCCGGCGGACTGGGCGGCTGTCGTGTCGCTTGCCGGCGGTATGGCCGCGGCAGGCGGCGCGGCCTCGGCTGCAGGCGGGGGCGGCAGGGATGTCTCGGGGGGCGCTGTCGGCGCCGCCGGGCCCCTGAGCGGACCGCTGGGGGTGCTCCTGGCTGTGGCGACCACGCTGCTGCTCGCTGGCGGGGCACTGTGGGGCTGGCACGCCAGCGGCGGGTCACTGCCCGGCTTACCCGGCAGTCCCAGATCGAACGCGACCAGCCGCCATGAGCCGCCAAGCGGTGGGCCAACGATTCCCGGGCCGGCGACATCCAACTCACCTTCCCCCCAGCCCTCGGCCTCTCCTTCTCCGCCAGGTCCATCACCCGAGCCGACGCCCGTGCCGAGCCCTGGAAGCGGCCAGCCGCCGACCAACGGGGGCAACTCCGGCAACTCGGGCGACTCGGGCAACGGTTCGGCGACGAATCCATCGACGAACAACCCGGCGGCCAATCCAACTCCCGCGGCAGGCCCACAACCCTCACCAACACCTACCGTGCCGCCGGCCCTGACTCCTACTCCCACACCCACTCCGGCCGCCAATCCAACGCCTACGCCGACACCGACATCGACACCCGCCCCAACCCCAACCCCGACGCCGACCCCAACTCCTACTCCTACCCCGACGCCCAGCCCTTCACCTACAGCGAGTCCAAGCCCGACGCCCAGCCCAACTCCTACTCCAACCCCCACGCCCAGCCCTTCACCTACACCCAGACCCAGCCCGACGCCCAGTCCCTCACCGACACCCACGCCGTCGGCTGACCTGGCCGCCAGCCTCACCCTGATCGCCAACGATGATGGTCAAGTGGTGTTCGTACTGACTGTCAAGAACAACAACGGCCCCTCCACCGCCACCGGGGTGCTGGTGATCAGTTCGGCGCCCGGCGCTCACTTCGTCTCCGCCCAGCCCTCCCAGGGAAGCTTCAAACTCGAACCCCGGCGCTGGGATGTCGGCAGCCTGGCTCCCGGCGCGGCGGCCACGATGAAGGTGACGCTCAGAGCTCTGGTGAGCCTCGGCTCCCTGCGCATCTCGGCGGACGTCAGCTCTGCCGTAAGCGATCCCAACGCCCACAATAATCACGTCGAGCTGGTGGTGAAGCTGTCCCAGGTGCAGGGCGCGGCAGCCGCCACGCCCGCGCACTCGAACCCAGTTCCCATGGTCCTGAGATGGGCAGGGGAGGCCCTCAGGCCCTTGGTTGCCCGGCTCAGCTCACTTGGGCGACCTCAGGCCGTTAACTGCGTGGCTCAGCTCACTTGGTCGTCGGGCTCAGGTCACTTCGTCGAGTCGGCCCGCTCGGCCGCCACCGCCTGCGCCGCGGCCAGCCGGGCTACCGGCACTCGATAGGGCGAACAGGAGACGTAAGTAAGGCCCAGCTCGTGGCAGAAGGCGATCGAATCGGGGTCGCCGCCATGCTCGCCGCAGATGCCGACCTCCAAGTCCGGCCGGCTGGCTCGGCCTTCCTTCACAGCCAGTGCCATGAGGCGGCCGACACCCGGCCTGTCTATGGTCTCGAACGGATTCACCTTGAGGATCTTCTGCTCCAGATAACGCACTATGAAGGCTCTCTCGGCGTCGTCGCGGGAGTAGCCAAAGGTGGTCTGGGTGAGGTCGTTGGTGCCGAAGGAGAAGAACTCGGCCTCACTCGCTATCTCGCCAGCGGTGAGCGCCGCGCGCGGGATCTCGATCATGGTGCCGAACTTGTAGTGGACCTCGACACCCTTCTCCTCCTGCACTGCCTTGACCACCGGCAGAAGCTCGGCCTTCACCGACTGCAGCTCAGCCAGGGTGCCCACCAGCGGGATCATTATCTCCGGCCGGGGGTCTGAACCCTCGCGCTTCAAATCGCAGGCGGCCTCGAGGATCGCCCGCACCTGCATGCGGGTGATCTCCGGATAGAGGATGGAAAGACGCACGCCGCGCAGTCCGAGCATGGGGTTGGCTTCACGCAGCGACTCGACCCGCGCCATCACCTTCTCGAGCTCGGCGAGTCGCTCGGGCTCGCGGCCTGTGGCGCGCAGCTCTGAGGTTCGCGCGACCAGCTCTTCGTAGTTGGGCAGGAACTCGTGCAGCGGCGGATCGATGAGGCGGATGACCACCGGCAGGCCGCTCATCGCCTGCAGGATGCCGTGGAAGTCGCCCCGCTGGATGGGGAGCAGCTGGGCCAGGTACTTCTCGCGCTCCGCTGTGGTCTCGGCCATGATCATGGCCCGGACGATCGGCAGCCGCTCCTCCTCCATGAACATGTGCTCGGTGCGGCAGAGGCCGATGCCCTGGGCTCCGTTCTCCCGCGCCTTCTCGGCGTCGCGCGGATAGTCGCCGTTTGCCCACACCTCCAGCTTGCGGATGCCGTCGGCCCAACCCAGCAGAGTCTGGAAGTTGCGCGAAGGCTTGGGCTCGATGGTGGGCACCTTGCCCAGAAAGACGTTCCCGGTGGTGCCGTCGATGGTGATCTCCTCGCCCTCGCTCACCTTCGCGCCGCCGGCGCTGAGCGTCCTCGCCTTCAGGTCCACAACGATCTCGCTGGCGCCGACTATGCACGGCCTGCCCATGCCCCTGGCGACCAGGGCCGCGTGGCTGGCGGTGCCGCCGGTCGAGGTGAGGATGCCGCGGGCGGCGATCATGCCGTGCACGTCGCTGGGATTGGTCTCGACCCGGACCAGGATGACCGCCCGGCCCGCCTGCCCCCACTCCTCCGCCCGATCAGCGTCGAAAACGGCTTCGCCGGTGGCGGCGCCCGGTGAAGCGGGCACGCCCTTGCCGATCGGCTCCGCCTTGGCGGAGGGATCGACCCGAGGATGGATCAGCTGCTCCAACTGGCGGGGCTCGACGCGGGCGACGGCCTCCTCCCGGCTGATCAATCCCTCCTCGACCAGAGCGACGGCTATGTTGACGGCCGCCTCGCCTGTGCGCTTGGCGCTCCGGGTCTGCAGCATGTAGAGCTTGCCCCGCTCGATGGTGAACTCCAGGTCCTGAACGTCGCGGTAGTGCTGCTCCAACTTGCCGGCATAGTCCTGGAACTCGCGAAAGACTTCGGGCATGCGCTGGCCGAGGGCGGAGATGGGCTCGGTGTCGCGGATGCCGGCGACCACGTCCTCGCCCTGTGCGTTGAGCAGGAAATCGCCGTAGAGCTGGCTCTCGCCGGTGATCGGATTGCGGGTGAAGGCGACGCCTGTGCCCGAGTTCTCGGCCATGTTGCCGAAGACCATCATCTGTACGTTGACGGCGGTGCCGAGATCGTCGGGGATGCGCTCCAGGCGGCGGTAGGCGACGGCGCGGGGAGTGTTCCAGGAAGCGAAAACTGACTCGATGGCTCCCCGCAGTTGGTGCTTGGGATCATCGGGGAAATCCTCGCCCGTCTCCTTCGCGTAGATTGCCTTGAAGGCCTTGACCAGCTCGCGCAGCTGGTCCGGCGCGAGCTCGGGGTCGGTCTTGACGCCGGCGTGCTGCTTCGCCTCGGTCAGAGCCTCCTCGAACCTGTCCCCGTCGATGCCCTTGACGATCTTGCCGTACATCTGAATAAAGCGGCGGTAGGCGTCGAGGGCGAAGCGCTCGTCGCCGGTCAGCTCGCTCTGGGCGCGCAAGGTGCGCTCGTTGAGGCCGAGGTTCAAGACCGTATCCATCATGCCGGGCATCGAGAACTTGGCCCCTGAGCGGACGCTTACCAGGAGCGGGTTCTGCTCATCGTCGAAGCGCTTGCCAGTCTGCTCCTCCAGGCTCAAAAGCGCGGCTTCGACCTGACCCCAGAGCTCAGCCGGGAACTTGCGGCCGCCCCTGTAGTACTCGCGGCAGGCTTCGGTGGTGATGGTGAAACCGGGGGGCACCGGCATGCCTGCCCGCGTCATCTCGGCGACCCCGGCGCCCTTGCCGCCCAGGAGGTCGCGCATATCCTGGGAGCCCTCTTGGAAGAGATATACGAACTTCTGCTTGATTGCGGTGGCCATGCTCTAAGTTTGCCCCCTCCGATCCCTCAAGCGCGCGAGGACTGTCAGGGGCCCCGGCCAGATTGGCGCATGGTTCCCCCGCCGGGGGCGACAAACTGCGGAGTACACCAGCCCGGAGGCCACTCAGCGGACGCTGAGGTCGAAGATGACCACCCAGTACTGGATGGACTGGACAGCCAACCCCGTGAAGATCATCACCGCGCCTACCAGGCCGAGTCGGCGTGCGGGCAGGCGGTCCGCCCACCGCTCCACTCGGGGCGTGGTGCTGCCCACCACTACGCCCGCGACCCAGGAGACGATCCCCAGCCGGACTGCGAACTGGATGGCGTAGCCCGGGCCCGCGCCGGCCCCGATGCCGGCGATCAGGGCGGCAACCGCTGTGACGCTCGCCCGCACAGCCTGCGCCCTGGCCACCTCAAGGCGAAACCTCGTCCCGTTCTCCGACGGGTAATCCCGCGCGACAGAAAAGCGCAAGCGATAGACGATCAAGAGTCCCACGGCTGTAATGACGCCTAGCAGGAGGCCGAAGCGTGCCCCGTTGAGCGCCCACCCGGCGACGCCGAAGACCGCCCCCCGGGCAACTGCGAAGAGCAGGCTCACAGTCTCGCCTCGCCGGAGCCCGAATTCGACCCCGAGGAGTATGCCGAGCCCCACACCCGCGATCGGGCCGAAAGGGGCGAAGAGCCCGGCTGTATAGAAGGCGCCAAACACCACTGCGTAGGTCGCCGCCCGCATGATGGTGCGCAGGGGACCGCGGGGGCCACCGAGCAGGTCATAGGCCAGGTACAGGCCTCCCATCAGGTCGAAAGCGACCCCGAGCACTCCCAACCACGCCAGCAGGTACCGGCTGATCACTTCACTCTCAGTGTGCTGAAGTCCACCGTGAGTGCCATAGGGGGGTCAAGCGACGGCCAGTGACCCGTCAACAGGACGCTGGAGGTCACCTCCTGCGCCCATTTTCCAAACGGTTCACTGGAACGGATCGCGAGAAGCGGTCAGTCCCGGCCCGATGCGTGGTCACAGACTCCCAGAGTCCGAACGGCTTAGCCTGCTTGGCGGTGAACTGGAAGACATTCCTGGAGACATTCGTGACCCTCTTCGTCATCATGGATCCGATCGGCACGGCCCCCTACTTCATCTCGCTCACCGCCGGCCGCAGCCCGGCCGGTCGCCGGCTGGCGGCCATCCAGGCCGCCGCCGCGGCTGGCATCCTGGTCGCCGGCTTCGCCCTTTTCGGGCGGCTGCTGCTCGACTATCTGGGCGTCTCTGTGGAGGCCCTCACCATCGCCGGCGGCTTCCTGCTCCTGCTCCTCGGCCTGCAGATGTTCCGCGGCCAAGAGATGGAGCACGGCGCCACCACCAACATCGCGATGGTGCCGCTGGCAACGCCCCTGCTGGCTGGCCCCGGAGCGATCGCTGCGATCATGGTGCTCTCCGGCCGCAATCCTGCTGTCATCGATCGCCTCAGCGTCATTGCTGGTGTGGCGGCGGTGGTGCTGGTCATCGCGATCGGCCTGCTCTTGGCTGATCTGCTTGCTCGCCTGCTCCGCCCACCGGCGATCAGTCTGCTGACCCAGGTGCTGGCGCTGCTGCTCTCGGCCCTGGCCGTGCAGCTGATAGTGGAGGCGGTGACGAGCCTGGTCAGACATGGCCTCTGACCGCCGGCGCGGGCTGTACGTGATACCGACGGGCGGAGGGGACCGCCTACGGGGCCCAGTCGGGCACGTCCGCACCTCTCAGCGGCGGACATCGCAATCCTGAAACGAGACGCGCCGGGCTCTAAGGCGCTGGCACGGCGGTGCCGGGGCGCGGCGCTCAGGCCGCCGTGGCGACGAAGTAGTGGCCCTGATCCAGATCGGCGACCAGTCCCGGCCCCGACGGCTCCCAGGAGAGCAGCTCGCGGGTGAGGGCGCTGGAGACCGGCATGTCGAGAGCGAGGAAGCCGGCGAGGAACCCGAACTGTGCCTCGGCCAGCTCGGCCGTGATCGAGGTGACCGGCAGGCGGAGGCCTCGCCCGATCGCCTCGGCGACATCGCGGATGGCGACGCCGTCCTCCCCCACCGCGTGCAGCACAGACCGGGCCGGCGCGCCCTCGATCCCGAGTCGGACAAGACGGGCGGCATCGGAGCGATGGACCGCGGGCCAACGGTTGATGCCCTCGCCAATGTAGGCCGCCGAGCCGGCAGCCCGGTCGGCGGCGACGATCATGTGCATGAAGCCCTTGTCGCCGTCCCCGTGGACGGTCGGGGCGAAGCGGACGCTCATCGAGCGCACCCTGCGCTCGGCGAACGCCAGCGCTGTGCGCTCGTTGAGAATCCGGCCGCCCGGCCCGGGGAACGGCTCTGCCATGTCACGCTCGGTGGCGAGCGTGCCCGGCTTCAGGCCGGCGACGCCGGAGGCGATCGCCAGCGGCCGATCGCTCCCGGCCAACGCCTCGCCGAGCGCCTCGATCGCCGCCCGGTCCGAACCGACGGCGGTCTCGAACTCGCCGGTGAAGGCGATGTCGTGGCGGAACGCAAGATGGACGACACCGTCACTCTCGCGGGCCGCCTCGCGCAGCACGTCGAGATCACCGATATCGCCACGGCGAACCTCGGCGCCGGCGGCGGCGACGGCCTCCGCGGACGCGTCGGAACGAGCAAGGCCGAGGACCTCGTGATCCGCGGCCAGCAGCTCGGCCACGACGGCGGAGCCGATCCAGCCGGACGCGCCGGTGACAAATATGCGCATGGGGTTACCTCCAGTCGGGGTGCGTCCGCCCCGGCGCGGACGCAAAGGTGGCGCAGGGCGCTGGAGACGCTGTAATGGCAGTTGCTGTCGTCAGCGTACCATACAATAACAGCGGCTGTCATCGCTGTAGCATGCCACCCATGGGTCGCTGGGAGCCGAATGCCCCTGGGCGCCTGCAGCAGGCGGCGTTCGAGCTCTACACCGAGCGGGGCTACGACCAGACCACCGTGGCCGAGATCGCGGCGAGCGCCGGACTTACCGAGCGCACGTTCTTCCGCCACTTCGCCGACAAACGCGAGGTGCTGTTCGAAGGCGGCGACCGCTTCCGCGCCACGCTCGTGGACGCGGTCGACGCCGTACCCCCGTCGGCGACCACGCTGGAAGCGGTAACGGCGGGGCTCAAGGCGGCCGGTTCCGTGTTTCCGACGCCGCAACTCGTCCGCCGCCGCCAGGCGTTGATCCTTGCCAACCCGGAGCTGCAGGAGCGCGAACTCATCAAGCTCGCGTCACTCGCCGCGTCGCTCGGCGAGGCGCTCCGTCGGCGTGGGATGCCGGACACAGCCGCCGAGCTCGCCGCCGAGACCGGCGTCGCCGTCCTCCGGATCGCCCTCACACGGTGGATCGAAGATCCCGTCGAGCGGCCGTGGGAGGTCCATGTCAGCGAGGTGATGGACGAGCTGCGCCGCATCACCGCCGAGCGCAGCGGCGTCGCACATGGCCTGAAGCGATCCATGGGCAGCGGGCGCGCAAGGGCCGAGGCGTCCGCAGTGCTCGGCTGAATCCCCAACTTCCGACAACCAAGCCAGCCTCGCCAGGAAGTCCGCGCGCCTGGCGTCGCACCGACGCCTTCTCCACCCAGCGGCCGCGCCCGGCTGGAGAAAAACCTATCGACGAGGCATACGCTAGCAGCGTAGTTCGTCCGAGAACGCTAAGCCCTCGGCGTGCCGACACCGGACCATGCCCTGTTCCGCTTGACATCGGGTCACGTCGGTGTACCCCGAAACGCCGACACGCTCAGTGCTGGCCAAGGGGCAGGAATGAGGTCGACCTCGACCCTCAGGGCGGGAGGGCCGGTCCTACTGGGCGTAGACGTCGCCATTCGGTTGAACGGTGATTTGGAGCTTGGTCAGCGGCGTGGGCGCCGGTCCACCCAGCACCTGGCCGCCGTGTGCCGCGTCGAACGCGGCACCGTGACAGGGGCAGACCAGCTGGCGATCGTTCGCCTGGTACTGAACTGTGCAGCCGGCGTGCGTGCAGACCGCGTCGTAGGCAACCACCTGGTTGCCGCCGAGGTCCACCAGTACAGCCGCGTCGCCGCTCTTGGGGTCCTGGTAGTCCAGGCTGCCACCGCCGCTGCGAATCTGGTCGAGCGAGCCGATCAACTTCGCGCCGGCCGGCGGGCTGCTGGCCGGCGAGCTGGCTGAAGGCGAGCCGCCGAGAGAGGGCGTCGGCTGGGCGCTGGGAACAGCAACCTGGCCGCTGCCCGCCGCGCTCGGACGACCGCGAGGAAGCAGCGCGAGCAGCCAGACCGCAGCGACGGAAGCGCCACCCAGCTGCAGCAGGAACCGCCGCCGAGCGAGATCGATCGGAACGCCTTGGCGGCCGGACAGCGGCCGCCGCTGCAGAGTCAGCACACCGAGGTCACCGGCCAGCGCGATCGTAAGCCAGGCGACTGTGTAAATGCTGTCAGAGCCGAGGAAATACGGCTGCACCGACCAGCTGGCGGTCAGGAAGAGGACCGCGCTGAGCATTGCCCCCAGCAGGGCCGCCCACCTGGTGAAGATGCCAAGGACCGTCATGAGGCCGATGGCGATCTCGCCCAACATCACCGTCAGGCCGACCGGGACCGCCAGGGGTATGGCCACGGCAGTGAGGAGGAATCCGATCGGGGAGTGACCCGCGTAGCCCTGCAGCTGGGTCCCGATGAAGGTGCTGCTGCCGGGACTCAGAAAACCCGGATCGCTGAACTTCTGCAGACCTGCGTAGATGAAAGTGACTCCCAAAAACAGGCGGAGCGGAACTGTGGCGTAACGCAGCGGGTCAGACCGGTCGGGGCGCACAAACCGGCCCCGAGCGGGAGCCTCTGACGGCGACTCAAGCCTGCGGGGCTCCTCAGTTGCGAGCGGGGCGGTCTCGGGGGGACGGCGCTGCTTCTGCCGACGGCGGCGGGCCACTGAGCAACAGGCTAAGGGCAACGAGAGGACGGGCCGGCTGACAGATCGAAAGTCGGATAGGTTGATGGGATGACTGAGAGCACCCGGCTGACGCTGGAAGAGACTCGGCGGCTGGGCGAGCAGATCGGCATCGATTGGTCGAACTCACCCTTTGGCGTGGAGCAGTTCCAAGCCGGCATGGAGGTTGAGTTCGAGCACGGCTCCCATGACCCAGCCACAGATGTGACGCATGATGATCCGGTCCTCACCGGGAAGATCGCTCTCGCTCACCTGAAGGAGTTCCCCGACTACTACGTCCGGCTCGAGCGGATGGAACGAGAGGCGAAGGAGCAGCAAGGGTCGGGCTGAGCTCGCGCCGAGCAATCACCTGAGGCGAGCATCCCCGGAAGCGTTGGCGGAGCGATGCTCCAGACGCGAGGCGCCGCATTGCCCCAGCCCGGTCGGTAAGTTACGTCGGTGGATCGGGGCCGGCTGGAGGCGTTCAGCGACGGTGTGTTCGCGGTGGCCATCACCCTGCTGGCGCTCAACCTCGTGGTTGCGGGGCCCGGTCACGGTCCGCTGCTGCGCCAGCTGGTCGACCACTGGCCGTCATTCGTCTCCTACTTGATCAGCTTCTTCATCATCGGCATCATCTGGGTCAACCACCACGCGCTCGTGAGGAACATCGCGGTAGTCGATCGGACGCTGCTTTTCTTGAACCTCGGGCTGCTGCTCTTCGTCGTCCTCATACCGTTCGCCACCGGCACGATGGCCGAATACCTCACCAGCGGTGATCAGGACGCCAAGGTGGCGACCGCCCTCTACGGGGCGGTCTTCGAGGGAATGTCGGTGAGCTTCGCGGCGATCTTCGCCTGGTCGCTGCGCGAGGGAAGGACCCACCGGCCGGTGCCCCAAGAAGCCCGCCGGACTGCCTGGTGGCGGTTCACAATCGGGGGCCTGGTCTACCTGCTGGCGATCGGGGTGGCCTTCATCAGCGCGCCGGCGGCGCTGGCGATCATCGGCCTGGTAGCCGTCTACTACGTCTTTGAGCGGACCCCGGGCACAGCTTCCTGAGCCGAGGTCGGCCCGGCGCATCGGTTTGGGGGCGAGCAAACGGTATCGTGCGGACGTGTTCCTGAGCCCTCCCCACTGCCCAGTCCAACTGTCGCCGAAAGCTTCCTCGGTATGACCGCCAACCACCTCAACGGAGCGCTCAACGGCACGGTGGTCCTGGTAACCGGAGCCTCCAGCGGCATCGGCGAAGCCACGGCTCTTGCCTTCTCCCAGCTCGGGGCAGGGGTGGCGATCGCCGCTCGCCGCACTGAAAGGCTGGAGGGTCTTGCCGCCAGGCTCCGCGACCAGGGGTCGAAGGCACTGGTGGTGACCGCCGACGTCACCGATGAGAGCCAGGCGCAGGCGACAGTTGAGCGCACGGTGTCCGAGTTTGGTCGCTTGGACACCCTTGTCAACAACGCGGGAGTTATGCTGCTTGGCCCGGTCGTGGGGGCGTCGATTGACGAATGGCGGCGGATGGTGGACATCAATCTCCTGGGTCTGCTCTACTGCTCAAACGCAGCTCTTCCGCATCTGCTCCGCGCGGCTGAGGATGGTCCAAGGCGGGTCGCCGATATGGTGAATGTCAGCTCGGTCGCGGGGCGTGAGACACGCAGCGGGAGCGGTGTCTACAACGCGACCAAACACGGTGTCGGGGCGTTCAGCGACGCGTTGCGAAAGGAAGTCACCACCCGCCACGTGCGGGTCTCGCTGGTTGAACCGGGAGCTGTCAAGACCGAACTCGCCAGCCACAATCGGCCCGAGATCCAAGAAGGCATGCAGGAGCGCTTCGGCAGCATCGAGCGCCTCGAGGCGCACGACATCGCCGACGCCATCACCTACATCGTCTCCCGCCCGCGGCATGTGGCGGTCAACGAGGTGCTCATTCGTCCCACCGAGCAGGAGTGATAGCAGCGATCTCCGCCGAGATGTAACCGGCCGAGTTAGCCGCCCTTCACCTGAGTCGCGACGACCTGTCTCGGATGCGCTTCGACAGCCTCGCTCACCGACTGAGCCGGGAGACCGTCTACGTGCGGGTCAGACGGGCTGCTTGCATCGGCGCTTCAGGCCCTGGGCTTCCAGGCCGACATAGCGACGCACCATCCGCCCGGTGAATGGGCTCAGCAGCGCTGCCACGGGACGGCGCTGCCCGAGGTCAGGGTAACTGTCGGGTGGGAGTCGCGGTCGGCGATGGCGCCCGGGAGGCCGAGCCCGAGGGTGAGAACAGTTGAGCGGCACGAGCAAAGTGAGGATCGTCACAATTGATAACGCCGCCCTCTCGCCAGTCATAGGAGGAAGTCTGCATGTCTTTACTCAGCGAGCTGAGCGCAAGCATCGCCTCGGGCTCGGTGGAAGTGGTGGACCTGACAGCTCCGCTCTCGGCGACCACCCCTGTCATCCAGCTGCCTGAGCCCTTTGTCAACACGCCGGGGTTTACCCTTCACGAGCTGAGCCGCTACGACGAACGCGGCCCGGCTTGGTACTGGAACGCCATCACCGTCGGCGAACACACCGGCACGCATTTCGACGCGCCCAACCACTGGATCACAGGCCGGGACCTGCTCGCGGTCGGTGAGGTGCCGCCTCGCCAGCTGGTGGCTGCGGCGGTGGTCATCGACAAGAGCGCCGAGGCCGCCGCCGACCCGGACTTCCTGCTCCAAGTCGAGCACCTGAAGCAGTGGGAGTCCGAGCACGGACCGCTGCCGAACGGCGGCTGGTTGCTCATCCGCACTGGCTGGGACGCCCGCTCCAACGATCAGGCGGCATTCATCAATGCTGACGACAAAGGTTCGCACACGCCAGGCTTCTCGCCCGAGTGCGCCCAGTGGCTGGCGGAGGAGGCGCCCATCATCGGCGTGGGCGTCGAGACGGTCGGGACTGACGCCGGCGGGGCTCACAGCTTCACACCGGCGTTCCCCGCTCATCACTATCTGCTCGGCGCCGGCAAGTACGGCCTGACCCAGCTGCAGAACCTGGCCCGGCTCCCACCCAGCGGGTTCCTCCTGATCACCGCGCCGCTGCCCATCCAGGGCGGCTCCGGCAGTCCCTCCCGCATCCTCGCTCTCGTCGAGCGCTGAGCCCTTCCATGCCCACTGTGGCGGAGGAGATCGGCCGCACCCTGACCGATCTGGGCGTTCGACAGGCGTTCGGCTTGATCGGCAGCGGCAACTTCGACCTCTCCAACGCCCTCACCGCGCGCGGCGCCCGATTCGTGACAGCCCGCCACGAGACGAACGCGGTGATGATGGCCGACGCCTACGCCAGGGTCACCGGCGAGGTGAGCGTGGTCACGCTGCACCCGGGTTGCGGATTGACCAACGCCATCACAGGCGTGACCGAGGCCGCCAAGAGCCGAACCTCCCTGTTGGTGCTGGCGGGCGACACCGCCCAGGCTGCTGTTCGCTCGAACTTTCGCATCGACCAGGATTCCCTCGCCATCTCAGTGGGAGCGCTGGCCGACCGCGTCTACGGCCCCGCCTCCGCGGTGCAGGACATCTGCCGCGCCTATCGCCGCTCAAAAGAGGATCGGCGCACTGTGGTGGTGAGCGTGCCGATGGACGTCCAGGCAGCGCCGGTGACTGGAGAGTACCGGGTTCCAACTCGGTCCTCAATCCCTCCGCCGCATCCCGACCCGACCACAGTGGAGCGTGTGGCTGACGTGCTCTGCTCCAGCCAGCGGCCGCTGCTGATCGCCGGTCGCGGAGCTCGTGGCCAGCGGAGCGCGCTGGAACTTCTGGCCGAGAGAACTGGTGCGCTGCTGGCCACCACTGCTGTGGCCCGAGGCCTCTTCTCCGCCAACCCCTGGAGCCTCGACGTCTCAGGCGGCTTCTCGTCACCCGGAGCGGCGGAGCTCATCTCGGCTGCAGACGTGGTTGTGGCCTTCGGCGCCGCGCTCAATATGTGGTCGACCCGACACGGCAAGCTGCTCGGCAATTCGGCAACTGTGGTTCAAGTCGACCTGGACGTCGATGCGATCGGCTCCCACCAGCCCGCCGACATCGGCGTGATCGGCGACGCCGCCGCGACGGCCACCGCTCTCTGTGCCGCGCTGGATCAGCGGTCTGCCAAGCCCAGCCGCCAGCGGACGCCGGAGCTGGCCGAACGGATCCGGGCAGCTCGCTGGGCCGAGGTGCCGTATGACGATGTGAGCACCCTCGACGCGATCGATCCCCGCACGCTGACCGTCCGCCTGGACGAGATCCTGCCGAGCGAGCGTTCGGTCGCCGTCGACTCCGGCCACTTCATGGGCTGGCCTGCGCGCTACCTGTCAGTGCCGGACGAGCAGGGTTTCATCTTCAGCCAGGCGTTCCAGTGTGTCGGCCTGGGGCTCGGGACCGCCATCGGCCTGGCGGTGGCCAGACCGGACCGGCTGACCATCGGCGCCCTGGGCGACGGCGGCGCGCTGATGGCGTTGGCTGACCTTGAGTCGGTGGCGCGGCTGGATCTGCGCATGGTGGTGCTGATCTACAACGATCAGGCGTACGGCGCGGAGGTCCACCACTTCGGTCCCGACGGCAAGCCGCTGGAGCTGGTTCAGTTCCCGGACACCGACTTTGCCGCACTCGGTCGGGCGGTCGGCCTGGCCGGAGTGACAGTCCGGACTCCGTCCGATCTCGTGCAGGTCGAACAGTGGCTGCAGAGTGGCGCCCAGCGGGCCCTGGTGATCGACGCCAAGGTGGTGCCGACGCTGGTGGCAGATTGGCTGGAGGAGGCCTTCCGCGGTCACTGAAACCTGACCGGTTCCGGTCCCTGCCGCAGACCTAGCCCGGGGTCTTGACCCCTTGCTGAAGCATCACTACCATCCGCGCTATCCGCGTTCGCCGGGTCTCCAGACGCTTTGCCTCCTCGACCCAGCGCACGTACTCCTTCCGGTGAGTGAACGCGAGACCGTCGAAGGCGGCCTTGGCGTCGGGCGTCGCGGCCAGCGCGCGAGCGAGGTCGGCCGGCACCTCCACTTCGCGCGGCGCCTCGTCGAGTTCGAGTGAGATGCGGGCGGTCGAGCCCGGGACCGCCCCGGTTGCCTTGACCACGTCCTGGCGCAGGCCGAGGTAATACTTGCCGCCGTAGACGGCAACCCGTGTCCGGTAGGGCACTCCGTTGATGGTCGTCTTCAAGGGTGGCCGCTTGCCGGCACCGAGCGCGAGCACCATCGCCTCCGGAAGCTCGATGAAGGGGTTGGCCCTTGCCTCGGTTCGGACTTCGGCGTGGAACTCAGGCATGCAGGCGCTCGTCAGGGCATGACTCTACGGAGTCGGGCCGGCGGCCGATACGCTCTTCCGATGTGTTATGTCGGGTGGGGCGGTGCCTGAAACACCGCAGTCCAAGAGCGCCCGGGAACGCCTGGCCGGTGCGTTCGATCGCGCCAGCGATCTATACCAGCGGGCGCGGCCGCAGTACCCCGCGGAGGTCTTCGAACGCCTGATTCGAGTCGCTGGCCTTCGCTTGGGTGACCACCTCCTGGAGGTGGGGTGCGCGACCGGTAAGGCGACGCTGCCACTCGCTGAGCACGGGTTCCGGATCACCTGCATTGAGGCCGGGCAACAACTCGCAGCTGCTGCGCGCCGGAACCTAGCGGCATTTCCAGGAGTCGAGATCGTCGCTGGCCGATTCGAGGACTGGCCGAACCCGGCAGGTGATCGCTTCGACCTTGTCTTTGCAGCGACCGCCTGGCACTGGCTCGACCCTGCTGTGCGTTACAGCAAATCGTGGGAGGTCCTGCGCCCCGGAGGACATCTCGCCTTCTGGGAGGCCGTCCATGTCTTCCCGAAGGACGGCGATCGCTTTTTCATCGAGATCCAGGACGTCTATGACGAGATCGGTGAGAGCTGGCCCGCCGAGAGTCCCCGGCCCCGTCCGGGCGAGTTGGAGGACCAGCGGGAGGAGATTGAGGCCAGCGGCCTGTTCAGGACCATCGAGGTTCGCCACTTCGACTGGGAGCAGACCTACGACGCCGATGGCTATATCGACCTGCTCGAGACCTTCTCGGGCCACATGACGATGGAGCGGTGGCAGCGCGATCGGCTCTACGGCGAGATCCGCCGGCGGCTGGAGAAGCGCCCAGACGGCAACCTTCGAAGGCACTGGGGAGGAGTGCTCCACATCGCCCGCCGGCAAGATTGAGCCACGCCAATCCAGGCATCGGACTCCCGAAGTCCTTCACAGGCTGGATTGACAGCCCCCACTCGCTCCAAATACGCTCGCCAAGCCATTCGGAAATACCCCCAGAAGGGTGGGGGGACTGGTTGGAGGGTGGTTCTTGGTTCAGCTCGAAGTGCGCTTGGCCGACGCTGCGAGCGCACATCCGGTCGCGGCGACGGGCTGCCAGGGAGCAGTTCCACTAGGCTGTACGGCCCACAGGATGAGGCG
>QHBT01000008.1 GCA_003244185.1 Candidatus Dormiibacter spiritus | reverse complement strand
TCGACGTCCTCGCCCACGTAGCCGGCCTCCGTCAGGCTGGTCGCATCGGCGATGGCGAACGGCACGTCCAGGATCTTGGCCAGTGTTTGGGCGAGATATGTCTTGCCGCAACCGGTGGGGCCCACCAGCAGCACGTTTGATTTGGACAACTCGACATCGCCGACGGATTTGGAGGCGGAAACGCGCTTGTAGTGGTTGTAGACCTGGACTGAGAGGACCTTCTTGGCTTCCTCCTGGCCTATGACGTACTGATCCAGGGACGCGGAGATCGACTTCGGGTTGGGCAGGAAACCCGGCTTCGCCTTCTTGGTGGTGCCGCTCCGCCCATCCTCCTCCAGCACCTCCTGGCAAAGGTCGATGCACAGATCGCAGATGTAAACACCGGGGCCGGCGACCAGCTTCCGCACCTGATCCTGGCCCTTGCCGCAAAACGAGCAGCGGGTGTAGCGGCGCCGGTCTTCCCGTTCGCTCATGAGCGGTACATGCTACGTCCCCATTGGCGCAGGGGGCGTGTGACCACGCAGAATCTCATTCGCGACACTGACGCATTCGCTGCAGATGTAGACACCGCCGCCGGCAATGAGCTTCACACCCCGCTCCCCACGTTGAGTGCCGCAGAATGAGCATTTGGGCAGATGCCGGACACTCTGGGGCTTCTTCGGCTTGCGGCGGAAGATCATGGTTACGCCTTCGCGATAGTCCCGGCGCCGTTGGCTCCGTTGGTTCCGGACGGGCTTCCATTGGCGGCCGCCAGTCGAGCCAGCAAGGCCGGGGACTGGATGATGTCGTCGATCAGCCCGTAGATCTTGGCCTGCTCGCTGGTCAGGAAGTAGTCGCGCTCGGTGTCCTGCTGAACCCGCTCAATGGGCTGCCCGGAGTGCTTGACGAGGATGTTGTTCAACACCTCTCTAGTGCGCAAAATCTCCTTGGCTTGGATCTGCATGTCGGTCGCCTGGCCCTGCATGCCGCCGGAAGGTTGATGGAGCAGGATGTTGGCGTGCGGTAGCGCGAACCGCTTGCCAGCTGCCCCACCGGCCAGCAGGATGGCGCCCATCGAAGCCGCCATGCCGATGCACATGGTGGACACCTCGGGCCGGATGTACTGCATGGTGTCATAGATCGCGAGCCCGGCGGAGACGTGGCCGCCGGGGCTGTTGATGTAGAGGTAGATGTCCTTTTCGGGATCCTCGCTCTGCAGGAACAGAAGCTGGGCGATGGCCAGGTTGGCGATCTCGTCATTGATGGGTGTTCCGATGAAGACGATCCGATCTTTCAACAGGCGGGAGTAGATGTCGAAGGCCCGCTCACCACGGTTGGTGCTCTCGACGACCATGGGGACCAGGTAGCCCTGCACCTCACTGCCAGCCATGCCGACATTGTAGGTAGGGGCCGGGGTCTCGCTATTCGGCAATCTGCACCTCCTCTTTGGCTTCGATCTGGCTGCCGCTGTCAGCGACCGGCTCGGCTCCGACCCGGGCGACCAGCGCCTCCAGGATGCTGAGCCTCAGCAGGCGATGGCGAAAGTAGTCGCGCGCGACCTCGTTCTTCTCCAGCTTGGCGATGTCCTCGCCCTTGGTCTCGGGGTCCTTCGCTGATTCGCTGCGGAGATACTCGGTCACCTCGTCCTCGGTGGGCTGGATGGCGAGTTCCTTGCCAGCGGCCTCCAGCACCATGTCCACCTTCAGGCGGTCGCTGGCGACCGGGGCCTCCTCGGCGCGGTACTCAGCCAGCGATTGCTTGCGATACTCCAGATACCTGTCCAGGCGCAGGCCCCGGTGCTTGAGCTTGTGCTCCAGCTCGTCGATCTGCCGGTCCAGCTCACGCTCGATCAGCGCCTTGGGCACTGTGACCTCGGACGAGTCGACCACCGCCTTCAACACCGAGCGCTCGAAGTTCAGCTCGTCCAGCCGCGCCGCTCTCTCCAACATCTGCTCGCGCAAAGCGCTGCGGAACTCTTGGGCCGTCTCCTGCTCGTTGTTGCTCAGCTGTTGGGCAAGCTCGTCGCTCAGCTCCGGGACGCGCTTCTCCTTGACCCCCGTCACTTTGACGTGCAGGGTGGCGGCCTTGTTCTTCAGCTTGTCATTGACGTGGTCCTCAGGCATCTGCACACGGACCTCGACGAGGTCACCCTCCCGCCTGCCGGGCAGCGCCGCCAGAAGCTCCGGCACGAGCACGCCTTCTGAGACTTCCAGCTCGAGTGCGGGCCGCGCCTCTTCCGGCAGCTCTTCGCCGTCCACACTCACTGTGAGGTCGCCGATGACCACGTCACCAGTTCGGATCTCTCGCTCGACCGGCTCGATCTCGGCCTGCTCGGCGCGGAGCTCGGCGATCCGCTCCTCAACCAGTTCGTCGTCGACAGTGCTGACCAGGCGCTCAACCCGGAGAGAGTCCAGGTCCGCCAGTTTGACTTCGGGCCAGACTGTGACAGTGGCAACGAGCGAGGCGGGCTTGCCCCGCTCCAGTTCAGTCACCTCCACTTCTGGTCGGTCGACCGACTCGATGCCCTGCTCTCGGATGGCTTCACTCACCACAGGCGGGATCAGGGCGTCGATGACCTCCTCCCGCAGTGCCGGCTCGCCGATGCGTGCTTCCAGCAGGGCGCGAGGCGCCTTGCCGGGCCGGAAACCCCCGATCTTGACGCGCTGGCTCAATCGCTGCAGCACGCGCTCGTAGGTCTGGTCCACCCGAAGGGCTGGAACCTCGATCGACAGCTTCAGCTGGCTTTCGGGCAGGGCCTCCTGGCTGACGGTGAGGCACGCCTCGGCAAGGGGGGTGATCGACATGCGGTCGCCCATTCTACGCAGCGGGTACAGTACCGCCGGGCTCAGCCCGGCTGGCCTGGACGGCGCTGCCGGGACGCTACCTCAGCGTCCGGGCGGACTCGGCCGAGGCGGCGAGCACTGCGGCGGGCAGTGGCCCGCGACGGGGCCGCCGGGATCGGGCGGGACGCCCGGCGCCGGCGCCGGTGACGGCGTCGGGGCCCCGGGGGCACCCGGGGAGGGGCTGGCCGCGGGCGCGGCCTTCACCTCGCCGTTCAGGCTCTCGACCTGGGGCGCATCCTTCAACGCCCAGCTGTTGCCGGCGACCTTCATCACGTCGCTGGGCGGCTGGTACCAGTCGTTCGGCTGGCCCTTCAGCGCCCCCTCCATGAAGCGATGCCAGGCGGGCGCCGCGACATAGACGCCGTCTGAGTTGCCGCTCATGAAGTGTTGCTTGTTGGGGTCAGGGGACTGGTCGCCGACCCAGAAGACGCTGGCCAGCTGAGGCGTCCAGCCCACCGTCAACGCGTCGTGGAAGTTCTCAGTGGTTCCCGTCTTGGCTGCTGCATGGCGGTCGGGCAGATGCAGCGGTGTGCCCCGGCCGAAGACGAGGCTGCGATTCTGATCGTCATCGAGGATGGAAGAGATCATGAAGGCCACGCCGGGATCGAGCGCCAGGCGCTTGCCGCGCTCGGGGTCTGCCTGATACAGCGTCTGGCCTCGGTTAGTCGTCACCTGCAGGATCGCCTCCGGCTGGTGGTAGTAGCCGAGATCGGCCAGCACCGAAAGCGCTGTCACATGTTGGAGCAAGGTGATGGCGTGGCCACCGAGGGTCAACGTCGGCCCGTATTGACTGGTGGCAGCGTCCGGCTGGCCGCCCGCGAGCGGCCGCAAACCGAGGTTGCGGTAGAAGTCGACCAGCTGCGGAATGCCCACCGCCTCCTCCGCCTTCACCGCTGACACGTTGAGCGAGTTGGCCAGCGCCACCCGCAGTGGCTGTGGTCCGTAGTAGGTGTTGACGTTGTAGTTGTGGGGCGTGAACTTACCGCCGCCCGGAATCGGGACCGAGTAGTCCTTGGGCCCGTCCAGGATCAGCGTGTCCATGGTGGCCTTGCGGCTGTTGATCAGCGCCGCATAGGTGTACGGCTTGACGGAGGAGCCCGGATTCACAGGCACGTCGCCCACGAAGTCGAAGTTCCCGGCTGGTCCGTTGAAGTCCGGCGACCCGACATAGGCGATGAGCTCCCCATTGCGCGGATCCATGGCCACCATGGCCGAGGTCAGGAGCCCGTCTTTATCCCGGTACTTGTTGGCGTTCAGGTTGTCCCGCACGACCTGTTCGCCGAGCTGCTGCTGCTTCCAGTCCAGCGTCGTGCGGACGATCAGCTGCTGATCCGAGTTGGCGAGGCCCAGCCGCTCCAGCTCAGCCTGCACGTAGTTGACGAACTGCGTCGCCAGAGCACCGTTCGTCGGAGCGTTGATGTTCAGCGGTTCGGCGGCTGCCTTGTCACGCTGGTCGACGCTGATATCCCCCGCCCGCAGCATGGCGTCCAGGACCTCGGCCTGCCGCAGCTTGGCGGCCGGGAGGCGAAGCACAGGGTCGTAGGCCGAGGGCGATTGGGGCACGCCGGCCAGAAGTGCCGACTCGGCCAAATCGAGGTCCTTGGCGTGCTTGTGAAAGTAGGTGAGCGCGGCGGACTCCACGCCGTACTGCTGCTCCGAGTAGTTGTTCTGGTTCAGATACATCTGCAGGATCTGCTGCTTGGAGTAGGACTGATTGAGCTGGTAGGCCAATGCGAGCTCCTTGAGCTTGCGCTGATACGTCTGATCGGAGTTCAGGAAGCGCTGCTTCACCAGCTGCTGAGTGATCGTGGACCCACCACCCACCACTGTGCCGTGGCGCAGGTCGGCCAGAGCGGCCCTGACGATGCCCTGGGCGTCATAGCCCTCGTTCGTCCAGAAAGTCCGGTCCTCCGTGTCGACGGTGGCCTGGATCAGCTTGGGCGAGATCTTGTCGAGCGTGACGTCCTGGTGATGATCCCCGTGATGGCCGATGTCGGCCAGCTGGACACCGTTGCGGTCGTAGATCAGGGTGTCGCCCCGAAACGCGCTGGAGTCGAGCCCCTGCACCGAGGGCAGGCTGTCGAAGAACGAGGTGGCGTAGACGTCGCCCACCCCGGCCAGCACTATCAGTCCGCAGACGAGGATCAAGAGCGTGCGCAGGGCTGCCCGCCGGGAACGCCGGCGACCCAGCGGGGACCAGGGGGCATGCAGCCTCGCTCTTGGCCGGCGCCCCGAATCCGTTACGTAATGGGAAGGGTCCTTCATTGAGCAGGGGGGATTCTAGGGACGTTAAGCCCTCGGTGACAATCGTGCGGGTACGTGCTGGCGAGAACCGCTGCTGGCGAGCAAAGGTAACGCGCGCCCGCCGACCGGATCTCCCACAGCAAGAAAAGAGGACCGAGGGGCGTGCCCTCCGTCCTCTTCACTCAGCTGGGAGTCGATGCTCTAGGCGTTGCCGAGGGGACTGCCGGCGGTCGTCAGGTTGACAACTGCCACCACACCGTCGATGGAGTGCGCGCGCTCAGCTGCCGCATCAGCCGCCGAGGCATCGCCGACGGCGCCACGCAGGTACACGGTGCGACCTTCCACGGCCACTCGAAGGCCCTCCGGATGCTCCCCGATGGCAGCTCGCACCTTCTCCTCCAGTTCTGCTTCGCTCGGCGCAACACTGCCGGGGCCACCGTTCCCGCGCACCTTCTGCACCTTGTCCACCACGGTGCCGATACCCTGGGTCTGAACCTTTTCCACCACGCCGCCGATCCCGCCCAACTCCGCATAGCGCTGGCGGGCGGTCTGCTGCAGCTGTTTGGCCTGTCCAGCCAGGGCTTCGCGACGGCCGCGGTCATAGGCCAGATAGGCGATCGCCGCGCCCAGTCCGATCAGAAGCAGCCCACCCGCGATGGGTAGACCGCGGCGGCGGGGCTGGGGACGAAGTCGATCTTCGACCGAGGCGAGCAGGGAATCCGCGTAGCGGCCGCCCTGGTCCGCGTAGCGCGCCCCCTGCTTCTTAGCCAGCTTCGAATACCGCTCGCTGTGCTTGCGCGCCTGCTTGGCGTACTTGCTGCCGCGATCGCGGAGGTCGTCAACGTCGACGCCCTGAATCCGCCGTTCAAACGAGTTCCGCAAGGAGGTGAGGCCCTTGATGAGCTGATCGAGCGCCAGCTCGCCTGTCGATAGTGCTGTTTTCATAGGGCCTAGGCTACGCCGTCGGACGTTTCTTCGGCCACCTTGGCCCCGGTCGCGAAGACATCGGCGGCGGGGCTCAGGCGCTCCTGCCGGGTGCCTGGAAAGTGAACGCGTACGCCGGGTCGGCCAGGTCCGCCCAGCTCCCAGCCGGCGGCGAACAAATCTGCTGCCTGCTGGAAGTCTCGAGCCTGCACAATCTGCTTGCCGTCGGTGAAGGCGATCGTCTGCTGGCGCGCGCCGGGGAAGCCGAGCCGGACCTCCCCTCCCGTCTTCAAGTTGAACCTGTAATCGTCGAAGGACCCTTCCGCAGCGGCGGCGATCAGGGCCTCCATGCTGACCAAATTCCCTGCCCGCATGTCCAGCTTCACACTCTTGCGACGCTCCATCGAGCGCAGGCGGTCGCGGCGGCGAAGCTCCACCAGGCAGCCGTCGCGCTCAGCACGCAGCTGGCCGAGCTCCGCCTCCAGGGGTCGCATCTGTGCCATCAGCCGCTCGACGCGCTCCTTCAGGGCGGAGTCGGCAAGCTGACCCAGCTCGTCACTCATTGAGACCGAGTTTATCAACCGCCGAGTTGACAAATCGGTAGAATCCAAGCCTGAATGGATCGCAAGCCAGACGTACTCGCCTTCCTGAAGGAGCGCGGCCAGGCCAGCCTGCCCCAGGTGGCAAACCATCTCCAGGTTTCGAAGCAGGCGGCTCTACGCCATCTCGACGCCCTGGAGCAGCAGCGCCTGGTCCAGGTGCTGTCAGGTGCTCCCAGCGGTCCCGGCCGGCCCGGTCACATCTACCGGCTGACGGAGGCGGCCCAGCAGGCCTTCCCCAGCGGCCACCGTGAGTTGGCCCACGAGCTGGTCTCCTTCTTGGACGGGGAAGCACTCGAGCGCTTCTTCGCGGACCGCTCGGAACGTCTCGAGCGCCAGCATCAGCAGCGGCTGGCCGGCCTAGACTTGAAGGAGCGCGTGCGGGAGGTGGCCCGGCTGGCGACTGAGCGGGGTCACATGTCGCAGGTCAGCGAGGCGGACGGCAAGCTCTCGCTCAAGCACTGCAACTGCCCCATCGGCGACGTCGCGGTCCGCACAGGCCATGCCTGCCGGCAGGAGCTCGACATGTACAAGCGCGTGTTCCAGGCCGAAGTCGAACGGAAGACATGGGCAGCTGGTGGCGACACCGACTGCTCCTACGAGATAGTGATTTCCCCGGAGCAACGCTCTCCGGGGCCAGGGGTGAACACAGTTGGCTGATTTCGAGATCAAGGATTTGCGTGTCGGGGTTGAGGGCCGCGAGATCCTGAAGGGCGTCTCCCTCCAGGTGAACCGGGGTGAGGTCCACGCAGTGATGGGACCGAACGGCTCGGGCAAGAGCACACTCTCCAATGCCCTGATGGGCCATCCGAGCTACCAGGTCCTCGGCGGCGAGGTCCTGCTCAACGGGCAGAGCCTGCTCGAACTGCAGCCCGACCAGCGCGCTCGCCTGGGCCTCTATCTCGCCTTTCAGTACCCCATTGTGGTGCCTGGCGTCACCATGGCCAACTTCCTCCGCACCGCGCTCAACGCCCAGCGCGGCTACGACGGCAAGGATAAGGCCAAGGCGATCGGCCCCAAGGAGTTCCGCGAGCTGCTGGCCGAGCCGATGAACACGCTGCGGATCGACAAAAGCTTCCTCTCCCGGTACGTCAACGAGGGGTTCTCGGGCGGCGAGAAGAAGCGGGCCGAGATCCTGCAGATGGCGGTGCTGCGGCCGACGATGGCACTGCTGGACGAGACCGACTCCGGCCTGGACATCGACTCCATCAAGTACGTGAGTGAGTCGATCAACTCCATGCGGGGGGGCGAGCTCGGCATCCTGATCATCACTCACTACACGCGGATTTTGAAGTTCATCCAGCCTGACTACGTGCACGTCTTGGTCAACGGTCAGGTGGTGCGTTCGGGCGGCTCCGAGGTCGCGGACCAGCTGGAGAACACGGGTTACTCGGAATGGGTCGACGAACCCGCCGCGGCAGCGGCGGTGGCAGAGGAGGTCTAGGCGATGGCGGTTGCTCCCAGGATCAACGTCGGCGACGACTACAAGGAGAAGTACGGCTTCTTCGATCCCGAGAACTACGTCTTCAAGGCAAAGCGAGGGCTTTCCCCCGAAATCATTCAGGAGATCTCCTGGATGAAGCAGGAGCCTGAGTGGATGGCCAAGCTGCGCCTGCGCGCGCTCGACATCTTCAGGAAGAAGCCGATGCCGACGTGGGGCGCCGATCTCTCCAAGATCGACTTCGAGAACATCTTCTACTACTTGAAGTCGAGCGAGAAGCAGAGCACTTCCTGGGACGACGTGCCCGACGACATCAAGCGCACCTTCGACCGGCTGGGCGTGCCCCAGGCCGAGCGCAAGTTCCTGGCCGGCGTGGCCGCCCAGTACGAGTCCGAGGTCGTCTACCACTCACTGCACAAGGATTTGGAGAAGAAGGGCGTCCTCTTCCTGGACACCGACTCCGGCCTGCGCGACCATCCTGAGCTCTTCCAGGAGTACTTCGGCACAGTCATCCCGGCCGCCGACAACAAGTTCGCGGCCCTGAACACGGCAGCCTGGTCGGGCGGCTCCTTCATCTACGTGCCCAAGGGCGTGAAGGTCGATATCCCGCTGCAGGCCTACTTCCGCATCAACGCTGAGAACATGGGTCAGTTCGAGCGGACTCTCATCATCTGCGACGAGGATTCTTTCGTCCACTACATCGAGGGCTGTACGGCGCCGATCTACACGACCGATTCCCTCCACTCGGCGGTGGTCGAGATCATCGTCAAGAAGGGCGCTCGCTGCCGCTACACCACCATCCAGAACTGGTCGACCAACGTCTACAACCTGGTCACCAAGCGCGCATTGGCTTACGAGGGCGCGACCATGGAATGGGTCGATGGCAACCTGGGCTCCGCCGTCACCATGAAGTACCCCTCTGTCTACCTGATGGAGCCCGGCGCCAAGGGCGACGTGCTCTCGATAGCGTTTGCCGGCAAGGGCCAGCACCAGGACGCGGGGGCCAAGATGGTGCACGCAGCGCCCAACACGACTTCAACCATCACCTCCAAGTCGATCTCCAAAGCGGGCGGCAGGACTTCCTACAGGGGCCTGGTCAAGGTCCAGCCCGGCTCCAGCCACGTCAAGTCGTTCGTCAAGTGTGACGCTCTGCTGCTGGACGACCAGTCGATCAGCGACACCTATCCCTACATCGAGTGCGATGAGAGCGAGGTCACGATCGGCCACGAGGCGACAGTTTCCAAGGTCTCGGACGAGCAGCTCTTCTATTTGATGAGCCGCGGCATCAGCCAGGTGGAAGCGGAGACCATGATTGTCAACGGCTTCATCGAGCCGTTCACCAAGGAGCTGCCGCTTGAGTATGCAGTGGAGCTGAACCGGCTGATCCAGCTGGAGATGGAGGGCTCTGTCGGTTGACGGCACTGGTCCTGAGCGCCGCCGACGAGCTGGCGGGCCTTCATGACGAGCCTGCCTGGCTGCGCGCCAAGCGGAGGCAGGCGTTCGCCGTCTACGAGCGGCTGCCGCTGCCCCAGCGCACCGAGGAGGAATGGCGCCGGACGAGCCTCAAGGGCCTGGACCTGGACGCGTTCCAAGCCTTTGAGGCGGCCGGCGCTTCTGCGCCCGCCACGCCCATCGCTGACACGGCTGGAGTGCTGCGCCAGAGCGGCTCCGAGCCGGGCAAGGTGGAGATCGACCCCGAGCTGAGCCGCGCCGGCGTGCTCTTCGTGCCGCTCTCGCAGGCGGCTCGTGAATACCCGGAGCTGGTCCAGAAGCACCTCTTCCAGGAGGTGCGGCCCGACCGCGACAAGCTGGCGGCGCTTCACGCCGCGCTCTTCAGCGGTGGCACCTTCCTCTACGTCCCGGACGGCGTCAGCATCGCGAAGCCGTTCGTCTCCCAGTTTTGGTCCTCGACCGGCGGCGCACTGGTGCTGCCGCACACGCTGATCATCGCCGGCCGCGGCAGCTCCTTCAACCACGTCGACGAGTTCCTCTCGCCGGACCTGGAGCGGCCATCCTTGACCAGCGGCTCGGCCGAGATCTTCGCGGGAGAGGCGTCGAATGTGGGCTACGTGGCTCTGCAGCGCTGGGGCAACCACGCTTGGCAGTTCGCCGACGAGCGAGCCCGTCTGGAGAAGGACTCGACTGTCCGCATGGTGCACGCCGGGCTGGGCGCGCGCTTCAGCAAGAACCGCGTGGAAGCGTCGCTCAACGGCCCTGGCGCTCGGGCGGAGCTGAAGGCGCTTTACTTCGGTACCGGCCAGCAGTTCTTCGACTTCCACACGCTCCAGCAGCATGTGGTAGGGCACTCGACCTCGGACCTGCTCTTCAAAGGCGCTCTGCGCGAGCAAGCCCAGAGCGTCTACGCGGGGCTGATCCGGATCGAGGTGGGCGCAAGCGGGTCGGACGCATACCAGGCCAATCGCAACCTGCTTCTGTCGAACCAGGCCAAGGCGAACTCCATCCCCATGCTCGAGATCATGAACAACGACGTGCGCTGCACCCACGGTGCCACCGTGGGCCCTGTGGATCCCGAGCACCTCTTCTATCTGGAGAGCCGGGGCATCCCGCCGATGGTCGCCCAGAGGATGGTGGTGCACGGCTTCTTCGGCCAGGTGCTGGAGCGCATCCCCGTCCAGCAGGCGCGAGAGCTGGTCGAACAGGAGCTCGAGGATCGGATCGGCTTCTAGTGGACAGTCGGTGCCAGGTGGACCAGTGAAACACCTGGTGGGCAAGGTCGAGGACCAGGCGGTCGACACCATTCGCAAGGTGGTGGTCGACGGCGAGGAGGTGTGCCTGGCGCATGCCGAGGACGGCACCTACTACGCCATCTCGGACATCTGCAGCCACGAGGAGTTCTCCCTCAGCGACGGTGAGCTGTGGGGCCTCCAGGTGGAGTGCCCTGTGCACGGCTCCCGCTTCAATCTGGCCACCGGAGCCTGCTCCGGCCCGCCGGCCACCGAGCCTGTGCGGGCCTATCCGGTGACTGTGGAAGGAGACGATGTCTACGTCGAGCTCTAGTCCCGTGAGTGCCGGCTTGGCCTCGCCGCCGCTGGACGTGGAGCGAATCAGGGCTGACTTCCCCTTCCTGGCGACCGGGGTGGCCTACCTCGATTCCGCCAACACCTCGCAGCGACCGCTGCCGGTGCTGGCGGCGATGGACGCCTACCACACGCAATTCAACGCCAACATCCACCGCGGCGCCTACAAAGCCTCGGAGCAGGCGACTGAGCGGTACGAGGCGACCCGCGAGACCGTCAGGCGCTTCCTCAACGCTCGCTCGCGGCGCGAGATCATCTACACCCGCGGCACGACCGAGGGCATCAACCTGGTCGCTTATTCCTGGGCTCGGCGCAACCTCCTCCCCGGCGACCTGATTGTGCTGACGATCATGGAGCACCACTCCAACCTCGTGCCCTGGCAGCTGGTGGCCGAGGCCACGGGGGCGAGGATCGAGTACGTCGACATCGACGAGGGGGGCGAGCTCCGCCAGGATCAGTACAGGGCGCTGCTGCAACAGGAGCCGAAGCTCGTCGCCTTCTCCCAGGTGTCGAACACGCTCGGCACCATCAATCCCTACCGGGAGATGACCGCTGCGGCCAAGGCCGTCGGAGCGGTGGTTTTGATCGATGGGGCGCAGGGGGCGCCGCACCTGGGCGTCGACGTGCAGGCGACGGGCTGCGACTTCTATGCCTTCAGCGGCCACAAGATCTGCGGTCCGACAGGGGCAGGCATCCTCTACGGACGGCGGGAGCTGTTGGAGGCGATGCCACCGTTCATGGGCGGCGGGGACATGATCAAGACTGTCAGCACGACTGGCACCACGTATGCGCCGCTGCCCGAGAAGTTCGAAGCCGGAACTCAGGCGATCGCGCAGGTCATCGGGCTCGGCACAGCCATCGACTACGTGAGCGAGATCGGCCTCGGCGCCATCCACGAGCATGAGCAGCAGCTGACCGAATACGCGCTGGAAGCGATGTCTGAGATCGACGGTCTGCGTCTCTTCGGCCCCCCGGCGCAGCGGCGGTCGGGCGTCATCTCGTTTGATTTGGCAGGTGTGCATCCGCATGACGTGGCCACCATCCTGGACCGCCACGGCGTCGCCGTCCGAGCCGGCCATAACTGCACGCAGCCGCTGATGCGGCGGCTGGACGTGCCGGCCGTTGCTCGGGCGTCGTTCTATCTGTACACGACGCGGGATGAGGTGGACCGCCTGCTGGTGGCCCTTCGAGATGCCCAGAGGATCTTCGCCTGATGGTCGACGACCAGTTCTATCGCGAGTACATCCTGGACCACTACAAGAACCCGCGGAATTTCGGTCGGCTGGAGCAGCCTGACGTGAGCCACGAGGAGCTGAACCCGCTCTGCGGCGATGTGATAGGCATGGACTTCAGGCTGGCGGAGGGGAAGATCGAGGACGTGCGCTTCCACGGCCGCGGCTGCGCCATCTCCCAGGCCTCCGCCTCTCTCTTGACTGAGCGGCTGAAGGGCATGCCACTGGAAGAGGCCCGGAAGATCTCCAAGGAAGAAGTGCTGGAAGAACTCGGTATCGAGATCTCGCCGGCGCGGATCAAGTGTGCGCTGCTTTCGCTGAAGGTGCTGAAGGTCGGCGCCTACGGCTTGGCGGAGGGAGAATTCGAAGAGGATGAGGATGACAGCTGAGGAAATGACCGAGAGTGGATTTCGCGATCTGAAGATCGAAGAGATCCAGAAGTTGATCGACTCGGGCGAGTATGAGGTGATCGATGTGAGGGAGGGCTGGGAACGCGAGAGCGGACACATCCCCGGTTCGCGCCACGTGGTGCTGAACCAGATTCTCATGAACCCCACCGCTCACAAGTTCACTGACAAGACGATCTTCGCCTGCGAGGTGGGCGAACGCTCAGCTGTCGCCTCCGAGATGGCTGTCGCGCTGGGCGCCAAGGATGTGGTCAACTTCCGCGGCGGCCACAAGGCCTGGCGGGAAGCGGGCAAACCGATGGAGAAAGGACTCTGATGACCGAGGAAATGCAGGCCACAGCGACAATAAAGGAGGAGGACGTCTACAACGTCCTCCGTGAGTGCTACGACCCCGAGATCCCCGTCAACGTGGTCGACCTGGGGTTGATCTACGAGGTGGCGATCAAGCCGCAGCGCGTGGACGTCAAGATGACTCTCACGGCGATGGGCTGTCCGATGGCCGGCGAGGTGATGACCGACGTGCGAGACCACCTGCTGCGGCTGCCTGGTATCGAGGACGCCGGGGTGGAGATCGTCTACGACCCGCCCTGGACTCCCGAGCGGATGACCGAAGACGCCCGCTGGGAACTGGGCATGGTCTAAGGCCAAGGCCTTAGAGTCCAGCCTCGCGTCTTTACCTACCAGCCTTTAATCAAAGTCGCCGCGCTGTCTTGACCAGCGTTCGGACCGCTGGGTAGGTCACGAGCCCCCGGGGCCAGAGTGACCGAGCCCACGGCAGAGAACAGCGCCCAGCCGACCGAATAGCCGTGCTCGCAGTCGTCGGCAGGCCCGCAGCCGGGCTGATCGATGGCGCCTGCGAAGGCGACGAGCAGACCCAGAGTGAGGATCGCGCTTCCGTAGAACCACAGGGCAGTCAGCCGCAACCAAAGCCCGACCGGCCACCTCAACGGGCCACCCAGCAACCCATGGCCAGCGGCACGAGCAGCAGTGGCAGCAACAGCCGTGGCCACGGCAGGAGCCGGAAGACGGGAATAGCGGCCCCGGCGGCAACGACAACCTGCCAGCCAAGCGCCCACACGCATGTGAGCACCACTGACACCACGCTCTCCGGCAGCAGAGCCGGCTGCAGCGCCGCGGGGACCTGAGGTGGCTTCACTTCGCGGGAAACGTCACCGCCACAATTCAGCTACGTTCCCCTGCCGCGGCAGCATGTCAGCCGCAACCGCCGTGAGGTGACGCCGCGGCCGAATTCAAAGTGGGAAGTGCCTAAACTCACTTTTCGGATGGAGACTGTTCCTTTTCGGCCTGGACTGGAGGGCGTGGTCGCCGCCCAAACCGAGATCAGCGAGGTGGATGGTCAGAACGGCCGTCTGATCTATCGCGGCGGGCACCTCATCAATGAGGTCGCCGATCGCTCATATGAAGCGATCGCCTACCTGCTCTGGCAGGGTGAGCTGCCCAGCCAGGAGCAGGAGGCCGAGCTCAAGGCTCAGTTCGCCCAGCACCGCAGCCTCAATGAACAGGCCCGAGCGGCGCTGGCCGGCCTCCGCGCGGACGTGGACCCGATGGACGCTCTCCGCACCCTGCTCTCCGCCCAGACGGCAGCTCCCGGCTGTCCCAAGCCCACGCTGGACGAGGCGGTCAAGATCACCGCTGTCCTGCCGACCGAGGTGGCGGCGTTTTACCGCAGGGTCCAGGGCAAGGAGCCCATCGATCCCCGCAGCGACCTGGGCCACGCCGCCAACTTCGTCTACATGCTCGAGGGCAAGGAACCGAGTCCCGACAGAGTCCGCTACCTGGAGAGCTACCTGGTCCTCCTGGCCGACCACGGCCTCAACGCCTCCACCTTTGCCACCCGAGTGACAGCGTCCACCGGCAGCGACCTGGCCTCCGCCATCGTCGCCGGAGTCGCCGCCCTGAAGGGGCCGGCTCACGGCGGAGCAGCCACAGCTGCCATGGTGATGCTGGAGAAGGTCGGCGGTGCTGACAACGCTGAGAAGTTCGTCGTCGATCTGCTCAACAACAAGGGCCGGCTGATGGGGTTCGGCCACCGCATCTACCGCACCTACGACCCGCGCGCAAAGATCCTGAAGCAGCTGGCGGAGCAGGGCAATCCCGAGTTCTACGCAGTTGCCGCCAAGGTGGAGGAAGTGGCCCTGCGCGAACTGTTGGCTCGCCACCCAGAACGGCCCAACGCCACCAACGTGGACTACTACTCAGCCGGCGTGTTGGCCGCGGCCGGCTTACCGAAGGAGTTCTTCACCTGCGTCTTCGCGGCCTCCCGGGTCGCGGGTTGGACCGCCCACGTGCTGGAGTACATGGCGAAGGACGGCCGCATTCTTCGTCCGGCCTCCGAGTGGTTGGGCCCGGAACCAGGCGCCCACAACTCAAGCGACAACTGATGGCGGCGAGTGAGTACGACGTCGCCATCCTGGGCGGCGGCACCGGCGGCTACACTGCGGCGATCCGAGGCGCGCAGCTCGGGCAGCGCGTCGTTCTGGTGGAGCAGGCCAAGGTGGGCGGCACCTGCCTACACCTCGGCTGCATCCCAACCAAGGCCCTGCTGGAGTCGTCGAACCTCTTTCACAAAGTTCACGCGCGGGGCAGTGAGTACGGTGTCAACGGCGAGGTCAAATTCGATGCCGCCACGGTCGCCAGCCGCCGCGACGCTATCGTGAACCAGCTCTGGAAGGGAGTTCAGGGCCTGATGAAGAAGAACCGCGTCGATGTCATCGAAGGCCACGGAACGATGAGCGGCAGGGACAGCATCCAGGTCGGCGAGCAGACGATCAAGGCCAGGGCGGTCATCGTGGCGACAGGCTCCCGCCCCCGAGGCCTACCAGGAGTCGAGTTCGACGGGCGGCGCGTGATCAACTCCGACCACGCGGTCCTGGCCACTGAGATCCCCCGTTCGATGGCCATCATCGGCGCCGGCGCTATCGGAGTCGAGTTCGCCACCTACTACCGGCAGCTCGGCGCCGAGGTGACGCTGGTGGAAGCCCTGCCCCGGCTCGTCCCGCTGGAGGACGAAGAGGTCTCGAAGGTCATGCTCCAAGCTTTCAAGAAATCGGGCATCGATTGCCGCGTAAACGCCAGGGTCCAAGAGGTGAGCCCGGCGGAGGACGGCGTGACGCTCCGGCTTGAAGACGGTGAGGTGAGGGCGGAGCAGCTGCTGATCGCCATCGGCCGGGTGGCCAACAGTGACGACTGCGGGCTCCAGGAAGCCGGCGTCGAGTGTGACGAGCGCGGTTTCGTCAAGACCGATGAGTGGATGCGAACCAACGTTGCAGGCATCTGGGCGATCGGCGACGTCGTCGGGGGCTTCCTGCTGGCCCATGCGGCCGCGCATGAGGGTGTCACGGCGGTCGAGGACATCGCCGGAAAGCGAATCCACGCCATGGAGCAGGACCTCATCACCCGCTGCACCTACTCCACACCCGAGATCGCGTCGGTCGGCCTGACCGAGGCCCAGGCTCGCGAGCAGGGCCACGAGGTCAAGAGCGGGAAGTTCCCCTTCCTAGCCAACGGTCGGGCCCTGATTCACGGTGAGACCGAAGGTTTCGCCAAGCTGATCGCCGACGGCAAGACAGGCCAGCTGCTGGGCGCCCATGTCGTCGGCGTGCAGGCGACGGAGCTGATCGCCGAGCCTGCCCTCGCCCGCCTCTTCCAGGGCGACGCTTGGGAGATCGGCCGCAACATCCATCCCCACCCGACCCTCACCGAGGTGCTCGGTGAGGCAGCGCTCGCGGTCGATGGAGCCGCGCTCAACATCTAAGGATGAGCTAGACATGGCCCAGACGCAATCCAAGGCAAAAGAGACCACCAGGGTCGAGGAGTGGTACTACCAGGAACCGGTCGACTGGCGAGACACCGATCTGGACGAGGAGACGCTGCGCAGCTGGTTTCATCTCATGCTGCTGGGCCGCCAGATCGATTACCGCTGTCAGGTCCTGAACCGCCAGGGTCGAGCGCCGTTCATCATCTCCTGTGCCGGTCACGAGGCAGCCCAGATCGGGGCCTCCTGGCCTCTTCGGCCCCAGCACGACTGGATCTCTCCCTACTACCGCGACGTAGTCCTCTGCTTCCGCATGGGGCTGACGCCGCTGGACCTCATGCTCTCGGTGCTGGCCAAGCCGGCGGACCCCGCCTCGGGCGGCAAGCAGACTCCCGGCCATTTCAGCGACACCCGGCACAACATCATCTCCGGCGGTTCGCCCCTGGCGACGCAGATGGTCCACGGCGTCGGCGCCGCCTACGCGCTCAAGATGGACGGCGCGGACAAGATGGTCCTGACCTCCTACGGTGAGGGCGCCGGCGCCGAGGGTGACGCCCATGAGGCCTTCAACTTCGCCGCGATCTACAAGCTGCCCATCGTCTTCCTCTGCCAGAACAACGGCTTTGCCATCTCGACGCCCTTCAACAAGGAGTACGCGGTCGAACACGCTGCGCAGCGAGCTCTCGGCTACGGTTTCCCCGGCGTCACCCTCGATGGGCGCGACCCGGTAACCGTCTACCACGTCGCCAAAGAGGCGGTGGCTCGAGCGCGTGGGGACCAGGGCCCGACTCTCATCGAGACGATTGTCGACCGCCTGGGCGCGCACTCTTCAGAAGACGATCAGCGGCGCTACCGCACCCAGGAGGAGCTGGAACAGCTGTCCTCCAATGACTGCCTAAGCCGCTTCCGGACCAAGCTGATCGAGCAGGACATCCTCAGTGAGAAGCAGGTCCAGGAGTACGAGGACGACGTCAAGGGGGAAGTCACCCAGGCGACCCGACAGGGGCTTGACTCCCCCGACGCCAAGCCTGAGGACGCGCTGACCAACGTGTACGCGTTGAGCGTGCCCGAGGCCAAGGATCCCGCGCCGGACGCCGAGACGGAAGAGGTCAACATGGTGCAGGCGCTGCGGGATGCCCTCGCGTGGGAGATGGAGCACGACGAGCGCGTGGTGGTGCTGGGCGAGGACGTCGGGCCGAAAGGCGGGGTGTTCCTGGTCACCGACGGCCTCTACCACCGCTTCGGCGGCGAACGTGTCCTGGACACACCGATCGCTGAATCCTCCATCGCGGGCGTCTCCCTGGGCCTCGCCCTCGCCGGCAAGCGGCCGGTGGCGGAGATGCAGTTCACAGACTTCGCCCACATGGCCTTCAATCAGATCACCAACGAGATTGCGAAGTTCCGCTACCGAACCAACGGCGATTGGGGAGTGCCCATGGTCATCCGCGCGCCGATGGGCGGTCACGTACATGGCGCTCTCTACCACTCGCAGTCAGTCGAGGCGCGCTTTGCGACACCGGGCCTGAAGATAGTCATTCCCTCGACTCCTTATGAGGCGAAGGGCTTGCTCTTCTCAGCCATGCGCGATGAGGATCCTGTGCTCTTCTTCGAGCACAAGCGCCTCTACCGCATGGTTAAGGAGGCGGTGCCCAAGGGTGATTACCTGATCCCGCTACAGCAGGCCAGGGTCGTGCGAGCCGGGGATGACATCTCGGTCTTCTGCTACGGCCTGATGGTGCACTACGCGCTGCAGGCGGCGAAGAACCTGGAGGAACAGGGCTATAGCATCGAGGTGGTCGACCTGCGGACAGTCTATCCACTGGACAAGGACGCCATCCTGGCCTCAGCCCGCAAGACCGGTAAGTGCCTGGTCCTCTACGAGGACAACTTCAGCGTTTCGATAGGCTCCGAGGTGGCTGCCATCATCGCCGACGAGGCGTGGCGCTGGCTCGACGCTCCTGTCAAGCGGCTGGGCGGCCTGGATGTGCCGGCGATGCCGTACGCGGAGCCGATGGAGAACTTCTTCATGCCCAATCCCGAAAAGGTCACGCAGGCGCTGAAGGAGCTGGCGGAGTTCTAGTGGACGCTAGCTGATGCCAACCACCAAGGTGACGATGCCGCAGCTCGGCGAGTCCGTCCATGAGGGGACGATCTCCAAGTGGCTGGTGAAGCCGGGTGACAAGCTGGTGGAGTTCGAGCCCATGCTCGAGGTGGACACCGACAAGGTGAACGCCGAGGTGCCGGCGCCGGTGACGGGTGTGCTGAAGGAGATCCTGGCCCAGGAAGGCGCGACAGTCCAAGCCGGCAGCGAGATCGCCATCGTCGAGCTCGAGGGTGATGGTAAGGGCGCAGCCGCTCCTGAGAAGGTGGAGGCAACCGCCGCGGCGGCAGATGAGCCGGCAGGCGGCGGCGACGCCATGCCGTCGGCTGAACAGGCGCGAGCCGCCGACGCTCAGCCCAGACCGTCGCCGCAGGCGGCGCCTCAAGCTCAGGCCCCGGCGGAAGCCGCCGAAACCCCGGCGGAAGCCGCCGAAGCTCCAGCCGCCGCCGAGCGGGACAGCCAGGTGCATCGTTTCTCGCCCGGCGTGCTCATGCTGGCCGAGGAGAGCGGCGTTGATCTCGCCCGGATCAAGGGGACAGGGCTCGGCGGCCGGGTGACCAAGCGGGACGTGCGCCAGTTCGTGGAAGGACAGAGCGGCGCGGAGCCTGCACCGGCGGAATCGGCGCCGGCCGGCGCCACCTCGACGCCAGGCGCCGCAGCCGAGCAGCCAGCTGCCGCACGCGAGGGCGACCAGACAGTTCCACTCACGCGCATGCGGCGGCTGATCGCCGAAAACATGACCAAGTCGAAGGCGACCATCCCCCACGCCTGGCAGACGCAGGAGGTGGACATGAGCGGCGTGGTGGGCAACCGCTCTCGCCACAAGGCGGCCTTCGCCGAGCGGGAAGGCTTCTCACTCACCTACCTGCCTTATGTGATCGCCGCCGCGGTAGCCTCCCTGCGCGAGCACCCCGAGGTCAACGCCACCTTCAATGGCGACGCGATCCTGGTCCACGGCAACATCAACCTGGGCGTCTCCGTTGGCTTTGAGGACACGCTGCTTGTGCCGGTGATCAAGAGCGCCGACTCCCTCTCGCTGGCAGGCATCGCCCGGGCTGTGAACGACCTCGCGGGTCGCGCGAAGACCAAGCAGCTGAAGGGGGACGACCTGCAGGGCGGCACCTTCACTGTCAACAACTCGGGCACTTTCGGCACGCTGTTCAGCTACTCGGTGATCAGCCCCGGCCAGGCCGGCATCCTGACCATGGAGGCGATCGTCGAGCGCCCCGTGGCGGTCAGAGGGATGATCGGGATCAAGCCCATGATGTACCTGTGCTTCAGCTTCGACCACCGGACGCTGGACGGTCTCCAAGCAGCGCGCTACCTGACCAGCTGCCGCCAGTGGCTGGAAGCGGTCACCGCCGAAACCCCTATCTACTGAAGCTCCACGACTACAGATGACACCTGAGCCGGGGGTCCGGAGGCTGGCCCTGCTGGTCCAGACGAGAGATGAGCCAGGCGTTCTGCACGAGATCGCCGGCGCCATCCTGGGCCATCAGGCCAACATCACCTACATCGCCACCTCAGCTGTCGGCGAGACGCAGATTGAGCTTGAGGGGTTTGCCGACAGCGGGAGGTTGCTGGCCGACCTGCAGGCTCTGGAGGTGGTGGAATCGGTGCTGCCCGTGCCCTCCTTCGACCACATCTTCGGCAAGCGCGTCATAGTGGTCGGAGGTGGCGCGCAGGTAGGGATGGTGGCGCAGGGCGCCATCGCCGAGGCGGATCGCCACAACATCCGAGGTGAGCGCATCTCCGTCGACACCATCCCACTCGTCGGCGAAAGCCAACTGGCGCAGTCGGTGCGGGCTGTGGCCCGGCTGCATCGCGCCCGGGCGCTGGTGCTGGCCGGAGCGCTAATGGGGGGTGAGATCACGACCGCCGTTCGCGAAATTCAAGAGGCGGGGATCATTGTCCTGTGCACAAGCATGGCCGGCTCGGTGGTGGAAACTGCCGATCTGGTGGTGAGCGACCCGTTGGAGGCTGGTGTGATGGCGGTGATGCTGGTTGCCGACACTGCGCAGTTCTCGATCGACCGAGTTCGCGGTCGCCGGTTCTAACCCCGCCTTTGCCAGCCGCAAACCGGTAGGCAATCCAAAACAAGTGATGAGTCAAGACAACGCACACGTGTGCGTACTCTGTGGAAAACTGGCCCAGCACTCACCGCCAGCGGCTGGCGTCGTCGCCTGAGCGTTTCTGTTTTCCGGGCCAGACCCACGTTAAGCGATGGCGCTGTGCTGGCGCAACTTCGAAAACCCGTTCGCCGCCAGGCCGAACTTTGTAGCTTTCTGGGCGAGCCCTGAGAATCGCCCAGCGCCGAAGTGGTGGTTCGCGACGGGCGGACACTAGCGCCAACGTTTGCCTCTCTCGGCGCCATCTACACTTGGCGGATGCCTTGCTCTCAGAAAGACGCCGAAACAGTAGTCGCCGCCGCCCACGCCAAGGCCAGAGAGCTTGGGATCCAGGTGACAGTCGCAGTGGTCGACGAAGGGGGGCTGCTCCAAGTGCTGAGCCGTATGGACGGCGCCCCGCCGATCTCGGCTCAGATCGCCGAGGCGAAGGCGGCCGGCGCCGCTCTGTGGCATCGCGAGGGCGACTCGCTGGCCCAGGTCCAGCAGCAGCGGCCGGCGTTCTTCACGCAGGTGGACCGCTTGGCGCGGCTGCCGATAATGCCCGGCGAGGGCTCGCTGCTCATGCGCCGGGGCGACGCGATCCTGGGCGCAGTGGGCGTCAGCGGGGGTACGCCGGCCCAGGACCGGGAGTGCGCTCAGGCAGGCATCGACAAGCTCTAGGCCAGTGGCGCCCGGTTCAGGGAGGGCCAGTTGACTCGGAGGCCTTGCCCCTGGCGGCGAAGCGGAACCAGCCAAGTGGCGTCGTGCGAGTCGTCGCCAGCGCAGCGCCCAGGACCACGAGCACAAAACCCGCGCCCATCCCCAACGTGAAAGTCTCGCCCAGCACTACCACGCCGAGCAGCGCCGCAACCGCCGGGTTGATGTAGGTGATGACCGTGGCGCGCACCGGTCCGATCTCCGCGATGAGCGCGAAGAAGAGCAGGAATGCGACTGCCGTGCAGACCAAGGCCAGGGCAGCGACAGAGCTCAGCACGCCCGCGGCTGGGATCGACCTAGGCCACTGCGCAGCGGCGAACGGCGCATAAGCCAATGCGCACAGTCCGAGCGAGACAGCGATGACGCTCACCGGCGGCAGGTCGCTCAGGTGGCGGGCCAGGATCACCGGCCCCAAGGCATAGCCGACCACGACGAGGGCGAGCTGCGCCAAGGGGAGGAAGCCGGTCGCGCGCAGATCAGACCCCACTATCGCTGCCACGCCGAAGAGGCCGATGGCCAGGCCGGCAAGGAGGGTCGGGCTGATCCGGTCGCGCTGGCCCAGGACGACGGCGACGACCGTGGCCACAAGCGGCACAGTCGAGATCAGCAATCCGGTGAGTGAGCTGGAGATCTGCTGCTCGGCGCTCGACAGGAACAACCAGGGGATGGCGATCTCGATGGCAGCGAAGGCGAGAAGCCAGGGCCACCTGCTCGAGAGGGATCGCAGGTTGACACCGCGCTTCAACGCGATCGGCAGCAGCACCAGCGCCGCCAGCCCTGTCCGCAGGAAGACAAGCGTCGCCGGCGAGAGCTCGCTGACAGCTATCCGAATGAAGAGGTACGGGATACCCCACACCAGGCACATCGAGGCGAACAGCAGGAGGCCGCGGCGCGTCACCTGGGCCCCTGCGCTGAGCCGGTTGCCGGCCGAAGGCACTCCGGGCGGCCTCGCGGCGCGCGCCGGACAGTCATTTCGTAGGCTCGGCAGTCAGGGCCCGGGCGTCGAAGGTCACGCGCACGGCAGTTATCTTGCCGTTTTCCACCTGGCTCCAGTTGGCTGTTGCGCAGGGTGGGGCGACTGTGGGTCTTCAGTGATCGGTGGTCTCCTTCCTGATTCGTCTTCCGCTGGGCGGACCTCACGAACCCGGCTGGAGCCGCGTGGCAACGCCTATGCGGTTCCAGGCGTTGATCGCCAGGATGAGGCTCATCAGTTGAGCCAGGTCCCCGTCTGAGAAGTGGTTAGCCGCGCCCTGATACACGCCATCCGGCACGTGGCTCTCACTGAGCCGCGTCATCGAGTCAGTGAGCTCAAGAGCCGCGCGCTCCCGCTCGGTGTAATAGGGTGCCTCCCGCCACGCCGGCAGCGCGTAGAGGCGCTGCTCAGCCTCGCCCCCGTTTCGAGCGTCTGAGCTGTGGGCGTCGATGCAGTAGACGCAGCCGTTGAGCTGAGAGGCGCGGACTCGCACCAGCTCCTTCAGAGGCGGCTCCAGTCCCTCTCCCGCGACCGCGTCGAGAGCCAGCACCGCCTTGTAGACGCGAGGCGCCAATGACTTGATGGAAATCCGTTGTTTGGTCTCTGTGCTTGCCATGTCTCCACCCTAGGCTGTTGGCGGCCCAGAGATATAGTCAAATTCCATGCCGCAAACATGGGCCACTTTGGCTCCCGACCTCTACCTTGAGCTGCGCGGCACGCGCCGGCGCGCAGGCCTGGAACAGGCCCTCCGTGAGGCTGTCAGGAGTGGCCGTCTGGGCGCGGGGACTGCCCTTCCCTCCTCCCGCGCGCTGGCTCAAGAGCTCGGTCTGGCTCGAAACACAGTGGCCGATGCCTACGGTCAGCTGATCGCCGAGGGCTGGCTCAGTGCCCGCCAGGGTTCCGGCACTCGAGTGGCGGATCGCGCCACGCCGGCGGAACCGGCGGCCGGCGTGAGCCGGCCCTCGTCGGCGCGCAGGCGCTCCGCCTACGACCTTCTACCCGGCACCCCAGATTTGGCGAGCTTCCCCCGCAGCCTCTGGCTGGGGGCCGCCCGCAAGGCGCTGGCAGCGGCGCGCAATGAGGAGTTCGGCTATCAAGATCCGAGAGGCCTGCTGCGGCTGCGCGAGAGGCTTGCTCAGTACCTAGCCCGGGTGAGGGGGGTGCGGACGACCGCCGAGAGGATCATCGTCTGCTCAGGTTTCGCGCAGGCGCTTCACCTGCTGGCGACCACCTTGAACGGCCAGGGCGCGAGAGTCTTCGCCGTCGAGTCGTACGGAATCGGCCTGCACAGGGACATCATCCGCGCCGCCGGGGTACGCACGCCGCCGCTGGCGATCGACAGCTCAGGCGCAGTCATCGATCAGCTCCGCGGCCTGGGCGCGGGCGCCGTGCTGCTCACCCCCGGCCACCAATTTCCACTCGGTGTCTCGCTGACGGCGCAACGTCGTGTCGCAGCACTGGAGTGGGCGCGGGGCAGCGGCGGGCTGGTCGTGGAGGACGACTACGACGGTGAGTTCCGCTATGACCGACCGCCGCTCGGTGCGCTCCAGAGCCTGGCTCCCGACGTTGTCGCCTACGTGGGCACAGCCAGCAAGAGCCTGGCACCGGGGCTGAGCCTGGCCTGGCTGGTGGCGCCGTCTAAGCTGGTCGACGCCTTGGTGGAAAGCAAGCGTTCCAGCGGTGCCCGCACCGGCGTGCTGGAGCAGCTGACTATGGAAGAGTTCATCCGGTCAGGTGCGTACGACCGGCACATTCGCCGCTCGAGGCTCCTCTACCGTCAGCGGCGCGACCTACTGGTGGCCCGGCTGACTGAGCGGTCGCCGGGGGTCAGCGTGACAGGTATGGCTGCCGGCCTGCACGCGGTTCTGGCACTGGGCAGCGGCCTGCGTGGGCGAGACGAGCCTGGTATCCGGACGCGCGCCCACCGCGCAGGCCTGGCCGTCCAGGGTCTGGCTGAATTCCGCCACGATCCGGACCCTGAAGCCCCGGCCGCGCTCGTGGTTGGTTACGGGACCCCACCTGATCACGCTTTCGCGGGCGCCGTCGAAGCCCTCTGCGACGTCCTCGGCTGAGCGACCCCGAGCGGCAGGCTGAAGACGGGAACGTAGTTTGCTCCGGAGGCACCCGGCCGGCTTTGGAAGAGGACTACCTCTCGCACCGGCCAGGGTTCGACGGCAGGGACCGGCGGCAGCTCAGGCAGCTGTGCGCCCCTCCGGTCACGCGCTCGCGCCAATGTGAGGTGGGCGCGGAACTGACGATCCGAAGGCGGCAAGCCGGCCAACCGGCAGGCATCTTCCACCTGAGCGGCCAGTTCGATCAGCGGCTGAGCGCCGCGGCCCACCCCCAGCCACACAACCCGCGCCAAGCCCGAGCCGCCGAATTTCCCCAATCCGCTCACGCCGAGCTCGAACGGTTCTGCTCGTATTCGGCTGAGCTCCGTCACCAGGCGCGCCACCATGGTCTGCTCCAGGTAACCCAGGAAGCGCAGCGTCACGTGCAGCTTTTGGGGCTCGACCCAACGAAAACCTGGCATCGCCTCTCGGGCGGCAGCCAGGAAGCTGGCCAGCGCCCTGGCGGGCGGCACTGGCACGGCGACGAAAGCGCGGAGACGTCCAACCGGCTGTTCGCCGTCGCCCTCGCCGCCTGCGGGAAGCGGCCTCCCGCTCAGACCAGAGGCGTGGTCGAAGACGGATCGCTCGAGGGGAAGCTCTCCTCGGTTCCCTCTTGGCCCTCTTGCTCAGGGGTTTCGGTCGGCTCCTCGGGAAGTGTGTCCGGGTTGTCAGTAACTGGATCAGTCATGAAGTCACCTTTGTTGAGCGCCAACCGGTTCGAAGCGACATCTTACGCTCTGGCCTCTGGCCCGTGCCGACCCTGCTCAGGCGGCGTCTCTGACGCCGCGGGCGATACTGGGAGGAAGCATGAGGCTTGTGCTTGGCGGCCTGGTCGGCGTCATGGCGATAGTGGTTGGCGTCGCGTGGTGGTATGGGACCATCAACCGCCAGCGGCAGCAAGCGGAGAGCGCTGCCACCTACGCAGCCATGGGTGGTCCTGTCTTCACCGTCTTCTCACTCGGCTGCGGAACGGTGCTGATCCTGGCTGGAATCGGCATCCTCGCCCTCATGGTGGTGTTCCGCCCGACCTAACCTGCCCGCGGTTACGGTCCGCTGGTCAGATGACGTTGCGCTCGCTCTCCAGCCTGCCCGCCGCAAAGCGAGCAGGCGAGAAGGCACTGAGGTCCACAGCCGGCGCTTCGCCGGTGATCATCTGGGCCAGCGCCAGGCCGACCGCCGGCGCCTGCATGAAGCCGTGGCCGCTGAAACCACAGGCGCACCATAAGCCCTGCAGGTCGGGGTGCGGGCCGAGCAGCGGTTGGTGATCCGGCGTCATCTCATACAGCCCCGCCCACGCCGTCTTCAAGCCCGCGGCGGCCAGCGGCGGCGCCCTGTGTGCCGCCACCGCCACCACCTGCTCCAGCCAGGCCCAGTCGACCTCCTGTCGGAAGCTGCTCGGCTCCTCTCGATCGCTCATGCCGAAGAGCACTCCGTCGCCTTCGGGGTGGAAGTAGAAGCCAGTGCTGAGATCGATGGTCATCGGATTGCGCCTTCCCACCGCCGCAAAGGGACCCGTTACAAAGACGTGCCGCCGGTAGGGCAGCACAGGCACCTCGGCTCCCGCCAGCCGGCCCACCTCGCCTGACCAGGCGCCCGCGCAGCAGAGCAGCTTCTCTGTGGCCACGGGGCCCGTGGTCGTCTCTACCCGCCGCACCCGGCCGCCGTTGTGGCTGACACCTGTGAGGGCCACTTCCTCCTCCAACCTGGCGCCGAGCCGGCGGGCCGCTGAGACATAGCCCTGGGTCACGCCTGCCGGGCTGGCCAGGCCGTCGCTGGGACAGAAAGTACCCCCCAGCACGTCCTCCACGTTGAGAGCAGGAGAGAGCCGCTGGATCTCTTCCGGATCCACCCAGCGTGCTTCAGTCACCCCCTCGGCGTGCCAGAGGCGCAGCTGGGCCCGGAGGTCGGCTACCTGCGCCGGCTCTGTCAGCACGAACAGGTAGCCCACCTGGCGGAGCTCGGGGTCCATGCCGGTCTCCCCTTCGAACTCCTGGAGCAGGCGCAGCGAGACCTTCTGCAAACGCACGTTGGCGGCGTGCGAGAACATCTGCCGCACTCCGCCGGCACACTTGCCCGTCGACTCAGCCCCGAGCTGACCGCGCTCCAGCAGGAGCACGTCGGCTCCCCGACGAGCCAGCTGGTAAGCCAGAGCGCAGCCGACGACGCCGCCGCCGGCGATGACTATCTCAGCGGTGCGCAACCGCGCTCCAGGTTTCGAAGAGAACCTTGAGCGCCGCGAGACCTGTCACTTCGGCGTGATCGAGATTCGGCGAGATCTCGCAGATGTCCAGGCCGACGAGCCGGCAGCGCCGATTTGCCTCGGCCAGGAGGTTCAGCACCTGGCGCGTGGTCCAGCCGCCGGCGGAGGCGATCTCGGTTCCCGGCGCATACGCTGGGTCGAGCACGTCGATGTCCAGCGACACGTGCACAGGCCGGTCCCCGAGGGCGTCCAGTACTCGCTTGCTGGCGGCGGCGAAATCGTTGGCGAAATCGACTGTCGGGACCATCACCAGCGCTTGCTCACGCACGTACTCCAGCTCATCAGCGTCGATGTCGCGGCAGCCGGCCAGGGCGACGCGCCGGGGCTCCAAACCGGCCACCTCGAGAGCGCGCCGAAGCGCGCAGCCACAGGTCCAGCGACCGCCTCGGGAGGCATCGCAGAGGTCGGGATGAGCGTCGACCCAGAGCACTGCCAGGTCCGGGTGGCGGCGGGCTTGAGCAGCCAGGATGGGGATTGCGCAGCAGTGGTCGCCGCCCAGGACTGTCAGGAAGGCGTCCTTCGGGACTGCCGCCAGACGTTCAGCGGCAGCCTGCCAGCCGGTCTCGACAGCATCGCCCAGGCTCAAGTCACCCAGGTCACAGATGTTGAGCCGATCAAGACCCCGGCCGCGCTCGTCCACCGCCGGCATGACAGGCGACAGGCGGCGGATGGCGGCCGGCGCTTCGGCGGCGCCTCGCCGGTAGACAGCCGAGCCGTCGTAGGCAAGGCCGGCCAGCACTATGCGGGCCGATTCCAGAGGAGCTTCCGGGATGCCTCCCCAGGCCTTCAGGCCCACCAGGTTCATGGAGGTCATGGGTGGTGCCCCCGCTGCACCGGCAGTACGAAGAGTGTGCCCACCAGGATCCAGGCTAACAGCAGCGTGAACACCACCGGATAGCCGCCTGGCAAATTCAGAAGCTCGCCGCGGGCGTTGAAGTGGTCGAGCAGCAAGCCCGCTACGAAGCGCGCGATCACGCCGGAACCGGCGGTGGCGATGTTGGAAAAGCCGAAGAACAAGCCCGCGTGCTCGATGGGAATCACGTCTGTGATGTACGCCCAGTCGACTGACATGAAGGCGCCAAAGCCCAAGCCCAGCAGCACCCCGGCGAGCAGGGTCTGGGCGGCCAGAGGCGGCAGCGCGAGGAGGTCCGCCAGCCGGTTGAGCAGTTGCTCGGGTAGCCAGCGGTAGCCGCTGAAGAGGAGCACTGAGACGCCTGCGGCTGCCAGCAGTCCGCCCAGAACTATCAGCGGCTTGCGGCCTATGCGGTCGGAGAGCCGCGCTGCCGGCCAGGTGACCAGCACGGCGATCAGGATCACAGCTCCGACCAGACCTGTGGTGGCTCCTGTCGCTGCTCTCGTCGAGCCGTGGAAGTAGGTGTCGCTGAAGTAATAGAGGACGAAGCTCTGGATCCCTACCACCCCCATCAGGATGAGCAGGCGTGAAGCCATGAGCCAGAGGAAGTCGCGATGAGCGAGTGGGGTCAGGAAGGTTGACCTGACCACGCCCAGGAACGGGCCGACGCCACCCGGCCGCAGGGGCCGGACAGGCTCCTTCACTCCCCAGACCGTCGCCAGGCAGCCCAGGGCCAGGAGTGCCATGATGCTGGCGACCGCTGCGGGCCGCCCGGCGGCTGCCAGGATCAGGCCGCCGCCCACCGTGCCGCTCAGGATGCCCAGCAGATTGGCGAGGCCGTAGAAGCCGCTGGCCGTGCCGCGCTGCTCTTCCGGAACTATGTCAGGAGCGAGCCCCTGGTAGGGCCCCTGGGCTGTGTTGGAGCTGAACTGCAAGAACGTGTAGGCGACGACAAGGGGCCAGAAGCTGCCGGCCAGGGCGATTCCCACCAGGAAGAGCAGGTCGGCAGCTGTGCCACCCACCAGATAGGGTCGCCGCCTGCCCCACCGCGTGTGCGTGCGGTCAGATAGGGTGCCGGCGACAGGCTGCCAGACGATCGCGATCACCGTCCCGATGCCCTCCAGCACACTGAGGCCAGTGCCCTTGGCGGCGCTGCCGACCAGGCGCTCGACGACATCCGGCAGGATCAGCGTGCCCAGGCTCTGCCAGAGATAGCCGATCGCCACCCAGTAGGCGACGAGCGCCAGGAATTGAGGTCGCGAGAGCTTGGCCGCGGGAGCCAGCGTGAGCACAGCCGGCGCTGCAGCGGCGGGCGGCGCGCTCACTATTTCGTGGGCGTCGGGCTGGGTCTGGCGACAGGCGCCGGCGTCGGCAGGTCGCGCGTCGTCGCATGGCCGAGGACCGGCACCTTGGAGCCGATCCTCAGCACCAGGGGCGCCAGCCTGGAGCCAGTCAGCTGCGGTTCGAGAAAGTCGTGACTCACCGTCTGCAGCTGGCCCAGGAGCGGCGTCTCAGAAAGCTGCGCGCTCCTATTCCTCTGCGCCTGCGTCTCCAGCCTGTGCACATCGCCGGTCGGCATCAGCGCGGCGGTGATCGGGTTGGCGGCGAGCTGTCTCTTCAGCGACTCCACCTGGGCATAGGTGACCACCGCCGCGCCCGCTGTTGCCCGGAAAGCGTTGTTGAAGGCCAGCAGCGCTGAGAGCAGGAAGTAGCAGAAGAGGATGGCTACAAAGCCGTGCAGCACCAGGCCCAGCAAACCGTCGACTCCCTGGACAACAGGCATGCGGTGGATGATGCCGCCCAACCGACCGCCCAGGTAGCCCATGAAGATGGTGACCGCCAGCCCCACCACAAAGAGGAAGAAGCCATTCAGATGGAAGGCGCGCTCCAGGAGGCCGGCAAAGCCCTGCCCGTTGCCGAGCAGGAAGAGTGCTGTGCCGAGGAAGAACACCTCGGCCAGGAGCGGCTGAACCAGGCCCTTCTTGTAGCCGATCACCACCGCCACCAGGATGATGACGGCGAAGAGGATGTCTAAGACCACCGGCGCGGAGTTTATCGACAGCCGGAAGTGGACGCGGGACCTCCGCCGTCGGCCGGCCGCGCTCCCCATTGCCGGCAGTGGTCGGTGATGCGAGATGCGAGTAAACTCGGACCACCCCTTGGCGCACACCATCGCTATAGCCAACCAAAAAGGCGGGGTTGGCAAGACCACCACAGCGGTGAACCTCGGCGCCGCTCTCGCCGAGAAAGGTCAGCGCGTCCTTCTGGTGGACCTCGATCCGCAGGCGCACCTGACCATAAACATGGGTGTCAAGCTGCCCGACGAGCTGGAGAAGACAGTCTATGAGCTGCTCGTCGATCCCTCGGTGGGATTCAGCGAAGTGGTCCTCGAGAATGCCCTGGCGGGGCTTCACTACCTGCCTTCCAACATCGAACTGTCGGGCGCCGAAACGCAGCTCCTGCAGGAGATCGGGCGAGAGGGCATTCTGAAGGAGAAGCTCGCTCCCGTCCAGCGGCGCTACGACTACATAGTCATCGACTGCCCGCCCGCCCTGAGCCTCATCACCATCAACGCCTTTGTGGCCGCTGATGACGTGATCATCCCCCTCCAGTGCGAGTACTTCGGCATGAAGGGCATGCAGCAGCTGCAGCGGACGGTCGACCGGGTGCGGGCCAAGCTCAACCCGCGGCTGCGCGTCGCCGGTATCCTGCCCACCATCTACAAAGCTCGCACACTGCACTCGCAGGAGGTGCTGCAGTTGGTGCGCGACCACTACGGGGATTTGGTCTACGACTTTGCAATTCGCGATTCCATCCGCTTCGCGGAGTCGCCCCTCGCTGCAGCGTCGATCCTGACCTACGCCGGGAACTCCGATGGTGCTCGCGCCTACCGCCTGCTGGCCGACCAGGTCATGTCCGGCAAGCAGGCAGGGCAGAGGAAAACGTCATGAGCAAGTTCAAGCGTGTCTCACTATCCGGCTCCGAAGAGCTCTTCCGGCCGACTCGGCCGCGGGTGGTGGAGGCGACCGAGGACACTATCACTGAGGTAGTGGAGCGGCCGGCCAAGGATCGCCACTCCCGGCACCTGCACCTGGCGGCCGATGAGGTGCAGCTCCTGCTGGATGCTATCCAAGCTGCGAAGTACCCGGAGCGGGCGAAGCCGAAGCTTCCGCTGGAGAAGTTCGAGCGCTACGACCAGCTGCGCGACAAGCTCCAAGCCGCCCCTCCCGAGTAACCAGGCTGCCCCGGCGGGGCGACAAAGCGTGAACTGATGAGGCAGCGTGCCGATTTCGAGGCCTGGCTGCAGGCCTATCTCGCCGCCTGGGACAGCAATGACAGGCATGAGATCGCGGCTCTCTTCACTGAGGACGCGGGGTACTACACGGCGCCCTTTCGGCAGCCCTGGCGCGGGCGCAACAAGATCGTCGAGGGCTGGCTCCAACGCAGGGATGAGCCGGGCGACCATAGTTTCCGGTATGAGGTGATCGCGCTCGACGGTGACCTCGGCGTCGTCCGCGGGTGGACACGGTACAAGGACGCCGAGGCCACCCGCTTCAGCAACCTGTGGCTTATCCGCTTGGGCTCGGACGGTATGGCATCGTCCTTCACGGAGTGGTGGATGCAGGAAGGCTGAGCCTTGGCGCTGGCTAGAGGCGGCGGCGGCCGACCGATGCGCGGCTGCGCCGCCAGATGTAGCCCGCCGTCCACCAGACCGACCAGGCCAACACCAAGAGGGCCATCAGGATGCCGATAACCCTCATTTAGGTATAGGTAAGAAACATGGCACGTCTGGGGATCCTCAAGGTGCAGGGCGAGAAGGAGGTCAACTGCTTCATTCTCACCTGTACCGCAACCAATGAGTCGGTGGTGATCGATCCTGTCGAGCCGGCCGGGAAAGTGCTTCAGCAGCTGGCCGGGCAGAAAGTTCGCTGGGTGCTCGCCACTCACGGCCATGCCGGTCACGTGGCCGGCAAGTCGGCTCTGCAGGAAGCCACGGGTGCCCAGGCCGGAATGCATATAGCCGACGCCAAGGCTTTTCTCCGCTCAGCGGATCGCTACCTGAGCGATGGCGACGAGTTGGAGTTCGGTCGTTTCCAGCTTCGTGTGCTCCACACCGCCGGCCACACACCGGGCAGTCTCTGCTTCTCGGTCGGCAACCACCTTTTCACGGGTGACACGCTGCTGGCCGGCGGGATCGGCGCCCAGCGCCCTGAGACGGACCTTCGCCAGCAGCTGTTCTCCATCCATTCCAGGGTGGCTGGTCTACCGCTCAACACGGCTATCTATCCCGGCCACGGCCCCGTCACGAATCTTGAGGCGGAGCTGCGCTCCAACCCCGTGTTTCAGACGGTCCGCGGCTAATCAACCGGAGGAGATACCGCCTCCCGAGGAGCCAGCGTCAACCGCCCGAATAACCTGTGTAGCTGCCCGAGTAAGTACCACCAGCGGCTTCCTCCATCGCTTCACGCCAGACCCAGACGATCTCAGTCGACGTCTTCGCCTGACGCCTTCTCCCGGCCCTCGCGGCCGACCTCCGTGCTCTTGTCGGCAGCCTTGCGTGCGTTCTCGATCGGCTTCTGGACGAACTTGGTGAGCGCGTCAGGCGTCTTTTCGTCGGCTTTTCGCTGGGCCTTGTCGCTGCCACTATCGATATCGCGCTGAAGCCGCCGCGAACGCCGCGGGGCCAGGAAGCCCACCGCCAAGAGAACCAGGCAGACGACGATGAGGACTGCTATCAACGTCAAGGTGCCTGGGATGCTACAGCTTCAGGCGGCCAACCGCTCCCGCCTGGCGACGACTAACGGGTGGGGCTGACCAGGCGCCCCCAGCCGGGCGCACCGACCGGTCGACCGTCCTGCGCCACCAGCTCCCCCCGGCACCACACCGAGCGGATGGCAAACTCGAACCGCAAGCCGTCCAGCGCCGAATGCTTCTGCCGCGAATGCATGATCTTCGGTTCGACGACAGTAGCTGCCGCCGGGTCGACCAGCACCAGATCCGCCTCCGCCCCAGGAGCGATCACGCCCTTCCGGGGGTGCAATTTGAGAGCGCGGGCTGGACCCTCGGCCACCCAGCGCGCCGCCAACCAGGGGTCACCTTGGCGGCGGGCCAGCTCCAGGCAGCTCAGATAGAGCATCTGAACCCCCGGGCTGCCCGGCGCGGTGTCGGCCCAGGAGCGGGCCAGCTTCTCCTCGTCGGTGTGAGGCGCATGGTCTGTCGCCACGGTTGGGATGAGGCCATCCTTGACAGCCGCGATGAGAGCCGTTCGGTCTGCGGGCTGCTTCACCGGCGGGTAGACCTTCATCGCCGGCCCTAGGCGCTCTGCGTCCTCGGCGCTGAGCCAGAGGTAGTGGGGACAGGTTTCCAGATCCAGCCGGGCGCCAGCCGCCTGCGCCAAGCGAGCCGCCTTCAAGCCCAGCTCGCTCGAGATATGCACCACGCGAACGCGGACACCTGTCGCCAGTGAGATCTGACCCAGGGCCGCAATCGCTATCGCCTCCGCCAGGGCCGGCCGGCCCGCGAGGAGCTCCGCGTACGAGTCGGCCGGCCTCTCCAGCTCCCGCAGCACGCCCGGGTCCTCCGCGTGAACGGCGAGCACGCCGTCGACCCGGGCGAGCACGGGTGCGAGGCGAACGAGGCTGCCATAGTCGGGCGGTGCCTCGATGCCCGGCTGGCCAAAGTCGAGGGTGTAGATGACCCGGCCGTCCTCCTTGCTGAGCGCATAGCCGAGCAGCGCCTTGATGCCCATGGCGCCGGCGTCGAGCAGCCCGAGCAGGTCGTCCGGCTGGGAGGAGGAGCGGAGGATGCCCCACAGACCGAAGTCCACCAGAGAGCGATCACTGAGGCGCTCCACTTTCTCCAGGAACACTGCAGGGCTGTCCACCGCGGGCACCGTGTTCGGCATGTCCACCAGCGTGGTGACGCCCCCCGCGGCCGCCGCGCGGGTGAGCGAGATGAAGTCCTCCTTCTCTGGCAGGCCGGGGTCCCGGCTGTGAACGTGGGCGTCGATGGCGCCGGGCAGAAGCCAGAGCCCCGCAGCCCGAACCGTCTCCAGCCCGGTCTCCGGGACCTTGCCGACCGCCTCCAGCAACCCGTCTCTCACACTGACGTCAACCGGGCGAGGGCCTTCGCCAGTGAGGACCAGAGCTCCCCGGATGACGAAGTCAGACACCCAGGTCTGACTTGCGGAAAAGCGGTTTGAACGTCACTCCCAGCCCTTCGATTGCCTCCCGAGCGCCCTCCTCCCGGTCCAGCACGCCCAGGAGACAGGTCACGTCCGCGCCGGCGTCGCGCAGCTTGGTGATGGCGTCAATGGCGGCCCCCCCGGTGGTCAGCACGTCCTCGATCACGGTGACCTTCTCACCTGGCTCGAGCCGGCCCTCCAACGAGCGCGCGGTGCCATACTCCTTGGCTTGTTTGCGGACGAGGACGAGCGGCAGATCCAGCTCCAGCGACACCACTCCGCCGACCAGAATGGCGCCCAGCTCGGGCGCTGCCAGCCGCTGCGTGGTAGGGGGTACCAGCCTGGCCAGCGCCCGCCCCGTCCGGCGCAGCAGCGAGGGCTGGGTTTCGAACAGGTACTTGTCGAAGTAGTACTGCGAGTGACGGCCGGAGCGAAGGACGAAGTCGCCCTCCAAGTACGCTGCCGCCGCCAGATCCCGGGCCAGAGTGTTGAGGTCAGGCGCAATCACGCTGATAGCCTAGCCCGGCCGTTCGGAGGGCCTGGCCGGGCAAGCCGCGGGCTCTACACCAGGGTCCTCCTCAGGTCGATCGCGCGGATTCGGTAACGGCACCAAGCAGCCTCACACTCCCCTCTCTCAGCTCCAGCCACACCGAATCGCCCCGCTTGACCGGAAAGTCAGTCCGAACTGACGCCTTTATGGTCTCGGCGCCAGCGGCGAGCGTCAATAGCAGGTGCGATCCCAACGGCTCGATGACCGCCACGGTCGCGGGAAGGGCCCCGTGGTGGGGCTCACTATGCACTTCGATGTTTTCGGCCCGGATGCCCACGGTGACCTCGGCGGCCGCCGGAAAGTTGCTGGCCTCGGGCAGCCGCACCTCCACTCCTTCCACGGCCACTGTTGAATCCCGGGCCACACCACGAACTATGTTCATCGGAGGATTCCCGATGAAGGTAGCCACGAAGACGTCGCCCGGGCGGTCGTAGACCTCCATCGGCGAAGCGCACTGCAGGATGGCGCCATCTCGCATCACGGCTGTGCGGTCGCCCATGCTCAGGGCTTCGACCTGGTCATGCGTAACGTAGACGGTAGTCGTCTTGATGTCCTGCAGTAGGTGCTTCAGTTCGGCGCGCATCTGAAGCCGAAGCAGGGCGTCGAGATTACTCAGCGGTTCGTCCATCAGTATCACCGAAGGCCTCATCACGAGGGCTCTGGCCACCGCTACGCGCTGCCGTTGGCCGCCGCTCAACTGCGTGGGATAGCGGTTCAGGAAGGCATCGATGCCCATCAGCTCCGCCGCCTCGCGGACCCGTGACGTCACCTCTTCTCTGGCCACATGATGCATGCGCAGGCCGAAGGCGACGTTGTCGAACACGCGGAGATGGGGAAAGAGCGCGTAGCTCTGAAACACCATCGCGATGTCGCGACGCCCGGGCGGCGAAACAGTGACATCCCGATCGCCGATCGAAATTCTGCCGGCGTCTGGCAGATCGAACCCCGCGATGAGGCGCAGGAGCGTGGTTTTGCCGCATCCACTGGGGCCGAGCAAAACCATGAACTCGCCATCGTGGATGGTCAGGGAGACGTTGTCGACTGCCTTGACGCCCGAAAAAGACTTGCTGATGGACTCGATTGTGATCTCCGCCATGGCGTCAGCGCCGTGCCTGGCCGAAGGCGCTGAACAGGTAGGGACGCATGAAGAAGATAAACACCAAGGCGGGGAGAGTAAGAGCCAGGCCACCGGCAAACCGGAAGGGCAGGGGGGACTGGCCCAGCGCACCCACGATTTGAGCCGGCAGGGTCGGATTGCGCACTGTCAACACGGCGGCCGCAAAGACCTCGTTCCAGGAGAGCACGAACGCGAAAAGCGCTGCTGCTCCCAATCCCGGTCGCGAAAGCGGAAGCACGATCCGCCAGACAGCGCCGAAGCGACTGGTGCCCATGCTCATGGCCGCCTCCTCGAGCTCGCTCGGTATGCGCAGGAAGACGCTGGCCGCCAGCAGGATCGTCAAGGGAAGGGCCATGACTGTGTGCACCAGCGCCACTGACAGGACGCTGTCGTACAGGTTCCAGTTGATGAAGGTGACTGCCAGCGGAATGGCCAGGATGAGGATGGGAAAGGCGCGGACGCTCACGATCAGCAGCTGGACCAAGTCGCGGCCGGCAAACCGGTAGCGGGCGATCGCGTAGCCGGCGGGGCAGCCCAGCGCGAGCGCCAAGACAACTGTCATGACGCCGATCAGCAGGCTGCGGCCGAGGGCGGGCAGGATGCCGGTCGCGCTGAGGAAGAAGGCCACCGACTCGATCGAGAAGGGGCTCGGATAGAGGGCCCGCGGGTAATCGAAAACCGCTGTGCGCGGCTGCAACGCGGCGACCCCTATCAGGTACAGAGGGAACAGCATGAAGGCGGTGATCAGTCCCGCTGCGGCGTAGGCCAGCTGACGTTGAGGCGATGCTCGCCGGCGGTGGCGCCGGATGGCCGCGCTCATCGTTGGAAAACCTCCCGCGGCGTTCGCAGTAAGAGGAGGTAGCCGACAGTGCTCAAGGACGAGAGCACGAGGATCAGGATCGCGTACGTGGCTGCCAGCTGGTAATTGCGGTATTCAGTCACCCAGCTTTCGCTCTTGACTGCCAGCACGGGCAGCGCGCTGCCGGCGAGGGCCAGCACCACCCCGAACACCTGGAAGGCCGTGGTGGTGCGAAGGATCAAGGCGACCTGGAGGGTGGGCTTGAGGAGGGGCAGCGTGACCTTCCAGAAGCGCTGCCAGGCGCCTGCGCCGAGGCTTTCGGCCGCCTCATCGAGCTCGGGCGGAATGGCCTGGATGCCTGACATGATGATCACCATGACCAGCGACATGCTCCGCCAGACCTCAGCCAGCACTATCGCCGTGACCAGCCCGCCGAGGTTGTTGTAGTCCAGAAAGCCAACCGGGTGAGCGATCAGGTGGAGATCCTGAAGGACTGAATTCAGGTAGCCGTGGGAGGTGAAGATGGAAAACCAGACCAGGCCGGCGGCAAGGTCGGAAACAGCCAGCGGGATGCTCCAGATGTAGAGCATCACGTCCCTACCGAAAAGGCGGCTCTGGGCCAGGACGGCCATCACGAGCGCGATGGTGGTCTCGATCGGGATGATGAGAACCAGCAGCAGCAGCGTGTTGCGCACCGCGAGGCGAAAGTCGGTGTCCCGAGCCATGGCCCCGAAGTTGTCGAGCGTGAACGACCCCTGGGCCGACTGGAAGGCGATCAGGAGCGTCTGGAGAGCCGGCCAGGCGAAGAAAAGGGTCATGAAGATGGTGGCCGGGGCCAGGAGTGCATAGGGCTCGAGCTGCCGCCGGTTGAACCTGACTGCCGGCCGCGGGCGGCCGGCCGCCGCGCGCAGAGCAGGCGCCTCTACCTGACCTGACACGTCCCGGTGCTCGGTGGATCCGGCGGCCAGCAGGGCGCCTTGGCGGTGTCGAGCAGTGATTGCAGCTGTTTGGCCTCGTCGCTGAGCACTGTCTGTATGTCCTCGTTGTGGAGGACGATGCGCGTGAAGGTGTCGAAGTAGGCCTTGTTGAACTCGCCGTCCTTCGCGCCCAGCCCGACCGGGAGCAGCGCCGGCAGTGCCTTCTTGGCGTTGGTCTGCTTGCCGGCTGCACCTGCCTCGGCACCGACTCCCGGCGGCGCGTCGCTGCCGCTCACGCTGACGTCGGTCAGGACTGGAAAGAAGCCGACGACGGCTGTGGTCTTCTTCTGGTTGTCAGGTCGCGTCAAGTAGTCGATCAGCGCCTCCGCTCCCTTCTGGTTGGGTGCTCCCACCGGAATCGCCAGACCGGCGACCACTGACATGTATCCCAGCCCCTTCGGTCCGCTGGGCGCCGGCACCGCCTGGAACTGGTCGGGAAGGTTTTTCAGGGCGTCGATGAGCCTCGCCTGATGATCCCACGCCACCCAGACCTCACCTGACTGCAGCGGCTCCTGCATGAAGCCGTAGTTGGTGGACTGGGGATTGGTGACCGCCCACAGCCGCTTCATCAGCTGCCAGGCTTGGACCGCCCCCGGCGACTTGAAACCGCTCACCTCACCGCCGGTGTAGGAGGGGTAGAGATAGCCCTGGACGAACCGGTTCAAGAGACCACCTCGACTGCCGGTGGCGGCCGGGATCCCGATCTTCTTTTCTCCCGTCGCCTTCTGAATGTTCTCGCCCCACTGCGCCAACTGGTCATAGGTGAGGCTGTTGACGTCCGCGCCCTTGGGAAGGTATTGGAGCGCCTTCTTGTTGACCACCATCATGTAGGTGGCCTGCAGCCAGGGGATGTAGTACTGCTTCTGGGTCCCGAGCTTGCCGTACGCGACAAGCTGCGGGTTGAACTTCCGATCCTTCGCCAACCTCTGCAGCAGGGGAGTGAGGTCCTGGAGTGCTCCTGCCGACTGAAGTGGGACCATGTCACCGTGAACGTCACCTACGAGGTCGACATCCACCTTCGAGGCTTGGTGCTCGGCGAGCAGTTTGGGCACCATCTGGCCGCCGGTCAATGAAGTGTTGAAGTCAGGTGTGCCATTGAATCCTGCCAGCACCTGCTTGCGCATTCCCTCGGCCTCGTTCACAGCCTGCCCCTGCGAGGAGAGGAACTCGACCTTGCCGACGTTGGCCTGCGCAGTCGGTGTCGCGCCGCCGGTCGGCGCCGGCGTACCGCCGCAGGCAAAGGTGAGCAGAGCCGCCAGGCTCACTAGCAGGGGCCGAGCGCTCAACGGTTCACCTCCTCTACACACACGCTTGACATCGGCGGCTCCTCACTGTAGAGACTGTCCGCGACGCTGTCCACTCCCTTTTTGCCGCGGGCGGGCACGTGCCCTCTGCAAGCCATGACACCGCCCGCCGAAACGCCTGCCTTTCCTGACTGCAGGTTCCGCAGCTACCGGGCGGCCAGCTCCTGCATCAGGTGCATAACCATCTCGGTGCCCCGGTGGTACTGGTCCAAGCTGTAGCGCTCGTTGGGCGAGTGAAGGGCGTCGTCAGGGAGGCCGAAGCCTGTCACTATCAGCTGCGTCCTGAGCGCCTCCTGGAAGTCGAGCGTGACTGGCACCGAGCCTCCCTCCCGGGTGAGAAGCGGTGCCGCGCCAAAGGCCGCCTGGAAGGCGCGCGACGCGGCGGCGATGCCGGGGTGGGAGACGTCCACCCTGACGGGTGAGGCGGAGCTGAGCTCGATGAGGCGAGCAGTGGTGCCCACGGTGGCAAGGGAAGGCACGAACTCGCCGAGAGCGGCGGCGATCCGAGCCGGGTCCTGATTCGGCACCAACCTCATCGACACCTTCGCTTTCGCCGTGGCCGGGATAACCGTCTTGGAGCCGATCCCGGTGAAGCCGCCGATGACGCCATGCACATCGAGCGTCGGCCGGCAGCGGATGCGCTCGCGAGCGGAGTAGCCGGGTTCGCCAGGCAGCGCCGTACTGCCCATCCGGCGCATCAACTCCGCGTCCTCGACGGGGTCCTTGGCCCAATCGGCCAGCTCCTGCGCGCTGGGCGGCTCCACATCGTCATAGAAGCCCGGGATGAGGATGCGCCCCTCGCGATCCTTGAGAGCGGCCAGGACGTGGGCGAGGCTGTTGAAGGGGTTGGGCGCCGCGCCGCCGAAGATGCCTGAGTGGAGATCGACCGCAGGTCCTCTCACCTCGATCTCGGTGTAGAGCAGGCCGCGGAGCCCTGTCAGCAGGTTCGGCTGGCCGGGGGCAGTGAAGCCTCCATCCGCGAGCAGCAGGTAATCGCTGCGGAGGCGGGCGGCGTTGGCGCGCAGGAAATCGGGAAGGGACCGGCCAGAGGCCTCCTCCTCCCCTTCGATGAGAAAGCGCAGGTTCAGCGGCGGCCCCCCGGCCTGGAACCAGTACTCGGCCGCCTTGACGCCTGCCAGATGCTGGCCCTTGTTGTCGTCGGCGCCGCGAGCGTAGACGAAGCCGTCTTTCAGGGTCGGCTCGAAGGGCGGCGTCAGCCATTCCTCCAGCGGATCGGCGGGCTGCACGTCGTAGTGGCCGTAAATGGCCAGGGTGGGAGCTCCCGGCCTGCCCAGCCACTCGGCCACCACCACCGGATGCCCTGGCTCGCGCACGTCGACCAGCTCCGCCTCCATGCCCATGCCACGCAGCTTGGCGACCAGCCAGTCAGCGGCCCGCCGGCAGTCGAGGCGGTGCTCCGGCAGCGTTGAGATGCTGGGAATGGACAGCAGTTGGAACAGTTCAGTCTCCGCCTGACGGTGACTGGCGCGGGCAAGTTGGAGGGCGTTTTCAAGCACCAACCCAGGTTAGCTGGCGCCCGGCTTGCCCCAATTCTGCTTTGATGGCAGAGGTGCGGGAACAGCATGAGGCGGTCGAGCTCCGGGTTCCCGGCCTGGTGTTGACAGAGCACGAGTTTTCGGTGCCGCTCGATCACGCGCGGCCGGACGCCGACCACATAAGTGTGTTCGCTCGCGAAGTGGCCGATCCCGGCGGACTGGAGCGGCCCTATCTCGTCTTCTTCCAGGGCGGTCCGGGGACTGAAGCGCCCCGACCGACGCGCTTTCCCAGCTCACCCGGCTGGCTGGACCGAGCGCTCCAGGAATACCGGGTGCTGATGCTTGACCAGCGCGGCACCGGCCGCTCGTCGCCCATCGGCAGCCTGCCGGGACTGAGCGCCGAGCGGCAGGCCGACCATCTCGCCCGCTTCCGTGCCGATTCCATAGTGCTCGACGCTGAACTGATCCGGCACCGCCTGGGGGTGGACAGGTGGAGCGTTCTCGGCCAGAGCTTCGGCGGCTTCTGCGTGACCTCCTATCTCTCGCTGGCTCCGGATGGGCTGCGGGAGGCATTCATCACCGGCGGCCTGCCGCCACTGGCTCGGCCCGTCGACGATGTCTACAGCGCCACCTACCGGCGCGTGCTGGAGCGCAACCGGCGCTATCACGAGCGCTACCCTCAGGATCGCGAGCGCCTCCGGCGCCTGCGGCAGCGGTTGGAAGAGACCGAGGTGCGGCTGCCCGGTGGCGACCGCCTGACCTGGCGTCGCTTCCGGCAGCTGGGCAGCGCTCTGGGCATGAGCGACGGGGCGGCCAAGCTTCACCATCTGCTGGAGCTGCCTGCCGACTCGCCGGCTTTTTTGCACGACGTCGAAACAGGGGCGCCCTTTGCCCGGAATCCGCTCTATGCGATCTTGCATGAGGCTTCGTACGCCGACGGCTGCGTCACCGGCTGGTCGGCCGAGCGGCTCCTCCCGCCGGAGTTCAATTCCTCCGAATTGCTGACCGGTGAGCACGTCTACCACTGGATGTTCGAGGACTACTCGGCGCTCAGACCACTGGCCGCAGCGGCCGAACTGCTGGCTCAGCGCAAGTGGCCTCGTCTCTATGACGAAGTGGCGCTCTCCCGGTGCGCAGTGCCCGCCGCAGCGGCGATCTACAGCGACGACATGTATGTGGAGCGCGGGTTCTCCGAGGAGACGGCCCGGGCGATCTGTGGTCTCCGCGTCTGGCTCACGAGCGAGTACGACCACAACGGCCTCCGGGCCGACGGCGGCCGAATCTTGGACCGCCTGATTCACCTGGCGCATAACCCGGCCTGACGATGGGCAATCTGTAGGCGTCATGGGAGGCTCACCATGGCCAAGCTGATCTACTCGGCGATCACGTCGCTCGACGGCTACATTGCGGACGAGGAGGGCAACTTCGACTGGGCGGAGCCGGACGAGGAGGTGTACACCTTCGTCAACGATCTGGAGCGGCCGGTCGGCACCCACCTGTACGGGCGCCGGATGTACGAGACGATGGTCTACTGGGAAACTGCCCACACCGTCGCGGACCAGCCCCCTTTCGTACGGGACTTCGCGCAGATCTGGCAGGCGGCGGACAAGATCGTGTACTCCAAGACGCTGGAGACGGCATCTAGCGCCAGGACGCGGATCGAGCGAGACTTCGACCCTGAAGCGGTCCGGCAGCTGAAAGCGCGAGCGGGCCGTGACATCTCCGTGGGCGGTTCAGACCTCGCCGCGCAAGCGATCAGGGTCGGATTGGTCGACGAATGGCACCTGTTCGTCGCCCCCGTCGGGGTGGGAGGTGGGAACCACTCCCTCCCCAACGATGTCCGCCTGACGCTGGAACTGCTGGACGAACACCGTTTCGGCAACGGCGTGGTTCACCTCCACTACCGCACCCAGACGTGACCCGCGGCCCTTTGCGATGTCCGTTCGACTGACCGCCGCTCCTCACTTGTAGGGCATCGAAAGTCGCCGACCTCAACACCAAAGAGATGCGCCTCGACCGTGCGGACTCTAGCCAGCGGTGTCGGCCAGGCCCCAGTACAAGCGGATGAGCGTCTCGATGCCCCGGCGGTAGTGGTCCAGGCTGAAGTGCTCGTTGGGGCCGTGGGCCCCGGAGCCGGGCTGGCTCAGGCCGCTGATCACTATTGGCGCTCCCAGCGCCTCCTGAAAGTCGAGCGCCACAGGAATGGAACCTCCCGTCCGCACAGGCACCGCCGGCTGACCGAAGGCTTCCTCGAACGCTGCGCGAAGGGCCAGCGCCGCCGGGTTGCGGGCGTCGGCCAGAACGGGCCTCGCAGCGCCCAGCTGCTTCACGTCGATCCGCACGCCAGGCGTAGTGAGTCGCTGCACGTGCTCTTGCAACGCGGCCAGAATCTCGCCCGGATCCTGGTCGGGTACCAGCCGCATCGACACCTTCGCGGTCGCCGCCGCCGGGATCACCGTCTTGGCCCCCGCACCGGTGAAGCCGCCGATCATGCCGTTCACGTCGAGGGTCGGCCGCGACCAGGTCCGCTCGACAGGGCTGTAGTCGGCCTCCCCCTCCAGCGCCGAGGCGCCGATCATGGTCCGCAGCAGCTCGCCGTAGGCTTCGCTGCGGTCCCACGCGGCCAGCTCGTCCGCAGTGGGCTGCTGGACCCGATCGTAGAAGCCGGGAATCGTGATGCGGCCGTCCCGGCCCTTCAGCTCGCCCAGCACGCGGGCCAGCGTGTTGAGCGGATTCGGCGCCACGCCGCCAAAGCCGCCCGAGTGCAGGTCGCTGGCTGCCCCGCTGGCCTGGAATTCCGTGTAGAGAATGCCGCGCAGCCCGGTGACCAGGGCAGGTCGGCCATCCGGGCTGAACCCGCCGTCCCAGACCAGCACCCAATCGGTCGCCAGATCAGCGGCCTGCTGGCGTAGGTAGCGCGGCAGCGACTCACCAGTCGTTTCCTCCTCGCCCTCCAAGAGAAAGCGAAGGTTGATCGGCGGCCCCCCCGCCTGGATGGCGAAGCGGGCCGCCAGCAATGCCGCCAGGTGATTGTTCTTGTTGTCGGAGCTGCCGCGGGCGAAGATGAAGCCATCCCGAAGCGATGGCTCAAAGGGTGGTGAGTGCCACTCCGCCAGCGGATCGGGCGGCTGGACGTCGTAGTGACCGTAGACGGTCAGCGTGGGCGCGGCGGCACCGGCGCCACGCCATTCCGCCCGCAGCACCGGGTAGCCGCCCTCCACCACCTCGTGGCTGGAGACCTCGCAGCCGAAGGCGCGAAAGCGATCTGCCAACCACTCGCAGTTGCGCCGCACGTCCGCCTCGTGTTCGGGCAGAGCGCTGATGCTCGGGATGCGCAGCTCCTCGCTGAGCTCCGCCACCGAGTGGTCCCAGCCCGCCTCGGCGAACAGCAGCGCCTCCGCCAGGGATCCGCTCATTCGACCGGGAAGAAGCAGGCGGCCTGGTGGTCGCCCAGCTGCACGGTGTCGAGTGGAGGGTCCTCCTGCGCGCATTTGTCCTGGGCGTTGAAGCAGCGCGTGCGGAAGCGGCAGCCCGAAGGCGGGTTGACCGGTGAAGGCACGTCGCCGGTCAGGATGATGCGCTGCCGGTGGCGCTCGATCTTGGGGTCGGGGATCGGGATGGCGGAGAGCAGCGAGGCAGTGTAAGGGTGCTTGGGCCGCCGGTGCAGCTCGTTCGAGCCCGCTATCTCCACGATCCGGCCGAGGTACATGACAGCAATCCGGTTCGAGATGTGCTTGACCACCGAGAGATCGTGAGCGATGAACAGGTAGGTCAGGTTCAACCGCTGCTGCAGCTTCTCGAGCAGGTTGATGATCTGGGCCTGGATTGACACGTCCAGCGCGCTGACCGGCTCGTCGCAGACGATGAAGGACGGCTCGCCCGCCAGCGCCCTGGCGATGCCGACGCGCTGGCGCTGGCCACCCGAGAACTCGTGCGGGTAGCGCTGGGCCATGCGAGGGTTGAGGCCGACCAGATCGAGCAGCTCGGCCAGTCGATCCCTGCGAGCGGTCCTGCCTTCGTAGAGATGGTGAATGTCGAGCGGCTCGGAGATGATCTCCCCCACCGTTTGGCGAGGATCCAGCGAGGCGTACGGGTCCTGGAAGATCATGGCGATCTCACGCCGCAGCCCGCGCATGGCCCCGCCGCCCCTGCTGTGCAGGCTCGTGCCCTTGTAAAGCACCTCGCCGGCGGTTGGCTCGACTAGCTTCAGCACGGCGCGCCCGAGTGTCGACTTGCCGCACCCGGACTCTCCCACCAACCCGACCGTCTCGCCCTGGCCCACCTGGAGGCTCACGCCGTCCACCGCCCTGACATGGGCGACTGTGCGCTGCGCCAGGCCAGCCCTGATCGGGAACCAGACTTTCAGATCGCGGACATCCAGCAATGGCTCTGCGGCCGTCCAGACCGACTTCAGCTGCGGTCGCGCCGTCGCTTCAGCCAACTATCGCACCCGCCCGGTTCAGGTCGACGCCCGCCTGAGTGACCCAGCACGCAGCCCTCTGAGCCGGCAGCACAGCCGCGAGGGGCGGGTATTCGTCCACGCACCGGTCTATCCGGAAGGGACAGCGAGGGTGGAAGTGACAGCCGCTGGGGAGATCGGTCAGATCCGGCGGCAGGCCGGGCAGAGCTCGGAGGGGCTCCTTCGCGTCCCGGTCCAGCCGGGGGAGCGAGCGCAGCAGCGACCACGTGTAGGGATGGCTGGGATTGGCGAAAACATCCTCGGTCGGCCCCTCCTCGACGACCCGACCGGCATACATCACCATGACCCGCTCGCACATGCCTGCTACCACGCCGAGATTGTGGGTGATGAGGATGGTGGCTGTGTTGTACTCGGCGTTGACCTTCTTGAGCAGTTCCAGGATCTGGGCCTGGATGGTGACGTCGAGAGCGGTCGTCGGCTCGTCGGCGATGAGCACCGAGGGCCCTGTGGTCAGGCCCATGGCGATCATCGCGCGCTGACGCATGCCGCCTGACAGCTCGTGGGGATAGCTCTGCACCCGCTGTTCGGGCTCTGGCATGCCCACCTTGCGGAACATTGAGACCGCTTCGCGGAGAGAACGCGGCCTGTCCAAGCCCCTGTGCAGCCGGAGGGGCTCGCCCACCTGCCAGCCGGAGCGGTAGACCGGGTTGAGCGAGGTCATCGGGTCCTGGAAGATCATGGCCAGGTCCTTGCCGCGCACCTCCTGCAGCTGCTCCTGGCTGAACTGCACCAGGTCGTTCCCTTTGTAGAGCACCCGGCCGCCGGCGATCCGGCCCGGTCGCTGGACCAGGCCCATGATCGACAGCACCGTGATCGACTTGCCGGAGCCGGACTCACCGACTATGCCGAGCGTCTCGCCCGGGTCGAGGTAGAAGGAAACGCCGTCCACCGCACCCACCACTCCGTCGCGGGTGGGAAACTCGGTCCGCAGGTTCTCAACCTGGAGCAGATGCTCCGACATCTACCGGCCCATCACCGCATCTCCCGCAGGCGGGGGTCGAACGCATCGCGCACGGTGTTGCCGAAGACGTTCATGGCGAGGACTGTCACGAAGATGGCGAGCCCCGGCAGGATGACCAGCCAGAGCGAGTGATAGAAGTAGACCTGGGAGTTGCTCAGCATGTTGCCCCAGCTTGCGGTCGGCGGCGTGATGCCCAGGCCAATGAAGTCGAGCGCCGCCTCCGTCACGATGATGGCGCCGACCTGCAGGCTGGCCGCCACCACCATCACGGCGAGCACGTTGGGCAGCAGGTGGCGGCTCATCAGGCGCCAGTTGCTGGCGCCCAGCGAGCGGGTGGCGAGCATGAAATCGCGTTCTTTCACGCTGAGCACGTCCGCCCGCACCAACCTGGCCAGGCTGCCCCAGCTGACCAGCGCGATGATCACCGCCAGAGAGTAGGGGTTGCCGGGGTTGAGGGAGACAGGCCCGATGCGGGGCGCGAGGGCCGTCAGCAGGATCAGCAGGTAGATGCTGGGGATCGAGAGCACCATGTCGACCACTCGCATCAGCACGGTGTCGAGCCAGCCGCCGAAGTAGCCGGCCAGCATGCCTACGCTGCCGCCGATGATCAACGCCAGGATCACTGTCAGGTAGGCGACGAGCAGGCTCACCCGGGCACCGTAGATGAGCCGGGTCAGCGTGTCTCGACCCAGTTCATCACTTCCGAGCGGGAAGGTGAACTGGCCTGGCAGGGCAAACGTGTTGGCCAGGTTCTGGCGCACCGGGTCGTGGTGGGTGACCACCGCCGAGAGCAGCGGCGCAGCCAGCGCCAACACTCCGAAGAGCAGGATCAAGAGGCCGCAGGCGAAGCCGATCCGGTCGCTGTAGAGCCGCTCCCAAGACTCGGCCCAATACCCTCGCGCCCGGCGCCCGGCACGGCCGATAGACTGCGCTACCGGGGCCTCGATTGCTCCAGCGGTGGGATCGAGCACTACGTGTACCTGATCCGGGGATCGAGCACTGCATAGAGGACGTCGGCGAGCAGGTTGCCGGCGATCACCAGCACGGCGGTGAACAGCGTCAGGCCCATCACTGTCGTGTAGTCGTGACCCACGGCGCGCTCCAGGGCGAGCCGACCGAGGCCGGGCCAGCTGAAGACGATCTCAACGACGGCGCCGCCTGCCACCAGCGTGGGCAGCTCCAGGCCGATCAGCGTGACCAGGGGTATGACTGCGTTGCGTAGGGTGTGCACATAGACCACGCGCCGCTCGCTCATGCCCTTGGCGCGGGCTGTGCGCACGTAGTCCTGGGAGAGTGACTCCAGCATGCTGGAGCGGGTGTAGCGCGACCAAACCGCCAGATACCCGAAGGCCAGGACAGTCGTGGGCAGCACCAGATGGGCCAGCCGGTCGAGAACGTCGCCGCCATTGACTGACGAGGCGGCACCGCCGGACGGCAGGTGCGGAAGGCCAAGCTGAAAGGCTCCCACCGAGAAGATGAGCACCAGCAGCAGGGCCAGCCAGAAGTTCGGGATGGAAACGCCGACGACCGAGAGGCTGGTCAGGAAGTGATCGGCTGGTGAGCCGCGGCGGAGAGCGCCGACGACACCCATCGGGATGGCGACTATGACTCCCACGAGGATGGCGAGCGAGGTCAGCTCCAGCGTGTACGGCAGCCGTTCCAGGATGTGGGACATGACAGGGCTGCCGTCGAGCAGGGAGCGACCGAAGTCGCCCTGCAATAGACCGGTCCGCACGGCGCCCGGCCAGAGCCCCACCTGATGCAGCAGCCAGGGCACGCCCAACCAGTTCAGGTACTGAACCAGGAACGGCTGGTCCAGGCCCAGGTTGGCCTTTATCCGCGCGATGTCCTCAGGCCGCAGATTGGGGTTGAGCTGCAGGCCGGGGACGAGATCACCCGCCGTGAGATAGATCAGCCCGTAGGTGATCACCGTCACGCCGAGGAGCACCGGCAGGGCCACGATGATCCTGCGCAGCGCGTATTTCCAGAGCATCAGCTGCTCGAGCTTGGCTGCTTGCGGCTACTTGCCGTCGGAAACGGAGAGGTCCTTGATCCAGATCCGCCGGCCGTCGTACTGGTTGGCGAAGGGACCTGCGTTGAACCCGACGACCCGCTTGTTGACCCCGTAGAGGTTGTCTGGAAAGAAGAGGATGGGCGCCGGCTGGTCCTCGGCCAGGATCTGCTGCATCTTGAAGTACAGGTCCTTGCGCTTCTTTTGGTCGCTGGTCGTCGTGGCCTGATCCATGATGGTGTCGAGCTGGGTGTTCTTGTAGCTCATACCGTTGTATCCACCCGCCCGCGAGTTGCGCGAGGCCCAGACCTGCGACTGATCCGGGTCAGTGCTCCACTGGAAGCCGACCATCAGCACCTGAAAGTCGCGCGTGTTGCGCAGAGCGGGCACGAGCACCTTGTTGAAGTCGACGAACTTAGGCGTGGCGTCGACGCCGATGTCTCGCCACTGCTGCTGCATGTTCACCAGCGAGTTCTCACGAACCTTGTTGCCGGCATTGGTGATCATCTCGAACTTGAGCTTCAACCCTGCACCGTTGGCTCGGATCCCGTCTGGACCCTTCTTCCAGCCGGCGGCGTCGAGCATCGACTCGGCCTTCTTACGGTCAAAGTTGAAGACCGGCTTGTTGTCAGGGTTGTAGGCCCAGGACTTGGGCGGCATGCTGGTGTTGGCCACAGTTGCGAAACCGAAGTAGATGGCCTTCGCCATCGACTGTCTATCGAGCGCGTAGAGCAGCGCCTGGCGGACTTCCTTCTGCTGAAAGAGGGGCGTCTTGGCCGGATCCAGGTTGTACAGGTAAAAAAGGAAGAGCAGGCCGGGGAACCGGTGGAGGGTGATCAAGTCCACGGTGCGGGCGGCGTCGCCCTGGGCCGGGTCCACCGGACCGACGTCGGTCTCCCCCGTCTTCAGCTGGTTCAAAATATCGGTCGAGCTCTTGATCACCTTGATCACGTAGCGATCAACGTTGGGAGCGCCGCGGTAGTAGTTGGGGTTCTTGTCGAAGGTCACCTGCTGGTCCTTCTGCCAGACGGCGTTCTGAAAGGGACCGTTGGTCACTGTTGGGCGCCCGTTGAGATCCGTGGTGTTGATCTGTTCTGCGCTCAGTGAGCCCCAGACATGCATTGGCAAGATGCCGTACTGCAGGTGCACGGTGGTGAAGGGCGAGTAGGCCTTCTTCAGCTGAAAGACGACAGTCGTGGCGTCCTTCACGCTGACTGACTGGATGTAATCCACCAGATCGCCGCGCCGGGGGGAGTTGACCTTGTCGTACTTGGGGTCGAACATCAGCTCGTAGGTGAACTTGACGTCGTCGGCAATGACAGGCTTGCCATCGGTCCACTTGGCGTCCCGCAATGAGATCGTGTAGGTCAGTTGGTCGGATGAGATCTTGGGCAGGTCCTTGGCGAGCAATGCCGCGGGATTGCCCTTGTCGTCCGACATGTAGAGGGAGTCGTAGATCATGGACGTGGCCGTGGAGCTGGCCGTGTCGCCGTAGAGCACCGGGTTCAGGTACTGCAGGTCGGCGATCGTCGCCTCGACCACGTGGCCGCCCTTCTTGGCCTGGGATGGCTGCTGGCCCCCGCCACCGCCCCCGCCGCACGCTGCGAGAAGCTCCATGCCACCGGCAGCGAAAAGGGTGAAGGCGGTCGCGGCGCCCATGCCGCGGAGGAAGTCCCGCCGCGACCACTCGTCAAGGAACTCCTCGAATCTTTGGTAGCCCTCGTCCCCGGTCAGATCTTGCTTGCTCATGCCTGGCGAATGCCCTCCTCCCGAGTGGTTCAGCTGCCTCTTGGCCTGCGGCGGATTATGAATCGTGATAGCGATGCTAGTCAAACTCCACTCGCGCCCGGGCCCGTCGCTTACCGGCGTGGCGATTCGGAGTTCGGCCGACCTAAGACCGGTGCGTGAACAGCGAGGCAATCTCGCTCAGCGGCTTCCCGGAGCCTTGCGCAACTTCCACGGCTCGGGTCCGGACCGCCATTAGATTGGCCTTCCGTGGTCATAGGGGTGCTGCGCTTCACGGTGCATCTGCCGGAGAGCGCTTCGCTCAAAGACAAGCGGCAGGTGGTGGGCGGGCTTCTCGCACGGATCCGTACCCGCTTTCAGGTGGCTGCGGCAGAGGTGGGTGAGCTCGATCGCTGGCAGGTGGCGGCACTGGCGGTGGCCTGCGTCTCCAATGACGGTCGCCACGCCGATCAGGTGCTGGCCAGCGTGCTCGCCTACGTCGAGGAGAACGCTCGCGAGCTGCTAGTGAGCTCTGTCTCGACCCAGCTGCTCCGCATCTAGCGCCTGCGCCCGCTCAGCGTCGTAGCCAAGCACCTCGCTCAGGACCTGAGCCGTGTGCTGGCCCAGTGTGGGTGGCGGCAGCCGCACAGGGCTGGAGCCACCGTCCAGCTTCCAGGGAGCGCCCACCTGGCTCAACCAACCAGCCGTCGGATGCTCCACCTCCAGCCGCATCTCGCGCGCCTGGGCCAGCGGGCTGGCAAAGGCTTCCGCGAGATCATGGATGGGACCCGCCGGCACCCCCGCCGCTGACAGGCGAGCCAGCCAGTCGGCGCGAGTGCGACGTCTCAGGCGATCCTCCAGCTCCAGCGTCAGATCATCGCGCGCCGCCTGCCGCTTGGCGTTGCTGAGAAAGCGCGGATCCCGGGCCAGCTCGGGCGCTTCCAGCACCTCACAGAAGCGTTGGAACTGGCCGTCGGAGCCGACTGCGATGTTGAGAAAGCCGTCGCTGGTCCGGTACATGCCGTAGGGCGCGATTGTGGCGTGGAAGTTGCCGTCGCGGCCTGGCGGCTCACCGCTGGCGAAGTAGCGACCTGCCTGATAGGTGAGCAGGGCGAGCAGGGAGTCGTTGAGTGCCACGTCGATGGTCCGGCCGCCGCCTCCGCGCTCCCGCTCCAGCAGGGCGGCCAGGATTGCGTGCGCTGCAAACATGCCGGCGGTGATGTCGCCGATCGGCACGCCCGCTTTGTGCGGAGTGCCGCCGGGGGGACCGGTGAGGCTCATGATGCCGCTCGTGCCCTGAGCGATCTGGTCGTAGCCGGCCAGCTCCGGATGCTCGGCGCCAAAACCGCTGATCGAAGCGTAGATGAGCTCTGGCTTGCTCCCCCGGAGCTGCTCAGAACCGAGCCCGAGCCGCTCGGCGGTCCCGGGCTTGAAGTTCTCGACCACCACGTCAGAGGCCAGCGCCAGCTCCTGCGCGGTGTGCAGACCCGCTGTTGACTTGAGATCGAGGACCACACTGCGCTTGTTGCGGTTGACTGACAGAAAGTAGGTCGACTCGCCGCCCAGAAAGGGCGGTCCCCATTGGCGGGCGTGGTCGCCGCCGGGTGGCTCCAGCTTCACGACATCCGCGCCCAGGTCGCCCAGCAGCATCGTGCAGTAGGGCCCGGCAAGCGCGTGGGTCAAGTCGAAGACACGGATGTCGGCCAGAGGCTGAGGCGCGCTCATTCCAGCAAGCTAGCACCTGCCGAAGCGCGGTGTCGGCGCCTCCTGGCCCCACCCGCATTTATCGCGTCTGGCTCCGCGAAGAACGGCGGCACAGCACCGTATGCCGCCAATCGATTCCAGCGCCTGGCCCTTTGCCGTCAGGACTTAAGCAGAACCTGCGAGTACGCCGAAGGCGACATGATGGCGGCGCCTTGGTACGCCGCCAGTGTCAGCAGATCCTTGTCTCCAGTCACTATCACCTTCGCTGCTCCCCAGGCGGCCGCCGCCAGAACCTGGTTGTCGTCCGGATCGCTGCACACGTCAGGAAACCGATCCGGCTGAATCACGTCAACCAGCGTCATCAGCTCGTGACGGATCTCGCTGGCAGCTCCGGGATACGGCCTACCGGGCGAGCTTCGATCGGCGTCTGTTCTTGACCCTTCTCACCGGAAGGCCCGGATGACCTTGGCGGTCCGCTCCAGGGCGTCGGGATCGGCCACGTCGGGCAGACGGATCATGACCTCCGCCACACCAGCGTCGGCGAGCTCCCGAAACCTGCCCACATGGTCCCCGATGGTGCCGGCGTTGACAGCCCTCGCGAACCGGGCCGGGTCCTGCCGCCGGGGCCGGAGCCGCTCCACCAGCTCGACCACCTGGTGATCGTCGGCACCCACCAGCGCCGTCGACAGATGAGTGAGCCGGACCTCCGCCGGATCGCGGCGGATCTCTTCACAGTGCGCGCGCAGGACCGCCGCCTTGCGCCAAACGGTGGCCGTATCTCCCAACACGTTGGCGGCGTCGGCGTACCGCGCCGCGAGCCGCAGCGTCCGGAGCTCCCCGCCGCCGCCCAAGATGATCGGCACGTGCTCCTGCAGCGGGCGCGGGTAGCAGGCGGTCTCCGGCACCGTCAGCAGCTTTCCCTCGAAGGACCGGCGGCCCGGTCCCCACATCAGGGGAAACAGCTGCAGGGCGTCCTCGAGCAGGGCGTAGCGCTCCCGGGTCGGAGGAAAGCGCACTCCGTAGGCGAGGTGCTCCTCTTTGAACCAGGCCAATCCCAGTCCGCAGACAGCGCGCCCGCCGCTCAGCACGTCGAGGGTGGCCACGATCTTGGCGAGCTGGACGACGTGGCGGTAGGTGATCCCGGTCACCAGCGCGCCCAGCTGCACCCGCTCGGTGCAGGCTGCGAGGTAGGCCAGCGTCGTGTAGCTATCCAGGAAGTCCTCCCAGGGCCTGCCAACCTGCGGGATCTGGCGGAAGTGGTCCATGACGTAGATGGCGTCGAAGCCGGCAGCCTCCGCTGCTTCCGCGATCAGGCGCAGCCGGCTGGCTGTGGCCTGTGAGCCGCCGGGGAAGGTGAAGCTGCCCAGGTGCAGACCAAAGCGCAGTCCCTTCGGTTCCTCGTGGTGACGCCGGACCGCCGTCGGTGCCTCGACGAAGGCCCTGGGGACCACACGCACTGGCCTCGGCGTGAGAACGGCGTCGTAACCCTCGCCGGTCAGCTCCTCGAGAGTCCGAGGCCACCTGGCCAACTGCGCGGACAGCACGTCGGCCGGGATCCGCTTGGCCCGGTCCCGGTTGCGCGCCCGGCACTCGCCGGCCGGGGTGTCGAAGGCAACGGCTACGCAGGCGAGCTGGTGACGCCGGGCAAGGGCCAGCCACTCCCTTCGTCGCCCGGCGTCCAGACCCAGGGTGTCGATCACCGTGGTGAGACCCCTGGCGAGGCGCTTCCGGACGACGTCTTCAAGCAGCGCGAACGCATCCGAGCTGGCCGTCAAATCGCCCTCACCGGCACCGATCAGGGCCCGCAGCCGGTCGCTGGAGACGATGGCTTCGGGCGGGAAATTAGCAGCTGCCCAGGCCGACTTGCCGGAAGCACCCGGTCCGACCAGCACCACGACGCATGGTGATGGCAGGTTCAGAGCGTCAGCCATGACCCAAAGTCTGCGCCGCCGCGCCCGCCGCAGCACGAACCACCGAGCAGGAGCCGACACATAGTGGTGTATTGTGACACCGTGGGCAGGACGCAGATTTACCTGGGCGACGAGGAGCTGGGGCTTCTCGATCGTGCTGCACGTTCAACCGGGGCAACCCGCTCCGAGCTGATCCGGCGCGCAGTTCGCGGCACCTTCGGCCAGAAGACAAAGCCCGAGAGGCTCCGCGCCCTCGACGCCAGCGCCGGCTCCTGGAGCGGGCGAACCTGGACGGGGGCTGAATATGTGGACGCGCTGCGCGGCGACCTGAATGAGCGGCTCCGTCGGTTCGGGCTGGAGTGAGAATCCTCGACACCAGCGTTGCGATCGATCACCTGCGCGGCTTCCAGCCGGCGGTCAGTCTGCTCAAACGGCTCATCGCGGAAGCACAGCCCGTCCTCGGCAACGAGGTCGTTCGCTTCGAGCTCCTGGCGGGTGCTCGAGACGATGAGCTGGAGGCCCTCGAGCAGTTTTGCTCGGCAATCGTCTGGATACCAGTGAGTGAAGGTATCGCCCGGACGGCAGGCGAGCTGGCGCGCCAGCACCGCGGCGCCTTCAGCGGGATCGACGCCGCGGATTACCTGATCGCCGCGACCGCACTCGTTCTGGATGCGAGGCTGCTGACAACCAACGTGCGCCACTTCCCCATGCTGGCTGGTCTCAGGCCCGCCTACTGAGGCGGGACCGACCCGTCCGGGTGACGAGGACGGCTCTCATCCCCAGCGCCGCCTTCATCAGGTTCGGCGCGGCCAGGCGACTGATTCGGTGGACGCCCGAAAGCGGCGTCGAGGCGATGACGCACCCCGAGTAGGGCGCACATCCTGACGCCGCCCAGCATTGCCGTCCGCCCGGCACTTTAGCATTGCCAGCATCGCGACGGACGCCCTCACCTATCTCGAAGGCTTTCAGGAGAGCCTCCCCTGGCCGCTCGATCCCTTTCAGCGCGAGGCGATCGAGAAGCTGGACACCCACCAGGGCGTCCTCGTCTGCGCCCCCACCTCCAGCGGCAAAACGGTGGTCGCCGACTACTGCAACTTCCGCGCCCTGCGCGAGGGCGTGCAGGTGATCTACACCACTCCGCTCAAGGCACTCAGCAACCAGAAATACCGCGACTTCGTCCGCCAGTACGGAGCCGACCTCGTGGGTCTTGTCACCGGTGAGAACAGCATCAACGACCGCGCGCCCATAGTCGTCATGACGACGGAGATCCTGCGCAACCTCATCTACGAGGACCTGAGCCGACTGGACGGCGTGCGCTATGTGGTCCTGGACGAGGTTCACTACATCGACGACTTTCCGCGCGGCTCAGTCTGGGAAGAGGTGATCATCCAGGCGCCCAGCCAGATCAAGTTCGTAGGCCTCTCGGCGACGGTTGGCAACTACCGGGAGCTCGCCACCTGGATGGCGGAGAACCGGGGTCCCATCGCCACCGTCTACCACGCCGAGCGGCCGACCGAGCTGCGGCTCTGGCTCTCGATGCGGAACGTTTTCAGGCCGCTCTTCGACAGCCACGGCAAGGTTCATCAGGACACCTGGCAGCGCGCGCTGCGCGAGGACGAGGCGATGAGCCAGGCGCACGGCTTCAGGCGACTTCCGGCCAACGACATGCTGAAGGTGGTCGAGCAGCTGTCCGAGCAGCAGATGCTGCCGGCCATCTACTTCATCTTCTCCCGCCGGGGCTGCCGGGAAGCCCTCCAGCGCTGCGCCTATCACGGCCTGGACCTGACCAGCGACGACGAGAAGGCACGGATCGAGCGGCTCGCCCAGCAGCGGCTGGAGTCACTGGTGGACGCGGACGAGGCGGCATTGTTCAGGCGCATGGTGGACAGCAACATGCTGCTGCGTGGCCTGGCCGCCCACCATGCTGGCCTGCTGCCCTATCACAAGGAGCTGGTCGAAGAGCTCTTCCAAGCGGGCCTGATCAAGGTGGTCTTCGCAACTGAGACTCTGGCTCTGGGCATCAACATGCCTGCCAAGGCGGTGGTGGTCTCCTCCTTCAGCAAGTTCGACGGCGTGGGTTTCGCCAACCTGACCACGGGCGAGCTGACGCAGCTGATGGGCCGCGCCGGCCGCCGCGGGATCGACATCCGTGGCCACGGCGTGATCCTGAAGGAGCAGGACGTGGACATCGGCACCATCTACGAGGTGGCCATGGGGCCCGGGCCTGTCATCCGTTCCAAGTTCCTGCCCACCTACAACATGGCGCTCAATCTGCTCCGCATCTACACGCCAGAGCAGGCCGACGAGCTGATGCTGCGCTCCTTCGGTCAGTTCCAGCTGCGCACTGCCGCCGGTGAATTGCAGGAGCGGCTAGAGAACGTCCGGCTGCGGCTGGAGGACCTGAGCGCCACCTGGGACTGCGAGCGCTGCCGGCCCAAGGACGTGAGCGACTACCTGCGCAACGAGGACCGGCTGCGCTCCATCCGCCTGGAGACGCGGCGGCTCCGGCGGGAGGCGGTCCCCGTGCCGACTCGGCGGCGGGGCCAGGGCGGCTTCCGCGGCCGTCCTCACGGCCTTGCGGGCCGCCAACTGCACCGTCTGGAGGAGGAGCGCCAGGCGCTGCAGGAGCGGCAGCGCAAATCCCGGATCACGGGCTGTCCGCGCTTCGGCGAGCACCTGGCCGGCTTCGGCGAGCAGCGAGAGCTGGAGCGGGAGCTGAAGCAGGGCGAGCGGACGAAGGTCGAGCAGAACGACCAGTACCAGCGCAAGCTGCGGCGGCTGTACAGGGTGCTGGGCGAGGCGGGCTTCATCGAGGGCGACAAGCCGACTGAGAAGGGGTTGCTCACCGCCCGCGTCTACGGGGAGAACTCACTCGTGCTCGTCGAGGCTCTCTGGCAGGGGTATTTCGAGGGGCTGGGGCCCGAGGAGCTTTGCGCCCTCACCGTCATGCTGGCGGCTGAGGATCGCGGTCGGGATCGCGGACCGCGACAGCCCCGGCGTTACCCCACTCCGGCCGTCGGGCAAGTGTCGCGGCTGCTCCGTTCGCTCTACAACCGGTTCGCCGAACTGGAGCAGGACGTGGACGAGCCCAATCTGCGGCCGCCGTCATACGACTACATCGATTTCGCCTACCACTGGGCGCTGGGCGACCCCATGGACTCGATCCCCCTGCCCCAGAACGTCGACATCGGCGATGCGATCAAGGCTATGAAGTCCCTCTACTCGACGCTGCGCCAACTGGATCACGCCCTGCGGGAGAGTCGTCACCCGCTCCAAGCGACAGTGCGAGCAGCGGTCGTTCGGATGGAACGCGACGTGATCAGCCGCACCTGAGCGGTCCAGAGGCGTGACCGATCGTGAGGGGCTGGCCGGCCGCAGCTTCAGGCTCTTCTGGGGCGCGGCGACTATCTCACTGTTCGGTGACGCCGTCACCTCGCTGGCCCTGCCGCTGACTGCAGCGATCACGCTGGGCGCCGGTGCCCTTCAGATGGGGCTCCTGACCGCCTTTGGACTTCTTCCCCATCTGCTCCTCTACCTGCCCGCCGGAGTCCTGGTCGATCGGCATCGGCGCCAGCCGGTGATGATCTTCGCCGACCTGGGTCGCGCCTTGCTGATCGGATCCGTCCCGGCACTCGCCCTGTCTGGACACCTCAGCATTCAGGCTCTCTACCTGATCGCGTTCGCCGCCGGTGCGCTTCAGGTTCTCTTCCGGCTGGCCTACTCGGGGCGCCTGCAGTCGCTGGTCGCAAGTCCCTTGCGGCCGGCCGCCAACGGCCGGCTGTCGCTCAGCCGCTCACTCAGCTTCCTCGCCGGGCCGGGCGTGGCCGGTCTGCTCGTTCAGGTCATCGGTCCGCCCCTTGCCCTGCTAACTGACGCTGCTTCCTTTCTAGCCTCAGCCGGCCTGGTGACAGGCATCCGGGCCCACGAGCCGCCGCCGGCGGGATCACCACAATCGCTCTGGCAGGGCATCAGCGAGGGAGTGCGCTTCACCTTTTCGCATCCGATCCTCCGCCCGTTCTACGTGGTGGTGAGCACTATGAACTTCTTCAATTTCATCTACTGGGCGCTCGCCGTGCTCTACATGGTCAGGGCGCTCCACCTGCCGCCGGTCTTGATCGGGATTCCGCCGGTCCTCGCGGGATTGGGCGCGATCATCGGCAGTCTGGCGGCCGCGCCGCTCGCCAGGCAGGCCGGAATCGGACGGACCATGGTTGCGGGGGAGGTGATGTTCACCGGTGGATTCCTGGCGGTCCCGCTCGCCTTCGGACCGCCCCTGACCGCGACGGCGATCATCGGTGCCGGCTCCATCATTGTCGGAATCGGGCTGATGCTGCTCGACGCCAACGCCAGCACGATGCTGCAGGCGCTGATTCCGGGGCATCTGATGGGAAGAGTCACCGCTGCCAGCGACCAGCTCAACTGGGGGGTCCGGCCCCTGGGAGCCCTGGCCGGGGGCCTGCTCGGTCAATGGCTGGGTCTTCATCCGGCCCTGTGGATCGGCACGCTGGGGGCGCTCGGCGCTGCCCGCTGCCTGGTCGCCACCAGGGTCAGGCGCTTCCGTCTTGACGACTCCTGTGGGCCGCCCGACTCTAGGTAGAGAAGCACTCGCTCGCGGACAGTCAACTAGCCTTAGGACGATGCTGAGCGAAGACGCTGCGCCGGCCCGCGAGGTCCTCACCTGGGACCTCTTCGGCGAGGCGGGCAGGGACCTGGCCCAGATGGTGGCCGACAGCCGCTACCGGCCCACGATCATTCTGGGCGTCGCCCGGGGCGGCCTGCTACCGGCCGCCTGCCTCTCCTACGCGCTGGGAGTGAAGAACCTATTCACCATGAACGTCGAGTTCTACACGGGCATCGATCAGCGGTTGGACCTGCCGGTCATGCTGCCGCCGCTGCTGAACGTCGTCGACATCAAGGGAGCCTCGGTGCTGGTGGTGGATGATGTGGCCGACACTGGCCACACCCTGAAGCTGGTCACTGACTTCTGCGCCGACCATGTGGTCGAGGCGCGATCGGCTGTCATCTACGAGAAGAGCCGTTCGATTGTCAAGTGCGACTACGTCTGGAAGCGCACTGACAGCTGGGTGCTCTTCCCCTGGTCGAGCCAGCCGCCGGTGGTGAGCGGCGTCCGGGTCGCGGAAGCTTAGCGAAAGCGTCCTTAGCCTCGGCCGCGCGGGTCTCAGCCGTTCGGTTGGCGGCCCGTCAACCCCAGCAGCCGATCCTGCAGGCTCGCGCTCTCAGGGACCTGGACCTTGGGAGCGAAGACTCCGATCCCCCGCAACTCCTCCGCCTGAGGCTCGATCTGGGCCCAGAGCCCCTCGACGAGCTCGTCGGGCAGCGTTGGATCCACGCCGATCACCTTGGCGATGTCGTTGGCGCGCAGGCCGCGAAACCCGCTGATCTGCCAGAGATACTCCTGAGCCGAATAGTCACCGAACGAGCAGTGAACGGTGCGCTGGAAGTCGTCCAGACCCTGGACCGCCGCGCAGGCCTGGGCGACGAGGGCGGCAAAGCTGGCCTTGGGGTCGTCGCCCAGAAGGTCGCCCTGGAACTTGTCCTGCCCCGCCTCAGCCATCGTCAGGCCGGCCAGCATATCGGGCACCCAGGCCTCGTCGTAGGCGTGGTAGTTGATGATCTCGCGCAGCGTGACGGGCTTGTCCGTTTGCCTCCGCTGGAACTCGGCCGGCATGTTCATCTGCCACTGCCCGTCCCCAATCTGATCGACCACCCGCTGCAAAGCCTGATCGGCCAGCACGAAGACCCGACGCTCGTCATGGCTCATTTTGCTGGGCCTCAGCGAGCCAGCAGCACGGGACACTTGGCCAGGTGGATGACCTTGTGCGCCACGCTGCCGAGCATGAACTCCGAGATGTACGACATGCCCCGCGAGCCGAGCACTATGAGATCTGCTTGATGCCGTTCGGCGGCGGCCAAGATCTCACTCGCGATCGCACGACCGCCGGTCAGCGCTTGGCCGGTGACCCTGACGCCCGCCCGCTCCAGCTCGGCCACTGCCTCATCCACCATCTGCTGCGCCTCGGCCTCGCTCTCCATGCCGGTATCGCTGGCGGGCACAGCGCCGTGCCCCGTCACGACGGCTCGAGGTATGTCCGGCGCGTGAACGACAAGCACGTCAGAACCGAACTTCGCGCCCAGCTCGGCAGCAGCCGCCACGGCTTTCTGCGAGTCGCTGGACCTGTCGACCGATACCAATATGCGGCTGTACATGGGGCGAGCCTCCTTCGCAGTCGGACGGTTGCTGTCGGGATCTCTTGCTTGAGATCCTAAGCCGCCACGGGCCGGCAGTCTCGGCACGGCCTGTAACCAGCCGCCCTGGCCTCCTGCTCGGCACTGAACTCCACTCGGTTGTCAAGCGCTATGCGGCGAGCGTGGGAGCAAGTTGGCTGACAGAACACGTGAGTCGTGCGGCTGCCCAGGAAGCGCTTGTGGCGCCGAGCCAGATCCTCCAGCCAACCGAGGTCCAGGCCCTCCAGTTTCAGGATGTCCTTCTTCAATTCGGGGTGCCCGCCGGCATAGTTTCCTAGCTCTCCGTCGCCCCTGACCACTCGGTGGCAGGGAATGAGCAGAGGGATGGGGTTGTGGCGCAGAGCGGTTCCGACCGCCCGCACAGCGCCAGGTCGACCGATCTCCCGCGCCACCCAGCCGTAGCTGCGCACCTCACCGCGGGGGATCTCGAGTGTCTTGCGCAGCACTGCTTGCTCGAATTCTGTCAGCTGACCGAAGTCGTAGCTCAATCCCTGTCCCCGCGTCGCCAGCAGGGCACGGCGGATCAGCGCGGGGACGCCCTCAGCTGGTTCCAGGGATCGGCCCACCTCGCTGGCGAACCAGTTCAGGAAGGATTCCAGGCCCTTATCCGCCCGCGACACCGCGGAGACGCGGTTCCCCCGCCAGGCCACGAAATAATCGCCGATGGGCGTGGCCACCTTCGCGTACGAGTCGCGCAGACCGCAGGCGCGGAGCGTCCGCTCCAGGAACCCGTCAGGGGCTCGGGCTGCGCTCAGCTCATGCAGAGCCTCTTCCACCATGTTCATCTCAGCTCACCTCGCTCAACCAACCGGCCCGCGCGCGGAGCGCCTGCAGACCTCTGTGGACGTTGCTTCTGACTGTCGCCTCGCTCAGATTCAGCGCGCCGGCGACCTCCGCGTAGGTCAGCTGCTGCACCGAATGCAGCAGCACTGCTTCGCGCTGGGCACGCGGCAAAGCAGCTACCAGACCCGCCAGACGGCGGACGCCGGCGCGAGCCAGCACTGTGCGCTCGGGCCCGGCCCGGCGCTCCGGCACCTCGACGCCCTCAGCCTCGGCCCCAGCCAGCAACGCCAACGCGGGACGGCGGGAGCGGACCCGGTTGCGCACCACGTTGACCGCTATGCGCGACAGCCAGGCCGCCAGCCTCAGCTCTTCCAACCGCTCAGGGGGAAAACGCTTCAGCGCCCGATAGGCGCGGACGAACGTGTCCTGGGCCACCTCCTCGGCGTCGTGCGGATTCCCGCACATTCCCAGCGCCAGCGCAAAAAGCCTGTGCTGGTGCGTTCTGACCACCTCCTCGAAGCCGGCATCGAGGTCACGGGCCAGCCATTGGGTCAGCTCTTCAGGGGCCATCCACTGACTGCAACACAGGCTCCGAGGACAGCGTTGCATCGATTCGCCGGCGGACGTCATCGGTAGCCAAGCCCCGGATCTGGAGGGTGGTCCGGCGGCGGATGACGTCGTCGACTGTCTGAGCCCACTCCTGGCTTCGGGCCTGATGCACCTGGCCCCAGATATCAGGCCCATCGGGATGGATCGGTTCCAGCCCCAGCGACGCGACGTGGGCGGCACGGTCGCCGTAGAGGTGGGTGAGATGGTCCCAGATCCTCGGCTCCACCTCGACCGGCCGCTCGGGCAGCGGACCCTGGCCTGGCAGTGGCTCGTCGGTGATGCCCGACTGCGAGAAGTCGGGCAGATGGCGCAGCACCTTCAGCGCTATCTGGCGGTGGGTCGTGAGCTTGCCACCGGCGACCGACACCATGCCGGCGGGCCCGGTTCGAACCACCTCCTCTCGTTTGGCGCCCGATGTGGTGCCATCGCTTTTGGGCAGCACGCGTAGCCCGGCGAACGTGTAGCGGATCCGCTCCCGTGCCAGCAATTCCGCCGGCAGCCCGGTCGCCGCCTCAGCGAGGATCGTGTCCACGTCGTCTGGGGTGACCGCCAGAGCAGCTGGATCTCCCCCGTACTCCGTGTCGGTGGTGCCGAGCAGCAGCATCCCCTCCCACGGCACCGCAAAGGTCACTCGGCCGCCCGGCAGCGGCGTGGTGAGGGCGGCGTGCCAGGGTTCCTGGGGCGCGTCGAGAACCAGGTGGACACCCTTGCTAAGCCGCGCCATGGGCTCTGCGTCGGGGTCCTCCAGCAGGCGGATCCGATCGACCCAAGGGCCTGTGGCGTTGATCACCTGCTTGGCGCCGATGCGCAGCCCGTCACAGCGAACACCTGTCACGCGGCCGCTCAAGATCTCCAGCTCGGTCACCGGCAGGTGGTTCATGACTGCAGCACCGGCCTGGGCCGCGGCCTGGACGGTGGCCAGGACTATCCGGCTGTCGTGGGTCTGGGCGTCCTCGTAAACGCCGGCGGCGCGAAACCCGTTCCCCTGGAGAGCTGGGATCAAGCGCTGAGCGCCCTTCCGGCCGACCATTCGAGAATGGCTGTGGCGGAACCCTGAAAGGGCCGCGTAGGTGAGCATGGCGCCCGCGATCATCGGCACGTTGTGCGGGCCACCTTTGAAGACCGGGATGACGAAGTCGAGACGCTTCACCAGGTGAGGCGCTATGCGATCGAGCAGTTTGGCCCGCTCTTGATGGGCCTCGTGGACCAGGCCGAAGTCATACATCTGCAGGTAGCGGAGGCCGCCGTGGATCAGCTTGGAGGAGGCGCTGGAGGTGGCGGAGCCGAAGTCGCGGGCGTCGATCAGCGCCACCTTGGCGCCGGCGTGGGCAGCTTCGAAGGCGATTCGGGCGCCAATCACCCCGGCTCCCATCACCACCAGGTCGAACTCCTCGGTCGACAAGCGCTCGCGCGTGCGGTCCCTATCCATGAACGTCATTCTGCACCCCAGCTTTGGCGGACCTTGCCGCGGGCTACCATGGCCGCACCTGCCGCGCAGCTGACACCGCCCTCCCGGCTCCGTTCGCCGCTTGGAGGTTGAACGGTCCAGACTTATAATCCACACTTCCGGAGCCGACCATTCCTCTAGGAGAAGCAATGAGATCAAGACCGCTTGGCCTCCTCATGCTGGCGGGATTGCTGATCGCCGCCTGCGGCGGCGGCACCAGCACTTCCAATCAGCAGAGCGGCCCCAAGCATGGTGGCACGCTGACGGTGGCGGTCGGCATCGACCCCGACACGCTGGATCCGGCCGCGCAGACCACCACCACTGTTCAGCAGATGGTCTTGATGATCACCGAGCCGCTCCTCGCCTACGACGAGAAGAACACTTTGAAGCCGGTCCTGGCCGAAAAATGGGACGCCGCCGCGGACGGCCTCAGCTACAGCTTCACGCTTCGGCAGGGGGTCAAGTTCAGCGATGGTGAGCCGTTCAACGCAGCGGCCGTCAAGTTCTCGCTGGACAGGATGCTGAGCCCCGCAACCTTCAAGACCCAGCCAGGCGTCCTGCGCGTCATCAAGAGCACAGACGTGGTCGACGACAGCCACGTCAAGATCACCCTGAAAACTCCTTTCCCGCCGTTTTTGGGGGCGATGACCCAGGCCGCCGCCGCTGTCATCGCACCTAACTCTGTCAGTCAGGCGCCCAACACACCCGCGCTGATCCAGAAGCCGGTCGGCACCGGGCCTTACGTGTTCAAGGAGCGGGTCAACGGCGACCACGTGACCTTCGACAAGAACCCGAGCTACTGGGGCAGCAAGCCGAACTACGACGCGCAGGTCTACAAGGTGGTGCCGGACGCGGCGACGCGTGAGGCGTTGGTGAAAGCAGGCCAGGCGGACGTCTCCTACCTGCCACCCGCCAACGACCTGCCCGCGCTGCAGCAGAGCCAGGACCTGAAGGTCATCCTCGGCCCCTCCGATCGCACCATCTTCATGAGCATCAATACCCCTGGCAAGTTCCAGCCGCTGCTGCAGAAGCCGGCGGTGCGGGAGGCGCTGAACTACGCGGTGAACAAGGATGCGATAGTCAAGAACGCCCTGTTCGGCGCCGCCACGCCGCTGGATGCCCCGATGTCCAAGGCGCTGTTCGGCTATTGCAGCACCGGCAAGTATGACTACAACCCTGACAAGGCCAAGCAGATGCTGAAGGACGCCGGCGCCGAGGGAATGAAGCTCAAGATCATCTCCCCCCAGGGCCGCTACATAGGCGATTACCAGGTGGCGCAGGCAGTGGCGGGCGACCTGCGCAAGGTCGGCCTCCAGGTTGAGTTGGCCAACCCCAGTGATTGGCCCACCTACCTCTCGCGCATGGTCAATGTGCCGCCCGACCAGGCGACCGCCGACATGCACCTGCTGGGCTGGGCGCCCAGCTTCCTCGATGCTGCGCAACAGTTCCAGATCATGACCCCTGACAACTTTCCGCCCAAGGGCCTCAACACTTCGTACTACAGCAACCAGAGCGTGACCGATCTGGTGACCAAGGCCAACGGCGAGACGGACGCCAATCAGCGCAAGCAGGACTACTGCAGCGCGGGCAAGCTGGTCTGGAAGGATGCTCCCTGGATCTTCCTCTACAACCAGAAGAACCCGATAGTCACCACGAGCAAGGTGAAAGGCATCTATGGGCTTGCCAACGAGCAGTTCGTGACGTCCTGGGCCTCGCCCGCGTAGTCGACCAAGGACCCGGCGCGTGCTGAGCTACATTGCGCGCCGGGTCCTCATCGCCATCCCCACCCTGTTTGGGGTGGCGACAGTCATCTTCGCCCTCGTCCATCTGCAGGGCGGCGACCCGGCCCGAGTGATCGCCGGCGCCAATGCGACGCCTGAAGACGTGGATCGCATCCGCCATCAGCTGGGCCTTGACCAGCCTCTCCTGGTCCAGTACCTGATTTTCATGGGCAATCTCCTCCGCGGAAACCTGGGCACCTCGGTCCGCTCGGGGCAGCCCGTTTTCAACGAGATAGCTAGCCGTGCTCCCTACACGGTGGAGCTGGCGGTGATCAGCACCATCCTGGCTGTTGCGATCGGCGTCTTCCTCGGGGTGGTCGCCGCCACCAACCACGACAACCCGATCGACCTCGCCATCTCCAGCTTCTCGGTCTTCGGTGTTTCCATGCCTGTCTACTGGCTCGGGCTGCTGCTGATCATCCTCTTCGCCGTCAACCTGCACGTGCTGCCGGCGGCGGGCGCCAACCAGCCGACAGGCTTTATCCTGCCGTCCTTGACCCTGGCCTTCTTTTCGATCGGCTTCATCGCCCGCCAGACGCGGTCAGCGATGCTTGAGGTGTTGGATTTGGACTTCGTGCGGACGGCTCGGGCCAAGGGCGCCGACCGACCCACAGTCCTGGTCAAGCACGCCCTGCGCAACGCGCTGCTGCCGATCATCACTGTGATCGGACTCCAGTTCGGCACCCTGCTGGGGGGTGCCATCCTGACCGAGACCATCTACGCCTGGCCGGGGTTGGGCCGGCTGCTGGTCGACTCGATCTTCGCCCGCGACTTCCCCGTGGTTCAGGGCACTGTCTTCGTGTTTGCTGCCGCGCTGATCTTCGTGAACCTGTTCACGGACCTCCTCTACGCCTATGTCGATCCTCGCATCCGGTACGACTGACGCCGCGCCGCTCGCTCTGAGCGAGGCGCCGCCGCAGTCGGCGCCGAGGCTCTGGCGGCGGCTGCTGCGGCACAACAGCGCGGTGGCCGGCATGATCCTGCTGGGTTTCCTCGTGCTCGCCAGCCTGATCGGCCCGCTGCTGTTCCGCTCCGACCCCACTGCGCAGGATCTGAGCCTGGCCTTCCTCCCTCGTTCGGCAGCGCATCCTCTGGGCACCGACGATTTGGGCCGCGATGAACTGGTCAGGCTCTTCTTCGGCGCCCGCTACACGCTCTCCCTCGCCCTGGCTGCTGTGGCGCTTGGTCTCGTCGTCGGCGTGCCGCTGGGCGCCGTCTCCGGCTACTTCGGGGGCTGGGTCGACCTGCTCGTCCAGCGCGTGGTGGACGTGATGCTCGCCTTTCCCAGCATCCTGCTGGCGATCTCACTCGTCGCAGCGCTGGGCGTCGGTCTCCGCAACGTGATCGTCTCGGTGGCCATCGTGGCCATGCCTGGCTTCATCCGGCTGGTGCGCGCTTCGGCCCTGTCCATCCGCGAAGCTCCCTATGTGGAAGCCGCCCGCGCCCTGGGCGTGCCGTCCTGGCGGATCCTCCTCCGCCACGTGGTGCCGAACTCGCTCGGCCCTCTCATCGTCCAGGCAAGCCTGCAGCTAGGCGGCGCCATCCTGGTGGCTGCCGGGTTGGGCTTCCTGGGGCTGGGTGTTCAGCAGCCGACGCCCGAGTGGGGCGCCATGCTCGGCTTCTCCCACACCTACATCTTCAGCGACCCCGGTTTGCTCACCTATCCGGGTCTCTGCATCTGCGGCGCCGTCCTCGCCTTCAACCTGCTGGGCGACGGCCTTCGCGACGCCCTCGACCCCCGCATGAAATAGACGGCGGGCCGGTCCCCGCTCTCACGCCGGCGCGACCAGCCGGTTGCTCAGCCGGCCCAGGCCGTCGACCTCGACCACCACCTGATCGCCGGGCTTGAGCCAGACCTTCTCGGCGCGACCGAGAATCACGCCCTCGGGGGTGCCCGTGGAGATGATGTCGCCCGGCTCCAGCGTGAGATGGCGGCTCAGGTAGCTCACGAGCTCCTCCACGCCGAAGATCAGGTCCGCGATCGTCGAGTCCTGCCGCTTCTCGCCGTTAAGGAAGCAGCGGATGCCGACCCGGGTCACGTCGGGGATCTCCTCCTTGCTGACCAGGTAGGGGCCGATCGGCAAAAAGTGGTCCAGCGACTTGCCGAGCAGCCACTGGCTGGTCCGCGCCTGCAGCTCCCGCGCTGAGAGATCGTTGGCGTTGCAGTAACCGAAGACATGGTCCAGCGCCTGAGCCTCGGCGACGTTCTGAGCGCGCTTGCCGATCACAACCGCCAGCTCCGCCTCGTAGTCGTACTGCTCGGCCACCGCGGGCAGCGGGATGTCCTCGCCAGCGGCGGCCAGCGCGTTGTTGAACTTGCTGAACAGCACTGGGGTCTCCGGCACTGCCATTCCCGCCTCGGCGGCGTGACGCCGGTAGTTGAGACCGACGCAGATGATCTTGCCCGGATTCGGCACGCAGGGAGCAAGCATGAGCTGCGCCTCCTCCAGCTCGGCTCCTGCCGGCGGTAGACCGCCGGCCATCACGGCAGCCAGGTCCGGTGTCCCCAGGTCGCGAACTGTGCCGCCGCCATCCTTGCTGGCCAGGGCGATTCCCCTCGGGGTGTGGTGCGAGATCAGAATCATGACTGTCGGTTCCTCCGAGCCAAAGTTGACGAGGCGTAAGGGGCCTTTAGCACAGGATGGCAGTTTTCGACGCGCCGCCGCCCCGATCAGTCGGCTAGCGTGGTCAACCCCGGCCAGTCGGGGCGGCCCAGCGTCACATCGCATGGCGGCCAAAGCCGCTGGCCTTCAGCGGCGGTTCGCTCACGTCGCTATGATCCCGCCCATGCCGACGCGCATCATCGGTGCTGTCACGCACGACGTGCGCTTCCCCACCTCGCTCGAGAAGCACGGCTCTGACGCTATGAACGTGGACCCCGACTACTCGGCGGCGTACGTCGTCCTGGAGACCGACCATGCCCAGGGCCTGGCCGGCCACGGCCTCACCTTCACCTGCGGCCGCGGCAACGAACTGTGCGTGGCAGCCATCCAGGCGCTGCAGCACCATGTGGTCGGTCGCGACCTGGAGGACATCACAGCCGACTTTGGTGGCTTCTGGCGGAGCCTGGTCGGCGACTCTCAGCTGCGCTGGCTCGGTCCCGAGAAGGGCGTGATCCATCTCGCCACCGGCGCCCTGATCAACGCCGTCTGGGATCTCTACGCCAAGGTGGAGGGAAAGCCTCTCTGGAAGCTGCTCAGCGACTTCAGCCCGGAGCAGGTGGTCGACTGCATCGACTTCCGCTACATCGAGGATGTGCTGAAGCCGGGCGAGGCGATCGAGCTGCTGCGGAGCAGGCTGAGCGGCCGCGCCGAGCGAGAGGCGAAGATCCTCAGCGACGGTTTTCCCGCCTACACCACCTCTGCCGGCTGGCTCGGCTATAGCGAGGAGAGCCTGCCCGGCCGGGTCGAGACGGCCAAGCAGCAGGGCTTCAGCCACATCAAGATGAAGGTGGGCGCCGATGCAGAAACCGATCTCCGCCGGGCCCGCATTCTCCGCTCCTCAATGGGCCCCGAGATGAAGCTCATGGTCGACGCCAACCAGGTTTGGGGCGTCGAGCAGGCGATCACGGCCATGGCGGCCCTGGCCGAAGTCGACCCGATGTGGATCGAGGAGCCGACCAGTCCTGACGACGTGCTCGGCCACCGAGCCATTCGCCAAGCAGTGCATCCCATCGGTGTCGCGACCGGGGAGCACGTCCAGAACCGCATCATCTTCAAGCAACTGCTGCAGGCGCAGGCCATCGACTACTGCCAGATCGACGCCTGCCGCCTGGGCGGCGTCAACGAGGTGCTGGCGGTACTCCTCCTGGCGGCGAGGTTCGGCGTCCCGGTCTGCCCGCACGCCGGCGGGGTGGGTCTCTGCGAATACGTGCAGCACCTGGCGATCTTCGACTACATTGCCGTCGGCGCCTCGCTGGAGAACCGCATCTGCGAGTTCGTCGACCACCTGCATGAGCACTTCCTCGACCCCTGTCGCATCTCGCACGGCCATTACGAGGCGCCGAGCGCACCGGGCTACAGCATCGAGATGAAACCAGAGTCGCTGGCTCAGTACGCGTATCCCGACGGTCCCACGTGGCAGGGGCTTCGCTCCAGGGAATCGGCCTAGTTGCCGCATTGCTCAACGGAACAGGAGGGGTAGGTGCCGTGAGGTTGGAGAACAAGATCTGCGTCATCACGGGAGCCGGGTCAGGCATCGGTCGGGCGTCCGCCTTGCTCTTCGGCCGGGAGGGCGCGACAGTCGTGGCGAGCGACGTGGACGAGGCCAGCGCGGGCTCCACGGCAGCCGATATCAACGACGCCGGCGGCACAGCTGAGCCGCGCCGCGCGGATGTGACGGACCCGGAGGACACCCGCTCGCTCGCCAACTGGACTGCTGAGCGCTTTGGTCGAATCGACGTGCTCTTCAACAATGCAGGCATAGCCGGCGTGGGTGACGTGCTGGAGACTGAGCCTGACCTCTTCGATCGGGTCATGGCAGTCAATGTGCGCGGCGTGTACCTGATGACCCGGGCGGTCGTGCCGCTCATGATCGAGCGGAAGGCGGGCAGCATCATCAACATGTCTTCCTGCATCGCCGACATCGGCCTCGCCCGCCGCGTCTCCTACGCCGCTTCCAAGGGTGCGGTGCTGGCTATGACCAAGTCGATGCAGGTGGATCTAGCCCCCCACGGCATCCGGGTCAACGCGTTGATGCCGGGCACCATCCTGACGCCCTTCGTCGACCGCTACCTGAAGGAGTCGTATGCCGACCCGGAGGAGGGCTACGCCTCCATCCGCAAGCGCCAGCTGGGCGGCGACCTGGGGCGCCCGGAGGACGTGGCCTACGCCGCCCTCTACCTGGCCTCCGATGAATCGCGCTTCGTAATGGCCTCAGGCCTCGTCGTCGACGGAGGCGTGACGGGCGGCAAATAGCCTGTCCGGTCCCCGAGTAGCTGAGACGCTCTCGGTTGAGGTCGTCCTCCCCTCGCGCCGGGGGGAGGCAGGTGGGGGGCCTTGGATTGCAGGCTGGACCAGAACCGCCATTTCGTTCCTGGGGCATCTCGCCGCAGCTGCCGGGGGCTCGAGAGGGGGTTGACGGACCTTGGACGCAAGGGTCTCACCACAGGGCGGCGGGGGCAAGGCGGGCCGCTGACGCCCCCCTCCGGGCCTCCCCCCGCGCGCTGCGGGGGGAGGACGCAAAATGCCTGCTCGGCTTCTCAAGATCTCGGGGACCGGACAAAATAGCCCTGGCTCCCGCAACTACACAACATCAGGCTGAGATTGGGCATATCAGGTGCTGCACACCGGACGCGTGATCGGCCCTCTAGCAACCGCAGACTTCGACCACAAGGCTGCGGCGGCCGCGCGTCAGTGCTTGAGCGCTGCCTCTTCGGCGATCGGGTCGATGGGCTGGGGCGGGGCCAGGAAGACTATCTGGGGGTTGGTGCCTGACCAGGGGATCTGGCGCGTGTCCACCCGAAAAGGCCCCACATAGTTCATCTCCCACACCGTGTAGGAGACGACCTGCCCATCGGCACTCCGCTCCACCGCCGCCATGTACGCGACATGACCGTGGTAGGGATCGAGCAGCGGGCGTTCCCAAGACACTATCGCGCCGGGCTCCGGCTCGAGCTGGATCGGGCGGCCGGTCGCCTTCGAGAGATTCGGCGCCACGTCGGCCCCGTCGCCCATCACTGAAGGGCTGTTGGGATCGGAGATGAGGTACCAGAGCTGTTCGGCGTACCAAGTGCACTGACCGGGAGCGCCCGTCGTGTTGGCTAGGGCGGAGGTGGGCACCCAGCCGCCAGCGTCGCTCTCGACGAGACCGCCGACGACACCGCTGCCGTTGTTGAATCCATGGAGGGCGGCCACCTTGTCGGACGCCCCGTGGAGGGAGGCTTTCAGCGCGTCGATCTTCTGCTTCACCCTGGTCAGCCGGTCCAGCAGAGTGCTTCGCTGAATAAGCAGCTTGTTCAGCTCCGTCCGGGCTGTGCTGCGGGAGTTCTTGTCCCGCGACTGAATTGACTGCAGCCTCTCCAGCAGGCGCTGGGAGCGATCCGCCACCAGCCTCGACTCGGCAGCAGTCGCCCAGACGTCAGAGAGACTGCGAGCGTTGAGCAAGCGCTGCAGGTCAAGCCCCCGCGTCTCGTACCGCTGGCGGGCGTTCGCGCTGATCGAACGGCGCAGCGAGTCGATCTCCGCCTGGTCCTGCGCTGCCTGTTTGTCGGCGGCCGATTGATGGGCACGGGCGAGCTCGATCTGGCCGTTCAAAGGTGCCAGCTGGCTCTCGCCGGCCTTCTGCTCAGCCTGCGCCTGATCGAGCGCCGCCAGCACCTCGGCCAGCAGCTTTTGCTCGGGGCTGGGCGGCGGCGGCGGGCCTCCCGGCGAGGCGCTGGGGCTGGGGCTGGGCGACGGGCTGCGGCTCGGAGTGGGGGCGGCGCTGGGAGAAGCCGTCGGCGGCGCGCTCGGGGTCGCCGAGGGCGTTGGGCTGGGGCTGGGGCTGGGTGAGGGCGACGCTGTAGCTGGCGGAGAGGCGGCGGCCGCGGCAGCCGGCGAGAACGCGAAGAGGAGCGCGAAACACAGGATGAGCCGCTTCACTTCGGCACCCGCACCAGCAGAGCGGAGCTACCGAGCAGAACGCAGCTTCCCACCACCGTGACTAAGCCAATGTCCCTGGCGGCGATGAGTGGATGGCTGAGCGTCAGGAACGGCAGCGCGTAGCTGAGTCCCTTGGGCAGGGTAGTGCCGAGCCACCAGAGCGCAAGCAGAGTCAGCGCTGAGGCGGCCAGCGCGACACTCAGCGCTTGGAAGAGCAGCGGCGCGCGCAGCACCGTCGGCCGCACGCCCACCAGGGCCAGAATGCGCAGCTCCTGCCGCCGAGCCCGCGCTTCGGAGCGGAACAACCGCAGGGCGGCCATGGTGGCGACCAGCGCCACCCCGAGGTCCAGGGCCAGGGCACCGAAGCGCAGCACGTCGAGGATGCGGCTCAGCTTGCGAGCATCCTCCGGGGTGTAGGAGACGGGCACCTGACGGTCAGCCGCGGCGCTCTTCTGGGCGGCCTCGGCCACCCGGCCGCCCACCGCGGGATCCTGCACATCGACGACGAGCGTGGCCGGATAGGGATTGCTCTGGGCGCCGTTGCTGAGCGGGGCGAGCTGGCTGTCCTGGCTGGCCAGCTTGGCCGCCTCCGCCTTGCTCCGATATTGCACGCCCTTCACTCCCTGCATGGCCTTCAGTTGAGCCGTCAGCGCGCTCACGTCCTCTGGCTTGGCCTCGTCGGCCAGGAAGACCTGAATCTGAGAGGCTGACTGCATCTCCCTCTCGACCGCCCCGCCGACCAGCGTCACCGTGAGCTGAACGGACGCTGCTAGAGCCATCAGGCTGCCGACCACGATCACGGAGCCCGCCCAGGAGATCAGGTGCGGACGCTGCCAGTGCCACGAGTAAGCCAAGAGGCTCAAGGCGTGGCGGCGGACCGCATTCAGCTGGCGGCCCACCTTTCGCGCGAAGGCTGGTGACGAGGCGGAACTCACAAGCGCAGCACCTCTCCGTCGAAGTGCTGGAGGGCGGTGGCATCGTGCGTGGCGAGGAGAACTGTCATGCCATCCTCGCTCAGCTCCGCCAGCAGGTCGAGCACCTGCCAGGTGGCGATTGTGTCAAGGTTGCCGGTCGGCTCGTCCGCAAGCAGAATGCGCGGCTGGTGAGCGATCGCGCGCGCGATGGCGACTCGCTGCTGCTGGCCGCCGGAGAGGTGATCGGGCCGCCGGTCGGCGAGGTCCGCCAGTCCTACCCGCCTCAGGGCATGATGGGCCACATCCTCCGGTGACTCGATCGACCACTGTGCCAGTTCGAGCGGAAGCCGCACGTTCTCGAGAGCAGTCAGATGCGGCAGCAGCTCGTAGCTCTGGAACACGAAGCCCAGTCGCCGACGGAGCCCCGAGACCTGCCACGGCCAGAGCCGGCGCAGGTCGATGCCATCGACAAAGCCCTCTCCGGAACGCAGGCGCACAACCCCGTAGAGCAGGCGCATGAAGGTCGTCTTGCCGGCCCCCGAGGCGCCGGTCACCATCACGAACTGGCCGGGCGCGTAGCTGCAGGTGATGCGGTCCAGGACCTTCCGGGTGCCATAGCCGGCCACGGCGTCCTGGAGAACCACCGAGCCTGGCGGGTGTTCCATCCTGGCTGTGTGCTCGGAGACCGGCCCTTCTGTCTCTCGCAGCTCATTGTGCCCTCGGATCGGTTGGGTGGTCAGCACCGAAGCCCCAGCCTGTGAGTTCCAATACAAATCATTCGAGTTCTAAGAATCCAATTGCCTTTCGAAGACCGCCCCCGACCGCCTTCCGCCTCTACTTCGAGCGGTTCAGCTCTCTGGCTCTCCACCTTACCGAGATAACGCCCGCCTGGCTACGGTTCTGGCCGATCCGTCTGCGGCTCCTCGCCGCCGGCGTGAGACCGCTGCACCGGCGAATAGCCGGAGCAAGAGGTCACAGGTAGGCGGGGATAGCGCGGAAAGCGAAAGTCGGTTTGCGAGAGCCGACAGAACCAAAACTCGCTGCGCGCACCACTGACGCGAGCGGCGAAACCGCAACTGGCGCAAAGCCCGATCTTCGACGGCACGCCAGAGAATTTAGCCAGCGGCCGCCAGGTCTACGCGGAGAGCCAGTTGGAATTGTCACTGGACGTCTCTGAAACTGCCGGCCTGTGACGGCAAACGGACGGACCGCGAGAAGCCCGGCTTCCCGCGGTCCGTTTGGATAGGAAGGAGGCTTTTAGGTCTGCGGTGAGGGACTCGGGCTGGTGGCGGGCTTCTTGGCAACCTTGTTCCAGTTCGGGATCGTCTTGGCCTGGAGGACCCTGTTCTCCTGTGCGCTCGTCAGAGTTCCGTTCTGAACCAGCGGAGCCAGAAGCGGCTTCAGCGCGACCTGGTACTGGCTGCGGTACTGGTCCTCCGTCAGGCCCTTGTCACTCGCAAGCTGCTGGACTGTCTTGCCCTGCTTCAAATCGGCTGCCAGTTCCGTCCGGTTGATGCCGAGGACCTGAGCTTCAGCGGTGCCGATCGCAATGCGCAGCTGCATGGCGGACGCCTTGTTCTTGGCAGTGGCAGGTGAGTGCATCCCCGGTGAGGGACTGCTGGACGGAGCCGGAGCCGCGGCTTGAACGGTGGTCTGACCGCCGATCTGCCGGTCGTGAATGACGGCAGCGGCGCCACCGCCGACGATCAGGAGGCCGACAGCACCGGCGGCCAGCTTGGTGGCCAGGGAAACGCTCGGAATGTTCATGACCTCACTCTGCCCGGGTGTTGCAATGCAGGGCGCTGCGGAAGGTCAGCCTTCTGTAAGGGCCTGGTTGAGGGTCGATCCTGGTGGCGGGCTGCGAATCCGTTGAGTGGCCCCTCACGCGGGATGCTCCTGACAAGCGTCAGAGGCGTGTCCGCTGGCCCGTTCAGCGCTTGCTCTGCAGGGCCCCGACGAGGCGGTCGACCGAGCTGGAGACACCGTATTGGCGACCCAGCTCGGAGGCCAATTCGGGGTTGGTGGGATAGGCGTCCCGGCGGCCGGTCGGCAGCTCCACGGGGGCATCCCGGATGGGCAGCACCGTCAGCAGCGCTCGCTCGAGATAATCGCGCTGCGCCTCGCTGTACCGACCGGATGTGATCAGCCCGCGCACGCCGCCGTGCCGCTTGACCAGCTCAGCAGCGGTCTTCGGCCCCACTCCCGGCAGGCCGGGCAAGCCGTCGGAGGGGTCGCCCCGGAGGACCGCGAAGTCGCCGTACAGCGCACCCGGGACCCCGTACCGCCGTTGGAGCTCAGCGTCGTCGACCTCGGCCAGGCCCTTGCGCTCGGGATAGAGCACCTTGATCTGGTCGGAGACGAGCGCAAAGAGATCGCGGTCCCCGCTCACGACCTCGATGCGCATGCCCATTGCCCTGGCAGTCCAGGTCGCTATCACGTCCTCCGCCTCATAGTCCGGCACGCCGACGAAGTCAACGCCAACGGCCGCGAGGAGCTCGTGGATGAGCGGGAACTGGGGCTCAAGCAGATCGGGGACAGGCTCGGCCACGCGATGCGACTTGTAGCTGGGAATCAGGTCCACCCGCCACTGCGGCCGCCAGTCCTCATCGCTGGCCACCGCCAGGAGGTTCGGGCGGCGGGCGTAGATGAGGCGGGCCAGCGTGTCGAGGAAGCCGCGAACGGCGTTGACCAGGCGACCGTCCGGCGCCAACACCGTCTGCGGCACTCCATAGAAGGCGCGAAAGATCAAGCTTGAGCCGTCCACGAAGAGCCAGTCAGCCCTCAAGCTGTCAACCGCATAAGCAGCTACAGTCTCGCTGATGAAGTTCGCTCCAGTGCTGGGGAGGGCACGAGCCCGAGCCTGCTTGGGAGTTCTTTCGGGGCTGGGTTTCGCTCTGGGCGCGGGGGCGCTGGTGCGGCCGGAATTGTTCGCTCGTCTCACGGGCCAGACCCTGCCCGCGGGGAACGCAAGCCTGCCCTGGCGGCTTTTCGCAGTGCGGGAGCTGAGCTTGGCCTGGGCCCTCTTCGACGCCGCCAGACGAAACCGGCCGGACGCCGCCCGGACCGCTGCCGGATGGCTGGCCTGGAGCCAGGCGGGTGACGCCGCCCTATCGGTCTGGCTGGGGGTTCGGGACCGAATGCCCAGGCGGCTCTCAATTCTCGCTGGCGTGAGCGCGGTTTCCACCTTCGCCCTGGCTCTGGCCTGCCGCAGCGCGTACGCCACCCCGAGCACTCGCGGGTAAGGGATCTCGGTCAGCGGGCAGCCGCACCTGACCGATGGACTGCGCTTGGCAGCCCATTGACCGCCTGTCGGACAAGCACGCGGGCCAGCCCCTGGGTGGCTTCATCCCGGAGGGCTGAGGGCTCGGTTGGGCCGTGCAGGACCGGTGCCCAAGCGGTCCGTGATGTTACCCTGGCCGCACTCCGGCCGCCCGACGTGGAACACTTAGCTGTATGAGCACGGCTGGTCAGACCTTCACGATTCGCGCTGCTACCAAAGCCGATATGCCGGCTATCGTCGGCATCTACAACTGGGCGGTCAACCAAACCTTCGCCACCATCGACTCGGAGCCCCTCTCCGAGGAGGAGGCGGCGGCCTGGTGGGACGAGCACGGCAGCACGGTCACACTTGTCGCGGTCGACGATGACGTGGTTGCCGGCTGGGCTCGGCTGCTGCCCTGGCGGCAGCGGGGTTATCACATGGTCGAGGACCTGGTCTACGTCGACCCGGTCTATCACAAGCGCGGCGTGGGGCGCCAGCTGCTGAACCGCCTCCTGGAGGAGGCAAGGTCAGCGGGGCACCGCACGATCGTCGCCTCGGTGGCTGCCGACAACGGTTCAGGGCTGCGCTTGCACGAGAGCCTGGGCTTCCAGCAGGTCGGGACGCTGAAAGACGCCGCGTACAAGTTCGGCCGCTGGATGGACATCACGCTGGTCCAGCAGTCACTCTCCGAATAATCGCCTTCGGTTCTGCGAGGGCCAGCTAGGGGACTATGGGTTTGGCCCGAGCGAAGGCGGCGGGGTAGACGGCCTTCATCGTGTCGACCGCCTGCCACTGACCTACGACAGCCGGTGCGCGAAGGTTCTGACCGGCATCCAGCTCACCTGGCCCCGCGAACTTCACACCGCCGCCGTTGATGCTGGTGCCGGCCGGCTCGTCCAACCGGTAGGCTGCCTCTCGCACCGCGTCAGGTGTCACCTGTCCCTTCACGTAGGGCAGCACTTCGTGAAGCAGCGTCCAGCCGCCGACGAAGCCGGCCACCGCCGGGATTGGCATGTCCGAACCAAGCTGCTGCTTCGCATAGGCTGCCTTGGCGCGGCCGAGCAGTTCACGCGCCGCTGGGCTGAGCGCGTCGGGATTGACCTGGTCGTCCGGTTTGTCGGCGGCGAAGACCCCCACCGCCTGCGCACCCAAGGTGCGCCCAAAAGCCGCCATGCAGAACGCCGAGCTGGTGCCGACAGCCGCGCGAAGCTTGACGCCGCGGGCCAGGATTGCCTGCCAGATGTCGATCCCATCGGCGATGTAGCTGACGTCCCACAGATAGTCGGCCTGGCTCGCCCAGACCTGCTGCGCGATGTCGGTGGCGCTGTAGGCGTTAGGGTCGTACTGAATTCGGCTCACGACCGGAATGCCGGTGGCCGCGGCCAACTGCTCCTCCCCATCTGCCACCGCCCGGCCGTAGACGTCGCTGACGTTGACTATCACTGCTCGCGCCTGGGTTGGCTGGAGGCCGGCCGCCGGGAGGAGGACCCGGCTCGTGAAGTTCACGGCGATGCGACCAAGTGAACTGCCGGTCGCCACTGTGCGAAAGACGTAGCGGCGGTGTTGGGTGACCAGGTCTGCCACTGCGCCGGTCTCCCAGTAGATCACGTGCCGCTCATCGGCCCGAGCCGCGGCGGCCTCTGCGAGAGTGCTGCCGTAGGTGCCGACGATGATCGAGGCATGGCTCCTATCGATCAGCCGGTCCACAGCTGCGCGGGCCCCCTCCGGCGTCTGCACAGGCTCGACCTGGAGCTTCAGCTGACGTCCGCCAGCCAGCTCGAGAGCCGTTCGCAAGCCCGCCAGCTCCTGCCGGCCACCCTCTGCCTGCGACCCGGACAGGGGGTAGACAGCCCCCACCAGCAGCGTGTTGTCGCTGGGCCCGGCCCCCCCCGCCCCACATGCTGCGCTGAGAGTGGCGCTGGCCGCCAGGAGCGCGAAGAGGCGGAGCCGGAAGGAGTAGTGTGGCGGGAAGCGCACCTGGTGAAGGTTAGACTGTCCCATCTCTCATCAGGGGGCCGCGCTGCGCATCGGGGGAATGCTCGCCTGACGCCTGGTGGCGACCGACATCAGGCTGGCACCGGCGCCTGACCCAGGACTGAGAGGTTTGCGATGACGACCATCTATCTGGCGAGCCACGACAGCCTGATCTGCGTGCGCGGGGGCAACGGGCACTGGGAGGCGCGCCGACAGCTCCACGGCCGTGCACCGCGATCCCTCGCGGTTGATCGACATAGGCCCGAGCGCGTTTGGTGCGGCACAGCTGGCGACGGCCTCTGGCGCAGCGTCGATGCGGGAGCATCCTGGCACCGGGCCGGAGCTGGCCTCGCGGCGGCGCACGTGTCGGCGGTGGCCGTGAGCCCGCACGAACGCGCGGGGGAGGATGGTGTCGTTTACGCTGGGACCGACCCCAGCGCGCTGTTTCGGTCCGAGGACGGCGGGGCGACCTGGGAGGAGCTCACGGCACTCCGGGCGCTTCCCTCCGCCTCCAGTTGGAGCTTCCCGCCGCGGCCGGAGACCAGCCATGTCCGCTGGATCACACTCGACCCATCTGAGGGCACCACACTGTACGTCTGCATCGAGGCTGGCGCCCTGGTCCGCAGCCGGGACGGCGGCCGGACCTGGCTCGACAGGATGCCAGGCGGTCCGCTGGACACGCACACGCTGGAGGTGCACCCTGAGGTGCCGGGCCGGCTCTACTCAGCGGCCGGGGACGGCGTTATGGGCGGTCACGGCTACAACGAGAGCTGGGATGGAGGTGACAGCTGGACGCACCCTGAGGGAGGCCTCGAACACCACTACTTGTACGGCCTGGCCGTCGATCCCGGCGACCCCGGCACTGTGGTGGTCTCCGCGGCCGAATCGCCACGGGCAGCGCACGATCCCGGGCGTGCGAGCGCGACATCTACAGGCGTTCGGGTGACCAGCCGTGGCGCGAGGTGCGGCACGGGCTGCCGGAAACCAGTGGCAGCTTGCGGGCGCTGCTGGCGGCACACCCTGCCGAACCGGGGGTGTTCTACGCCGGCAGCAATCGCGGCCTCTTCCGCTCAGGCGACGCCGGCGTCAGCTGGGAAACGCTGCGCTTGTCAGAGCCGGTATCCGTGGAGCATGCCATCGCTGTGTCCGTTTAGCACCAGCGGAGCGCACACTGCAGCGCCAGGAGGATCTTCCACACCAGCCATTAAGCTGACGTGATGCAGCGGACCGCCAGTCCCAGCGCGGCGGAATTCTACCGCGGCTGGGATGGCTATCAAGAGAAGCTGGTCAGCGCGATCGCCCCGCTGGACGACGCCCAGCTGGACCTTTCGGCGGCTCCCCAGCTCTGGTCAATTCGGATGCTGGTGAGTCACATCATCGCTTCGCGGGCGTGGTGGTTCCACTTCTTCCTGGGTGAAGGCGGCAGCGAGTTCCAAAGGTATGCCCACTCCTGGCTCGATGAGGGCGGGACCGAGAGGTATGCCAGCTGGGACGACTTCGAGGTGACTGCCAGCTTTGAGGCAGCCACCAGGCGCCCGGCGTCCGAGCTGCTTCCGGGCTTGGCGGAAACCGGATCGCTGCTGACTTCCTGCCTGGAGCACTGGACGATCGCCGATCTTGCCGCGGAGGTGAAGCGGCCGTTCCCGAACGAGGCTGGCGAGAGGACCGTCCGCACCCGCCAGTGGGTCGTCTGGCATATTGCCGAGCACGACCTCCACCACGGCGGCGAGATCTCGCTAACGCTGGGGATGCACGGCCTGCCGGGGCTGAACCTCTAACTGATCACACGGGCGCGACGCCTCGCCCCCTTGAGCTGCCAGCCGCGTCCGCTAACCACCCTGGGGTCCAACGACCGCGATGGATGTGATCGCCGTTGTGGTGGTCGACTTCCTTGGGGGCCGGCTCGGCGGGAGGCGGTCGCAGGGCCACCTCCCGTGCCATTGGACAATGTCTCTACTTCTCGATCGGCGCCCTGACAGTGCTGCCCCATTCGGTCCAGGAGCCGTCGTAGTTCCGGACCTTATCGAAGCCCAAGAGCTCCTGCAGGACGAACCAGGTGTGTGCTGACCGCTCGCCGATGCGGCAGTAGGCGATCACCTCGCGCTCGCCCGTGATGCCCTTTTCGGCGTAGATGCGCTTCAGCTCCTCCGGGTTCTTGAAGCTGCCATCTGGCTGCACAGCCGTGGCCCAGGGGACGTTGACAGCTGTCGGGATGTGGCCGCCGCGCTGGGCCCCCTCCTGGGGCAGGTTCTCCGGGGCCAGCAGTTGGCCCGAGAACTCGAGCGGGGAGCGAACGTCGACCAAGCCCACCTTGCCCAGCGAGCTCTGGACGTCCTCCTTGTAGGCGCGGAGTTCCTCTCTCGGCTCGGCCGGAAACGCATAGCTCGTCTTTTCGATGTGGGGCGCCTCAGTTGTGTAGGAACGGCCTTCGGCCTCCCACTTGACGCGACCGCCATCCACCAGCTTGACCCGGTCATGGCCGTAGTACTTGAGCGCCCAGTAGGCGTAGGCCGCGAACCAGTTGTTGTTGTCGCCGTAGAGCAGCACTGTCGTGTCCGGTCGGACGCCGCTCTCGCCCAGTCTGCGGGCCAGAGCCTCCCGGCTGGCCAGATCCCTAACGGTGGGATCCTGCAGGTCCCGCTTCCAGTCCCAGCCGAAGGCGCCCTCGATGTGGCCGCGATCGTAGGCGGTGGGGTCGACGTCGACCTCGATCAGGCTGTAGCCAGGCTCGTTCAGATGATCGGCCAGCCAGCCCGTGCTGACCAGGGCCTGCGAGTTGGCGATAACGGTTGTATCGGACATATGAAATAGCTCCAGAAGAAGAGGGAAAGGGATCGACCACCGGCGAGATGCGCGGCGGCGAGGGTCGGCTGAAAGCCGACTAGCTACAGAAGCAGGTCGGGCAGTGTGTCAAACGCTGGGCCGGCCAGCGAAAGAGGTGCCGCATACTCGACGATTCTAAGGAATGACCAGCGCACCCCCGGCCAGGCTCGATCTCGTCAAGTACCAGGCGCTCGGCAACGACTACCTTGTGCTCGACCTGCCGGCTCCGCTCGAAGCGGTCGTTCAGCTGCTGCCGCAGATCTGCGACCGCCACCGGGGCGTCGGCAGCGATGGCCTCCTGTCTTTCGATCCGGCCACCTTCGCACTCCGCATCTTCAACCCGGACTCGTCCGAGGCGGAGAAGAGCGGCAGCGGCCTGCGCATAGCCGCCTGCCATGCTGTGCTTGAGCACGGGGCCACGGGTCGCCTGGCGATAGCCACCCGGGATCGCGTCAACGAGATCCTGGTGGTCGGGCGCCGGGGACCGGAGGTAGTCTCTCGCCTCGACATCGGCCCACCGCGGTTCGAGCCCGACTCCTGCCTCGAGCTGGAGACGCCGGCCGGTCGGGTCAGCTGTCGTGCGGTCGACGTCGGCAACCCCCATTGCGTGGTCTTCGGGCAGCCTGTGACGGCTGAGCGCTGCCGCGAGCTGGGACCGTTGCTGGAGAACCACCCTCGCTTTCCCAACCGGACAAACGTTCAGCTGGCGGAGCCCCTTGGTCGGGACCGCGCGCGGGTCGAGATCTGGGAGCGCGGCGCCGGCTACACGCTGGCCTCAGGGACCAGCGCCAGCGCTGTCGCGGCCGCGCTCATCCGCTCGGGCCAATGCAACAGCAGCCTTGACGTTCTCATGCCGGGGGGGACGCTGCACGTCGAACAGCTGGCCGACGGGCATCTCGTTCAGACAGGGCCTGCCAAGCGCGTCTGCGGGATCTCGCTGCGACTGGACGACCTCGACGGCCCCCTCACCGAAGAGCCTTAGTTTCCCTGCAGCAGGCCGCCCACGCCTGAGCTTTCGCTGTGCGGCAGGTAATGAGCTATCGCGTGGGCAAGGTGCGACATGCTCATCGACTGGAGCCAGATCCGGCCCGGCCCCGTCAGCGTGGCCAAGAAGAGGCCGCCGCCGCCGAAGAGAGCGTTCCGGATGCCGGGCACGGTGGTCACGTTGAAGGCCACGCTCTCCTCGAAGAGCGCAACGTGGCCGGGATGGATGCGGAGCGTGTTGCCCGCCTGCAGGTCGTACTGGACGACCTCACCGTGAAGCTCCACGAAGGCCAGTCCCTCACCGCCCAGGCGCTGCATGCGAAAACCGGTGCCGCCGAAGATGCCGGCGCCCAGCCGCTGGTTGATGCCCATTGTCAGCTGCACGCCAGGGGTGGCGCACATGAAGCCGTGCCTGTGCACCAGGTAGCTGCGCCCCTGGCCCAGGTGGAGAGGCATGATCTGGCCGGGCAGCTTGGCGCAGAACGTCACCATCCCGGGCCCGCCCTGAGAGGTGTACTCGGTCATGAAGATGGTGGATCCGGCAAGGGCCCGGCCCATGACCGCCATGAAGCCGCCCTGCTGGCCGCCGACCGAAGTGCCTGTGTTGAGCCCTATCGACATTGAGATCCAGGACAGCTCGCCCGATTCGGCGAAGACCATTTCTCCCGGCTGCAACATCATTTCCAAGACGGGCATTGTGGTGCCGACGATTCGATGATCCACTGCTGATGCTCTCCTTTCAGAGTCCTACGCCCAAAGTTCGCCTTCGCCAGACATCTGACCAGCTGAAGCCGCGGCAGGAAGTGGCTGCGGCCGATCGCGCCGAATTCATTACTGGATGCTGCGCAGGCTGCGGTCGGCTTTGGTCAGCAGCCTGGCGCCGCCGGCTTCCACCACCACGTCATCCTCGATGCGCACGCCGCCCCAGCCAGGCAGGTAGACGCCCGGCTCAATGGTGATCACCATGCCCTCCTCCAGCACCGTCTGGCTGCCGGGATCAAGGCTCGGGTGCTCGTGCGCCTCCAGCCCCAGCCCATGCCCTAGGCGGTGGGTGAAGTGGTCGGCGTGGCCACCGGCCCCGATCTTGGCCCGTGCGATCTGATCCAGCTCCCCGGCTGTCAGGCCTGGCTCGACCGCTGCGACAGCGGCGTCGTGGGCTGCCAGCACGAGTGCGTGGAGCTCAGCCTGCTCAGAGCTGGGCGGCCCGACCACACCCACGCGCGTCACGTCGGCCGCGTAGCCCTCGTGGCTTGCCCCAAAGTCCAGAAGGACCAGGTCGCCGAGCTGCAGGCGGCGGCCTGTCTGCCGGCCGTGGGGAAGGGCTGAATTGGGCCCGCTCAAGGCAATGCTGCCAAACGCTGCTGACGTGCCCAACTCGCTCATCAAGGCCTCCAGCGCCCTCCCCATCTCAACCTCGGTCATGCCTTCGTGAAGCCGCTCCCAGATGGCCTCGCTCACAAGGTCAGTGAGCTGGGCGGCGCGCTCCAGGGCTGCCAGCTCCTCGGGTGACTTGCAGGCCCGAAATCGAGTCAGGGTCGGGCCAACGTCCACGGCTTCTGACACACGTGTCAGATCGCGCAGCTTCTCCCAGCTGCCGAGGCTGATATGGGCCTTCTCCACCGCCAATCGATGGCCGATCCCTGCCAGAGCCTGGGCCACCTCCGGCCAGGGATCGCTGCCGTCTGCCCAGGGCAGCAGCGCCGCTCCCCTCACCACTGAGCGGGCCCCCGCCTCCTCCAGCGCCGGCAGCACGACAGTGGCTTCGGTGGCGGTCACCACCAACCCATAGAGCCGCTCGTGCGGATTTAGACGAAGACCTGTCAGGTAGGCGATGGAGACGGGGTCGGTCAGGTAGGAGGCTCGGACCGACTCGGAGCGCAGCCAGGTTTGCAGCCGATCGAGCATTTTGGTGGGCTCAGCTGATGCTGACTATGCGCACTGTGTAGCTGCCTCCGGTCGGTGTCTCCACTTGGACCTCTTCGCCCGCTCGATGGCCGAGGAGAGCTCGTCCGATGGCTGACTCATAGCTCACCCGGCCGGCCGCGGGATCCGCCTCGGCCGGCCCGACGATCTTGTACGACTCCTCAGGGCCATCCTCTTCGACGAAGCTCACCGTGCTGGAGATCTGGACTTCTCCGGTCGGGATCTGCGACTCGATCAGGACGTGGTTCTGGACAATGCGCTGCAGCTCCTGGATCCTCGTTTCCAGGAAGGACTGCTCGTTGCGAGCGGCGTGATACTCAAAGTTCTCGCTCAGGTCGCCCAGCTCGCGCGCCGACTTGATCTTGGCCACTATTTGTGGCCGGCGCACCTCGGTCAGCTCCTGCAGCTCGCGCCTCACACCGGCGAGTCCCTCGGCTGTGATCGGAACCTCGTCGGATGACCTCATCCCAGCCCTCCCGGAAGCAGTCCCTGGAGCTGCTGGTAGACGCGTCGCTGGATCAGATGCGTGACGCCAAACACCGCAGCCGCCAGGGCAGCGCCGACCAGTAGAGCCAGCAGGGCGTGCCCCAGGTCAAGGTGGAGGAGGATGGGCAGAAGGGCGACTATGTCGTCGCCCAGGATGGCGGCGGCCACCAGTGCAAGCGGTGTGACTATGGGGAGCAACCGGAGGCGCTTTAGCACTTGCGGCACGGGCTGCGGCGGTCGTGGCATCATGCGCTGGCCCATGACGCCCACGCTGGCGACGTGCCGCAGGTTGGGCGTGACAGAGAGCATCACCGGCACCTGGTTGCCTGGCACCTTGGCCAGCTTCTCCGGCTGGACGAGGAACTGCTCCTGGCCGCCTCGCGTCTTGATCATCAGAGTGCCCAGCCCGAGTGCCTGACTCACCTCGCTGGCGCCCAGGAGCTGCCCCTGGATCAACTTCGGCTCGGCGCTGCGGTCAGCTCGCGCCAGCCGGATGCCCGGCAGCAGGAAGGCCGCCATAAGCGCGACCGGGATGATCCAGACGATCGCCGCAGCGATTCGAACGGGCCAGCCATAGGGCAGGAGGAGCAGGATGGCCACGCCCAAGAGGAGGCAGACGACCGCGGCGATCAGCGCGTAGAGGCCGATCCTGACCACCAAGCTTGGCGCGTAGCCCTGGAGCATGCCGCCGCTGCGAACGTACTGCGCCTGCGTCTTGCGCTGCTCGGTTCGCGTCTGAGGTGCTGCCGGCTGAACCGGCGGCTTCGGCTTGACCACCCGGCGAACCTGCTGCCTGGTGCCTCCACTCTTCTTGGCCATCCCAACGGCAGTCTATCTAGTGTCCAGCGCCAGAGATTCGTTGGCAGTTTACGGCTCCGGAGACCGATGCCAGCGTGGCTGGACACTTCGGTGAGAGCGGTTTGGTCAGCCGCCTGAGCGCGTTTGGTCACGCGGCTGGCAGCACCAGCCGAGGTGCGCCCTGCGCACAGCTATGGCTCAGCAGTGCCAGCGCGGGTCGGGAGGCGCCTGGAATGTCGCTTCGGCGCGGGGCGTTGGCCGTAAGGCTCCGTCGTCTTCGAGCAGCCCCGCAGCGATGAGCCGCGCGGCAGCCTGGTGCTCCGCGTGGTTGCGGAGCGCGTGTCGGGCTCGCTCCTGGCTCGGCCGGGTGAGCGCCCGGTGAAGCACCGCAGCGCCAACGAGGTCGAGCGGCTCGCGGCTGTGTCGGAAGCAGCGGGCGATCTCACGTTCGTCGAGGAGCCCGGTCGTGGTCCGAGCCGCCATCGGTTTCGTGATCGGACGCGAATACTTCAGAGAACGCGCGCTCTCAAAAGCTACGCCAAGTCTCGCTATTGGCGAGGAGCGGGGAAGTCGTCGTTGTGCCTTTCAGTCCTGCTTCCCTGCGACGCGAGCGTCAGTCGCCTGGCGGTGCTTACTGCTTCGGCGGTGAGCGGCAGCCTTATCCAGAGTGCGGAAGAGCACAAGTCCTGACCGCTGCCCCTGCCGCTGGCGTTCCAGCAACGATCTACACGACCAGCGTCGCGGCGAGCTCTGCCAGTTGGTCGACGCCGTCACCGAAGTTCGTGCCGCTCGTCATGACGATGACGTGGTCTGCGCCGGCTGCCAGGTGTTCACGCACCTTGGCTTCGATTGACGCTGCGTCCCCGTGCCCGATGATTGCGTCCACCAGCCGGTCGCTCACGTCGCTGATGTCTTGCTCGGAGTAGCCCAGTCGCGTCATAGCGGCTGGATAAGTGCCCGGCTGACTTAGCGGGCCGGCGGCCCTCTGCCGCGCGGTGGTCCTCGCTTGGGCTGGGTCGGCGTCCGTGACAACCGCCAGCCCGACCACCAGGAGCTTGTCTGGCCCGAGTACCTGCCTAGCGTGTGCCGTGTATTCGGGGGGCACCATGATGGGGATCGCCCCGTCGGTGGTTTCGCCTGACATCGCGAGCATCTTCGGGCCGGTCGCCCCGACAATCTTGGGGTAGGCGGCATCGGGCGCCGGTGGCATGGTCAGAGAGGCCATCTGGTCGAGGTAATCGCGCATCGTGGCCACGGGCCGGCCGAAGTCGCGGCCGACGCTAGCCGCTTGCTGCGGATAGCCGACCCCTAGCCCGAGCACGAAGCGGCCTGGAAAGGCCTGGGACAGCAGCGCCGCCGCGGCATGTGCAGTCTGCGGGGGCCGAGCCCAGATGTTGGCAATGCTCGTCCCGAACACCATCCGCTGTGTGGCGGCGAGCAGCACGGCCAGCTGTACCAAGGCGTCTTTGCCGCCGACGACCTCGTTGGTCCACGCGGCACGGTAGCCGGCATTCTCGAGCCGGTGAACTGCCTCACGCTGAACATCGACCGGCGCCGTGCTGTTCACTGAGACCGGTAGCAGCACGCCGATCGGCCCCGGCGCACGTCGGGTTGCCTCAACGACAGTCGTGGTTGTCATGGCATCCTGTTTCAGTTCTCGACGATCGTAGCCGCGATCGAGATCGTCGATGGTGGTCGGCCGACTCACAGAGTCGCTGTCCATGCCAAGGCACAGCTCAACCGCGTGGGATCTGCATGTGGACCCGGCACTGGCTCTGGCTCACGAGTGCAAGCCGGAGACGAATTCGCCGCCCACGTCGGTGGCGAGTGACGCTCCGAACAGCGCAGCTGGGGTGTAAGCGCCTGGTTCTGCTTGTTGTGCGAGCAACCGGCGGGCGACCTCGGCGGCAGCCGCTTCTGTGAAGTGTTGAGCGTCGTCGAGTCGTAGCCAGCCTTCGCGGCGGGTGCCGTCGTTCCACTCGGCCCGAACGTGTCCCCAAGAGAACGTCCTGGGACGCTCGCGCTCACGTATGGGGATGCGGGCGACGCGATCGATGGCGAAGCGTCGCAGGGTCGAGGAGCGCATCAGGGTTGACAGCACCGGGAAAGCCACGCGCATGGCTGGGCTGGATGGGATCTCCGATGACGCGGAGATGACTGAGTCGGCGTGGCTGGCTCGCCATGCGGCGAGGAGGTCACCGGTCGGGAGTGCGGCGGTGGTGACGGTGTCGCCGGTGGGGGTGGTCAGTTGTTGGCGTGCGCCGGCGACTGCGAATCGGACAAGGCTCCCGTGCTCGACGCGGCGACCTCCCTCAGGCGCGCCGTCGAGGATGCTGCCGGCCAGCGCGGAGCCGATGACACCTCTCTCGGTCGCCAGCGAGGGGATGGCATCGACCCGCACTCGCGCAGGTGCCGCGCGCCCCTCACAGACGTGGAGCACGACGCTTTCGGTGGCGATGACCCCGAATCCGGCGCCGGTCACGACGGTGCTGGCCTTGTCGACTGCCCGCTGGTGCCCGTCCAGGACGGCGCGGATGCCCGGGAGCTCGTTCCCGATGTCAACGTAGTGCCCGCCCGGCGGGCATGCCTCGATGACCGGCACCGAGGTGCGGGCGAATGGGCCGATCGTGTTCAGGACGACCGCAGGCGCGGCATGTCGCATCTGCGTCAGCAGCGATTCGAACGAGCCGGAGACAACGTCGACATCCCCCAGTTCGGCCGCGATCGATGCGAGGCGGGCCGCGTCCCGCCCGGCCAACACAATGGTCTGGCCTGTCTCGTGCAAGCGCTGGGCGATGCCGCTCCCAGTGCGCCCGGTTGCGCCCAGCACCCAGATGTCGTTGCTCATGTTTGCTTCTCGAAGTAGGTGCCGTGCTCGATGTCGTCGAGCAGCGAGATCTCGGTCGGTTTCCACCCGAGCCGTTCGGTCGTGAGCGCGCTGGAGGTGGGGTTGTCCACACCGACGAAAGAGGCGAGGAAGCTGAAGCGCTTGGTCACCTGCTGGGGGGTGGCTGCGGTGACTGGGAGCGCTAGGTGCCGGCCGATCGCGGCGGCGATGTCTTTGAACGGCACGCCTTCGTCGCCGATGCCGTGATAGCGGGCGCCGGCCTCACCGTCTTCCAGCGCCTACACGAACAGGCGGGCAGCGTCGAAGCGGTGGACAGACGGCCACCGGTTGCGACCGTCGCCGGCGTAGCCGGAGACGCCGTACTTGCGGGCGTAGCCAATGAACCGCGGCAGAAAGCCGTGGTGGTCACCGTCGCCGTGGACGATGGGCGGCAGCCGCACGAGAGATGCGCGCACGCCGCGCCCGGCAAGGTCCGCGACGGCCCGCTCGGTGGCGCCGCGGAGCGCGCCGACTCCGTCGGGGTCGATGTCGTCGTTCTCGGTGGCCAGCCGGCCGGCCGGCAGGGCGAGGGTTCCGAAGGTCGACACAAACGGGCGGCCAGTGCCAAGCGCCTGCCCGATGGTGGTGATGGCGGTGCGGTCCGAGGCGCTCGTGGCCCTGAGGAACCTTGGCACGATACGGCGAGGGCTGCCGCCGAGCACAACCCGTAGGCGCGTGGCGAGGCCGGCGTGCGAGAACTGATGAAAGTAGGCGGTGTGGATCGCCGCGTCGGCCTGCCTGGCCCCGCGGCGAAGGCTGTCCGGGTCCTCAACCGACCCGTGATGAGGCGCCGCCCCAGCGGCCGTCAGCGTCGCGGCCGCCGCGTCGGAGCGGGCCAGGCCGATTACGTCGTGCCAATGGCCGATGAGTTCTTCGACGACGGCCGAGCCGATGAATCCGGTTTCCCCTGTAACGAACACTCGCATGCTCAACGTCCTCTCCCGGCGCATGAGTCGTTGGAAGCCGAACGCACGCGACCGGCTGGAGCGCGCGGCACTGGCCTTGTTCCTCGAGCGCGGTTTCGACAGTGTGACCGTCCCGGAGATCACTGCCCGCGCCGGGCTGACGACGCGTACCTTCTTCCGACACTTCGCTGACAAACGCGAAGTTTTGTTCGCCGACGCCGACCAGATGCCGGCCCTCGCGGCCCGCCTAGTTCACGACGCCCCGCCCGACCTCGGACCGATCGACCTGGTAGCGCGCGCGCTGCCGACGCTCGCGGCAACAGCGTTTGAAGGCCGCCTCGAGCAGCTCAAGCACCGCAAGGCCATCATTGACGGCAACGACGGGTTGCGCGAACGCGAACTGCGCAAGAAGGAACAGCTGGTCGACGCTATCGCCGAAGCATTCAGGCACCGCGGCGTCGACGACCTGACCGCCGCCGTGACGGCCGAGACCGCAGTCGGCGTGGTCAAGGTGGCGCTGCGCCGGTGGGTCGAGTCAAGCGGTCAGGAACCGCTGCGCACGGTCATGACCGACTCGCTAGCGCAGATAAGCGAAGCCTTCGACCAGTTCAACCAACCCAGGTCCGGACCTCGGAGGAGCGCGGAGTCACCGTTGATCGCCTGAGCCGATCATGAGCCCGACCTGACAACGGAGCGCTCTCTCGCCATGGGCCGACGGACGATCAGGCTGCCGCAATCCCGCCCCGATCCAGCTGCGCGGCGCGGGCCTCGCGTTCGTTAGGTGACGACCATCTCTCTCGGCGGGAGCAGCGCCCTGCTTAGGGCGGATGCGGGACGCGATCTGCAGCTGCCAGCGGCTGGTTGAGCGAACACGTGGTTCGACGCCAGAGCCTCGCTGTCATTCGACCGACGTTCTACTCAACGAACCCCTAACCCACGACACTGGCGCCCCGGCCGCGGAGGCGAGTCTGGGCATTCTCGCAAGTCAGCTTGAATTCGCCTCCCGCTGGGTAGGCTTCGAACAAGATGAGCAGCGGATCCACGGATTTGGCGGAGTCGCTGAGCAGGCTTTTTCGCTCGCTCAGCAAAGCGGCGGTGCGCGAGGCCCCCTACCTGAGGCGGGCCGGCGAGAAGATAGTTCGGGAGGACCTGCCAGGGCTTGAGCAGGCCGTCAGGCACCGGTTCAACGAATTCAACCGGCGCTGGCCGCCTTCCTGAAGCCGGCGTCCTGGCGTTGCTCGACGTTGCCCAGGGCGACCTGGGCCGCGTGACCGAGCCCGGACATCATCAGGGGACGTTAAGAGCCCCCACAAAGAGGCCCTGAAACCCCAGGTCCTTGACCTGGCTGGGACTGGCCAGCTTCAGCTCGTCGACGTTGCTCTCGCCCTGAGGGGTCGCCTGAACGCCGACCACCGTCTGTCTGTCGAGCCAGCCCTGACCGACGAACGTCGATGGCAGCTGAACGACGCTGCCATCCCTGCCCGCCACCTGGGTCCCGGCGGTAACACGCTGGCCATCGGGCGAGAGTGTGAAGCCACCGTCGCCTGGCTTCTTGGCCTCGAAGAGCAGCGATCCGTCAGGATTGCGCGCCTGGGCGGAAGCGCTCTCGCTGACGCAGAGTAGCGTCCCGTCCGGGTTGACGGCGACCGCCCGGCAGCCGCTGCCACCCAGCTGCCTCTGCGGCCAACCATCAGGACCCAGCGTGCTGACGTGGCCCCAGAACCAGAGGCCGGGTGATGCCTGCTGGGTGGCGGGCGGCATGTCGGTTGTCACCACCGGCGCGTCCAAGGCCCAGCCGACCACTGCAACCGCGTCGGTGGGTGGCTTCGTCTGCGGCCACTCCTGATGCCGGATGCGAGTCGCCGCCTGGCCAGGGCTGGCGGCGTAGATGTCCAAGGCGAAGTTGCCAGGTCCGAACGCCTGACCCGGGCTCGGCGATGGCTCGGGCCAGGTGAAAACCGCGCCGACCAACCGGGATCCGTCAGGGCTGACCGCGAAGGAGAGCGACTGCTGCGAGCCGGTCAAAGGAAACTGAGCGACTTGCTGCTCGGTTCCGTCCACTGCCAAGGCGCGGACCCGGCCCTCTCCGTCCGCGTAGTAAGCGTGGCCGTCGACGACAGTGGCCTCCGGCGCCAACACTGGCGCGGCGAAGTTGACCCGAGGCGCGGAGCGCGGTGTGAAGCTGTGGGAAACGATCACTGAGCCGTCGGGCCTGCGCAGACTTATGCGGTTGTGGATCGGTTGAGCTCTCGGCCCTGGCTCCAGCGCCACCATCACCTCCCCATGCACTACCTGTGCGGTGGAGGCCGAGGGGACTGACGACGACGAAGGGTTGGACTGGCTGGCCGCCGAGCAGCCACCGGCGAGCAGCGCCAGGAAAATGCAGCCGAGCATCGATCGAGCGCACGCTCGCAGACCCATCCCTCCCCTACTAACCATTACTTCCCAGCTAGAACGCAACCGAGCCCACGGCTGTTTCGTCGCGGAGCCAGTTCGTACCTGGCGGGGCCGAGACGCCGTTAGAGTTGGCGACGATGCTGAACTGGGGAAGCATCCTGCTCCGCTCGCTGCTGGCCTGGGCGCCCATCGCCTTGGCGGTGCTCGCGGTCGGTGGCCTCGCTTATGCGGTCGGCCAGCAGACGATCCGAGCCGGCGCTGACGACCCCCAGATCCAGCTCGCCCATGACACCGCCCAGCGTCTGAACCGGGCCCCCGAGCCAGTGCGGTCCGCGGGCGCCGCTCAACCGGCGGTCGATCTGCGCCAGACGCTGGATCCCTACGTGATCCTTTACGACGGCAATGGCCGCCCTGTGAGTCAGACTGTGCAGCTCGACGGCGCGACCCCCGCTCCGCCGGCCGGCGCCTTTGCCGCGGCCACCGGAAGGGGCGAGAACCGCATGACCTGGCAGCCGGCGCCAGGTGTGCGCAGCGCGGTGGTCATCGTGCCGTATCGGGACGGCTACGTTCTGGCCGGGCGGTCGTTGTCCCTCGCTGAGGAGAGGGAGCGCTCTCTCTCGCAGCTGACGGCGCTGGGCGTCCTCGCCACTCTGCTGGCAACAGCGGCGGCCTGCTTTGCCTCGACCTGGCTGCTCACGCTGTGGCGGGGCAGCTCAGCCCGCGAGCGGTAGCAGCGGATCTCCCACACCTGGCTCGGCACCAGGCGGCAGCGGGCGGGCGTCAGGCAGGAGCGAATACCGACGCCGCCAGAGCGCACTGGACGGCCAGCCGCGCCGCCCGCTGCCAACTAGGGCAGCAGCGCCGCCAGGATCTCGCGGGGCCGGTTGGTGAAGACCGAGTCGGGCCGGCAGGCGCGGCACCAGGCCACCGCCTGCTCGTCGTCGACAGTCCAGACGCCGACTGAGCCGCCGGCGGCATGGACTGCCTGCACCAGCTCGGGATCCATTGCGCCGTAGTGCGGGGCGTAGATGTCGGCCAACGCTCCTCGCATCAGGCCGACCGGGTCGATGGGTCTGGCGCCCTCCAGGATGCCCACCTGCAGGTGAGGCTCAAGCTCCTTCAGGCGCCTGACGGAACTGTGCAGGAAGCTGATCACAGCTGTCTGCTCGACGAGCTGATGCTCTCGAAGGAGGCCGACCACGCGCTCCTCCAGGCCCGGATAGGCAATCGGAATCTGCTTCAGCTCGATGCAGAGGCCTGCCCTGCCGCTCACGAGGTCCAGCAGCTCGCGCAGCAACGGCAAGCGCTCGCCGCTGCCCGCGTCCAGCTGGCGCAGCTCAGCCAGAGTGTGCTGAACGACCAGCCCGCTGCCGTTGGTGGTGCGGTCCAGCGTGTGGTCGTGGATCACCACCAGTTCGCCGTCAGACGACGGGTGGACGTCGCATTCGATCATGTCGACACCCAACTCGAGAGCCGATCGGAACGAGGTGAGGGTGTTCTCAGGCGCCTCGGCCGGGTTGCCGCGGTGGCCGCCGATCAACGGTCTACCGGTGGCTTGCGCCCGCTCGTAGAGGTCGCGCAGAGGGGTGGGCGGGCTCACGGGGTCAGCAGTCTATAGTCAGCAGAACTGTGACTTCCGCGCTCCCGCCGGCCACCCTGGCTGCACTGCGCAAGAGCGGTCATGTGCGGGAGAGCGTGAGGGACGAGCTGCGCCGTAACCTGCTCTCCCGGCTCCGCTCCGGCGATGCACGGCTGCCCGGGATAGTCGGCTACGACCACACTGTGCTGCCTCAGCTGGCCAACGCCCTGATTGCCGGGCACGACATGATCCTGCTCGGCGAGCGGGGGCAGGCCAAGAGCCGGATCATGCGCTCACTGGTGGACCTGCTGGACGAGCTGACGCCTGTGATCGCCGGCTGCGAGATCAACGATCACCCCTACGACCCGATCTGCCGGCGCTGCCGGGATCTGGTCCAGGAGCGCGGCGAAGACACCCCTGTGGCTTGGCTCGGCCGCGGCGATCGCTACGGTGAGAAGCTTGCGACGCCAGACATCTCCATCGCCGACCTGATCGGCGAGGTGGATCCCATCAAGGTGGCGGAGGGCCGCTATCTGTCAGATGAGCTCACCATCCACTACGGGCTGATCCCCCGCTGCCATCGAGGCATCTTCGGCATCAACGAGCTGCCCGACCTGGCTGAGCGGATCCAGGTCGGCCTGCTCAACATCATGGAAGAGAAGGACGTCCAGATTCGCGGCTACCGGGTTCGGATGCCGCTGGACCTGGTGGTGGTCGCCAGCGCCAACCCCGAGGACTACACCTCTCGGGGCAGGATCATCACGCCGCTGAAGGACCGCTTCGGCTCGCAGATCCGCACTCACTATCCGCTGGCCATCGAGGAGGAGGTGGCCATCATGGAAGCCGAGGGGTCGGCGCCACCAGCCGGTGTCGAGGTGCTCGTTCCCGGCTTCATGAAGGAGATAGTGGCGGAGATGACGCATCTCGCCCGGCGCAGCCCGCACATCTCGCAGTCGTCAGGCGTGTCGGTCCGCATGTCGATCGGCAACTTCGAGAGTCTGAGCGCGAACGCCATCCGGCGCGCCGCGCGACTCGGCGAGGAAGTGGCGGTGCCCAGGATCTCAGATCTGGCCTATCTCGTCCCCTCCACCGCGGGCCGAGTCGAGATCGAGGCGCTCGACGAAGGGAAGGAAGAGCAGGTGCTGGAACGCATCCGGCGGGGTGCCGTGGCTGCGGTGTTCGGTCGGCACTTCGCTCCCAGCCAGTTCGAGTCCCTGGTCGGCAGGTTCGATGAGGGGCAGGTGATCGAGGTGGGCGAGAGCTTGCCTGCCGCCTCCTACGGGCGGGCGTTCGGGTCGGGAGCCGAGCTTGGCCCCGCGCTGCGCAGGCTGCAGCTGCCCGACCGGCCGGAGGTCCGCGCTTCGGCGTTGGAGTTCCTGCTGGAGGGCCTTCATTTGGCCAAGCGGCTCAACAAGGACGACATGAACGACCGGGTGATCTACCGGCGCTGAGCCAAGGGGAGGCGGGCCTCCCCTTCGAAAACCCCTCCGGGATCGCTTCACTTGCATGCCGAACCCGAGGCCGGGCACTCTTCGTCAATCCACTGTCCCGCTTCGGTACCGACGTCGCGTACCGGCCGGGATGAACCCGGCCTTTCGACCTAACACTAGGGCGCCGGCAGACGAGGCAAGCTACGCCAGCGACAGAGCTGGCTCGGAGTGGGATGGGCAACCATTGCGCCGGGGCAGGTGCCAGTCGGAGCGGCCGGTAGGCTGCCCTGAGTGTCTACCGAGTTGGATGTGTGGCAGGCGGTCGACAAGTACCTTGGCCAACGCTTGCTGCCTGCTGATCCGGTGCTCGAGGAGGCGCTGCGCTCCGCCGCCGCAGCCGGACTGCCCGAGATCTCCGTCTCGCCGGCCCAGGGCAAGTTCCTGCACCTTCTCGCTCGGATCTGCCGCGCTCGCCGCGTCCTGGAGCTGGGCACCCTCGGCGGCTACAGCGCCATCTGGCTGGCCCGTGCGCTCCCTGCCGACGGCACTCTCGTCACGCTCGAAGCGCAGCCGGCCTTTGCTGAGATCGCTCGCGCGAACATCGCTCGCGCGGGACTCGCAGACAGGGTGGAGATAATCGTCGGCGCCGCGCTCGACACGCTCCCCGCCTTGAAGGAGCGAGCTGAGGAGCCGTTCGACCTCGTCTTCATCGATGCTGACAAGCCGAACTCGCTGGAGTACATCCGCTGGGCCCTTCAGCTCAGCCGACCCGGCTCGGTGATTGTGCTTGACAACGTGGTTCGGCAGGGCGCGCTCGCCGACAGCACGTCGAGGGATGAGAACGTGGCGGGCATGCGCCGTGTCTTCGATTTCCTGCCCACCGAGCCCAGGCTTTCTGCGACCGCACTGCAGACCGTGGGGGTGAAGGGTTATGACGGCTTCGCCCTCCTCCTGGTTCAAGGCTGAGAGCCGCCGTCTGAGCCAGTTTCGACGCGGGAGTCTCAAATGACGCGCTCGGTTAACCAAGCGCCGGTCGGCCCGGAGGCTACTTCTGGAAGTAGAAGACTCCTGCGAAGCCCATCACTATCAGCGTGACGAGTATGAAGAAGACGATCTCGATCCGCAGCGAGAGCCGGACCAGTCGCTTGGCCTTCCGCGTTCGCTCGCCACAGTTGTCGCAGTAGGCCGCGCCGACTGGCAGCTGACTCTGACACCGATCGCAGTTGGTCTGCTCGGTCTGGATCGCGGTGGCCACTCCTTGAGTATGCCTCAGTGCCAGGCCAAACCCGAGGTCTGTTCTCCCTTGGCATTTGCGCATCCAGCGCGAGATGAGCGAAGCTGAGAACGATCATGCAGATGCCATCCGATATGCGAGAGTTCAACCGCCAGGTGATCGAGGAGTTCAGGGCCAACGGCGGCAGGCTCAGCGGCCCGCTGGCCAAGAGCACCCTGCTGCTGCTCACCACCACCGGTGCCCGCAGCGGGCAGCCCCGCACAGCGGTCCTCGGCTACGGGCGGCACGCCGACAGCTACGTGGTGATCGCCTCCAACAACGGGGCCACATCGCATCCTGCCTGGTACCAGAATCTCCTCGCGAATCCAACTGCCACTGTCGAGGTCGGCCGGGACAGGTTCCAAGTCCGAGCGAGGACGGCGGAGCCGGCCGAGCGGGAACAGGTTGCGGCGGCCGTTTCCTGGCTCGAGCAGCAGCAGGCGCTGACCAGTCGCGAGATTCCCCTGGTGCTCCTCGAAAGGATCAGCTAGAGCCGAATCGACTGCGCGGCGGCCGGCGGCCGGGCGCCACTGACTACGCTGTGGCAATGCCTGATCAGATGGGCTCCAGCGAGGATCTGCTCGTGGTCATGAGCACGGTTGCTGATCGGGCTCGCGACCTGGTCGCCGGCCTGGACGAGCCGCGCTTGGGCTACAGGCATGCTCCTGCCCTGCCCACCGTGAGGGAGGCGGTGACCTCCCTCTGTCAGGCAGGGATCGCGGTCGACGGGCTCCTGCGGCACGCGTACCTCGAGCCTGAGCAGCGCGAGATCCCGCTCAGCGAAACGCTTCGCTCCACACCGGAGGCGGAGGTCAGCCCGCCGGCGGCTGAGCTGCTGGAAGCGTTCGCCCGGGTGCGCCGGCGAACCATCGACCTGCTCCGCGGGATGTCCCCGGGCGATTGGCGTCGCACCTTCGTCGACTCCCGTGATGGCGAGCTCACGCTGTTTCAGGTCTGCGAGCGCATCACCCGCCAGGAGATCGGCCGGTTGGGCATGCTGCGCAACCTAGTCTCCCTGGTCCCGGTCGTCTGAAGTCGGGCCGCTGAGTGAAATACAGCGGCGGGCAGGAGGTAGGTATGAGCGAGCTGGAGATCCTGGGCGTTGACAGGGCACGAGCCGCCCCCTCTTCCCAACACCTGACCGGGTGAGGTTCAGCTGGTCGCGCGGAGCGCCGGTGCAGCGGGTGCTCTCCCGGCCGCCGTCCCGGCGTGTCGCTGGGAGTCCCGTCTCCGCGGCGAGCGCTCATCCGAGGGCGTCAGCTGCGCCTGACGCCCTCAAGGCGGCCGTGCGCGAGAACGTGCCCGTCTACCGCTGCGAGCACGTCCTCGAACCCGGTCAGCCGCCTCGTCGCCGGGATGGCCTCTTCGATCGCGTACAGATGGAATCTGTAGCGGTGCACGCCGTGTCCGGGCAGCGGGCGCGGACCGATGTAGCCGGTCCGGCCGCGGCGGTCGGGCACGAACCGCACTTTCGGGGCGCCGTCATTGAGCGCTCCCTCCGTCACCCCAGTTGCGCCGACGTCGAGAAGAGCAATCAGATGCAGCCCCGGGTGGCTGAACGGCACATCGACGTCCTCCATGACGAGCAGGAGCTGCGCCGTCCCCGCCGGCGGGCCCGACCACGTCAGGGCGGGGGAGATGTTGTCGCCAAGCCCGCGCCTGCGGTACGCGGCTGGGATCGACTCCCCGGGCGTGAATGCGGGGCTGCTCAGCGCGATGCTCACATCGCTGGCCAGCTGCGGCGCATGCCCGATACTGCGCTCCTCGCCGGCGCGCTTGCCGCGCAGGAGCCAGCCTAGCGGCGTGAAGATGATTTCCAACAAGCTCATGGGACCTCCGACGAATCTTGTCTGCGGACGACACCTCGCTCAGGCCGCGCCATCCCTCGGACCTCTGCCCGCAGCTCGGCCAGGCGGCCGGCGCTGATCGCCTCTCGAATCCGCCGCATGAGCCGGTTGGTGAAGGCGAGGTTGTGTTCGGTCAGAAGGGAGATGCCGAGGATCTCCTTCGCCTTCACCAGGTGATTCAGGTACGCGCGGCCGAAGCGCCTGCAGGCTGAACAGGGACAGCCCTCCTCGATCGGCTGATCTTCGAGCTTCCGGTCGGCCTTGGCCAGGTCCAGGCGATTCCGCGGCAGTCCCAGGTGCAGCGCCTGGCCGTGGCGGGCGATCCGGCTGGGCATGGCGCAGTCGAAGCTGTCGATGCCGCGCAGCGCGCCTTCCACCAGGTCGTCGGGCTCCCCCACTCCCAGCAGGTGGCGCGGGCGCGCCTCCGGCAGCAGCGGACGGACGAGATCCACAACGCTGTACCAGTCCGATTTCGACTCCCCCAGGCAATCACCGATGCCGTAACCGTCGAAGTCAAGCTCCGCCATTCGCTCAGCACTCCAGCGGCGGAGATCCGGATAGACCCCACCATGAACTATGCCGAAGAGCGATTGGGGGGCGGCTGGACCCAGTACTCGGAACGCGTCGAGGCAGCGCTGGGCCCAGCGGGCATTCCTCTCAGTGGCGATCTGCGTGTATTCCCGGGTGACATGAAAGGGAGTGCACTCGTCCAGGCAGAACAGGATGTCGGCGCCGAGAGCCTGCTGCAGCTGCATGTTGTTCTCGGGCGTGAAACGGTGACGGCTGCCGTCGACATACGACCGGAAGTCGGCTCCCTCCTCGTCCACCCGCACCGCGTCCAGCGCATCCTCCTCACGGCCGAAGTCAGGGATACGGCGGCGACCCTTTAGCTCATCGGCGACCTGGCCGTGGCGAAGGCTGAAGACCTGGAAACCCCCCGAGTCGGTCGCCAGGACGCCCGGCCAGCCCATGTAGGTGTGGAGACCCCCCGCGCGCCTGATGACCTCGGGACCCGGCTCGAGCGTCAGGTGGAAGCTGTTGCAGATCGCTGAATGGACGCCGGCCGCTGCAGCCACGGCGGGATCGAGTCCCTTCAGGGCGGCCTGCGTGGCGACGGCGAAGAAGGCCGGGGTCTCAAGCTCGCCGTGCTCGGTCCTGATGACTCCGCGCCGAGCGGCGCCATCCTGGGCGGTGATGCTGAACTCGAGCACCCCAGGACTCTAACCAGACGAGCTGGAGGAGCACGCAGCCATCGAGTTGCAGCTCCCGCCTCAGCGGCAACGGCGTCCTGCAGAATGGGCGCATGTACGGTCCAGTCATAACGGGAAGCAAGTTCCGGCTGCGGCCGCCGTCCGAAGAGGATGCGCCGATCTTCTGCGACTGGTTCGCGGATCTTGAGGTGACGCTCTATCTGAGCCGCCGGGTCACTCCGACGCTCCAGTTCGAGCGGGAGTGGCTGCAGAAGATGGCCGCCAGCGACACCGACGTCGTGTGGTGCATCGAGTTTGAGGACCGAACGATCGGCACTACGGCGGCGCATCGGATCGACTGGCAGAACGGCCACGCCACAACCGGCACGGCCATCGGCGACAAGGGCGCCTGGGGCAAGGGAATTGGCGGCGAGCTGATGCGCCTCCGCCGCGACTACCTCTTTCGCGAGTACCGCCTAAACAAGCTCAAGTCGGCCTATCTCGAGGGCAACGAGGCCAGCGCTCGCGCCCAGCGTGCGGCCGGCTACCGCGAGGTCGGCCGCTTCCACCAGGAGTTCTTCCGGGACGGTCGCTGGTTCGACCAGATTCAGACCGAACTGCTGCGGGCAGACTGGGAGAGCCTTCAGCCGTAGGGCCCAAGCTGTCTGGCAGCGGTCAGTCCCTACCATCATCAAGATGTCCGAACACCCTGCCCCACTGGCTGGTCAGCAGTCCCCGATCGCGCCCGCCGGGGCCGCCGCCCCACCCGCCGGCGGCGGTCAGCCGCGGGGCAAGAGGCGGCGCCACGGTCTACGCTCAGCCGGCCGTGGCGAAGCTGCGGGCAGCGGGCAGTGCTGGATGCTGGTCATCTCCCCCGACAATTTCCGCAAGACGCGAGAGCAGGGTTTCTCGGTGCAGGGAATCAAGAGCCGCCACCGCCGGCGGGCGGAAACCATCCGACCGGGCGATCACCTGCTCTACTACATCTCCGGCCGGATGTGCTTTGCGGCCACCTGCACCGTCACCTCCCCTGTGTTTGAGGATCACAGCCATCTCTGGCGCACCGCTCGCCGGGAAGAGGACTACCCGTGGCGCGTCAAGATGCGGCCCGATCACGTGCTGGAAGAGTCGGAATGGGTGCCTGCCAAGAATCTCGCCTACCGGCTGGAGTATGTGAAGAAGTGGCCGCCGGAGCAGTGGTCAATGGCTTTCCAGGGTCATCTGCACCAACTGCCCCAGAAGGACCTGAAGCTGATCGAGGACGAGTTCAAGCGGACTGTGAGGGACCGCGCTGCTGCCAGCTGAGTCGCACGCGGGGGATCCGCTCGGAGTTCGGAGCGCCTGCGCCTGGGTGGTGGGGCGCGCGCGCGACGTTCGCTTGGGGGATCTCGCGACGGCAGCGGAGACGGTGCGGAAACGGCCGCTGCCGGCATGGGACGGCGTCAGCCATTTCGCTGACGAGCCCGAGCGCGCCCGCCGCTATCTCATGGTGCTGGACACTATCAACTTCTCCTTCTGGCTGCCCGGGGGCTGGACGGGACAGAGGCCGGGCGGGTACACGCAAATGGCCGAGCGCCTGCGTGACGTCTACCGCGCCGGCACTGACTTGGAGGACCCCGATTCGCTGGTGGCGATCGACGCCGAGACTCTGGGCAGGCTGCTGGGGCCTTTCCCCATGCTCGCCGAGCGGGCGCAGGCGCTGAATGAGCTCGGCCACCACGGCTACGACGGGCTGGTGGGCGAAGCCGCCGTCGACACTGCCCGCAATTTCGGCGAACGACTCGACAGCTACCGCGATGTGTCCGGCTATGAAGGTCGGGAGGTCCCCTTCCTGAAGCGGGCGCAAATTGTCGCCGCCGACCTGCACGCCGCCGGCCTGGCCGGCTTTCCCGACCTCGATCAGCTGACCTGCTTTGCCGACTACAAGCTGCCCCAGGTGCTGCGTCATCTGGGCGCCCTCGAGTATTCGTCCCCGCTGGCCGCGCGGGTGGACGGCTGGGTGGAGCTGCGGAGCGGCGAGCCGGCGGAGGTGGAGATCCGAGCCGCCACTGTAGTGGCGGTCGAGCGCCTGCGCCAAGAGCTGACCGACCGGGGCCGCCAGCTCACGTCGGTCGAGCTCGACTGGCTGCTCTGGCACCTCGCCCAGGAGACCTTCCCCATGTCGCCCTATCACCGCGTGCGCGGAATTTACTACTGAGGTCAGCGGCTTCCCGTACATGCGCCGCTGGCTAAGCTCAAGGCATGGATCGGAAGGAGCATGACCTCGAACGAGAGCGCCGCCGCCGCTCCACCCGGTGTTCGTTCTGCGGCAAGCGTCAAGACCAGGTGCGCAAGCTCGTCGCCGGCCCGGGCGTGTACATCTGTGACAGGTGCATCGAGCTCTGCCAGGAGGTGCTCGATGAAGACTCCCGCTCAGCGCCCCGCCAGGGCCACGCCCCTCCCCCAAGCCGCGGTGAGCCGCTGGCTATGCGGTTTCGAACCCTGCTGAGGCAGCTCTTTCCCAGCTCCGCCGTCGAACCGGCTTAGACGCACTCGCGAGGCTAGTCAAACCCGGCCCGCTTCGATCAGCTGTCGGCGGTGGGGACGCGCGCCGTCGCGCCGCGCTGGCTGTAATGCTGGATGACTGCCACGTCGCCCAGCGCATGGAGGTTGGCGAAACGCCGCCGTTCAGGCAACACTTCCTTGCCAACCTCCTTCAGCCGCTCCTCGACCACCCAACCGGCGATCTGGACGCGCGAGCTGAATCCGAGCTTGTTCAGAATGTGAACCACGTGAGTCGCGACAGTGGTCCGGCTCAGGAACAGACGCCTAGCGATGGCGAGATTGTTCAGGCCCTGGGCCACCAGATCGGCCACCTGCTGCTCCCGGTCACTGAGCAGGCTTCGCCTCGCCTGTTCGAGCTGCACCACGCCGGTTGGACGTAGGACTCGGGCCGTCCTCTGAGGCAGGTCGGCTGGATGGTCGGTCACTTCACTGAAAAGCATCAGGAGGTGAGTCGAAGCCTGTCCCTCTGGGGTGAGTGGATATACCTCACACTCCCAGACTGTGGGGGCAGCCGCGACGGCGGTGGCGGCTCCCCGTCGTTCTGAGTGGAGGTAGCCCCGATGCCGGCCAGGCTGCCCGGTAGCACGGACCTGACGGACCACTGCCAAGAGGCCTTTCCGCTCGGTTGTCGCCAACAACTCCGCCAGTGGTCGATTCTCGAGACTCCGCGTGTCCTGTGAGGCCCAGCTGCGCCAGACAGCGTTGCCGTACTGGCAGCGAAACGCCGGTGAGCAGTCAGTGAGCAGAACTGCCACCGGCAGGGTGTCGAGCAGCCGGCCCGAGACATCCAGGACATTTGGCTGGGCGAGGGATCTCAACACCGTGGCGAGCTGCTGTAACGAATTGTTCACAGCCGACCCTCGATGGCTCAATCCCCCCACCTCGCTCTATACGAAGGGAGAGCCGGGAATGGACATCGGAAATGCTGCCTAGGTAGGTGTCGAATCGTTCGTCTGGAGGATGTGGGGAAACCTTGGCGGCCACAAGCTTGCTAGGGCAGATACGCGACGACGTGACCCACCGGCAGTGCTGGAACTAAGTCGATCGATGGAGATTGGAGGAAACTCATGGAATACCGTCCCGAAGGAACCCGCCGGCTGCTCGACATGGTCGCGTCCCGCCGCGACGTCCTACGAACCGGAATGCTGGCTGCGGGCGCTGTCGCGGTCGGCGGCCCGCTTCTGACAGCCACCCCGGCTTTCGCCGCAGACTCGGCGTCTGACACGGTCGCGAAGCTCAGTGTGGTGCCGGACGAGGTGACCGACATCAAGACCATCTTCATAGTCGCGGAGACCGCTGAACAGCTGGCGATCACGCTCTACCGGAACATTGTCAGAACCGCCCGGGCGGGGAAGCTCAAGCCGGCTCTGCGCCAGAGCGAGATCGAGGCGCTGGCTGCAGCCGGCATCGAGGAGCAGATCCACCACGAGCTGTTCGCCGCCGTGACCGGAATGCCTGTCATCCCGACCGCCACTCATTTCAGCTTCCCCAAAGCTGACGACACCTTCGCGGAGCTGGACGAGTTCATCTTCGCCCAGCAGCAGTTGGAGGGGGTGTTCGACTCCGCCTTCCTGGCCGCGGTCAGAGAGCTGGCGTCGCCGCCGAATAATCAGCCCCGGCTCGCCCAGATCGCAGCGCAGATCGCGGTGATTGAGTCCGAGCACCGGGCACTGGGCCGTCAGATCCTCGCCAACCACGGCATCGACACCATCCCGAACAGCAACATCCCCTTCTCTGACGGCCCCTTCGGCAAGGTCGATATCGGTCCCGGCACGCTGCCGACCAGCCCGTCCGACAACTGGGCCTTTGCGCCCGTCTTCGTGGAGTCGGTGCCGGATGCGGCAGACCTGGCGAAGGCCGCCGGCTACCTGAGCCCAAGGCCTGGAAACGACTTCAGGTACGTTCCCATCAACCTCAAGGACGGCGGTTACTACCAGCACATCGCCGACAAGATCCAGTTCCAGCTGCCGTACATCAACACAGCAGAGGACGGCGACTAAGTGGTCCTATCCCCGAGTGGGCGAGACACTCACGTTGACCAATGACTCTCCACCCAGCGATAGATCTGACCATCGCGCAGCTCATGCTCTGACGGCGGCCCCGTGGGATGGGTGAGGGCAAGCCTGGCCAGCACATTGGTCCGCCCGCGAACCGCTTGACCGTCTTGGCCAGTCCAGTGAAGATAGGGATGGAGTAGCGGCTTCAGCGTGTCCCAATCTCGCTGATCGATCGCCGTCCACGCAGCCCGAACGACGCTATCCATAACCGCGAACTCTAAGCCGCCGTCGCGCGCCGCGGTAAGAACGCCCGGCAGGACCGCTGGGGTCGCCCACCTTCCCGAGGCCGATACGTCACAATCCAACTGGGCAGTGGTGCCTCCTTAGCAGTGAAAGCGAGATCCGTGAAGCCCATGGGCGAAGAGCCCGCCGACCGGGGCGCCGCAGTGCGGACGGCGCCAGACTCGTTCGAGTCCCTCTTCCTGGCCGAGTACGGGAAGGTCGTGGCAGTGGCCAACCGCGTCCTGGCCGATCGCCAGGAAGCTGAGGACGTGGCGCAGGAAGTCTTCTTGGACTTTCACCGCAAGCACCCAGCGGACGCCGGCTACGCCCCGGCCTGGCTGCAACGGGCCGCCGTCCACACTGCCCTGAACCGGATCCGCTCCCGCAAGCGGCGGGAGCGCCGGGAGGTCAACGACGCCAATCTCCGCACCGACACGCCGCCCGATCCGCAGGACGTGCTGGTCGTCAACGAGGAACGTCGGCGGGTGCGGCAAGCGCTGAGCCGGCTCTCCACCAAGCCCGCCTCCCTTCTCGCTCTGCGCTACAGCGGACTTTCCTACGTCGAGATAGGTGCCGCCCTGGGAGTGGGCACCAACCAGATTGGCACGCTCTTGCGACGTGCCGAGCAATCACTGCTGAAGGAGCTGAACCGTGTCACACCTGCCTGACGGAACCGTCCGTCGCCTCTACGACGAGCCTCTCGCTCTCAGCGAAGCCGAGCGAACTCACTACAACGGCTGCGCCGCCTGCCAGGAACGCTTGAGCGACATCGCCGCAACGACTCGCGGCGTGGCTGCCGCCCTGGCCGTGCCCGGCGTGACAGTTGACCCTGAGGCGGCACTGGTTCGCTTCAACTCCAAGCTCGCCGGCCAGGGAAATCCCTCAACGCTGCAGCGGTTGCGGTCAGCGGTCTGGCCGCAGGCGCAGGTCAGTAGCTGGCGGAAGCCGGCGCTGGCAGGAGTTTTGGCGGTGGGCTTGGTGGCCACAGTGGCCGCCACCCCGATCGCCCAGAACGTACGGCAAGTGTTCGAGCCCAGCCAGGTGCAGACCGTCAGCGTGGGCAAGCCCACACAGTCTGATATGAACAGCCTGCAGGCGTTCGCCCGCTGGGGTGACGTCAAGTGGGTGAGCCAGCCGCAGCTGCAGCAGGCGGAGACTGCCGCTGAAGCAGCCAAGATCTCTGGACTGCCGGCGCTGAAGGTCGACACATCCAAGCTGCCGCAGGAGTTCGCCAATCAACCGGTCACCTACGCGGCCATGGCAGGCGCCACCGGCTCAGTGACGTTCAATGCCAACGCTCCAGCCAAGCTCAGGGGAACCACTCTGACGGTCCAGGTGGGACCGGCTGAGGTGGCCGTAGTGGGCGACCTCAACAAGGCGGCGCAGGCGGGAAAGACTGCCGATGGCTCCAAGACGACGCCGCAGGAGATCGCCAGCCAGGTCGGCCCGGTACTGGCCATCGCGGAAATGCGGTCGCCCAAGGTGACGTCCAACGGCGTCAGCGTGAGTGACGTCAAGAAGGCGCTGCTGGCCAGCGATCCCAGTCTCAGCCAGCCGCTGAAGGACTTGATCAACGGCTTCGACAGCCCGGCCGGCAACCTGCCGCTGCCCATCCCGGTGGACATGGCATCCGCACACCCGGCAACTGTGCATGGCATCCAGGGAACTGCTATCGGCGACAACACGGGCCTGGGTGGGGGCGTGATCTGGATCGACAAGAAGAGCTCGACCGTGTACGCGGTGGCCGGCCTGCTGTCGGCGGACAGCGCAGTCAAGACGGCCGACGGACTGAGCTTCAAGTAGCGTTTCCAGTCAGTTGGTAGATCTGCAGGAGAGGCAGGCGGCGGCCACTGTGGCCGCCGCCTCGCCGGCAATTCATTGTGTCGAGCTGACCAAGTCCTACGGCGGCAGCCTGGCGCTCGCCGGTCTGACGATGACAGTCCCTCGGGGGGAGATCTTCGGCTTTCTGGGGCCGAACGGCGCCGGCAAGACCACAGGCGTGAAGCTTCTCCTGGGGCTCGTCGCCCCCACCTCCGGCGAGGGGTCACTGCTCGGCCGGCCGCTGGGTGATCTGGAGGTCAGGCGCCGGGTTGGATATATGCCTGAGCTGTTCCGCTACCAGCCCTGGCTCTCCGCCCGCGAGGTGCTCGGCGTCCATTGCGAGCTCGCACGGCTGCCTCGGTCAGCCTGGCGGCTCGAGATAGACAGGGTCCTGCGCACAGTGGACCTGCAGGAGCGCGCCAGCGCCAGAGTCGGGACCTACTCGAAGGGCATGCAGCAGCGCCTTGGCCTCGCCGTCGCTTTGCTCGGCCAGCCCGAGGTTGTCTTCCTGGACGAACCGACCAGCGCTCTGGATCCTGTCGGCCGCCACGATGTGCGACAGATCCTGAACGGGCTGCGCGAGCAGGGCACTGCTGTCTTCCTCAACTCGCACCTGCTCAGCGAGGTAGAGATGGTCTGCGACCGGGTGGCCATGGTGGACCATGGCCGGGTCATCGCCAGCGGCAGGTTGGATGAGCTGCTGAGCGGCGGTTCCTGCCGCGTGCGCGTGAGCGGGCTTGACGGCCGGCAGCGAGCTTCTCTGCAAGGCTTCGGGACCGTGGAAGATGACGGACAGTGGCTGACAGTCCACGGACTCGAGGCCGAACGGATTCCCGAATTGGTCGAGAGGCTCGTGAGCCTTGGCGGCCGGGTCTATGCTGTGGAGCCGCGGCACCAATCGCTGGAGGACCGCTTCTTGGAACTGCTGGGACATCAGGCCTGATGGCGGCCCTGACCATCGCCAAGCTTACGGTCTGGGAAGCATCCCGCCGGCGACTGCTGCTCGCGCTCCTGCTCCTGACGCTCGTCATCATCGGCCTGACCGGCTGGGGCTTCACCAAGCTGGGTGAAGCCGGCAACGGCCAGCGGCTGCCTGACTATCAGATCCGCCTCATCGCTTCCCAGCTCCTGATAGTGATCGTCTTCATGTTTGCAGGCGTCCTGGCCCTGAGCTCGGTCTTCCTGGCCTCCCCCACGATCTCCAGCGATGTCGAGTCGGGAGTGCTGCTCGCGCTCCTGGCGCGGCCGGTCCGCAGGCTCGATGTGGTCCTGGGCAAGTGGCTGGGCCTGGCGGTGCTGGTGGTCATGTACGCCGCCGGCGCCGCCATCCTGGAGCTGCTGGTGCTCTGGTGGGCCACCGGTTACCTGCCGCCGCGGCCGGTCGAGCTGATCGTCTACGTGGCGGGTGAGGGAATCATCCTCATGACCCTGGCCCTGGCGCTCTCCACCCGCCTGGCCGGCATGACTGGTGGCATCATCGCCCTGGTCGGTTACTTCATGGCTTGGATCGGCGGCATAGTCGGCGGCGTGGGACAGGCCATCCACAACGATGGCCTCGTCACCGGCGGTCTCATCATGAAGCTGCTGCTGCCCACCGATGCTCTCTGGCGGGGAGCGGTTTTTGCCATGGAGCCGGCCACTGTCATCGCAGCCCTGAAGGCGACAGGCAGCGCGGGGGCGGGCAACCCCTTTGGGGCGACCGAGCCGCCCGCAACTGCTTTTCTGCTCTGGACTGTGCTCTGGCTGGTGGCCGTGTTCGGGCTCTCCTACTGGGGCTTTCGCCGCCGCGCGCTGTAGCCATGGGCCCAGCCGGCACTTAAGCTCCAGCTCCACCGGACGCACCCCGACATGCCCTGGGAGCCAAAGGCATCGCTCGCGGCCGCGCCGAGTACTACGCGAAAGGCTGAGCGCGGATCCCGCCTGCGCATGGACTCGACGACGCGGGAGGAGCTTTTAGGACTACGGTTCGCGTGCCGTTCCGGAAGCGCAGCAGCAGTCTCGCAAGCCCGAACCTTTACCGCGCACTGACTCGCCGAAATCGATTCGCTCAGGGTCAGATGTCACTGGCGAAAGCTCCGAGGTCAGGCCCGGATGAGCTCGAGCGATACGACCCAGAGGCGCTCAGCGGCAGCGGGATCGAGCGCCCATTCCTTCACGCCGTGTGGGTGCTGTGCGAGTTCTGCATCGTTCGGCACGGTGTAGGCCTCCCGTGCATCGTCTAGGTAGTGGCCTCCCGTTCGCGCGAATTCCGGGGCGACGGCCGCGACGATGCTGGTCGCGGCCCCCTGTTGGACGGTTTTGTATGCGAAGACGCCGGCGGCCTCGGCAGCGTCTAGTGACTCCTTCTGCTGTGTCGTGAAGTTCCGTTGCAGTCCGGTGGCCACACCGCCTGGGTTCACCGCGTTGGCAACGATGCCATCGGCCTCCCAGAGACGGGTCGCTTCGACGGCGAACAGGGAGTTCGCCGTCTTCGACTAGGCGTAGGCGATCTGGGGGTCGTAGCTGCGACGCTCGAAATGGAGGTCATCGAAGTCGATGCCGGAACGCATGTGGGCCGTCGAACTGAGTGAGACGATCCGTGCTCCGTCCTGTTCGGACGCCCCTAGGGCCAGGGCGTCGTGAAGGCCGGTGGCGAGGGCGAAGTGGCCGAGATGGTTGGTCGCGAATTGCAGCTCCCAGCCCTCCCGGGCTCGTTCGAGGCCACCGGTGACCAGCCCGGCATTGTTGACGAGCAGGTGAAGCGGGCCGTCCCACGCCTCGACAAAGCGTGTGATGGTGATCCTATCCGCGAGGTCGAGCCGGAGGACTCGGGGCCGGATCGCTCCGGTCGACTTCTCGATCGTCTCGGCGACGGCGTTGCCCGCGGTCGTGTTCCGGACGGCGAGCGTCACCTCCGCGCCCGCGGCGGTCAGGGCACGGGAGGTTTCGATGCCGATGCCGGAGGAACCTCCCGTCACGATCGCGCGGACGCCGGTGAGGTCGACGCCCTGGAGCACCTCGTCCGCGGTGCTGGAGGCGGTAAACGGCGTCGAGATGGGTTCGTGAGTAGTCATCCGTTTACCTCGAACGACTCGAGGTCGCAATCGATCTCCTCGCGCGCTGACGACGGAGGCGACTGCGTGCCCCTGCGTGCTTGCCGAAGCCGACGTGGAGCTGTCCATAGGCCGATCCTGCCCCGGGACGACCACTGACGCTGGCGAGGCGGTTGGCGGCCGGCCTGAGTCCTCAGCCGATCTGCTCCGCCAG
>QHBT01000064.1 GCA_003244185.1 Candidatus Dormiibacter spiritus | reverse complement strand
ACGAGGGTGTCCGGACGTGCTCATCGGATCGTGTTGCCTGTCGGGGCGTCAGCGCTGCCGGCGAGCGATAATCTTCAGGTGAGCGAGGGCGCAGTCGGCTTCTGCATCAACTGCGGAGCCACTCTTGACGGGGGTCATCGCTACTGCGCCCGTTGCGGCACCCAGCGCTGGGTGCCCGAGCCTGACTCAGCCAGCCAGGCGCCGACCGTTCCTGGCCGGGCGGACCTGCCTGCGCCAGCCCGTTCGGCGCTGGCCCCCGCCGAGCAGAGGCCGCCGCCGCCGGTTCCCGGGACACCGCCGCTGGTCGGCAGGGATGCCGTGGGGACGCGCCTGGGCCTGCTGCCCTGGATCTATGCGGCGGGAGCGATCTTCCTGTTGGTGCAGGCTAGCCAGTTCCTCGCCTACTGTCTCTCGCCCACTTGGCGCGGCCAGCAGCTGGCTCTCCTCGCCGCGCGTGGGGTGCCACCGGGGCAGCGGCTGGGCTGGTTCCTGGTAGAGGCGGTGGTCCCGCTCACGCTGCTTCTGGCGGGGGCTGTCCTGCACGCGCTGGGCTTCTACGGCCTGCGCCGGGGACGGCGCTGGGGCTGGCTGTCAGCGGTGATAGTCGCCGCCTTCTGGTGCCTGGGGGTGTTCGGGATCCCTGTGCTCTGGCTGCTCAGCCGGCCCAACGTGCGCAGGTCCTACGGCGTTGACTGAGATTGGGCCCCCGGCGGTTGGCGATCACACCCGCGCGGGCAGCGTCGGCCGACGCACGCTGGAGGTAATCGGCGAGTGACGACAACCGGTGACGACGGGGAGCTGCGACTTGGGGCTGGGGTCTATGCCAGCGACGGCAGCCACGTGGGCTCCCTGCACCGAGCGCTGGTGGATCAGAACGACTTTCGCCTCCGAGCGCTGGTGGTGAAGGAGAGCCGCTCCTTCAGCGGCCACCTGCTGTCACCGGGCTCAAGTCTGCTGGTCGACGACGTGCTGATCCCGGTGGAGGCTTTGGCCAGTAAGAGCGACGATCGGATCGAGCTCAACCTTGACGCGGCGGCGATTCGGCAACTGCCGCCCTATCTCCACTACCGCTACACCACTCCGAGCGGTTCGGAGGACCTGGAGCACGTCAGCGAGGCTCTGGCTGGCTGGCCCGGTGTCCCCTCAATGGCGCAGGAGGCTGACAAGCGCGCCGACGAGATCGAAATCGAGGCAGGTGAGAAGGTGATGGCGCGCACGCCTGGTCAGGTTCTGGGCGAGGTGGAGTCGGTCCTGTTCGAGCACGGCGCTCTGGTCGGCGTGGCCCTAAAACCTGCCGGTTGGTTCAAGGCGCCTGTGATCCTGCCGCGCCGGCTGTTGGAGCGGGGCGACGACCTCGCCCTGTTTGCCCGCCTGGAGAAGGATGACCTGGAGCAGCTGCAACCGTTCGAGCCTGAGCCGGAGGGCTGACGCCACGGACGGGCATAGCTCTATGCCGTCCGGCGTGCCCCCCGTTCTGTCAGCGGCTGCGCTGCCAGTAGAAATAGCCGCCGGCCACGAGAGCGAGCAGCACGACGAGCGCAATGATCTTGTTGGGCGTGATGGCAGCCGTGATCAGGTAGGTCGAAAGTTCCACTGGATTCTCCTCGATTTTGGGGCGTGCGCTGATGAAGCGAACGCAGAATCGGCAATTGGGGCCGCGGCGGCGCAGTCTACCGAAGCCAGGCCCTCCACGCGGACGGCCTGCACTTGGTCCTCAGTTGCGCGCGGCAGATCCTAGTTGCTAGCCGCAGACACAGGCGGCTCGGGGTGACGCAGCAGCCGGAGTGCCAGGCCTGCCGCGAGCAATTCCAGGCCTGCCGCAATCGCCAGCGTCCCTGGCACCGACCAGCCGAGAAGCGGTCCGGCCAGCGCTGACCCGAGCGGGAGGCCCATCACGCTGAGACTGATCGAGATCGCCAGGGACCGTCCGAACCAGGCCGGGTTCATCACGCGCTGGCGGAAGGAGAACAGGGCCACGCTCGCGCCGCCGTCGGCGACTCCCGCGATCACCATTCCGGCCGCGGCCAGGAGAAGCGTGGCGGGACCCAGCGCCGAACCCGCAACCACCACCAGACCGACAGCCGAAACCAGGCCGAGGCCGCCGATCAGCCTGGCTTCGCGGCCCGAGGTCCTGACCCGGCCGAAAAGCAGGCTGCCGACGAGCGCAGTCAGACCGAACAGCGACCAGAGCAGACCGACTTCAAGGCTGCCGCCGTGGGGCAGGCCGAGGACCAGTACGGGCAGAGCGATGGTCAGCATGCCCCAGCCCGCGTTTGAGATCGGCAGTATCACTGCCAATGCGCGCAGCGAGGGCTTGGCGAGCGTGTAGCGCAATCCGGCCAGCGTCTCGCGGAAGAGCGAGCCGGCACCACGAGTGGTGGGCGCATCGCGCAGTAGGGCGGTCAAGAAGAGCGCTGCCAGCCAGACAGCCGCCACGACCAGCAGCGTGCCCAGGCCGCCCACCGACGCGAAGAGCAGGCCGGCCACGACCGGGCCGAGCAGCTCGGTGACGTTCAGCGAGGCGCTGTCGAGCGCGTTCATGCGGTCCCAGAGCGGTTGTGGCGTCAGGAGCGGCATGAGCGACCTGGTGCCGGTCATGGTGAGCGGCAGTGTGATGGAGCCAAGGCCGACGATGAGCACAAGTACCTCGGGGGCGAGTCTCCCGCTCCGGTCAAGCGCCACGATGCTGATCAACATGCTCACGCCCACAGCCAGATCGAGGGCGATGAGTCCCTTGCGGCCGTGGCGGTCGAGAAGGGCGCCGGCGATCGGGCTGCAGATCAGGCCGGGCAGCCAGCTGGCCGCCGCGGTCAGCCCGGCCAGGGTGGGGGAATGAAAACGTTGGAGCACGAAGAGCACGAGGCCGAGGCTCCAGACGGAGCCGCCCACCCGGGCCAGCAGCGTGAGCAGGACCAGCGCCGGCAGCCCTGACACCCGCCAGAGCGCTCGGTAGCTGACGGTGGCAGCGGCCTCCCCGCTTGGCTCGGGCATCAGGATGAGGCTAACCAAGCCGCCTTGGACTAGGACTCGTGGCGGTAGCGCGCTTGCCAAGCTGTCAGGCCGAGCAGAACTCCGCCCAATAACCACCAGGGGTCGAAAAGCCAGAGATGCCAGCGCGCGGACTCCCCGCCCAATCCGGCCGGGATGGGCACCACTCCCGCCACCATCAGCGCGTGCTGGATCAGGCTCGCGAGTCCCTCGTAGCCTGCGATCAGCACAGATCCGAGCCAGGCGACCCCAAGAAGCAGCCGTCGCGCCAGCCAGCCACGCGGTCCAGCGATCAGGGCCAGCGCCAGCAGGCCGACCAGAACCTTGAGCGCACCAGTTCCCCACATGAGCGCCACGGCGGCCGGCTGCCGCTCCATGACAGGCTGCACGAGCGCGGGTGGAAACGCGCTGCTCCCAACTGAGCCGCCGGCGGCGAAGTAGAAGCTCTGCAGGGAGAAGATCCACGCCCAGGCGCAGGTGGCCCAGCCGAGCCAGACCAGGCGCCGCCGGCTCCGCGCGGGCGTTGGGCGGAGGTCTGCGGGCGGGCGCTGGCTCAGCGGCCGACGCGGAAGAACATCACATCGCCGTCCTGCACGCGGTAGTCCTTGCCTTCCAGGCGCAGCTTGCCCTGGCTGCGCAGAACGTCCATCGAGCCCGCCGCCACGAGGTCGTCGACCGAGGTGACCTCCGCCTTGATGAAGGCCTTCTCGAAGTCGGAGTGGATCACCCCGGCGGCGACCGGAGCGGCGGCCTCCCGGGCGCAGGGCCAGGCTCGCACCTCGGGCTCACCAGCCGTGAAGTAGGTGATCAGACCGCCCGCCGCCCAAACCGCGCGGGTCACCTCGGCCAGACCAGACTCCTTCAGCCCGTAGCTATCGCGCATCTCGACCTGCTCGTCCGGCGCCAGCTCGCTCAGCTCGTACTCGAGCGCGGCGGCCACCACCAGGGCTGCCGCGCCGCGCTCGCGGGCCACCTCCTTGACGCGCGCCGCCAAGCGTTCGTCCGCCAACCCCACCTCGTCCACGTTGGCCACCACGACTGACGGCTTGAGCGAGACCGCGTAGACCGGTTCCAGCGCCTCCGCCTCGTCGCCCGCCAGGTGCAGGCTGCCCAGCCCACGGCCTTCATCCAGATGCGCCTTCGCGCGTTCCAGCACCGCCAGCTCGCCGGCGACCTGCTTGCGGCCCGAGCGCGCCTCCCGGCCGACGACGTCCAGCCGCCGCTCGACAGTCGCCAGATCGGTCAGAGCGAGGTCCAACTCGATGCCCTCCAGATCGCCGGCGGGGTCAGGTTCGCCGCCGAAGCCTCGCACCACCTTGACCACCACGTCAGCCTCGCGCGCGGCGGCGATCCGCTGCGCGCGGCTTCCCGGCGGCGCGTCTATGAGCCTCACCTGCGCGGCCACTATGCGCTTGGGACCGACGGCAGCGGCCAGCCGCCCGAGTCTTGAGTCAGGGACGTCCAGCATGCCCACGCCATCGGCCCCGCGACCGGCCGTCAGAGCATTGAACAGGGTGGTCTTGCCGGCGCCCGGCGGCCCGACGAGAGCAACGCTAACTGGCACCGTGTCCTTATCAGACCGGGACCTGGTCCAATTCGTAGGCCGCGTGCAGAGCCCGCACCGCGCGCTCCGCGTCGGCGCGATCGATGAGGCAGGTGATGCGGATCTCGGAGGTGGAGATCATCTCGATGTTGATCCGCTCTTGGGCCAGCGTCCTGAACATGCGGGCTGCCACGCCTGGCGTGCCCAGCATCCCGGTCCCCACAATCGACACCTTGGCCAGCCCACCCGCCTGGTTCACTCCCTTGGCTCCGACCTCCTTCGACACCTGCTCCACCAAGTGCAATGCCTGGCGAAGATCGCGCTCAGCGACTGTGAAGGTGAGGTCGGTCCTGCCGTGCGAGGAGACGTTCTGAACTATGACGTCGACCGAGACCGCATGTTCACTGAGCGGCTCGAAGACGGCGGCCGCCACGCCCGGCTTGTCAGGCACGTCCAGCACAGTGATCTTGGCCACCTCGGTCTCGTGTGCCACTCCCCTGACACGCTTGCGATCCTCCATCGGTACCTGATCGACGATCATCGTACCTGGGGCTTTCCTGAAGCTCGATCGGACGTGGATGGGCACCCCGTACAGCTCGCCGATCTCCACCGCCCGCGGATGCATCACCCTGACGCCGACCGCCGCCAGCTCCAGGATCTCGTCGTAGGCGATGTGGCGCAGCAGGCGCGCCCGGGCGACCACGCGAGGATCGGCTGTCAGGATGCCGGCGACGTCGGTCAGAATCTCGCACATCTCGGCGCCGAGCGCCGCGGCCAGTGCCACGGCGGTCGTGTCGGAGCCGCCCCGTCCCAAAGTGGCGATGTCGGCATCTTCAGTGGCGCCCTGAAACCCGGCCACGACAGGCACCTGACCCCGCTCCAGCGCTTCCAGGATGCGCTTGGGCCGGATGTCCTTGATTCGCGCCCGCGAATGGTGGCGGCTGGTGGTGATGCCGGCCTGGGGTCCGGAGAGCGAGACCGCCGGCACGCCCAGCCCCTGCAGGCACATGGCCACCAGGGGCGCCGTGATCGTCTCCCCGTTGGCGACCAGCATGTCAAGCTCTCGCGCCGGCGGTTCGCAGTTGACCTCTCTCGCCAGTCGTATCAGACGGTCGGTGGTCTGCCCCATCGCGGAGACCACCGCAACCACCTGCTGGCCTGAGCTGACGGTCTTGGCGATCCGCTCACTGACCCGTTTGATCCGCTGGGCTGTACTGAGTGAGGTGCCGCCGTACTTCTGAACTATCAATCGTCGACCTCGTAGCCCGCCTTCGAGATCTTGGTAAGCATCGCGTAGCCGGTTTCCGGGCCGGCGTCGGCCATTGCGTCCATGACAGCGTCGGCGCTGTTCCGCTCGCAGAGCGCGAATACGCTCGGCCCCGCCCCCGCGATGGCTGCGCCGTGGGCGCCCGCCTCGCGCGCGGCCTGCATGACGTCGGCGGCCCAGGGGTAGAGCGGCAGCCGCTGCGGCTGGTGCAGCCTGTCGTCCAGGGCGACGCCGAGGCGCTCCCAGTCCCGCGTATAGAGCGTGTGCACCAACGAGGCCATGCGGCCCAGGTTGAAGACGGCGTCTGCTCGTTCGACCTGGGCCGGCAGCACTGCGCGCGCTGCCTCGGTCGAGACCGGGTTCGGGGCCACGAAGAGGGCGATCTCAAGTCCCGGCGGAGGTAGGGACTGGACCTCGTCCTCGATCACCGCCACCAGGCCGCCGAGAACGGCGGCGGCGACGTTGTCGTAGTGACCCTCCTCCCGGCCCGCGGCGCCGATGGGGTCGTCGGCACCCTGCAGGACAGCCGCCGCCACGCGGGCTGCGGCGCTGGAGCCGAGGCCCACGCCGACTGGAATCTCGCTGCTCACCCAGCCCCTAAAGCGCAGGACCGAGAGTGGGTTATCGGCTCCATTCAACAACTCTGCCCCCTCGCCCTCGAACTCCCAGTCCGGCTCGTCGGCCGGCTCGGCCTCCACCTCCAGCCAGAGGTCCAGGGCCAGCGCGAGGACGTCAAAGCCCGGTCCGAGGTTGGCAATCGACGCCGGTACCCGAATCCTCACAGCTTCAGCACCTTGGCCAGCGCCCTGGCGTCGCCGTCGATGGTGACCGGCGGTTCGACGTTGCCCAAAGCGGCGTCGGGATCCTTCAGGCCGTTCCCTGTGAGCACTATGACGCTGGTCGAGTCGCGCTCGATCCGCCCCTCTCGCACCAGTCTGACGAGCAATGCCAGCGGGGCACAGGAGGCCGGCTCGGCGAAGAGGCCCTCGGCGGCGGCCAGCTGGAGCTGGGCTTGCAGGATCTCAGTGTCGCTCACGGCGTCGATGAGCCCGCCCGACTCATCCCGCGCCAGTGTCGCGCTCTCCCAGCTGGCCGGGTTGCCGATCTTGATCGCGGAGGCGACGGTCTTGGGCTCGGCCACCGGTGCGCCCTTGACGATCGGGGCCGCGCCCTCGGCCTGGGCGCCGACCAGGCGCGGCAGGAGGGTGCTCCGGCCGGCCGCATGGTACTCCTTGAAGCCCTTCCAGTAGGCGGTGATGTTGCCTGCGTTGCCGACCGGCAGGAGCAGGTAATCGGGCGCATCGCCCAGTGCGTCGACGATCTCGAAAGCGGCTGTCTTCTGACCCTGGATGCGGTAGGGGTTGACTGAGTTGACAAGCGCCACTGGATAGTGCTCAGCCAGATCGCGGACAGTGCTGAGGGCGGCGTCGAAGTTGCCGGGGATCTGGACCACCTTGGCGCCGTAGACGAGCGCCTGGGAGAGCTTGTTGAGGCTGATCTGGCCGGCCGGAATGATCACGATGGCCCGCATCCCCTGGCTGGCGGCGTAGGCCGCAGCCGAAGCCGAGGTGTTGCCGGTGGAGGCGCAGACGAGCACCTGGGCGCCCTCCTCGATCGCCTTGGCGACAGCCACCACCATGCCGCGGTCCTTGAAGGAGCCTGTGGGGTTCAGGCCTTCGTACTTGAAGTAGAGCGCACCGAGCCCCAGGGCGGGGCCGATGTTTCGACTGCGCACGAGCGGCGTGGAGCCCTCCTGGAGGTCTACCTTGGGCGTGCGGTCGCCGACCGGCAGCCACTCCCGGTAGCGGTCGATAACCCCGATCCTCTTCCCGCTGGTCATTAGATGATGCGGATGAACGACCTGACAGCGATGTCCGGCTCCTCGGCGGCGATGCGCTCGCGCACTCGCCGAAGCGCCACATCCGAGGCAGTGTGGGTGGTGACCACGAACTCGGCGGTGTCGCCTTCACTCTCCTTCTGGATCGCCCCCGCGATGTTCACTCCCTCCTGCCCAAAGACTGTGAACATGGCGCCGAGCATGCCCGGTCGGTCAGCCAGGACGCAGCGGAAGTAGGCGCGCGTCTCGACCAGATCCATCGGCAGCATGACCAGTTCCGAGCGGAACTCGATGGCAGGTCGCCGCTGCACCTGCCGGTGACAGGACCGAGCCAGATCGACCAGGTCGCCGACCACGCTGGAGGCCGTCGGCCGGCCGCCGGCGCCCTCGCCCTGCAGCAGGACGGGGCCCACCAGGTCGCCCTCCACGTAGACGGCATTGGCGGCGCCCTCCAGGTTCCCCAGCAGGTGGCCCAGCGGCAGCAGCACGGGGTGCACTCGCGCCTCGACCCGACCCTGCTCGTCCTGCGCTGCGTAGGCCAGCAATTTCAGCTCGTAGCCCAGCTCCCTCGCGTAGGGGAAGTCGACAGGATCCACCCGGCCGATGCCCTCGCGATAGATCGCCTCCGGCCGCACGTGCGCGCCGAAGCCGATCGACGCCATGATGGCCAGCTTGTAGACGGCGTCATGAGCGTCCAGGTCTTCGGTCGGGTCCGCCTCGGCAAAGCCGGCCGCCTGGGCTTCCTTCACAGCGTCTGCCAGTGTCCGACCGCGCGCCATCTGGCCCAGCACGAAGTTGGTGGTCCCGTTGATGACAGCCATGATGCGGCCCAGGTAGTTCGCGGCGAGATCCACCCTGAACGTGCTGATGAGCGGGATGCCGCCGCCCACCGCGGCTTCGAAGTAGACATCGACGTTGCGCCGCCCGGCCAGCTCCAGCAGCTGGGGGCCGTGCTTGGCCATCACCAGCTTGTTGGCGGTGACCACGTGCTTGCCGTTGCAGATGGCCCGCTCCAGGTAGCTTCGGGCCGGCTCTTCGCCTCCGGCGACCTCCACCACCACGTCGATGGCAGGATCGTCGAGGACCTCGGCAGGGTTGGTGGTGAGCAGGCCTTCGGCGACTGTTATCGCGCGGGGCCGATTCAGATCCCTGACCAGCACTCGGGCGAGGCTCAACTCCAGGCCGGCGCGGCGGCTCAGCTCAGCTCGCCGCTCCAGCAGCCGCGCTGCCACTTGCGTGCCGACGGTGCCGAGACCGATCATGCCTACCCGGAGGCGGCCGGAGGGAGTCACTCGCCTATTCTCACCAACCGTGGCTCTCTTACTGCGTGAAGCTGACGTCGAAGCGCTGGCCGACCTGGACGCGATCATCTCCGCGGTGGCGGCAGCCACGCGAGATCTCGGCCGAGGCGAGGCGCAGAATCAGCCGCGGCGCCGGGTTTTTCCGCCTGGCGGCGTGCTCAACGTCATGTTTGCCAGCTGGCCTGGTGGCAGGGTCACGGGTCTGAAGGCCTACACCATCGGCGGCGGCCAGGTTCGCTTCCTGGTCACTCTCTTCGACCTGGACGGAGCGCCGATCGCCATGATCGAAGCCAACCGCCTGGGCGCTCTGCGCACCGGAGCGGCGACGGCCGTCGCAGCCCGAGCGCTCGCCGGCCGGGGGCCGAAGATCGTGGCAGTAATTGGCACTGGGTGGCAGGCCAAAACCCAGGTGGCGGCGCTCCGCGCCTGCCTGGAGGTGAGCGAGCTGCGCGTCTACGGCCGCGACGAAGGGCGGCGCGCGCGGTTCGCTCAGACCGTCGGCGGCCGAGCGGCAGGCTCGGCCGAGGAGTGCGTGCGAGGAGCCGATGTGGTGGTGACCATCACCACCAGCGCCGTCCCGGTCCTGCAGGCAGCCTGGGTCAAACCGGAAGCGCTCGTCGTGGGCGCCGGCTGCAACATTCCCAGTCGCAGTGAGCTGCCGGCTGACCTGGTCACCAACTGCCGCGCGGTGGTGGTGGACCAGCGCGAGACAGCCGAGCTGGAGAGCGGCGACCTGCTCAGCGCCGGCTACGACTTCGCCGGCTGCGTTGAGCTGGGTGCGGTGCTGGCCGGCACCGTCGAGCTGCCGGCAAGCGGCGGTCCGCTGCTCTTCGAGTCGCACGGGCTCGCGCTGTGGGATCTGGCGGCCGCGACGACTCTTCTGAAGAGCGCTCGCACCGCGGGCCGGGGTGAGGAGGTTGGCCTCTTCCGGTCGGCCGGAGAGCGGCGGTGAACGCTGTCTTCCTGATCGCCCAGCAAGTGCTGCGCCTCTCCTTCCTGTGCGCACTGATCCTGGGCTTGGTCTTCTGGACGGTAAAGACCGAATCGGTGGTGGGCCTGCACATGCTGTTCGGCATCCTGCTGGTCGCGTCCCTCTGGACAATGGGAGCGGTGACACTCGCCTCCGGCGGGAGCCTGCCGCTCAGCTTAGGCGCCATCGGCCTGGGCTTTCTCGTGCTGCTGCTCGGGCTGACCCAGACGTCGCTCTTGCCCGGCTCCGGCCACTTCCTGATTGAGGTTCTCCACCTGCTGCTGGGACTGGCCGCAGTTGGCTTCGGAGAGATGCTGGGCGCCCGCCGGCGCCGCGCTCGGAGCGAGCGGCCGGCCCGCTAGGTTTTCCAGGCCGCATTCACCGCACGGTCAAAGCTCCTTTCATGCCCAGGCTCTCATGGCCGGGCTCCTGGCAGTAGTCCACGTAGCTTCCGGGGGGCAGGTCGAGCTTGAGGGTGGTCTGGTCGCCCGGCTTGAGGTTGGGCGTCTTGACCAGCACATGGCCTGAGGCATCGCGCAGCCAAAGGTTGTGCGGACTCTTACCAGCGTTTACGACCAGGATCGAGTCGCCCTGTTTGACGCTCACTGACATGGGATCCAGAGAGAAGTCGGCCAGGCGCACTGTGGCGGCGGCGGGTGGTCCCGAGGGCGAGATGCTGGGCGCCGAACTGGTGCTGCCTGCCTGGCTGTTGCCGCTGCCGCCGCAGGCGGCCAGCGCAATGGCGGCAAGCAGGCCGGCTATGCCAATACGAGTCATGGAAAAGGACCTCCTGTAATTGGTAAAGGGGGCGCCACGGCGGCGCCCCCTTGGCGGAACAAACCGTCAGACTGGTTGCTCTACTCGAATTTCTGGGGCAGCTTCTTGACGATCGCGGTGGCCAGCGGGTCTGCGATCATCTCCATGTGCTGCGCGGCGGCGCGGTCCTTCGTGGCCGAGCCCTTGTAGTCCTTCGCGCCCTGGGCGTCGACGATGTCTTTAGTGGTGAGAACATGCGTCTTGGTCAGGTCGGCGACAGCCGCATTGGGCAGGCCGGTGGCGCCAGCGATGAAGTCGCTGAACTGCGGAATGTAGACGGTGGTCAGATTCTGGACCGCCTTGTCCTTCGCGGCCTGGTCGCTCTTGGCGACACCGGTCGTGTAGTCGACGAAGAACCCGTTGTGCGCGCTCCAGATGCCGTTGAACTTGGCCTGGGCGTCAGCCCCGTAAAGGCTGCCGATGGCGGCACCGAGGTCGGTGCCGTTGTCGTTCAGGGCCTTGCCGGCGGCCGCAAACTCGTCCTGACGGCCGCCGAGCGCGGCGGACGTGGCTGAGCTGGCCAGATAAAGGTGCTCCTGCAGCAGAAGGTTGAGCGACACCCGGAGACCCACTCCCTTGTTGGTCGCGTCACCCGGGAATTTATCAGACTGCTTCTTGGCGATCGCCTCGGATAGCGGATCGCCGATCATCTGCATATGGGCGTATGCCTTGCGAACGTCGGTGGAGACCGCCGGCCAGTTCTTCGCGGCCTGATCGTCGACGATCTGCTTGGTCGTCAGCACGTGGGTCTTGGTCAGTTCCGCCACGGTGTCCTTGGGGAGGCCGGTGGCCCCGGCGATGAACTCGCTGAACTGTGGGATGTAGACGGTCGTCAGGTTGTCGACGGCCTTCTGCTGCATGGCAGCATCGTTCTTAGCCTTGCCGACTGTGTAATCGACGAAGAACCCGTTGTGGGCGCTCCAGATCTGGTTGAACTTCATCTCCGCATCCGGGCCGTAGGCCGCGCCAACCATGGCGCCGATGTCGGTGCCGTTCTGGTTGAGCAGGGCGCCGTAGGCTTGGTATTCGTCGGTCCGCCCGCCGAGCGCCGCGCCGGTCGCCTTGGACGCGAGAATGAGGTGCTCTCCGAGCAGAATGTTGAGCTTTGTCCGGAGATCCGCCGCCTTACTGGAAGTTGCCGCAGCAGCTGCCGAAGAGGTGGCGGACGGCGAACTCGTACTCGATGTGGATGAGCCGCCGCTGGAGCATGCCGCTGCAAAGAACGCAGCGGTGACTCCGACGGCGACGAGACGGATAAGGGCCTTCAAGGGAAATCCTCCAGATTGGTGAGTGGTGCCGGTGGGAGCGGCGAATTACGGGGGTAGCTACGTTCCCTCTACGGCTTCCTGCCCACCTGGATCACGACGGCGCCCGGAGCCGGCTGGACGTGACTGAGTGGCTCGTCAGTTCAGAAAACCGAACCCGCCCCACCCCGTTTCCGGCTGCCGGGTGGTCCGCGACCGCTCTATCGGCGCCTGAGCAACTGCGCCGTGGGCCAAGACTGGTCGAGGATCACCTAGCGCAACTCCTCGCTCACGCCTTCCTGAGCCAAGCCGCCCATCAGCGGCGACGCGATGTCTGCCTTGTCAGCTCGGAGCACATTCTCGACAGCCTCGAGAATCAGCTCAGCAAGAGCCGGTCCTTCAGCCCAAGCGTGCGCTCTGACCCCTGGCGCGCCCAGGGTACGGTCGCATGCTGTCAGTGCTCGTCATCGTTGTTCTCCAGGAGCCCAAGGTCGCGTAGGCTCTCGGCCGTTTCCACGATCGTCGTCTCCGCCGGGCGTGGGCGCCAGCCGAGCTCGGTCTTCGCCCGGTCGTTGTGGATGATCAGGCGGGGGGGATCCTCTCCGGGCGCTTCTTCGGTGGGCACTCGTTCGCCCAGCGGGCCGAGCCGCTCGCGCAGGAGCTGGGCCGTCTCCAGGAAGCTGATCGTCGGCCCGTCAGCCAGGACCAAGAAGCGCTTCCCGGCGGCCTCGGGGGCGGCCATCGCGCGGATGTGCACATCGGCGACGTCGCGCACGTCCGCGACGCCGAAGCGCTGGCGCCGCACGACGGGCATGTGTCCGTCGAGCATCGCCTTGATCAGCTGCAACGACGAACGCGCCTGTGTCGTCAGCGTCGGGCCGAGGATGAAGGTGGGGTTGACCGTGACCAGCTCGGTGTCGCCTCCCTCGCGTTCGATGAAATCCCACGCGGTCCGCTCGGCGATCACCTTCGACAGGGGATATGCCGCCAGACCCGGCGTGTCCGGGTCGGTCCAGTCCGCCTCGGTGTACTCGAAACCGGGCTTGGGTGTGTAACCGACCGCCACGAACGACGAGGTCAGCACAACCCGCCTCGCCCCTGCGTCCCGCGCGGCCCGCAGGGCGTGGATGGTGCCCTCGCGGGCGGGAACGATCACCTCGTTTGGATCGTCGGTCTGGATCATTGGCGAGGCGACGTGATGAACCTCCTCGCAGCCAGCCGCCGCCGCAGCCCACCCGTCGTCGGCAGTTAGTTCAGCGGCGACGACCTCCAGGCCGCTGTCGTCCGCGTTACCGCGACGCATCGCGGTACGCACATCGCCCTCGCTCTCCAGAGAGCGAACCGTCGCCCGCACCTCACGACCGTCGCGCAGCAGCGCAGCGATCAGCTGGGTGCCCACATAGCCGGACCCACCGGTAACCAATACCTTGCTCATCGCAGCACCATCTCTTCAAGTCGGGGAAACATGGCCTGGACCCGCCGGCCCGCGTCGGCCTCCGCGCCCACATCACCGCGGTCGCGGGCGTCCCACAACGCCGCCTTCGCGCGCAGATAGTCAAGGTGAGTGCGCAGCGTCTCGATCTCAGCCTCGATCCGCTCCACGTGACGCAACAGCAGATCGCGCTGTTCACCCGCCGCCTCATGTCCACGCCCGCGGTTGGCCTGATAGGTGCGCATGTCCTCGATCCCGACGCCTATGGCGCGCAGACAGGCCAGCGCCTGCAACGTATCGAGATCTTCCTCGGGGTAGCGGCGGTGCCGGCTACTCGGGTCGCGCTCGATCGGGCCGATCAGCCCGACCTCCTCGTAGTAGCGCAGCGTCGGTTCGCTCAGCCCGCTGCGCCGGGACATATCCCGGATTGTGAGAGCTGTCATGTAGGCAGCTTCACACACCTCAAGCGCTTGAAGTCAAGGGCGGCAGGAAAACTTTTCGCGACCCGAGCGGGACCCAAGGCGAGCGACGCTCGCGTCGCGGGGGAAACAGGACCGCCGGAGGCAAGGACGACGTCCCGGCTCGTCGCCACGAGCAGGACTGCAGGCTCCGCGGAGGCGAGCGCCGCACCGTTGCTGCTGGGATCCGAGCTGCGACGGATGCTCGCATCCTGTCGAGGACTGTTGTCAAACGGGAGGCGAGGGCGGTCTCGTTTGGCGCTAGAGCCCGGAGACCAGGTGCGAGCGAAGTTCGGCGCCATCCGGCACGGCGGGGCCGAACATCACTACCAGCATCGCCAGGGCGAAGAGCAGAGCCAGGATCGCTGTCGAGACGCCTGACGCTTTGGCGATGGGCTGGCGCCAGGGGGCATGGGCGCGGTGAACGAGATGCCTGAAGTCGGGGCCGTGCGCGGGGTGCCAGGCTCCGATGGCCCCGCTCAGCGCTTGGCGCAGCTCGTCGTGCTCGTCAGCCATGTCTGCTCAGAGAACTTACTACCAGCGGGATCTGTTCGGGAGAAGTCATCTTCACCCGCATCAGCGCCATCGCCTTGGCAGTGCGGGACGCCACAGTTCCGCTCGGGATGCCAAGGATCCTCGCGGTTTCCTCGCGCGAGTAGTCGTGAAAGTACTGCAGCACGACTGCGGCGCGCAGCTGAGGGCTGAGTTCGGCCAGCGCCACCTCGCAGGCATCGCGGGCTTCGCTTCGCAAGTAGTCGCGGTCATCCGCTGGTTGGAAGAGCCGGGCCGGCAGCAGCCGCGCCAGCCGCCGCCGGCGCAGGTGCGACAGCGCCGTGTTGACGGCTATGCGGTGCAGCCACGCCCCGACCGGGGCCGTCGGGCGGTAGCGGGCACGAGCCCGGTAGGCCTTGGCAAAGCTGTCCTGCGTCACATCTTCGGCCTCGGAGGCGTCCAGCACTATCGCTCTGACAGTTCGATAGACGGCTGAATACTCGCGCTGATAGAGCAGTGGGAACTGGCTGACCGGATCAAGCTCGTTTGGCGACGCCGTTGACTCGGCCATGCAGTGTGAGTGTGCCCCTTGCCGACCTGGTCAAACGTGACCTCAGCCGCCGGCTGACGCTCGGAGGAGGACGCAGACCCACGTCCTGAACGGTCGCCACTTCTCGGCGAGCGCCTCGACTTGGGGCCGCGGCGGCGGGTCGGGAAGTTCGTAGAGCCTGGCGATGGCACCGAGCAGGCGCCTTTCGGCGCTGGGTAGAAAGTCAGGTTCACCAGCTCCCCGCAGCACGATCAGCTCAGCGCCGAATTGGCCTATACCGTTGAGCTGTTTCACCTCGGCAATTGCCTGCTCGGCAGGCAGGGAGCGCAGGCGGTCAGCGTCGAGTTTGCCGTCCAGCGCCGCCCGAGCGATGCCGAGCAGGTACTCCGGCTTGCGCCCGAACAGCCCCCGGAAAGTCGCCAGCCGCTGGCCGTTCGCCAGCAGCTTCTCGGGGCTGGGAAATATGCGCTGCTGCTCACCGTGCATCTCCACGCTGTCACCCAGTTCAGCCGCCAGCCGCTCCTTCATCCCGGCAGCCTGGACCATGGAGATGCGGGTCGAGATGACCGCCCAGCAGGCCGCCTCGTAGGGGTCGACCCAGAGCACAGGTCGCAGTCCGCGGTGTTCCCCCTGCAGGCGGCCGACCACCTTGTCGCGACTGCCGATCTCGTCGTAGCCGCTGCCGTCCAGATCGAGCGAGAGGATCCTGGCCACCTGACGGCGGGCCTGCTCACCGTCACCACCGTGAACCTCACCCTCGACGCGGCCCGCGGACTTGCGCAGGCAGACACCCATCGGACCATCAGGGCCATTAAAGGTAAGATGAAGGTGATCGGCCTCGTGGGGACCCTGGTAGGTGGCCGGCTTAAAGCCCCAGAGGAAGCGGGCGCTCGCCGCCAGGGAGTAGCTGCCCTGCGGTTCGATGACAAACGCCGGCCGGCCCGAGGTCATCGCCGGAGCTCGCCCAGGGACGTCTCGGCTCGGTTCACTCAGACCATCCTAGTGGACCGTAACAGCCGAATATGGAGCATCCGACGCCCCAGACGGGCGGGCTCGCTTCGCTCACCGATGCCGGCGCTCCATTCCCCGCAAGCGGGGCCCCCTAAGCAAGGGGGCCCGGCGCGCGTCGTCACCCGTCTTGAGATGGGCTCCTCCTTGCGCCACCCGATCCTTGGCACCGCCCGCCTGAAACGCCGGTCTCCGAGCCTGCGGCCTGCTCCACATCCGACAGTTACGGACCACTAGTTGGTACTTGTCAGGGCGCATACTCTGGCCCGATGGCCAGCGAAGTGATCGTTCGGGGCAGCGGTCTGACCGCTGCGGACGTGGTCGCGGTGGCCCGCCAGGCCGCGCCTGTCACGATCGCCGGCTCGGCGCTGGAGGCGATGCAGCGGAGCCGCGCAATCGTCGACCGACTGAGCGGTGAGCAGCTGCCGGTTTACGGCGTGTCCACAGGTTTCGGCGCCCTGGCGCAGACCAGGGTGACAGCAGAGCGCCAGTCCGAGCTGCAGCACGCGGTGATCCGCTCCCACGCCGCCGGGATGGGGCCACCGATCGAGCCAGAGGTCGTGCGAGGCATGATGCTGCTCCGGCTCCGCACGCTGGCCATGGGCTACTCGGGCGTGCGGCCGCAGGTGGCTGAGGGTCTTGCGCAGCTGTTGAACGCCGGCATCACACCGGTTGTGCCCGAGTTCGGCTCCCTCGGCGCCAGCGGCGATCTCGCGCCGCTGGCCCACTGCGCGCTCTGCCTGATCGGCGAGGGGGAGGCGTTCGACCGCTCGGGTCGCCGGGTCTCGGCCGGGGAAGCCCTCGACGCAGCCCAATTGGAGCCACTCCGCCTCGCGAGCAAGGAGGGCCTGGCGCTCATCAACGGCACCGACGGAATGCTGGCCATGCTCGTCATCGCGGCCGCCGACGCGGCCAACCTGTTCGGCGCCGCCGACATCACAGCCGCCATGAGCGTGGAGGCGCTGCTGGGCACCGATCGTGCGTTTGCCGCCGATCTGATCGAGCTGCGCCCCCAGCCCGGGCAGTCCCGCAGTGCCGCCAACTTGGTCCGACTGCTGGCCGGCTCACCGATCCTCGCGTCTCACCGCCACAGCGATCATGCCGTGCAGGACTCCTACTCACTGCGCTGCACGCCCCAGGTGAACGGTGCCGCCCGTGACACTCTGGACCACGTCAACGTGATAGCGGGCCGAGAGCTCTCGGCGGCGATCGACAACCCGACGGTGCTGCCCGAGGGTCGCGTCGAATCGAACGGCAACTTCCACGGCGCTCCGATCGGCTTTGCCTGCGATTTCCTGGCCATCGCGGCCGCCGAGGTGGGCTCGATCGCCGAGCGCCGCGTCGACCGGCTTTTGGACCCGAACCGCTCGCACGGGCTGCCAGCCTTTCTGGCCCCGGAGCCGGGCGTCAACTCCGGGCTGATGATCGCGCAGTACACCGCCGCAGCGCTGGTCGTGCGCAACCGCATGCTCGCGGTTCCTGCGAGCACCGACTCCCTCCCCACCTCCGGCATGCAGGAGGATCACGTCTCCATGGGCTGGAGCGCCGCGCGCAAGCTGCGCGAGCTGCTCCAGAACCTGAGCCGCATCCTGGCGGTCGAACTGCTCTGCTCGGCCCGCGCCCTGGATCTGCGACGGCCGCTCGAGCCCGGCCCCGCCACTTCAGCTGTGGTGCGGCTGCTACGGCAGCACGCACCCGGCCCGGGCCCTGACCGGCCGCCCGCCCCGGAGCTGGCCGCAGCCTGCGAGCTGATCGGTTCGGGAGCCGTCGTGGAAGCCGCGGCGCAGGTGATCGGCCGGCTGCAGTGACGCTGATCGTCCGCAACATCGGACGGCTGGTCACCTGCTCGCCAGCGATGGGGGAGGGCCCGCTCGGGGTAATCGCGGGCGGTGCACTCATCGCGGAGGGCGAGCGGATCACGTGGGTCGGACGGGAGCAAGAACTGGTGGCTCCGGCCGGCGCAGATGAGCTCGACGCGCGGGGCCGAGCCGTGCTGCCGGGACTGATCGACTGCCACACGCACCTGCTCTTCGCGGGCGACCGGTCGGAGGAGTTCGGCCGCCGCCTGCGCGGCGACAGCTACGAGCCGGGCGGCATCCATAGCACAGTGCGCGCCACCCGGGAGGCGGCTGGGACTGAGCTCTTGCGACTGGCCGAAGAACGGTTGAGCCGCTTTCACGAGTTCGGCGTGACGACTGTCGAGGTGAAGACCGGCTACGGCCTCGACGCCCCTTCCGAGGCACGGCTGTTGGACCTCATTCTGCGCCTGCCCGGCACAGTCCCGACGCTCCTGGCGGCACACATAGTGCCGGCCGAATTCGAGTCGGATCCCGAAGGCTACGTCGACCTGGTCTGCCGCGAGATCATCCCGCAGGCGAGGGGTCGGGCCGCCTTCTGTGATGCCTGGTGCGAGGTAGGCGGCGGTTTCACGGTCGACCAGTGTCGGCGCGTGCTGGAGGCAGGCCGGCAGGCCGGGCTGCGACTCAAGCTCCACGCCGAGCAGCTGAGTCACCTCGGGGGAGCTGCGCTGGCGGCGGAGATGGGAGCCACCACCGCCGATCACCTGGAGCACGTCACTGCCGAGGATGCGCTCGCCCTGGCCCGCTCCGGCACCGTCGCGGTTCTCATGCCGGGCGCGTCGATGATGACCCGGACGCCCTATGCGCCGGCTCGGCTGCTGGCGGAGCATGGGGTGCCCATCGCCCTCTCGACCGACTGCAACCCCGGCACCTCCTACTCGGAGAACCTCCAGCTGGCGGTGGCACTGGGCTGCGTAGTGCTCGGGCTGACGCCTGAGGAGGCCCTGCTCGGGGTCACCGCCAACGCCGCCCGGGCGGTGGGCCTGCAGGCCCAAAAAGGACGGCTCGAGCCCGGGTGGGACTGCGATCTGGTGGTGCTGGAGGGTCGGAGCGAGGTGGACCTGGCCTACCACTACGGCGTCAATCTGGCCCGCCAGGTGGTGAGCGGCGGCCGGCTGCTCGGGAGCTCCTCGAGCTAATCGACGGCGACCAACTCCCGGCCCTTGGTCTCGGGCAGGAACAGCAGCGCCACCAGGCAGAGCGCGTAAGCCCCGGCGCCGAAGGCGATCGCTCCCCCCAACCCCGCTGAGGCGGAGAGGAAGCCGATGGCTGTGGGAAAGAGTGCGCCCAACGCGCGGCCGAAGTTGTAGCAGAAGCCCTGCCCTGCGCCGCGGGAACGGGTGGGGTACAGCTCCGCCAGATAGGAGCCGAAGCCACTGAAGATGCCGCTGGCGGCAAAACCGAGCACGAAGGTCACCAACGGCAGCACTATGCGCAGGGTGTCCGCCGGCAGCTGCGTGAGCAGCAGGATCATGGCGGCGCTGACCACCGCATAGATCGCAAAGGTGCCCCGCCGGCCGATCCAGTCGTTCACATAGCCACTGACTATGTAGCCGCAGAAGGCACCCGCGATGGTGATGAAGAGATAGGCGCCGGTACCTGTCACGCTCAGGTGTCGCGAGGTCTGCAGGTAGGTCGGCAGCCAGGTCGTGAAGCTGTAGTAGCCACCCTGCGCGCCGGTCGCAAGCAGCGAGGCGAAGAGCGTGGTCTTCAGCAGGCCGGAGCTGAAGATCTCGGCCAGCGGCTGCCGGCGGGCGCGCTCCGCCCCGGCTTCCAGCTTCTCACGCGCGGCCCGCGTCTCCTGAAACACGGCAGGCTCCTTCACAGTGCGCCGGACGTAGAGAATGAGCAGCGCGGGCAGGATGCCCAGCCAGAAGAGCCAGCGCCAGGCCTGTTTGTCGTGATCCAGGCTGAAGACGATCAGGAAGGCCAGGTTGGCAAGGCCCCAGCCGATCGCCCAGGCGCTCTGGATCCAGCCCAACGCCCGACCGCGCTGAACCGGGTCGGCCAGCTCGGCCACCAGGATGGCGCCGGCCGCCCACTCGCCACCAAAGCCCAAGCCCTGCAGAGCGCGGAAGAACAGCAGCTGCTCGTACGACTGAGCGAAACCGGAGAGCAGCGTGAAGACGCTGTAGAAGGCGATGGTCACCATGAGCGTGCGGACGCGGCCGATGCGATCGGCCAGCAGCCCCGCCCCCATCCCCCCGAAGGCCGACACGACCAGCGTCACGGTGGCGATGAGCCCTGTCTGGCCGCGGGTCAGCCCGAACGTGGCCGCGATGGCTGTCACGGCAAAGCTGAAGATCATGTAGTCGTAGGCGTCGAGCGACCATCCGGCAAAGGACGACCAGAAAGCGCCTCTGGCGCTGCCGCGCATCGCCGAGTACCACTCAAATGAGATCAAGCGACCAGGCGTCTGGGTTGGGCGCCGCGCTATATCAGCCAATCTGTTCGTCCATCCCTTGAAAGTTAACGGTACGCCCGGCCACTGCCATCGCAGCCCGTCGGCGGCAAACCGCGAGCCGGCAGGCTGACTGTCGCTCAGAGTTAGCCCGGCGCGGCCTCTGGGGCCTGACGCGCCACCACCGCCTCGCCGGCACGCCGGACCATGTCCTCCGCCTTTGCCAAGCCGGCTCCGAACAGGGCACACCGGGTGGCCTCCCCTGCCAGCGGCATCAGTCCCGCCCCCAGTCCCAGGCCCAGAAAGCCGAAGCCGAGGCTCCACAGCAGGCCCATTGAAGCGGCCAGGGGCAGGACTGAGAAGATGAGCCCCCGGACCACCGGCGGGCCGGGAAGCACCCGGACCGCCAGGAGCGTATACAGCAGCGACCAGATGGCGCCGCCGACCACGAAGAGGACTAACAGCATCGCCAGGGCTGCTGACCCACTGCCGGCAAGCCGAGCGGTCAGCTCCACGAACCGAACCAGCGCCTCCTGAGGTTCGAGCAGGCCCAATGCCGTCATCGCATAGAGCAGGAGGTTGACGCCGACGCCCATCCCGAACATCGCCAGCAGGCCGGCGATCAGCGCACGCTCGAACGGGCCGGAATACCGCCCCCGAGCAAGGGGAAGGGTGCCCTGGCGCACCCTCTGGCGGCGGAGCAGCAAGATGGTGCCTGTCACGGCGAGAAGAAGCCCGAGTGTCGCCAGTGCGCGAACTGAGAGGCCCACTTGTACCAGCCGTCCTACGACTGCGGGGCCAGCCCAGAACCCTGCCAGGACCAGGACGGCGATGTTGATGGCCGAGCCGGCAGCGACGGCGGGGAGGAAGCGTCGATAGGGCATCCCGAGGGCACCGGCGGCGAGGGGCGTGACCATTGACAGGCCCGGCACGAGTCGGCCCACGATCACGGCTCGCGTGCCGCGCTCCCGGAATTGCTGCTCGCTGCGTTCAATGCGGTCCGCTTTGAGTCGGACGTAGCGACCGTACGTATGGAGGAACGGTCGGCCGCCCTTCAGGCCGAACCAGTACTTTACTGAGGTTCCCAGGACACTGGCCACCTCCAGCAGAAGTGTGGTGATGCCGAGGACCAGCAATGGATGCGAACCTTCCTGGTAGCCGATCAGCAGCAACACGGCGCTGATCGGCAGCGGCAGCGGGATGCCTGCCTCCTGCACGAAAACTCCGAGGATGGCGGGCAGGCTAATGTCGCCCGCCGAGCCCCCGACGCCATGGAGCACGTTTCCAAGATCCACCATCGCCTCGCACTGACGGGTCAGTCGTCCGGCCGATGTCAGCTTCAGGCGAGTATAGGTGGGAGGCTCGAAACGGCTGCAGGGCGGACAACCACCGGCCGTCAGCAGCCCCACCTGGAGCGCCAACCTCTCGGTCGAGGACGCCGACACAGCCTCCCAGGGTTGCGCTCCGCCGCTAGGTGGCGGAGTCCGGCTGCCGCTCGGACCGGCCTCTGTTCAGGCTCGCCGACCTGGCTAGCTGATGCGCTCGCCCTTCACGATGAGCCGGTTGCTGTAGCTCTGACTGGAGCGGCTGAAGTTGCCGCTGCAGGTGATCAGCGTCACAGTGTCCTTTGGCGTCCTGCCGATGATCTGCGCCACCGGTGCTGTGGCGTTTGCATAGTCGTGGGTCTCGGTCACCCTGTACGTCACGGTGGCCCCGATGGGGTCTTTGACCTGTACCTCGTCACCGGGTTTCAGGTTCTTCAGGTTCTGGAAGACCGCCGGTCCGGTGGTCCAATCGAGGTGACCTGCGAACACGGCGTTGCTGCCGCCCCCGGGTAATGAGGTGAAGGTGTACCAGGCGACGTCGGCGGGGCTGTCAGGCACCTCCATCTGGTTGTGCTTGTCGATGCCCTTGTTCTCGATCTTGGCGTCAACCGCGATCTTGGGGATGACGAGGCGGGCGGGTTGGACCCCGTTCGCCGGCACCGCCGAGGCGGTGGTGCTCGAGGTGGCGATGGGGGTGGGGACCGCACTCGGCGAGGTGGTGGCGGAGGGCTTCGGCAGCGAAGCCACGGGACCGGGCTTGCCCGGCGCGCGATGCAGGTAGACCCAGGAGCCGGCGCCAGCCCCGGCCAGCAGCACCAAGGCCGCCAGCAGCGCCACGATCGCGCGCCCACCCACGCGCCAGGGCCCTATAGCAAACAATTACCAATCACCTGGCGGCAAAGATACCGTGCCATTTCAACCATCGCGCAACCCGAACGGCCGCCCTTCCTGACTAGGCCACAGGTCAAGCGTGAGTGCCACAGTCATCCCATGTCCGAGGCCCTGGCCATCGAGTGCGGGTCTCGCGCTCAGGCCGCGACTTCGACCCGCTGCGAGGCCCCAAGAGTTGTTGACAATTGCCTAGGGTTGTTGCTCGGGCTGCTGAGACCGTGCTGGGGTGGTGTTCCACCCGGCTTTCTGAAGCGGAGGTCTCCCCGGGCTCTTACGCCGTGCCGCCTCCGCCGGTGCTGGGCAGTGTCGGCAGCGTTGCCGGCGCCGCCACCGTCAGGGAGTTGGGCAGGATGCTTCCGATCGGATCGTTCTGGCCCAGACTGTTCTGATAAAAGCCACCGGCATTGACGGCGTGGGCCCCGGAAGGCGCGTTCGGACCGACCGTGCACTGAACCGCGAAGGTGTGGCTGTCGCCGGGGTTCAGCGTGAAGCCGGTCGGGCTGACCGTCAGGCTGCTCTGGCCGCCCAGGCCGGTCACATACTGGTCGCCCGACTGGTTCTGAGCTACGACCGGCGCGAAGGCGCCCCCGTCCTTGCTCACCTGACAGCTGAGATCGCCGGCGCTCAGTCCGGCGAACGAGACGGCGATATTGGTGTTGTCAACGCGTGGACCGTAGGTCGACGGCGAGGAGATGGTGTAGGTCACGGTCGTCGAGGTGCCGCCCGGTGCGACAGTGCCGTAGACGGAGTTCTCGCTGATCGCGGGCTGCTGGGGCATCGCGAAGTTGGTGTCCTCACCGTCGCCCCCGAAGTTGTAGAGGACGTGGTCCACGTAGGAGTGGAGATTGGCGTTGCCACTGCCCTGGTTGACCTGGACTGCGAAGAGCTTGCCGGTCGGGCAGGCGTTCTCGAATTTAGGTAGGAGATCGCTCCAAGCCCGGAAGTCGGACGGGCCACCGTAACCGTTCGGGTACGGGCTGGTAGACACGCCGCCATTCGTATTAGGCGGGATGTAGCGGGTCGCCCACCAGATGGCGTTCCCGCTCTTGTAGGCGTCCCAGGTCTGCCACTGGTTGGGCGTGATTGGCTGCGTCTCGACGCCCCTCTGGATGCTGTAGAAGGGCTCGTACACGAAAGTGATGAAGCCGCTGGGCGGTCCTGTCGTCGTGTTGCAGAAACCGAACAGCTGGTAGCTGGGCTCCTGGATCGGGAGGCCGGTCAGTCCACGGAAGGTGTCATAGCGCATTCCCAGGGCAGTGGTGGCTTTGACCGGGACCGGCAAGAGGTGATAGATCGTCGGGGCGTCAAGTGGAAGGTGGAGGCGGCGCAGCAGCCGGCCTGCGGCCTGGTCCTAGCCCTTCGAGTTGCTGCGGGACGACGCGGACGTGCACGCCGGCAGCACCGGCATGAAGCCTGCGGTCCCACACCGCCAAGACCCGGTCGTCGTCCCCTATGGCCGGGCGCTGGCCAAGTGAATGGCATCTGCTCCCCTGAGGGCGTGGCGGCTGGCCAGCACGCCCGCGCGCCGTTCGAGGGCACGGGTCAGCTCGACGGGACCCGTGGCGGCCCAGTACTGTTCCAGGCCTCTTCGGCCGCCTCGACGCCGGCTTTGTCAAGGTCGTCGTTGCGGCGGGCGGCCGCCAATGCGGCAAGATAAGCGAACCCATGAATACGCCCCGTCGGGCTAGCCGTGAACACATTGGCAGAGGGCTCCCATTATTGTGGCAGGGAGCTCATGAATGGGTCACTGCTTGATGGCCTTTGAGAATCGAGGCGTCGTCGGTGGCATTACACTACGCCCGGTCCAAAACGCCGTCCCGCCAATCCTTTACACCCTTCTCGCACTGGGCACTTTCCGCGCCGCCTGGGCGCATCCCTTCTCGACAGCGATCGGTGGCGAGACCGGCGACACCTTCCAAAATATCTGGTGGCTGGCGTGGCTGGCACATGCTGTGCAGCACGGCGTCAATCCCCTCACGACCAACTATATGGACTACCCGACTGGCTTAAATCTGATGTGGAACACTTCGTATCCGTTGGTGGGGCTCGCCATGTCGCCGGTGACCCTGGCTCTCGGACCAGTCTTCGCATTCAACGCGACGATGACACTTGCAGTCATTCTGTCGGCGTGGAGCGCATGGCTGCTCATCACGAGGCTCACTGGACATTTCGTCGGTGCTCTGATCGGCGGTCTGGTCTATGGCTTTTCGCCTTTCATGATCACCCAATCACTGGCGCACACACAGATGACTCTGGTTTTCATGCCGCCGCTGATCTTTCTTGTGCTGCACGAGATTGTGGTCCGAGGCAGGCGCCGCCTCCTGCTCGGCATGCTTTTGGGCCTTCTCCTCGCCGCGCAGCTCCTCATCGGCGAGGAGGTGCTCGCCATCACGGCTCTGGGCGCCGTTCTCTTCGTTGTGACCGGCGCGGCGATCGAACCAGATCGAATGCGCGAAAGGATCAGTGAGTTACTGCCAGGCGGTTTGGTCGCCGGCCTCACCTTCGCGGTAGCGGCCGCATATCCCATCTACGTTCAGTTCTTCGGCTCGCAGCGAGTGCAGCACGCAACGCATCCGCCCAACATCTATGTCAGTGACGCGGTTAGCTTCCTGATTCCGACACAGGCCCAACAATTCGCTCCCCAGCAAGCCTTGGCTGTAACGCAACGCTTTTCGGGAAACCCGTTTGAGTGGAACTCATACCTGGGGCTTGCGCTCCTGATGCTCCTGGGCCTAATCGCCTACCGCCAGCGCCGGAATCCGTACATACGGGTGGCGGCCTCGGCGGCAGCGGTGATTGCGATCTGGTCCTTGGGCGTGACAGTGCACATTGCCGGACGCGACACGCACCTCCCCTCGTTCGCGCTCAGCCTGGTCTTCCTGCCCGGCTGGCGTTTTCTCCCGGTCCGGGTCCTGGTCGTGACTACGTTCGTGGGCTGGGCGGCGCTCTGGCAGCTGCCGTTGCTGGACAACCTGCTCCCGGCACGCCTGATGCTGATCGCCTACCTTCTCATCGGCGTGATGTTGGCGATATTCGTGGCCGCTCAGGCCGGCCGTCGCCGGAGCGCTGCGCTAATCACAGGTGCGTTACTGGCGGTTGTGCTCATTCCGCTGACGCCGGTGCTCGACTTCCCGGCTGCGCCGGCCGCCGGCCCGGGGTTCTTTCAGTCGCCGATTCTCTCGCGCATCCCAGAGGGATCCGTCGCTCTCGTGGTCCGCATCGCCACCCAATCGCACCCTCAGCCTCTTCTGTGGCAAGCGAACGCAGGCATGCGGTATCGCATGAACGGTGGCTACGCCATCGTCCCGGCGCCGCCGCCCAACGGCGTGACCTTCGTCCCGCCGCATTCGGCAGTAGGTGAGGCCATCGCCGAGGCGATCGCCGGCAGGGATCCCCTGGCCTCGCAGGTACAGCGCCAGGCAGTCAGCGCAGAGCTGTCGGCATGGCACGTGCGCACGGTGATCCTGGGACCCATGGCGAGCCAGGATCGGGTGCGTCAGATGCTAGCGTCGCTCATTGGCGGACAGCCCGAGCTCGACGGCGGGGTATGGGTCTGGTGGGACGTCGCTTGAGGGTCCTTCGGGCCTCGGCCCCCAGCGAAGGACTGGAGCCGGCTGGCCCGGGACGAGGTGGCGCTAGACGATGCCCTTCGCCGCCCATCTCTGATGGTGGGCGGCCCGGGACTCGAACCCGGATGGGTTTCCCCACACGCCCCTCAAACGTGCGCGTCTACCAGTTCCGCCAGCCGCCCTTTCCGCTCCTCTCAGCGCCTGCCCGCTAAGGGACTCGAACCCCTAACCTCATGATCCGAAGTCATGTGCTCTATCCATTGAGCTAAGCGGGCGCAGCCGCTGATTATAGGTGCGCCGTCGAGCGCGCTCGGCCAGCCAAGACCTCGCTTTCGCTACTGCCCGGTCGCCTGGGCCAAACGGCGTTTCCGGCGGAAGTCCCAACCCCACGCGGCGTACTCCAGGAGCGCCTGCGCCTCGTACCGTTCGCGGGCGGCGTGCGTCTTGCCCGCCTCCAGCGCGCGCTCCAGCGCCAGCGCCGTGCGGCCCGGGAACACCGTGTGGGCCTTGCCGACCGCTGCCAGGATGTGCGCATCCGAGCCGCCCACCTGAGGTCGGCCCGAGTCGAAAGCCAGGCGGTGCGCCATCTGGTTGTAGAGATAGAAGCCCGGCGTCGAGTTCTCCACCTCGATGGCGTCGAACTCCAGCTCCGCGGCCAACCAGCCGACCCCGTGGGCAGTGCCCACCCGGCCCGGTTTCGCCGGGTCCCAGAAGGGATGCACGGCGATGGCCAGCCCGCCCTGGTTGTGAATGGCCCTCACTGTCGCTTGGGCCGAGAGGCCGGGCCGCACCCGTCTCTCCAGGAAGAGGCCGACTATGTGGCCATCGCGGCTGGAAACCTCCTCACCGATGATCACGTTCGGCGTCCGCCGCCGGCCGGCGTATGCCCGCGCCTCCAGCGCCCCCTCAATGGTGTCGTGATCAGTGATGGCTATGACGTCCAGGCCCAGCTCGGCCGCCCGCTCGACCACCTCTCGAGGCGTCGGCCAGCCGTCCGACAGCCGGGTGTGGAGATGAAGATCAGCGCGTCCCGCCTCGGCCATCGGGGAGTCAACCTACCTGGCCGAGGGTGCGCAGGTCGCGCTCAAGCCCCGCGGCACCCGTCTTCGGGGATCACCGGGGCTGGACCGCGGGGCGGAGGCGGTCTACCATCCCTTGCAATGGGGTCGGTCTGGCCCCGCCAAGCGAACTCATTACAAGGAGTCCCCAATGCAGGGCCTGATGCAGGACTACCCGCTGACCACCCAGCACATCCTCTGGCGCATGGAGCGGCTCTACGGCCCCAAGGAGATAGTCACCAAGACCGACGCAGGTCTGCGCCGGGTGACCTACCGCGAGCTGACCGGCCGCATTCACCGCCTTGCCCATGCCCTGACCAAGCTCGGGGTGAAGAAAGGCGACCGTGTCGCCACCCTCTGCTGGAACAACGACCGCCACCTGGAGCTGTATTACGCGATCCCCTGCCTCGGCGCCGTGCTGCACACCCTCAACCTGCGCCTCTTTCCCGCCCAGCTGGAGTTCACCGTCAAGGACGCGGAAGACACCCTGATCTTTGCCGACAGCAGTCTCATCTCCGTGCTCAATCAGGTGGCGGGCAAGATTCCGTCAGTTCGGCAGATGGTCGTCATCAAGGACGAGGGTCAGGAGCTGCCCGAGCACCAGTTGGGCGAGCTGCTCGACTACGAGACGCTGCTCCAGCAGGGGCCCGACCAGTTCGACTGGCCCCGGCTCGACGAGCGAGCTGCAGCGGCCATGTGCTACACCTCGGGCACGACGGGCAATCCGAAGGGCGTCGTCTACAGCCACCGCTCTCAGTTCCTTCACGCGATGGCCGGTCTGCAGGCTGACACGCTGGCTCTCTCCGAGCAGGACGCGCTGCTCCCGGTAGTGCCCATGTTCCACGCCAACTCCTGGGGGCTGCCCTACGCGGTCGGCCTGGCCGGCGCCAAGATGATCTTTCCGGATCGCTTCGCCGGGGACCCCCAGGCGCTGATCGACCTGGCCGACTCGGAGGGGGCCACCCTCCTGGCCGGCGTACCCACCATCTGGATCAACTTCCTGACTCAGCTGCGCAAGGATGGTCGGCGGCTGGACAAGGTGCGGCTGGTGCTCTGCGGCGGGTCAGCGGTCCCCCGCGGACTGATGGAGGGGATGGATGCGGCAGGCCTCCGGATGATCCATGCCTGGGGTATGACCGAGACCTCGCCGATCGGCAGCATGGGCGTGGCCAGGAGCTGGCTGCCGCGCGAGCAGGAGCTCGAGATTCGCCTCCGGCAGGGCGTGCCAGTGCCCGGCGTGGAGATCAGGATCGCCGACCTCGCCACCGGCCTGGAGCTGCCCTGGGACGGGCAGGCGTTCGGCGAGATTCAGTGCCGCGGCCCCTGGATCGCCAGCGGTTATCACAACAACGCCGATCCGACGCGGCTCACTGAGGACGGCTGGTTCCGGACCGGCGACGTCGCCACGATCGATCAGGACGGCTACATCAGCATCGTCGACCGAACCAAGGACGTGATCAAGTCGGGCGGCGAATGGATCAGCTCAGTCGAGTTGGAGGGGGCCATCATGGCCCATCCCAAAGTCCTGGAAGCCTGCGTCATAGGCATCGATCACCCGAAATGGCAGGAGCGCCCGGTGGCTTACGTGGTGGCCCGACCGGAGGCCAAGGGTGAACTCACTGAGGCCGAGATCAGGGAGTTCCTGGCCGGCAAGGTGGCAAATTGGTGGCTGCCGGACGAGATCCGCTTCATCGATGAGGTGCCCAAGACCTCCACCTTCAAGTTCGACAAGAAGGCTCTCCGCGCCGACGCCGAGCCTCTCCACGAGTCGCAGGCCGCCGGGGCCCCGCCCGCCTGAGCCGGCTGCAGCTCAGCCCCCGCGGGCTGGCGGCGTTCAGGCTCCTGCGGCTGGGGCTCAGCCGGCGGCTGGCCGAGCCATCACTGGCGGCCGCCGCCGAGAACGCGTGCGGGCTGCAGGCCCAGGTGCTTGGCTGGGCGGAGATGCAGGGCTGGTCGCGCCTGGAGCAGCCTGCCGGTACCTCTCTTGACCAGGCGCTCTGGCAGGACCGGAGCCTGATTCGGGCCTGGTGCATGCGCGGCACCCTCCACGTACTAACTCCCGAACAGCATCAGCTCTACATCTCCATGTTCGAGCCGGAGACCGTTTACCGTGAGCTCTGGCTCAAGTGGATGGGCCTGACTTTGGCCGAAGCCCGCGAACTGGAGTGCAGGCTGGCCCAAGCACTGGATGGGGGTGAGCCGCTGAGCCGGCGGGAGCTGGCCGAGCGACTGGGAATGCCTATCGACTCCTGGGGCTCGCTGCTCGGCCCGGCCGCGCGGCTGGGACTCCTGGTACACGGCCCGCCGCGGGGGCAGGAGGTCACCTTCGTGCGACCCGACCGCTGGCTCGGACGGCCCTACATCAGGCTGGATTCGGCCGAGGCGCGCAAGTGCTGGCTGCGCCGCTACCTGAGATCGTATGGGCCGGCCACCCGCCGGGACTACGGCCGGTGGGCAGGCTCTCGCAGCGCCGCTCAGGTCCAGGAGTCTTTCCAGCTCCTGCGCCACGAGCTGATGGAGGTGGAAGTCGAGGGCGCCAAGCTGGTTGGCCTGGCCGTTGATGAGGAGGTGCTGCGCCGAGCTGATGAGCTCGATATTCCCGGCCGGCTCCTCGCCGGCTTCGAGCCCTTGCTGCTCGCGCACGCTGAGCGCGATCACCTGCTTCTCCGACAGCACCGCCCAGCGGTGTACCGGACGGCAGGCTGGATCTCCCCCACAGTGCTGCTGGGCGGACGGATCGCCGGCGTCTGGAGCCACCGGCTCCTGCGCGACCACATCAACCTGACGGTGACGCCGCTGCGCCGGCTGGGGGCTCTGGAGCGGCGGGCGGTTAAGGCGGAGGCGGAGCGGGTGGCCGCCTGCTTCGGCCGGCCGCTGGGGCTGGCCTATACTTAGCGCCCTCGACGCGGCGGTGGCGGAACGGCAGACGCGCTAGTTTCAGGAGCTAGTGGGGGTTTCCCCGTGGAGGTTCAAATCCTCTCCGCCGCACCACTCCGTCTGCCGAAATCGGGCGTCTCCTGGCTTCGACCGAGCAGCCGCAAGCAGCGCCGCACCTCCGAATCGGCCCGCACAGGTGACTGTGGAATGCCAAGCAGGCTCGCAGCGGAGGCCCGTCCGCAAGCGAATGTCAGGCGTTGCTCAGCTTCTCAACGGCGGCTCCGGCTGCCGAGGCGTCACAATCAACGGCGATGACCGCAGCTTTGATGCCGACCTCGTCCGCCGCAACCGATGCCAGTGACTACGCAGTTCTGAAGCGCAGGATTCAAGAGGCGGGGCTGCTGGACAAGCAGCCGGCCTTCTACCTCCGCTCGATCGCCTTCAAGCTCATCGGCTTGTCTCTTTGCATTGCGCTTTTCGTGCTCTATCACCCCCTCTGGCTGGTCGCCCTGAACTCCCTGGTGGTCGCCTTCATCTTCGGCCAGCTCGGCTTCCAGCTTCATGATTCCGGCCACCGCCAGATGTTTGAACGCAGCCGGCTGAATGTGCTGGTGGGGCTGCTCACCGCCAATCTGGGGCTGGGCATGAGCTACGGCTGGTGGGTGGACAAGCACAACCGCCACCACGCCAACCCCAACAGTGAAGATCTCGATCCTGACATCGGACCGGGCGTCATCGCCTATTCGGAAGAGCAGGCCTGGAACTCAAAGGGCGTAGGGCGCTTCATTGCCAAGTACCAGGCCTTTTTCTTCTTTCCCCTGCTTTTCCTGCTCGGCTTCAGCATGCACTACAGGAGCGTGCAGTTCCTGGTCAAACGGCGCTCGAAGTACAGGGTTCTGGAGCTGGTCCTCCTGGCGTCTTTCTGGCTCCTCTACGTTGGCTTCTTCGTACTGGTGCTGGGACCGCTTCCCGCGCTGCTGGCGATACTGATCCAGCAGTGCTGCGGCGGCTGCTACATGGCTCTGGTCTTCGCACCCAACCACAAGGGCATGCCGCAGATCGAGGCGGGCACGAACGTCAGCTTCCTGGTCCGGCAGGTCATCACCTCACGCAATGTGAAGCCACATCCGCTGACTGATGTCTGGTACGGCGCGCTCAACTACCAGATCGAGCATCATCTCTTCCCCACGCTGCCGCGCAATCAGATGGCCAAGGCGCACGACATAGTCCGCGAATTCTGCGAGGAGCACGGCATCCCGTACTACGAGACTTCACTTGTGCAGTCATATCGAGAGATCCTGGGCTTCCTGCATGAAGTCGGCGCTCCCCTGCGAAACGGGCAGCGCACTCCACTGGCCGTCAAGCTCTAGCGCTCAGCCTGGGAGGAACCGGCCTCCCCGCCTCTCGCGCCGGACATGGCACTCGCCGCTCCACCTGCCGTCGGAAAGCCGGTAAGCAAACCGCGTCGAGGCGGGTCCGCACCAGGCGCGGCCGACCGCTCGTGCCGCCTGGCGCAGCCGGCCGTTAGCCGCAAAAGGCAGCCGCCTCCCGCTCCTATGTAAGCCTTTACATTGGCGGCTGCGGGTGCTATAAGAAGCACTGGGGCGCATAGGTGAGGGCACATCGGAACCGGCCGACCATCTACACGGTTGCCAGGCACGCGGGCGTGTCGATCGCCACGGTGTCTCGGGCCTTGAGCGGTGGGTCGCGAGTGCGAGAGGAGACGGAGCGCCGAGTGGTGGAGTCCTCCCTCAAGGTCGGCTACCGCCCGAACGGTGCCGCTCGCGCGCTTCAGCGCCTCCGGCACGGCAGCATCGGGGTGGTCTTTCCCAACCTCTCGCGGCCCTACTACGCCGGCGTGCTCATGGGCGTGGAGGAGGCGGCGAACCGGCTCGGCCTGAGCGTGCTGATCGCCGGCACGCAAGGAAGGCCTGGCCCTGAGCAGCTCGTCCTGGATCTGACCAGCAAGGTCGATGGGCTGGTGGTGTTCGGGCGCACAGTGCCTGACGAGATGATCGCCGAGCTCCGCCGACAGGGCACCCCTACGGTGCTGCTGGCACGACCGCGGGTGGATGGTGAGGACACCGTGCGCTCGGAGAACCGGGAGGCCGCTCGGGCGCTGGCTGCCCACCTGCTCGAGCACGGCCACAAGAGCATCGGTTTCATCGGCGACACGCACTCCTCCCCGGATTGCGCCGAGCGCTGGTCGGGCTTCCTCGCCGCCCACCAAGAGGCTGGGCTGGCCGGCCCCGCGTGGCCGGAGCTCTCCGCGCTCTTGGAAGCCGAGGGCTACCAGGTTGCCCTGCGTCTGCTTGGGGCAGACAATCGCCCAACAGCCCTGTTCTGCGCCAACGACGACATAGCGACAGGGGCCTATGCCGCGGCGCGGGAGCTCAAGCTCCGCCTTCCCGGCGACGTGGCGATCACCGGCTGGGACGACGTGCCGACGGCTCGCTACTTTTCGCCGCCGTTGACGACTGTCAGGCAGCCACTGGCCGAGTTGGGGGCCCGGGCGGCCGAGCTGCTCCAGGCCCGGGTTGAGGGTGATGAGAGTGAACCTGTGAACGCTCTCCTGCCCACCGAGATCGTGTTCCGAGCGAGCTGCGGATGCAGAAGCCGCCGCCGCCCGAGAGGAGGTGCTTCGTCATGAGATCCAGTGCACGGGCCATCAACTGTCTGGCTGTACTCGCCCTCGTCCTCACGGCGTGCGGGACCTCGAGTACGTCGAACACGAGCTCCGGGCCGGTCACGCTGACCATGTGGGCCATGGGCGACGAGGGCGACAAGCTGCCCACCAGCGATGCGATGCAGGCCTTCAAGAAGGCGAACCCCAACATCACAGTCAACGTCACAGCCATCCCCTGGGGCGTCGCCCACGACAAGCTGGTGACAGCTGTCGCAGGCCGCCAGACGCCCGATCTGAGCCTGATGGGGACCACCTGGATGGGCGAGTTCGGCAAGATCGGCGTGCTGGACCAGGTCCCCAGCTCCGTGAGCAAGAGCGACTTTTACTCCGGTGCCTGGGACGCCGTCGTGGTCAACGGCAAGGCGGTGGGCGTGCCCTGGTACGTCGACACCCGAACCCTCTTCTACCGCACCGACCTGGCCCAGAAGGCTGGTATCAACTCCGCCCCCCAGACCTGGAACGACCTGATGAAGCTGGCGCAGGCGTACAAGGCCTCAGGCAGTCAGTACGGCATCTACCTGCAGAGCAACGACGATCAGGAGTGGCTGCCGTTCCTCTACTCCGCCGGCGGTGATGTCATGCAGAACGGCAAGTTCACTCTGGATAGCCAGGCCTCTGTCAAGTCACTGACAGAGTGGGTCAAGTACTTCCAGCAAGGGCTCACCCCGAAGAGTGAGGCGCAGGGCTTCGACGTCACCCAGACCTTCACCTCGGGCGCCACACCCATGTTCATCTCCGGCCCCTGGCAGATCAGCACGCTTCTGAAGAGTGATCCGCAGATCACCGGCAAGTGGGCCGTCGCGCGTGTGCCCAAGGACCAATCCTCGACCTCCTGGGCCGGTGGCGGCGACCTGGCGGTCTTCAAGAACAGCCAGCACCGCGACGCTGCCTGGAAGCTGGTCCAGTTCTTGGCCCAGAGAGAGCAGCAGATCAGCTGGTTCAAGACGATCAACGACCTGCCGGCTGTCAAGGCCGCCTGGCAGGACCCGGCGCTCTCAGGTGACCAGAACCTCAAGGTCTACGGCGACCAGCTCACCACCACCAAGGCGCCCCCGGCCATAGCCGAGTGGACCGAGATCGACAAGAGCATCAACGACTGGCTGGAAAAGGCCAGCGCGGGCCAGGTGACACCTGCCCAAGCAGCTGCGGGCATGCAGCAGGCGGCGACCTCCCTCCACAAGCCGTGAGCCAGCTTCCGATCACCGCCGCGCCACCACCGATGGTGGCGCGGCCCGCTCGCCGCGGCGGAGACGTGCGCGCCGCGCTCACCGGCTACGCGTTCTCGGCTCCCTACCTGATCCTCTTCCTAGTTTTCCTGGCGCTGCCGATCCTGGCTTCGCTGGTCCTGAGCTTCACCGACTTCAGCCTGGGCGACCTGACGGCACCGCTGGGCGCCCCGTTCATAGGCCTGCAGAACTACGCCAAGCTCTTCAGCGACGATAACTTCAGACAAGCCGCCTTGAACACCGCGTACTTCACGGTGGTCGGGCTGATCGCCACGACCGTTCTGGGTCTGGTGGCAGCGCTTGGACTGAACCGCGCCCTGGGACGGCTGCGCTCAGTTTTCCGAGTCGGTTACTACCTGCCAACCGTGACCAGCATCGTCGCCATAGCTGTTATCTGGCGCTTCCTCCTCGACCCAAACTTCGGCCTGATCAATGGAGCGCTGAAGCAGATCGGGATCAGTGGTCCCAACTGGCTCGGCAACCCCACTCTGGCGATGCCCTGCATCATCGCGATGGCAGTCTGGCGGAACCTCGGCAACGTGATGGTCCTTTTCCTGGCCGGACTGCAGGGGATCCCCGAAGACGTTTACGAGGCGGCCCGGATCGATGGCGCCACTCCCTGGCGGGAGTTGTTGCGCATCACTCTGCCGATGCTGCGACCGACTCTGCTTTTCGTCGCGGTGATCACCAGCATCGGCTATCTCCAGCTCTTCGAGGAGCCGTTCATCATGACCCAGGGCGGCCCTCTGAACAAGACGCTCTCGGTCTCGATGTACATGTACCGAGAGGGATTCAGCTACTTCCACCTGGGCTACGCGAGTTCGATCGGGTACGTCCTCTTCGTGGTCATCGCGGCGGTCACCGCCCTGCAGTTCAGGCTGCTCAGGAACGACTGATGGCAACCACCACCACCACCGCTGCTAAGACCGCCATCGCGGCCGGACGAACAGGCGGGCGGGAAAGCGCGGCGCTCCGCCGGAGTCTCATCTACATCGGTTACACCATCGGGCTGGTGCTGGTGGCGGGACCGTTCGTCTGGATGGTCGCCGGCGCGTTCAAGACAGCGCCCGAGCTGCACAGGATAGTCCCCACCTTCCTGCCCGCCGAACCGACGCTGGACAACTTCAACACCCTTTTCCAGAAGCTCAACTTTCCGCTCTATTTCCTCAACTCGGCGGTCGTGGCCTTCTTCGTGGTCGGTGCCAACCTGCTGTTCTGCTCGATGCTGGGCTATGCGCTGACCAAGCTCCACTTCCCCGGCCGGGACAAGATCTTCCTCCTGGTGATGGCCACGCTGATGGTCCCCAGCACAGTGACTCTGGTGCCGCTCTTCGTGCTGATGAGCGCGATCGGGCTGGTGAACACCTACGCAGGCCTGATCCTGCCGTTCGCTGCCGGTCCCTTCGGCGTCTTCCTCATGCGGCAGTTCATCGGCAGCATCCCCGATGATCTCATCGAGGCGGCCCGGATCGATGGCGCCAGCGAGCTTCGCATCTTCCGCTCGGTCGTCATGCCGCTCTGTGGCACGCCGCTGGCGACGCTTGGGATCTTCACCTTTCTGGCCTCCTGGAACAACTTCCTCTGGCCGCTGGTGGTCAGCACCAGTGAGCGGATGTACACGCTCCCGGTGGGAGTGGCCACGTTCTCCATCGGCCAGCACAGCTCCGACTACGGCACGTTGATGGCGGGCTCGGTGCTCCTGGTGGCACCTGTGCTGATCGTCTTCCTCCTGCTGCAGCGGTATTTCACGCAGGGCATCGCGATGACAGGGATCAAGGGCTAAGGAGGGCAATGACTGTGCAAGATCGGGATGTGAGCCCAACCAGGTTGGTGCACCGGGGCTGGCGCGGCGCCCGCCTCGGGCTGATCGTCGGCCTAGTGGCATTGCTGACAGCTTCGATCCAGCCCACCGGCGTCTACGCCGATCAGAGCGGTGGCGGTGGGGACAACAACGGCGGGCAAGGCGCTCTCAACGCACAGCAGCGCGCAGTCCTCTACAACATCGCCCGTGACACCTGGAAGTTCTACAGCGCGGACGTCGACCCGAACACGCACCTACCGCTTGACAACATTGGTCCCAACGGGAAGCGCGGCACCTACACCTCCGCCGCGAACATCGGCGTCTACCTCTGGGCGGTGGTGGCCGCCCACGATCTCGGGCTCATCAGCAGGGAGGGCGCGCGGGCGGAAATCGCGTTCACCCTGATTGAGGTAGCCAAGCTGGCCAGAGACCATGGCTTTCTGCATCAGTGGTACGACACCACCAGCGGCCATGTCATCCGCAATCCTGGCGATATCGATTGCGCCACCGAGACCACGCCGATATTCGATAACTGTTACTTCATCTCCAACGTCGACAACGGCTGGTACGCGTCGGGACTGATAGTGGTCCGGAGCGCCATGCCGGAGCTGCGGGGCCTCGTCAACACCCTCCTGAAGCCGATGGACTTTGGACTCTTCTACGACAGCCGGCCGCAGATTGCATGCAACGCGAACCCAGCCATAATTGGGAACCAACCGACTGGGCAGATGTTCGGCGGCTACTATATCGGGCTGCCAGTCGACCAGGGCGACAACTGGAAGCAGTACTACCACAACGGTGCGCTCTACAGTGACCCGCGCATCTCTGCCTACGTCGGGATGGGGCTGCATCAGATGCCGGGCGATGTGTGGTGGCGCAGCTGGCGTACGCTCCCGCCCAAGCAATGCCCGACCGACCCTGATTTTTCCTGGCAGGGACAGTGGCCGGTGGGCGGCTACTGGCAGGTCTACAAAGACCCGCAGTCAGGCAAGCGATTCAACGTCTGGGAAGGCCACTACACCTACCCCGGCAGCAACCTCACGTTCATCCCGACTTTCGCCGGGGGCATGTTCGAAGCGCTGATGGCGAACCTCGTTGTGCCAGAGACGACCTGGGGGACGAAGAGCTTCGGCCTGGCCGACCGCCGCGCTGCGCAGGTACAGGTGAGGTACACGACGCAGGTGCTGCATTACCCGGTCTGGGGCATGTCTCCCTCCAGTACCGCAGACGACACCGGCGGCTATGGGGGCTATGGGGTGGAGGGTTTGCGGTTTCCCTATTTCGGGGTGGGGGCGGACGCCAACCACCCGAACCTGGGCCTGTCGCAGTGCCACGGCTGCGCCACTGAGGATGTTGTCAGCCCCCATGCGTCCTTCATAGCCCTGGATGTCTTACCGAGGCAAGCGTATGCCAATATCCAGGCACTGAAACAGCTTTACCCTGACCTCTACAGAGCCGACGGTGGCTTCTACGACGCAGTCAATCCGACCACCAAACAGGTGGGTCACCGAGATCTCGTGCTCGACCAGTCGATGATTATGGCGGCCCTTGACAACGCACTGAATCAGCGAAAACTGCAGCGTCACTTCGCCGCCGATCCCGCCAGTGCCGCGGCGCACAAGTATCTGTCGCTCGAGAAGCTTTCGATCGCCGATACTGACGGCAATGGCGATCAGGGCGGTGGCGACAGCACGGGGAACAACAACGGCTAAAGCAGACACCTGACCGGGCGATGACCATGGGCGCGCAGCGGGCGGTTTTGCACCCAGCTCGTGGCTTGCGCCGCCACGCCAGATGCGATTCACGCATCTGGTCGGTCTCGTCAGGCGGGGACGCCGAGCCGTGCCAGTAGTTAGACCTTCACCGGAGGACCTGGAGGCGCAGCTCAGGCGGCGCCGGCCCGCGGTCACCGACTCGTCAATCGTTCAGCCGCCGGCCGACCTCAGGACGGAAGCCGGCCGCGGACAGGTGACCCTTCGCTGGTCACCCATGCCGGGGGCGGCCGGCTACCTGGTCCTGCGGGCGTGGCAGAGGGAGGGACCCTTTGCGATTCTCGACCACGGCGGCGGTGACGTCCTCGCCGTGCCTGGCTGCGTCTACTCCGACACCACCGCAGGCGCGGGGGAGCAGCCCTGGTACTCGGTGGCCGCACTTGCAGTCCCGGACGGGCTACCAGGCCCCGGCGCGGAGCCGGTCCAGGCAGGGTCACCATCTGGCGCGACCGCGAAAGTCGAGGTGGCCGTCGACGCAGCGGTGCCGGTTGGGCAGCTGCAACGGCCCTGGCGAGTGGTCGGCTCAGAGCACCTGAGCCTGCTGCTACGAGGCGTCAATGAGCAGGGCTTCGACGTCGGCGCCGAGCTTGCCCGGGCCCTTGCGATATCTCGCCAGGAGCTTGGCGCTGAGCGAGTGCGCGCGCACGGCATCTTCCTGGACGAGCTCGCCGTCTACCAGAACGGGGCCATAGATTTCGGCCAGGTGGATCGCGTCTATGACAGGGTGGTCGAACTCGGCCTGCGCCCTTTGGTGGAGTTGAGCTTCATGCCCCGTGACCTGGCGGCGAATCCTTCCGCGACAATCTTCCACTATGGCGGTGTCACATCGCCGCCGCGCCAGTGGGCGGAGTGGCGGCGGTTGGTGGCGGCGCTTGCCTCGCACCTGGTCGAGCGCTACGGCCTGGATGAGGTCGCCGAATGGGGATTCGAGGTCTGGAACGAGCCCAACCTGGAGGCCTTCTGGGCGGGTGACCAGGCTGACTACTTCCGCCTCTACGAGGAGTCGGCCAGGGCGCTGAAGTCGGTGAACGCCCGGCTCAAGGTGGGCGGCCCGGCCACTGCGGCCGCCGGCTGGATCCAGGACTTCGCGGAGTTTGCAGTCCGACACCAGCTGCCTGTCGACTTCCTCAGCACCCACACCTACGGCAACCTGCCGCTGGACGTCAGCGCCACTGCCGCCCGCGCCGGTCTCCCGGGCGTGCCGGCCTGGTGGACAGAGTGGGGCGTGTCGCCACGCCATCTGGCGGAGGTCAACGACCTACCCTTCGGAGCGCCGTTCGTTCTCAGCGGAATGGTTTCGGCTCTGGAACGCATAGGACTTCTCGCCTACTGGGTGCTGTCCGACCACTTCGAGGAGCTGGGGCCGCCGGAGCGACTGCTCCACGGCGGCTTCGGGCTGCTGACGGTGGGCAATCTGCGCAAGCCTCGATTCTGGGCGCTCAGGATGCTGGAGCTGCTCGGCCCTGAGAGGGTGGCGGTGGAGCTCTCGGGCGACGGCGCCGGCTCACTGGTACAGGCTCTGGCCACCCGGAGCCCGCGCGGCGGGCTGGAGCTGCTGGTGTGGAACGGCACGCTCGACCAGTCGAAGCGCCATGGGGCCGAGGAGCTAAGACGCCAGGTGACAGTGCGGCTCGACGGTTTGAGGTCAGGAACTTACCTGCGCACCCACCACCGGGTCGATGCAGACTGCTCCAATGTGGTCGCAACCTGGAACCGGCTGGGTGCGCCTGACTGGCCGGATGAGGCAGGTTGGCGCGCGCTTCGCGCTGGCGATCGGCTGGAGGAACTAGAGGCTGCGGCACCGATCGAGGTGGGGTCGGGCCAGCTCAACCTGGAGCTGGATCTGCCAATGCCGGCGGCGTCGCTGATTCGACTGAGGCCGGCCTGAGGGCGGCTGAGAGCTCGGGCCGGGATGGGCTCCGGGCTCTCGGCTTGGGGCCACTTCCGAAACTAGGCAGGGCGCGCCTAACGTAGCGCCGGTCGCCACCGTTGGTGCAGTCGGTCTTCGCCGCGACGGCGGATGAGCTCCAGGCGGGGACGCGGCTCGGAGCGCGCACCGGGCGGCCGCCGGCTGCCGCGCTCGAACTGCACCGGCCAGGCAACCGCAAAGTCCTGCTCGGCAGCGGCGTGCAGCGTCCAGGCAGGGTCGTACAGGTGAGCCCTGGCCAATGCGCAGAGGTCGGCCCGGCCGGCCAGGATGATGCTGTTGACATCGTCGTAGCTGGAGATGGCGCCGACAGCCATGGTGGCGACACCTGTCTGATTGCGGATCCGGTCAGCGAGCGGCGTCTGGTAGCTGCGGCCGAACACCGGCCGCTCGTCGGGTGTCGTCTGGCCGGTGGATACGTCCACCAGGTCCGCGCCCAGCTCAGCGAAGGCCCGGGCCACCTCGACCGAGTCCTCCGGCGACAAGCCGCCCTCCGCCCAGTCAGTGGCGGAGACGCGGACGGACATGGGCTTGGGCTCAGGCCAGACGGCTCGCATGGCGGTGAAGACCTCCAGCGGGTAGCGGAGCCGGTTCTCCAGCGAGCCACCGTACTCGTCCTGACGCCGGTTGGTCAAGGGCGAGATGAAGCTGGCCAGCAAGTAGCCGTGCGCGCAGTGCAGCTCCAGCAGGTCGAAGCCCGCCCGGGCCGCCATCTTCGCCGCGCGCACGAACTGGTCACTCACGATGTCCATGTCAACCCGCGCCATCTCGCGCGGCACCTGGCTCTGCGGCAGGTATTGCAGCGGTGAGGGCGCCAGCAGCGGCCAGTTGCCGCTCGCCAGCGGCTGGTCGAGGCCTTCCCACATCAGCTTGGTCGAGCCCTTCCGGCCCGAGTGGCCGAGCTGGATGCCCACCTTGCTCTCACTGTTCGCGTGCACGAAATCGGTGAGCCGACGGAAGGCCGCTTCGTGCTGGGGCGCGTAGAGACCGGCGCAGCCGGGCGTGATGCGGCCCTCGGGCGAGACGCAGACCATCTCAGTCATCACCAACGCGGCCCCGCCCAGCGCCTTGCTGCCCAGGTGGACCAGGTGGAAGTCGCCGATCAGCCCCTCGCAGGATGAGTACATGTCCATGGGCGAGACGACCACCCGGTTCTTCAGCTCCAGACCGCGGAGATGCAGCGGCGTGAACATCGGCGGCGGCGCCGACGAAGCACCGGCGGCCGTGCCCGCAAACTCGCTGGCGACGCGATGCACGAACTCTGGATCCCGCACCTGCAGGTTGGCGTAGGTGACCCGGCGGCTCCGCGTGAGCAGGTTGAAGGCGAACTGCAGAGGGGTCTGCCGCAAGTACTGCTCCAGCTCCTCGAACCAGCGCCGGCTGGCTTCGGCGGCGCGTTGGGTCGACTCCACCACCGGCCGCCGCTCTGCTTCGTAAGCCGCCAGCGCCGCCGCCACGTCTGGCTGCTCGAACAGGCAGGCCGCCAGCGCCAACGAGTCCTCCATGGCGAGCTTGGTGCCGGAGCCCACCGAGAAGTGCGCCGTGTGGGCGGCGTCACCCATCAGCACTGTGTTGCCATGCCGCCAGCAGCGGTTGCGCACTGTGACGAAGTTGATCCATCTGCTGTTGTTGGCGATGAGCGGCAGGCCCTGCAGCTGCTCTCTGAAGAGCTCCTGGCAGAACTCAATGCTCGCCTTGTCGCTCACTCCGGGCGGAAGCTGGGCGGCGCGATCCAGGCCCGCCCGCCGCCAGACAGCTTCCGAGGTCTCGACTATGAACGTGCTCCGATCGCTGCTGTAGGGATAGGCGTGGACCTGAAAGGCCCCGTACTCGCTTTCAACAATGAAGAACTTGAAGCAGTCGAAGACAAGGTGCGTCCCCAGCCAGATGTAGCGAGAGCGGCCCTGCTCCAGGCTGGGCCCGAAGCTCGCCGCCTGTGCCGCGCGGGTGGCGCTGTTGACGCCGTCAGCAGCCAGCACCAGATCGAAACCTGCCAGGTCCTCCAGTGGCGGGGCAGGAGTCCTGTACTCGACGGCCACGCCCAGCTCCGCCGCCCTCCGCTGAAGGATCTGCAGCAGCTTGACGCGGCTCATCGCCGCAAAGCCGTGACCGCCCGAGGTGACCACCTCGCCGCGGTGGTGGACGTCGATGTCGGCCCAGCGTGCGAAGCTGTCAGCCATCTCCGCGTGGATCCGGGAGTCGGCGTGTTCGATGCCGCCCAGGGTCTCGTCAGAGAACACCACGCCGAAGCCGAACGTGTCGTCGGGAGCGTTGCGCTCCCAGACCGTGACCTCGTGCAGCGGATCCAGCTGCTTGGCCAGCGCGGCGAAGTAGAGGCCGGCCGGACCCGCGCCGATGACCCCGATCTTGAGTGGCGGCGACCTCACGCCGAGCTGCCCGGCTGGCGCAGCCTAAAGCGCTGCAGCTTGCCGGTGGTGGTGCGGGGCAGCGCTGAAACCAGCTCGATCTGGCGAGGGTATTTGTAAGGCGCGATCCGGGACTTGACGAAGTCCTGGAGTTCCTTGATTGTGCTTTCGCGTTCCTCGGCAGTCGACCCCAGCACCACGAACGCTTTGACGATCATGCCGCGCTGCTCGTCAGGCACCCCCACCACCGCCGCCTCCAGCACCGCCGGGTGCTGGAGCAGCGCCTCCTCCACCTCCGGTCCGGCGATGTTGTAGCCGGCGGAGATGATCATGTCGTCGGCGCGCGAGCGGTAGCTGAAGTAGCCGTCAGGGTCGCGCACGTAGATGTCGCCGGTCAGGTTCCAGCCGTTCTTGACGTAAACGGTCTGGCGGTCGCCGCGAAGGTAGCGGCAGCCCGTCGGGCCCTTCACCGCCAGCCTTCCCATCTCGCCATCAGGCACCGGCCGGCCGTCTTCGTCCTGCACTTGAGCCTGATAGCCAGGTATGGCCCGCCCGGTGAAACCCGGTCGCATCCGTTCCGGCGTCTCGCCGATGAAGATGTGCAGCATCTCCGTCGAGCCCAGGCCATCGATGATCCTGATGCCAGTACCCCGCTGCCAGGCGTTCCAGGTAGCTGCCGGCAGCGTCTCACCGGCAGAGACGCAGGCCCGCAGAGAGGAGAGATCGGCCTCGGCCAGGCGGCCGAGCAGGAAGCGGAAGGCTGTCGGAGCGGTGAAGAGTGTGGTGACGCCGTGCCGCTGGATGCCTTCCAGCAGCTGTTCAGGCCCTGCCTGTTCCAGCAGCAGCGTCGAGGCGCCGGCATGCAGCGGGAAGAGCAGGAGTCCGCCGAGACCGAAGGTGAAGGCCAGCGGTGGGCTTCCAGTGAAGAGGTCGTTCGGGGCCGGTTTCAGCACGTGCCGGGAGAACGTGTCGCAAACGGCCAGCACGTCTCGATGAAAGTGCATGGTCGCCTTCGGTCGGCCTGTCGTCCCGGAAGTGAAGGCCAGCATGCAGACGTCGTCAGCCGAAGTGGCGAACGTCTCGAACTGCGCCGGCTGGCGCTCCATCCGCTCCAGCAGGTCGCCACTCTGGCCGCCGCCGAAGGCCAGGATGGGCACCCCCGGGAGCTGGGCGGCTTGCAGATCTTCCAGACGGCGATGGTCTGAGATGGCCAGCTGGAGATCGGCCATCTCGCCGACCGGCTGAAGTTCACCGGAACGGAGAAGCGGCATGGTCGCCACCGCCACGCAGCCGGCCTTCAGCACGCCGAACCAGCAGGCGGCAAGCCAGGGGCTGTTGAAGCCGCGCAGCAACACCCGGTTGCCCGGCACCAGGCCGAAGTCGTTGACAAGCACGCCGGCGATCTGGTTGGCCCGGCGCTGGAGTTCCGCGTAGGACCATGTCTCTTCCAGGCTGAGCAGGCAGCGCCGCTCCCCCCGCCCCTCCCGGACGTGCCTGTCCAGCAGCGCGTCAACGCAGTTGAGCCGCTGCGGATATTGCAGCTCGGGCAGTCCGAAGACGAACTCGGGCCAGAGCTGGGCCGGCGGCAGGTTCTGCCGGGTGAACTGATCGACGTGGGTCGAAGGCGCGAGTTCTGCTGCGCTCATGGGGACGGTCGTCAGGCTAGCAGGGGATCCTGGCCGCGAGCAACCACAGGACGGATCGTACTCGGGGGCGGTGGCTACGATCAGAGCTACCATGCTCAGCCCCGAGCCAGCTCTCGTCAGGTGAGCAAAGCCGACCGACGCCGACCGCAGCGCCAGGCCGCCCCCGGCCGAACCGGCTCGCGGCCCGGCGGCCGACCGGCGGAGCCTGAGCGCCTCGCGCCGCGCCGTGTCCCGTCGACCCCTCGCGGGGCCAAGCGGAGCATCTGGTCGAGCCCACTGCCCATCGTGCTCGCGCTGCTCGCACTCGGCCTGCTCGTCACTGGCTTTGTCGTCTACGCCCGGAACCAAGCCGGCGGCCAGCCTCAAGCCCAGGAGTCAGGCGACGGCAGCAGCGTGGTCGCCAAGCTGAGCGGCGTCAGCCCGGCGCTCCTGGATCGCGTGGGCGCCGGCGGCACCAAGAGCGTTTCGAAGGCCATCACCGGTCCCCCGCTCACGGGGATCGGGGGCAAGCCGCAGATCCTCTACCTCGGCGCCGAGTACTGCCCCTACTGCGCAGCTGAGCGCTGGAGTTTGGCGGTGGCGCTGAGTCGCTTCGGCCAGCTGCAGGGCATCAGGCTCACCCGTTCCGGCTCAGACGACGCCTTCCCCGACACGGCCACCTTGAGCTTTACCCAGGTCAGGTATGTGAGCTCGTACATCGAGTTCGTCGCTGTCGAGACTGCCGACCGGCAGAGGCAGCCGCTGCAGAGCCCGAGCCCCGCGCAGCAGCACTTGCTGGACACATACAGCGGTGGCTCCATCCCCTTTCTGGACTTCGCCGGTCAACGCACGCAGATCGGATCCGGCTTCCTGCCTGACGTGCTGGCGAACCGCAGCCAGGACCAGATCGCCAACTCGATCACCGCCGGCGACGGCCCGCTCGCGCAGGCGGTGCTGGGCCACGCCAATGTGTTGACGGCCGCCATCTGCCGCACGACAGCTGGACAGCCAGCGGGAGTCTGTGGCAGCGCCGGCGTGAAGGCCGGAGACCTGCAGCTTCGATGAGGGACCGGGGCGCCCTCGCCGTTCTGCTGAGCGGCCTGGGTGGCCTGGCGATCTCCGCCTACCTGACCTACTCCCACTACGATCAGGTGCCGCTGGCCTGCGCTCAGGGTCAGGTCCTGGACTGCGCGGCTGTCACCCACAGCAGCTACTCCACACTGCCTGGCAGTGAGGTGCCCATCTCAGTGCCGGGACTGCTCTTCTTCGCGGTCGTCGCCCTCTGGGGCGTGCTGGTGCTGAGTCGAGTGTTCGAGAGAAGTGCCTGGGCCGAGAGGGCGCTCCTGTTCTGGTCAGTGGCTGGGCTGGTGTTCGCCCTCTATCTGGTCTTCGTCGAGATAGTCCGCCTGCGGCGAATCTGCGAGTGGTGCTCAGCAGTGCACGTGCTGACGCTGGTCATCTTCCTGCTGGCTCTGAACCGCGTGGGCCGGCCCACGGTGCCCGAGACCGGAGGCTGAGCTCAGCCCGAGTTGCCTGTAGCGGCCGATTGGGCGGTAGCTCGGGGCAGGCGCCCGCTCATGGCGCCGGTCAGGGGGCCGAGGCGAAGGAAAGGGTGGAACGAGGAGGAGCGGATCAGAAGATCCGTAACGACGAAGGGCCGGGCCCCGCGCTTAGGGGACCCGCGAAGCGGGGAATGCTGCGCACGTATCGGCGCCCTGAGCCCCGAGATGCCGTCTTTTCGGCTGCTACAGGCAACTAATACGGTTTGACGAACTCGGTCAGCTCCTCCAGCCGGCGCATCGCAGCGTCCCGGCCGTCGGGCGGCACGTAGAACACGCAGCGCTCCAGGCCGGCCGCGAGGAACCGCTCCACCTCCTGGCGATCGGTGCGGGCGCCGTAGACCTGGACCGGGATCGGTCCTCTCCCCGCCTCTTGCGCCAGCCCCTGCAACTCGGCGATCCGGTCGAGCCACTGGCCTCGATTGGGCATCCAGCCGTCTGCGTAACGCACCACCCGCTTCAGAGTGTTGGGCCCGTTGCCGCCGAGCCAGATGGGCGGGTGCGGCTTCTGGACTGGCTTGGGCCACAGCCAGAGTGGGTCAAAGTTGACGTGCCTGCCGTGAAATTCCGCCTCGTCCTCGGCCCAGATCGTCTTCATCGCCTCGACTCGCTCGCGCAGCACGCCCCAGCGCTGGCTGAACTCGGTGCCGTGGTTGGCCATCTCCTCGCGATTCCAACCGCCGCCGACGCCAAAGAGCAGGCGGCCGCCGGAGACGTGGTCGAGACTGGCCACTCGCTTCGCCAGGTCGATCGGCTCATGCTCGACGACCAGGCAGACACCAGTGCCCAGCTTGAGAGTGGAAGTCGCTCCGGCGGCGACGGTGAGTGCGATGAAGGGGTCAAGCGTGTGCCAGTACTCCTGCGGTAGGTCGCCGCCGCTGGGGTAGGGAGTCTGCCGGGAGACCGGGATGTGGCTGTGCTCAGCCACCCAGAGGGAGTCGAAGCCACGCTCCTCGACGGCCTGGGCGAGCTCGGCCATGCCTATCGCATAGTCGGTCGGAAAGATGGCGATGCCGAATCTCATCGAGGTCCATCTTCTCTCAGGCAGAACAGAAAGCGCAATCTAGTGGTACGGTTTGGGTAGAGAATGTTGCAGCGCTGCTATCCTGTTTTGCGTAGGGGTGCCTTTCCGATTCATGGCTGGACGGGCTGAGTCCGATCTGATCGAGGGCCGCCGAGGGATTCACTCGGGCACATCCCCACCTGTGCAGTCCGGAAGTGCGCGGCAGTGGGACCTGCTTCACGCCGACGCGCTGCGAGCGCTCTTCGAGAATGCCGTTGACGGCTTGGTCGTCCTCTCCGCCGGAGGGGACGTCATCCAGTTCAACCGGGCGGCCAGGCGGCTGCTGGGCGGCTCCCGGCTCTCTCTGACCGAACGGTTGCGGGGGATCCCACTGGCTGCGGGGTCCTCGCAGACAGTTGAGGCCGAGCCGGGCGGCGCCGCTTGCGAGGTCCGGGCCGCCCCGACCAGCATCGGCGGCGAAAAAGTCTGGCTGCTCTCGGTTCACGACGTCACGGCTCTCCGGCGCACTGAGCAGGAACGCGAGTCAGGCCGGCAGGAGGCGCTCGACGCCTCCCGGATCAAGGGCGAGATCCTGAACCTGGTTGCCCATGAGTTCCGCAGCCCGCTCAGCGTGATCGGCGGCTACCTCTCCATGATGGCCGAGGGCCAGCTCGGCGAGGTGCCCCCTATGTGGGCCCTCCCAATCGAGCGCACCCAGCAAAAGGTGGAGGAGCTGAAGGCCATGGTCAACGACGTGTTGACAGCCGCTCGGCTCGAGTCGGGCCGTCTGCAGGTGAATCGCCAGCTGCTTGACGCCGGCCTGCTGGTGAAGCTGGCCGCCGAGCGCGCCAAGGGTCGGGTGGCTCTGCTCGAGGCGGACCTCCAGTACGAGGTCTCGGACGAGGCGCTGCCTGTGAACGTGGACAGTCACCAGCTCGGCATAGTGCTGGACAACCTGGTCAACAACGCCCTCAACTATTCCGATGGGAAACCCGAACTGCGCCTAACCACCTGTCGGACTGGTGACGAGGCTGAGATCAGCGTCTGCGATCATGGCCCAGGCGTCGCCCCTGAGCTGCAGGAGACCATCTTTGAGCGCTTCCAGCGCGGGGGTGGACAGGGGGAGCCCCGCCGGCGCGGCATCGGCCTGGGCCTGGCCATCGCCAGGGACCTGGCGGAGCTGAACGGCGGGAGACTTCGCCTGGCCTGGAGCGAGCTCGGCAGGGGCAGCCGCTTCACGCTTCGTCTCCCGCTCGCCGGCTGATCGGCGCTCTTACTCCGCGGCGTGCGGACCTTGTTAGCCTCTGTGTCCTGAATGACCTCTCCCAGGTCGGGCCGCTATGAGCCCGAGAATCCGAGCCGGATCTACCACACGATGCTGCTGGCGGGCTACGCCGGCCTGATCATCCTGGTGGTCGGGCTGGTGACGTTTCTGGCCACTTCGCCACCTGGCCGCCACTCTGCTCTGCACACCGACGCCAGCGTCTACACCTATGACCCGGCGAGCAGCAGCATCAAGGGCGAGCCGCGGCAACACTTTCCCGCCGGTCAGGAGTTTGCAGGCTTGGTCAGCTGGGAAACGCTGCCTGCGGCCACAACTGTGGGGGCCAAGTGGTACGGCGCGCTCCAACAGGTGGAGGGCTCGGTGGGCCCGGCCAGGGCTGGGGAACTGGCAGCGGCAGCCAAACCGGTGCCTGTGCGGTCGAGTCAGACAGCCACGCCTCTCCTACCCGGCCGCCACACGCTAATGATCCTGCGCTATTCCGGGGGACTGCCCCTGGAGATCGTGGGCCGCACCAGTGTCATCGTCGACCGCTACAGATGACGGTCGCTGTCTCCCGCCCCGCCCGTCCCCTACGCGCCTTCCTGGGCGCCGGCGCCATCGGCGTGCTGCTCCTGGTGGCCATGGCCGTCACCTCGGTGGCGAACGTACGCTCCCACGGAGCGCCGCAGTGGACCGGCTGGTTCGGGCTGGTGGCCGGCGGGCTGGCGCTGGCCGGCGGGGTCTACGGCCTGCGAGCGGTTCGCGAACCAAATCGCCGCTCGAGCCATCTCCGACGAGCGCTGCTGCTCTTCGGCCTCGGCCTGCTGGGCTGGCTGGTGGTGATGGACGTCTTCACCTACCTGCTGCTGGCCGGCCCCGAGGTGGCCCTGGTCGCCGGCCTCGCCTGCGCGCCCACCGCCGGCCTGGCTGTGCTGGCGGTGCGCTGGCTCGACCGCTATGACAGCCAGCCCTGGCCCTATCTGCTGGCGGCGCTCGTCTGGGGAGCCCTGGCGGCCACGCTCCTGGTGTCGCTCTCGGAGACGCTCTGGCAGATGGCCAACTACGACCTGGTGCCGGGCCAGCCACTTGAGCTCTCGATAGCTTTCATGGCCGGCAGCAACGAAGAGGTGGCCAAGGGAGTGGCGGTTTTCCTGCTCTATCTCGTCCTGCGCGAGCGCTTCCAGGGCGTGGTGGCGGGGATCGTTTACGGTGCCGCTGTCGGCATCGGATTCAACTTTCTGGAGACGATGACGTACATCGCCCACCTTTACTACCTGTTCTCAGGTCTGGTCCCCGACCCGAAAGCCGGGCCCGCCTGGGTGGGCCCGCTGGCGGCTGGGGTGGCGCAGTGGTTCATCAGGCAGGTCCTGGGCATGTTCTTGGGCCATCCCACCTATACGGCGCTGATCGGCGCCGGGATCGGAGCCGCAGCTTTGCTGCCCAAGCGGCACCAGCGCTTCCTCAGCATCCTCGGCGGCCTCCTCCTGGCCGTGGCCGCTCACTTCTCCTGGGACGCGTGGGCTTCCCTGTTTCCCACCTCCAGCAGCAACGCTCTGCTCCTGCTCATCTCCATCCCTGCGCGCAATGTGCTCATGACCGGCCCCTTCACAGTGGTGGTGCTGCTGGTGCTGGTGATGGGGCTGGAAGTAGAGGGCGCGGGTCTGCGCCGCCAGCTCGAGCAGGAGGTGGCTGCCGCCAGCGGCGCGGTCGGGGCGGGGGAGGTTCCAGTCCTGCTCAGCGCCTGGCGGCGCCTGGACAGCCGCTACGCAGCCTTCGCACTGGGCGGCTGGCGCACCTACCGCAGGCTCACCCGGCTGCAGACCGCGCAGCTCCGGCTGGCCCGCCTCAAGTGGCAGCGTGAACAGCAGGGCAAGCCTGCCGATCCGCACTCCGAGGCGGCGGGCCGGTCCCAGATCCTGGAGCTGCGTGAGGCCCTGGCCGTCTAGGCTCGGCGAGCGGGGAGCCTGCCCCAGACCATGCGGGCGAGACTGAGCACCGCCAGCGCGCCTGCCATCGACCACGTCAACGCCGAGACGAGCGGATCGCTGAAGTCGGTACCTGCCAGAACCGCGTGCAGGAAGAGCAGGCCGAACGCCAGGTAGGAGAGGCGGTGCAGCCAGCGCCAGAGCTGCCCCGAAAGGCGCCCCCTTAGCCAGCCGGTCAGAGCGACCAGAAGGAACAACTGGAGGGTCACCGTTCCCAGACCGATGGCAAGTTGGCCACGCGGGTCGTAGGGCGCCTGGAACGGTACCAGCAGGTCCAGTGGTCCTACGCGAGCCGTCTGGTCAAGCAGCAGGCCGGCAATGTGAAGGCCGCCCAGCGGAAGCCAGAGAAGCGCCGTGTACTCGTGCAGCGAGCGGAGGCCGCGGTTGGGGCCGAGAAAGTCAAGCACGGCTGTGCGGAGTGCCAGGCCCGTGAGGAGCGAGAGGCTCAGCGTCGCAAACGAGGCCAGGCCGGAGATCCTGCCGATCACCCAAAAGAGCGTCTGCTGATCCATCAGTCGCTCAGCGAAACAGCTTGGGTGGGGAGGCGTGCGTTCACCGAGGTCTCCCGTCCCGCGGGGCGGGTGGGGTTTTGTAGGGGGAGGCCTGCCTCCCCTTGCATCCCCAGCCAGAAGCCGAGCGTCCGGCCGATCAGCAGCAGGGGCGCCTGCTCCGAGCCGAGAAGAAGTCCCGTCTTGGCCCACATCTCGGCTTCCAGAGCACTGGTGGCCACCACTGAGACCTCGGCCAGATCGCTCTCGGACGGGCGGCCCGTGCGAGGGTCGATCAGGTGGTGCTGCCGGCCGCCGGCCGACCACCAGCTTCTGCGTTGGCTGCTGCTGGTGGCAGCACCCTGGTCGCGCAGCAGCAGGGTCACGCCCGCCATTCGAACCGGCCAGCCGGCGTCGTCCGGGCCGCCGCCCCGAGCGAACAGGTCGCCGCCCAGATTGACCAGGCAGTTCGGCGCCAGCCAGCCGGCCAGCTGATCGGCCAACCAACCCTTTGCGATGCCGCCTAGATCGATGGCGGTGCCAGCCCGCAGCCGAGCCCTGCCCGGGAGGACCGCGAGCATGGTGGGCAGCGGCGGCGGCGGCCCCGGCGGCCCGTGAGCCGGGCTGGGGCCGAGGCGCAGCGGCCTCGTGTAGCCGGCCGCCAGCAGCGCCGGCAGCACGCCGGCGTGCACCCAGCCCGCAGTCTCTTCCCAGCTGCGCAAGGCGGCACGCAGGAGCGCTTCCAGGTCAGTGGAGATGGCGTGCCAGCCGCCTGCCGCAGCATTGAGCCGGCTGAGCTCGCTCTCGGATTCGAAGCGGGTGAAGCGCCGATGAGCAGCGCTTATGTGCTCCACTGCGCCGTCCATCCGTTCGGCGCTAGCTTCCACCGCCAGCACGTGGCAGTCAGTGCCCAGCGCTTGAAAGCGCCGCTCGGACAGGCTAGGATGTCCGGTCCCCGAGATCTTGAGAAGCCGAGCAGGCATTTTGTGTCCTCCCCCCGCGGGGCGGGGGGAGGCTGGGAGGGGGGCGTCAGCGGCCCGCCTTGCCCCCGCCGCCCTGTGATGAGACCTTGCGTCCAAGGTCGGTCAAACCCCTCTCGAGCGCCCAGGAGCTGCGGCGAGATGCCCAAGGACCGAAATGGCCGCTCTGGTCCGGCCTGCAATCCAAGGCCCCCCACCTACCTCCCCCCGGGGCGGGGGAGGACGACCTCAACCAAGAGCGTCTCAGCTACTCGGGGACCGGACAGGCTAGGAGGCATACGTCGAGGTGACCGGCGTCACGTCGCCGGTTTTCACGCTGGGCGAGAGGTTGAGGCTGCCCTCGGGCTGGCTCGCAGGAGCGCTGGGCCGGTTCACCACAGCGGGATGCAGCGGCGCCGCGGCGTTCTTCACGTGAGCGTTGACGTAGAGCGCCGCCAGACAGGTGAAACCCACCGTCAGCAAGGTTGTGGCCGCCTTCAGTCCAGCGGGCCGCATTCAGTAGGCCAGCGCCGGCTGCCGCAGAGCGCCCAGCCGGTCGAAGCTCTGGCCCAGGATCTCCTTCGGGTCGGCGCCAAGATGCCCAGCCAGGATCTCCTGATAGACCGAGCGGAAATCCACCGTGTACTTGAGGTTGTTGGTTGGATCGAGGTCGGTCAGACTGGGCGCGGCACCGTAGAGGCCGCCCTTCACGGGATTGCCGATCAGGAACACCGGCGACGCGGAGCCGTGGTCGGTGCCGCCCGACGCGTTCTCCTTGGGCCGGCGGCCGAACTCCGACCAGGTGGCGATGAGCACTTTGTCCGCCATACCGTGGGCGGCCAGATCCTGGTAGAAGGCTCCGACCGCGCTGTCGACGTAGCCCATCAGGTCGTCGTGACGCGTCAGTTCGGTGTAGTGGGTGTCGAAGCCGCCCAGCGTTACGTGGAGCAGCCGCACGCCGGTGCCTGTCGTGATGAGCTCGGCCGCCAGCTGCAGGGCTGAGGCAAGCTGGTTCTTGGACGAATAGACGAGCTGCTCCTGATCGGTATAGGTGGCCTGGGGCTGGTAGTTGGCGGCTGAGGTGCGCAGCGCGTTGACGCTCTCACCAGCTGTCGCGATGGAGCTGTCGAAAAGCGCGCCGTAGATGCCTGGCGTGCCCTGGTAGAGCGCGCCCACGGCTGCCTCCACCTCGCTGCCGCCAGTGAAGCCGTACTTCTTCTGGTCGCTGATCACAGTCATGGTGGCCTGCAGATCGCGCAGGGCGCCCGGCGTGTCGGTGGCGCCGCAGGCGCAGCCGGTCAGGGGGTGACCCGCGCTGTCGTAGTGCTGGGCCAACGTCTGGCCCAGCCAGCCGTTGACCTGGCGCAGAGACGGATCGCCAGTCTCCCAAATGCGCGTCGACTCGAAGTGCGAGAAGCTGGGCTGGGAGTAGCCAACGCCCTGCACCACAGCGAGTTTGCCCTGGTCCCAGAGGCCCTTCAGATTTTTCAGGTTCTGATTCAGAGCGAACTCTGCGGTGATGGGCAGAGCGCCCGCGAGCGACATCCCGGCCAGCTTGGGCCGGAGATCGTGAAGCTTGGGATCCGTGAGCGGGATCACAGTGCGGAGGCCGTCGTTGCCGCCTGCAAGCTGGATCATGACCAGCACGTGGTCGTTCTGGACGCCGTTGGTCTTGGCGGCGTAAACGGCTCGGGCGAATGCGTCAGGGACTGCCGCGTAGCCGGCCGCCAGGGCGGCGGCACCGGCGCCGAAGACTAGCCCCGAACGGAGGAAGGAGCGGCGGTCAAGACGGTTGATCCCAATCTCTTCAGTCATGTCTTACCTACTTCAGTTGGAACTCTGGCGAGGCCAGGGCGATGAACCAGCGAGCGTGGTCGTCTGGAGCCTGGTTGAGCAGGCTGGCTGTCTGCTTGCCCAAGACGGAGTCAAGGTGTCCGAGCGCGGAGCCGGCGGCGGGCAGCTGCTTGGTCAGAGTCAGTGCCGCGGTGGCGAAGTTGACCCGGGCCAGCATCGTGTTGGAAGAAACCCAGGAGTCGTTGTTCGGCCAGCCGCCCACGTCCGGCGGGTCGAACAGCACCTGTCCCATCAGATGAGAGAAGGCCCCGGCCAGGGTGACAGCCTGGGGTCCTGTATTGCCAAGTGCCTTGAGCCCAGAGACCATGTACTCGATGGGAGACTTGACCAAGGCTCGATAGCTGCCTGTGGTGAACTCCTGACTCGTGAAGACCTCTCGCAGCAGCGTCCTCATGTCGTAGCCGCTGGAGCGGAACCTATCCGCCAGCCGCTTGACGTAGCCACCGTCGGGCTGAGGCGTCACGAAGTGGACAGCCACCTTGCGCGAGATGAATTCAGCTGTCGCCGGCTCGGCCAACAGCTGCTTCAGCACAGGCTCGGTGCTCCAGGCCTGAGTCTTGCCGAGGAACTTGAGTGGGCCGCCCCGATAAGCGCGGTTGGGAGCGAACTGACCTGACGCCTGACCACTCCAGGTGGGATAGCGGCGGGTGACGCCATTCTTCTGATCCAGCGTTGCCTCGACTGAGCCATCGGCTGTGGGCTCCCGCCAACCAGCCAGGGCCGCGGCAGCCGCCCGCACGTCGTCCTCGCTGTAGTTGCCGACACCGAGCGTGAACAGCTCCATCAGCTCGCGGGAGTAGTTCTCGTTGGGGTTGGCGCCGGTGCTGGTCGCAAGATCGAGATAGCGCAGCATGGCCGGGTCGCTGGTGACCTTGGTCAGCATGGAGCCCAGATCGGTCAGCGCCATGTTCCGCCAGGTCAGGTTCTGCCAGTAGATGAAGGGGTCGCGGACCCCGACTTTCCGGTAGTCGCTGGTGAAGTGGTTGTGCCAGAACAGCGTCATCCGCTCGGCAAACGGCGTTTTGCTGGTGAGCATATGCTGCAGCCACCAGTTCTGGAGCGCTGCCGGGCCGACGCCGTAGCCGCCGAGCAGTTCGTAGGGCGGCGGCTGCTGGGGCGGCGTTTCCAGCAGCCGCTCGAGAGTGCGGTTGTAGCCGTCCGAGCCGGCCTGTTCCAGCTCGGCGGCAGAGGCGCCGAAAGTGGTGCGGCGGAGGAGGTGGTTCACCCGCGCTGTCTCGGAGTTGAGAGGTGATACCCAGTCGAGACCGCTGCCATGGCCGCCGCTCAGTGCCTGCTGTACCGCTGGCGCCAGAGCCAGCAGCCGGAGGCCGCCGATCCCCGCCCCGCCGGCCACGGCCGCCGCCAGCGCTTGTCGCCGCGTGATGCGGCCACGACGCGGTTGGGCTGGAACCGAGCTGCTTTCCTCGGGCGCGGCGACTGTCATGTCAGCATTGAACCGCGCGGCGCTCGCACCGTGGTCACCGCAGTGTCAAGCCTTTGTAATTGCGGTCCTCCTATATGGCGGTTGGCACTCTCATATCCGGACCATCGAGAGTCAGCAAGCCCGGTTTCGGGTTGGCGCCCAACCTCAATCATGTGTCAACTGAACAATGCGCCACGCTGGAGCGTCCTAGCAGTAGAAAGAAAAACACCCTTCCTCCCATGCCGGCGGTGGTTCGCGAAAGTGGGCCGCCGCCTTTTCAGGAGAACCCTTCCTCCCAACAGGCGGTGGTTCGCGAAAGCGGGCCGCCGCCTCTCCCCAAGACCTTGCTCCCCTGGGAAGCGGTGGTTCGCGCAAGCGGGCCACCGTCTCCTTTTTCTAGCCCACCACAGGCACGTCCAGAGCACTGCAGGACTCACGCATAATGCCCGGAGATGCTAGGCAGACGCCTGTGACGAAGTTGGAGCAGCTCGTCACCAGGTGAGCTCGCTGATTCTCCATAATGCGCGCCTCGTCACGCCCGCTGGAGTCGTCGATCAGGCCTGGCTGCGTATCAGCGGCAGCCGAATCGAGGCGGTCGAGGCCGGCCCTCGGCCGGTCGCTGACGGTCCCCGCCGTGACTTGGCCGGCGCCTTTCTGGCACCTGGCTTCATCGACATGCACGTCCACGGCGGCGGGGGCGCCTCAGTGGTGGACGGCGAGCCGGAGCAGGTGCGCCGAGCTGTCGCCTACCACCGTGCCCACGGCACCACGGGACTGCTGCTGAGCCTCGTCAGCGCGCCTCTGGTCCGGATGGAGGCAGCTGTCCGCCGCATCGCGACCCTGGTCGAGCAGAAAGAGCCCGCAGTGCTGGGCTGCCACCTGGAGGGCCCGTTCCTCAGCCGGCGGCGCTGTGGCGCCCAGGATCCACGGTTCATGCTGCCGCCCGATCCAGAAGCACTGGCCCGGCTCTTCGAGATCGGCAGGGGCTGCATCCGCATGGTGACAGTGGCGCCGGAGGCGCCAGGGGCGTTGGATCTGGTCCGGCGAACCGTGGCGGCGGGTGCGGTGGCGGCGGTCGGCCACACAGATGCGTCGAGCGAGCAGGTGTCAGCTGCCATCGAGGCTGGGGCCCGGGTCGGCACCCACCTCTTCAATGGGATGCGTCCCTTCAGCCATCGTGATCCGGGTCCGGTCGGCGCGCTGCTGAGCGATGAGCGGGTCGTCTGCGAGCTGATCAACGACGGTGTGCATGTGGCCCCGGAGGTGGTCCAGATCGTCTTCAACGCCGCGCCGGGACGCGTCGCCCTCATCACTGACGCAATCGCGACGGCCGGCATGCCGGATGGGGACTATGAGCTTGGCTCGCTCGCGGTGCGGGTCAGTGAAGGTCGGCCCGCGCTGAAGGAGCGCGGCTCGCTCGCTGGCAGCACGCTGACCATGGATCGCGCGGTTAGGCGCACAGTCCAAGAGACTCGGCAGTCTCTGCCCACCGCGGTCGCTGCCGCGAGCAAGGTGCCGGCCCAGGTGCTGGGCTTGGCGAAGTGGCTGGGCAGCGTTGAGGTGGGCAAGCAGGCTGACCTGGTGGTGCTGGGGGCGGATCTCGAGCTGCAGGCGGTTGTGGTGCGCGGTGTCTGGCAGGAGGCGGCCGGGCAGGGCCGACCGGCCGATTTGCTCGCTGAGTGATGAGCCTGCGTTAGCTGCGCTCGACCTCGGCCGAGAATCGTCAGCCGGAAAGTAGACCAAATGCCAGTCGATAACAGCATCTACGACCGGCCTGGCGACCTCTGGTGGGGCGACGACAGTCCGCTCGCGGCGATCCGCACAGCACTCAATCCCGGCCGGCTGGAGTATTTGGGGCGTGTCTCCGCGTCTCTGGGCATCGATCTCAGGGGCAAGACGGTGCTTGACCTAGGGTGTGGCGGCGGCCTGCTGGCAGAGGAGCTCGGGCGGCTCGGCGGCCGCGTGACCGGCATCGACCCTGCGGAGGCATCGCTGGCGGTGGCACGAGATCACGCGGTGAGTGGAGGGTTGGAGATCGAGTATCTGGCGGGCAGCGGAGAGGCACTGCCGCTCCCCGACGCGTCCTTCGACATCGTTTGCTGCTGCGACGTATTGGAGCACGTGGACGACTTGGAGAAGGTCATCTCAGAGACCAGTCGTGCCCTCAAGCCAGGCGGCCTGTACCTCTACGACACCATCAACCGCACCCTTCGGAGCCGCCTGGTTCTGGTCAAGCTTTTGCAGGAGTGGTCGTGGACGACCATCATGCCCCAGGATCTCCATGACTGGCACCAGTTCATCAGGCCCTCGGAGCTCGTCAGCAGTCTGGGGCGTCACGGCCTGCGCAGCCTTGGCTACACGGGCCTCCAACCCGCCGCCGGCCCGTTGGCCCTCCTGCGCTTCCTGCGCCAACAGAAGCGAGGCCGGTTGACCGCGGTGGAGCTGGGCGAGCGCGCAGTCATGAAGCTGAGCCGCGACACCTCGATCCTGTACATCGGCCACGCCGTCAAGGACGGCGGGCTAAGCCGCCCGGTCCCGAGATCTTGAGAAGCCGAGCAGGCATTTTTGCGTCCTCCCCCCGCGGCGCGGGGGAAGGCTCGGAGGGGGCGTCAGCGGCCCGCCTTGCCCCCGCCGCCCTGCGGTGAGACCTTTGCGTCCACCGTCCGTCAAACCCCTCTCGGGCGCCCAGGAGATGCGGCGAGAGCCCAGGACCGACATGGCGGCTCTGGTCCAGCCTGCAATCCAAAGCCCCCCAGCTGCCTCCCCCCGGGGCGGGGGGAGGACGACCTCAAACAAGAGCGTCTTAGCTACTCGGGGACCCGGCGGGCTTAGCGGCTCGATCTCGCAGCCCTGTGAATCCTGGTCAGGGTTACGGCGACGCCCGGCCGGGGCCAGCGCTGAAGGCCGGCATGGTTGGGATCTAAAACGAGCCACTGGCGCCCCTCCACAGCCGTGAGCAGCACGCTGTGGCCGCCGGTCGAGTATGTGTGCGGTCGCAGAATGTTCCAGCCCCAGGAGCCATACACCCCTGGCCTCTCCTGGCCCCAGGCTAGGTTGGCCACCAGCAGCTCGTCCTTCGCCGGCCGCACCGGCAGCCCCGGGAGGGTAGGCCGGGTCAGGGCCCTGACCGCAAGGCCTTGCTCACCGGCCAAGGCCTCGATCCGGCGATCCAGGCGCGCTCTGCGCCCGGGCAAGCCGAAGTAGTCAAGAAGAACAGGAGGGCCGAAGGGCTGACGAGCGCCGAGAGCGAGCGTGACCTCGCCCAGCTCAAGTGGGGATTTCAGTCCCAGTAAGCGCAGCGCCGCCAGCACCGATGCCGCCGTGCAGGCGCCGCCCCGGTTCGCCACCCAGACAGATTCCGGATCGTCCAGCATGCCGGCTCTAACGCTGTGGCGCCTCCGTCTGCACGGCGGTGATCGCCAAGCGCTGCTGCGCCAAGCTGCCGGCCCAGAGCGGCCAACAGGTGGTCAGAGTGGTGCGGTCCGGCCCCGTCTGGGCCAGCGGTCGGGTGTCGTTGGGCTGCACGATCTGGCGCTCTGTGACTCTGTAGTGGTAGTCCCCCCAGCGCGTCTCCAGGATGACCTCGTCGCCAGGCTGCAGGTCCCCAAACTTGATCCAGTAAACGTTGTGAGCGGCGACCCCTACATTCCCGTGCTGCCCCGGCCAGGGGGTGCTCGGATAATGACCCGGGCCGGCCGCCAGCACCTTGAGACTGACACCCTCCGCTATGGCCGCTCGATAATCGAACTTCGGCACCCGGATGGCAAAGGCGATGCCATCTTGCGCCCGATCATTGGCGGGCGGCACCTGCCCGGCTGGGAGAGGCGGCGTGACGCCCGTGTCATGAATCTGGCTCCAGCGGGTGTCGAGCTGCCTCTGTTCGTTGGCGGCCTGCAGATATTCACCGCCAGCCAGCCCGAGCAAGATCAGCCCGACCAGCAACAGCGCCAGCCCCAAGAGGCGTCGCGCTCCCAACCGGCGCTGGCGTCGGCCCCCGCGCGTGGGCAGGACTGTTGTGCTGTTCATGGGCCGCGGCGATGGTACAGGCGACGTTGGCTGCTCAGCCTGTCTTCAGCTGGGAGCGACCCCCGTCGGGGCTCCCACGTTGGCCTCTGCGGCTGCCGGCCGCCGGCTTGTCGGCTCGGGCCAGGGCCCGGCCGGCGAGGCGCTGGGCGCGGCCGAGCCGCCGGTCCTGCCGCTTCCCGTGCTCGACTTGGAGCACCTCCTCCAAGCCGCGGCGCAGGTCACCGGCGCTCCTTCGGACTTGAGCCTCGGCCGCCTTGAGCTGCAGCAGCTCAGCTTCCGCTGCCGCCAAGTGCTCGCGTGAGCGTGCCAGCTCAGCCCTGAACCGCTCCGCCTCCCTAGCATCGCGCCGCAGGCGGGTCAGAAGCTGCTTCAACTCGGCTTCGGATGCCATGGCCAGAGCTTAGCCAGCGGGAGCCCTCCATGACAACGTCCCAGCTGCAGAGAAACCGGCTGCCCATGAGCTACCTCCGCCGCCGAAGGACTGGCTCCCTCAGCAGATCGTGTCCAGGAACTTCTCTCGAAAGGCTTCCGCGTCGACTTGGAGAGCGAGTTCGACAGGGCTCTCTGCCTGACGGCCCGGGCGCAGGTCGGCCACAGTCATGCCCCGCGTGTGCTCACCCCGCAGCTCCACCCGAAGCTCCGCCTTCCGGTAGGTGGCGAAGGAACGCTCAAGCGCTATGCCGGCGGCCAGCGGATCATGCAAGGCGCAGGTGCGGAAACCCATGAACTCCTGGTAGCGGTCGAGATAGAACTGAAGGATGTCCCAGGAGAAACGGGCAGTGTCGCGCTGGGAGTCTTCGATGCGCTTCTGATCGGCCTCACTAAGCAGCGTCTTCATGGTCACGTCGAGCCCCACCATGGTCACCGGCCACCCGGCTGTGAAGACAAGGTTGGCCGCCTCCGGATCGTGCCAGATATTCGCCTCAGCGTGGGTTGTCACATTGCCGGGTGCGATGGCCGCTCCGCCCATGACCACTACGTGGGGTATCAGCTTGGCCAGGTCGGGGTCCAGCAGCAGCGCGAGACCGAGGTTGGTCAGCGGCCCGATGGCCAGCAGGGTCAGCTCACCCGGTCGCTCACGCGCCAGGCGGATGATCTGCTGCGCCGCCTCTCCCTGAGCCGGGTCGGCGCTGGGGGCCGGTTGGTTGGTGTTACCCAGGCCGTCTGCCCCGTGGATGTGGGCCGAGATGTCGACAGGCTGCGCCAGGGGCCGGTCCGCCCCCACGACCACCGGGATGCCCGAGAGCCCCGCCACATCCAGGACCCGGATCGTGTTCCGAGCACCCGTGAGCGCTGTGACGTTGCCGTGCACGCTGCCCACGGCGACAAGATCGCAGAGGCCGCTGTTCACGAGGTACAGAATGGCCAGGGCATCGTCGATGCCTGTGTCGCAGTCGAGCAGGACCGGCAGCTTGTCAGGCAACTAAAGGAACCTCCAGGGTGGCTCGGCCGAGGGAGCGTCGATTGAGCATGGTCCACCGCAGCATCGGCGCACGTGATGACGAGGTAGACGAGCGCGTACCTCCTTACCTGCTGTGCGCTGCTGTGAAGGCTTGGGCCAGGGCCGCTTCCCAGTCCAGCCCAGTGACCCTGAGCAGCTCTTCCCGATCGGGCAGGGATGACTGAGCGCCCGGCCGCGTGACTGCCACGGCCGCCACCGCGCTCCCCAGTCGCGCAGCGGTGGCCAGATCGGCCCCGGCAGCGAGGGCGGCGGCCAGGCCGCCGACGAAGGCGTCGCCAGCGGCAGTGGTGTCGACAGCTGTGACCTTATGCGCCCGCAGCTCGATCCGGCGCTCGTCTTCGACTACAACGCCCTGGCTGCCCCGCGTGGTGATGACGGCGCCGGCACCCCGGCGTCTGAGCTCGCGGCCGGCCTGCTCGCCCGCCAAGCCCGAGATCGAGCCAGCCTCATCCTCGTTCACGATCAGCACCTCGACAGTGCGCAGCAGGTCGTCACTGAGCGAGGCCGCCGGAGCCGCGTTGAGCAGCACGCGAGCTCCTCGCTCGTGTGCCTGGCGGGCTGCGTGCTCGACCGCTGCCAGGGGTATCTCGAGCTGCAGGACCAGCAGATCACCGGCGCTGAGAAGGCTCAGCGCACGGTCAACATCCGCCTGCCCGACCTGCGCGTTGGCGCCCGGCGCTATGGCTATTGCGTTCTCAGCTTGGGGGTCGACCAGGATCAGCGCTGCCCCGCTGGCCGCCGCCGGGTCGGCCTCCACCCCGCCGACGTCGACGCCCGCGTCCGCCAAGCTGCCGCGGAGACCGGACCCGAAGGAGTCGTCGCCAACCCGGCCGACCATCGCCACCGCGGCTCCCAGCTTCGCGGCTGCCACTGCCTGGTTGGCACCCTTGCCGCCGGAGTGAGTGGCCAGCGAGCCGCCCGCCACAGTCTCCCCGGGCCGGGGCAGGTGCGGCACGCCGAGCACGAAATCCGTGTTGAGGCTGCCGAGCACCACCACTGCCCTCAGGCTCTTCACCCGCGCGGGGATTTCGCTTCTCAAGCCTTCAACTCTCGCTGCCGGAATCTCAACCGGCTCAAGTGTGCCTTCTCAGGTGGCTCGGCGCAGAGCCTGTCGGCGCATGGGCCACCAGTTGAGGTCCCCCAGGATCCTCATCATCGCCGGCACAAGCAGCAGGCGGATCAGCGTGGCGTCAAGGAGGATGGCGACCGCAAACGTCAGGCCGAAGCCCTTGTTCAGAGACAGCTGGCTCAGCGCCAGCGTGCTCGTTACGGCAACCAGGATCAACGCCGCCGAGGTGATCACCTGGCCGGTTCGCTCCATCCCGGCCGCCACCGCCTCGGCGTTCGAGCGGCCATTCAGCCACTCCTCCCGAATTCGGCTGAGCAGGAACACCTCGTAGTCCATGGAGAGGCCGAACAGCCCGGCGAAGATGATCACAGGCACCGTGGCGTCGGTGAAGCCGGCGGTCTGAAAGCGCAGCTGGGCCGCGAGATGCCCTTCCTGGAAGACCCAGGTCAGCACGCCCAGCGCGGCGGCCACCGAGAGCAGGTTCATCAGCACAGCTTTCAGCGGGAGCGCCACCGACCGGAAGGCGATCGCGAGCAATAGGAAGGTGAGCAGCAGCACCGCGCCGATCACCAGCGGCACATCGCCGGCCAGGACGTTCAGGAAGTCCTGATAGGCCGCCGGCTCACCGCCGATCAGCATTGTCACACCGGGCGGCCAGCTGGCGCCTCGGAGCCTGTCCAGCCACAGGTGCGTGCTGGGGTCGTTGACGTCTCCCGGCGAGCTCACCTCGTACACCGCGTAGCCAGGTTTGAAGTACAGGCCCAACTGTTGGGGCGGTACGTCCCCAGGCCCGGTCACTGGCTGGGCGCCGGCGGCGCTGCGGACGTCTGCCTCGAGTTCTCGCGCCTGCTTCAGATCACGCACGCCGCGGGCGACCAGAATGGCCGGCTGCTGCCGCGCGAAGCCCAAGCGGTTCTCCCCGAGAGCCTGGGCCTGCACAGCGCCGTCGTCAGGCGGCAGAGACTCCGAGCCCAGCACGCCGGGCCGGAGCGCGCGGGCGGGCGACGCCAGCAGCAGGATCACTCCCAACGTGATGACTATGAAGACCAGCGGCCGGCGCATGACGCTGCCGGCCAGACCGCGCCAGAACCCGGCCAAACTGCGGTTGCGCGTGAAGGGCAGCGCCAGGGAGTCGACCCGGGCGCCGAACACCGCCAGGAGAGCCGGGATCAAGGTCAGCGACGCCAGGACCGAGACGAGAGCCACCAGCGAGCCGCCGAGGCCGATCGACCACAGCACGTTGAGGTGCGAGAGCATGAGGGCACCAAAGCCGATCGCTACCGTTCCGCCCGATACAACAGTGGCCACACCGGCTGTGCCCACCGTCCTGGCGACCGCCGCCTCGGGTTCGGCGCCGGCCCGCAGCTGCTCGCGGAAGCGGTTGACGACGAGCAGGGAGTAGTCGATGCCCAGCCCCAGGCCGACCACCGAGGTGACGTTGAGTGAGAACACCGAAACCGTGTGAATCCGGGCTACGAAGCCGAGCAGAGCCAGGGCCACAGTGACGGTGGCCAGCCCGGTCAGCACAGGCAGCGCGCCGGCGACCACCCCGCCGAACACCAAGAGCAGCAGGAGCAGGGCGAGCGGAGCGGAGAGGCGTTCCGACTGCGCCAGATCCTGCTCGGAGTGCATGACGAAGTTGTTGTAAACGGCGGCAAAACCGCCGATGAACACCCGGGCCGGCCCTTCATGGTGGATGCCGCTCGCTTCCCGAGCTGCAGCCAGGAAGTAAGCGGGCTGTTCATTCGATTCCAGCAGCAGGGCAGCCGTCCGCCGGTCCTGGCTCGGAATCGGCCCGACCACCACTGTCGGGCTCTGGGGAGCCGAAGTCTCCCCGGCGAGACGCTCCAGGTCGAGGCGCCAAGCCGCCAGCTGGGAGCTATAAGCGGCGTCTTCCAGAGCTGCCGAGTCCGATTGGAAGACCACTGCCAGCGCCGGCGCCCGCCGCTCTGGGAATTCGGCCTTCAGGACATCCGCCGCCCGAGCGGCCTGGGTGTCGGTCTCGAACCCGGCCGGCGAGAGCTGGCGCGCCGTCGAGGCGGCAAAGCCTGCCAAACCCAACACCAGCAGCAGCCAAGCGGCCAGCACGTACCACTTGTGGCGGGCGACGAAGCCGCCCCAGGCCACGGCGAGACGGCGGGATGGCTCCATCCCTTCCATCGTCGCTTAGTGGCGCATCACGACCACGCGGCTCGGGCAGCTGCCTCGCGCGGAGCATGGCTTGGTGGGGCGCAGTGCTGAGGAGGCTCGCCTGCCCCGGTTGCTACGGTTGAAGCCATGACTGAGCTGGCGGCCGGTGACTTGCTCTACGAGCGGCGCGGCGCTCAGGGCGAGATCGGCTGGCTGACCTTCAACCGGCCGGAGCGCCGCAACGCAATCACTTTCGCCATGTACGACGCGCTGCGGCAGGTGGCCCAGGAGGCCGGCCAGGACCGCTCGCTCACGGTGCTCGTCCTGAGCGGTGCGGGCGGCAAGGCGTTTGCCGCGGGCACGGAGATGAGCCAGTTCCACGAGTTCAAGACGGCTGCCGACGCTCTCGCCTACGAGGAACGTATCGAGTCAGTCTTGACAGCCGTCGAGTCGATCCCGATCCCCACGGTGGCCGCCATCCAGGGCGCCTGCACTGGTGGCGGCGCCGCCCTGGCGCTCGCCTGCGATCTCCGCCTCGGCTCTCCCAGCACCCGACTGGGTGTGCCCATTGCCCGCACTCTCGGCAACACGCTCTCGATGGGCAACTTCGTCAGGCTCGTCTCCATCCTGGGTGTGGCCCGGACCAAACACCTTCTGCTGACCGCGCAGCTGCTCGACGCTCAGCAATGCCTCCAGGCGGGCCTCTTGAGCGAGGTGACAGCTGACGAGGCGGCCCTCCTGCCTCGGGCGGAGGAGCTCGCCGCCACATTGGCTGGGCACGCGCCCATCACCATGCGAACCACCAAGCTGGCGCTGCGCCGCATCGCCGCCCAGCTCATGCCCGCCGAGGGCGGCTCGGACCTGGTGGTGGAGGCCTATCTGAGCGCCGACTTCAAGGAGGGTCTGGAAGCCTTCTTCGCCAAGCGCCCGGCCCGCTGGCAGGGCGTCTGAGCTTCCTTCGTTTCTGTCAGTTCAGCTCGATGTCGGAGAGGTACGTGGCGACGATTGCCAGCTCGCCACCCTGCCGGCGCAGGACCCGGCTCCAGAGCAGCTCGGGCCGGCCGGAGAAGGCGTCCGCCGGCCTGCCGGGCAGGACGTACCAGCCGTCGCTGTCGATCTCCTCTTTCAACTGCCCGGGGCTCCAGCCGGCGTAGCCCAGAAAGATTCGCGCTTGGCTCAGAGGCCGGCGGAGCTGCTCGGGATCAGCGCTCGCGTCCACCACACCCAGCCGATCGAGCAACGGCAGCCACGCATCGGGCGCCTCGCCGTCGCGGGCCAAAGCGAGATGGATGACCGACTCCGGAGACACCGGGCCGCCCAGGAAGATAACCGCCGGCTCGCTCGAGACAGTACTCCAGGCGGGCGCCATCTCATGGACGGTGAGCTGGGAAGGCCGGTTCAGGATCACGCCCAGGCTGCCTTCGGCTGAGTGGGCCAGCAGGAGGATCACAGTGCGCTCGAAGTTGGGATCGGCGATGGCCGGCGTGGCGACCAGTAAACTGCCTCGTTCCAGCATCACCATTCGTCAGCCCCGCGCAGCTGTGGCGGCCACGATGGTGTAGGCGAGGTGGTAATGGAAGGCATCCTCGCCCAGCCGGCTCATCTCAGACTGGACGGCCTGGAGGATTCGCTGGCGAAAGTGGAGGCCGAGGCTGTGGAGGAGCGCGTACGGGCGGGGGCCCGCCCCGGCCATCATGTGCAGCCACTCGGCCGCAGAGCGAACGCGGCCGCCTGTGACGAAAGTCGTCTCAGTCATCTCGGTGAATCCCACATCCTCCAGCATGCCGTTCAGCACCCCGGCCTCGCCCAGCAGGGAGCGCTGGTTGCGCGGCTGGCGGAGGGCGATGGGCTGCTCTCCCGCGAACTCGTCCAGCACCCCGAAGAAGACCTGCTGGGCCAGCGTATCCAGCGATCGGCGATGGACTGAGATGCCGATCCGGCCGCTTGGCCGCAGCACGCGACGCGCCTCGCTCAGCGACCTGTAGGGATCACGGAGGTAGGCGAGCGAGTCGCCGAAGGTCACCAGATCGAAGCTGGCATCGCGAAAGCAGAGGTCGGGCTCGGCGCTGAGCCGCTGATAGTTCAGGTTTCCAGGCGCCCCACCGCGAGCCAATTCGAGCATGCCGGCCGAGATGTCGATGCCTATCACGTGTCCCTCGGGTGCCACCAGATTCCCCAGCGGCTTGGCGACCAGTCCCGTGCCGCAGCCGACATCCAGGCAGATCGCGCCGGGCTCAGGCTTCACGAGCTCCAGCAGCCGGGTGGCCACTCGTGGTCGTAGCCCCGCCGCCCAGTCCTCGTACGACTCGGCGCAGGAGTCGAAGAACTCGGCCACCGCCGCTCCGGGGCGCGGACTGTTCCGGCTGCCCACAGCTGGTGCCTGCAAGTTAGTGTCCAGTTCCCGTGCTTCCAATCACTCTTCCGCCTCTTTCGCCCCGAGCGGCAGCCCTCGGCTGCCTTCAACAATCTGCCCTTTCAACACTGGAAGAGCAGCAACCCCGTCCTCCAGTAGGATGCTAGTCGGCCGCCCCGAGGCGGCTGGGAGAACTATCGCCGCCGAAGCGCCCATTATGGTTGGCGCCGCCCCAAGCTTGCTGAAGCGGCCCGCTTTGTGGCACGCGGCATCCAGGAGAGAGACAAATGGTAGACACTGAGGGAATCATGGCGACTGACGAGGCGACTGGCCACAGCCGCGGGTCGAAGATCCGCGCTGAGCCGGCGGGTGGCAGCATCACACTCGGCCCGGAGGATCAGCTGGTCGGCAAGCTCGTATACCACGGTGACCTGCGGGTGCAGGGCCTGCTCGAAGGCGAAGCGACGCTCGGGGGGGACTGCACAGTAGACGCTGATGCCAACGCCAAGGTGAGGCTGGAGAGCCGAAATCTGACAGTCCGGGGCAACTTCGAGGGCGAAGCCGCCGTTCGGGAACGTCTTCAGGTGTCGGGCTCCGGCATCATCAACGGCAATGTTCGAGTTGCGCGCCTGGTCATAGAAGATGGTGCCGTCCTCAACGGCAACGTCACGATGGAGCGGCCCAGCTCAGGCTGAAATCGCCGCGCGCGGCCTGATCGTCGGCAGGTACGGCCGTGAGCAGCAAACCGTTGGCGCCCTCCAGGCCAGCGACAGTTAGGGAGCGGTGGTGGCGCAACGCCGTCATCTACCACATCTACGTGCGCTCATTCCTCGACTCGAACGCTGACGGCATAGGTGATCTGCCGGGCATTCGGAGCCGGCTTGAATACCTGCAGTGGCTCGGTGTGGACGCGATCTGGCTGAGCCCCATCATGGTCTCGCCCAACCGCGACTTCGGCTATGACGTGGCGGACTACTACCGGGTCGACCCTGCTTACGGCAGCCTGGCCGATCTGGACCTTCTGATCGCCGAGGCAGCCGGTCGAAACATCAAGGTGCTGCTCGATCTGGTGCCGAACCACACTTCCGACCAGCACCCTTGGTTCCGCGATCCCGAGCTGCGCTTGACCCGCTACGTCTGGACTGACAGGCCCAACAATTGGCTGGCTGCGTTCGGGGGGCCTGCCTGGACCAGGGATGAAGCAACCGGCAGATACTATCTGCACAACTTCCTGCCAGGGCAGCCTGACCTCGACTGGTGGAACCCAGCCGTCCAGCGGGAGTTCGAACTGATCCTTCAGTACTGGTTCGATCGGGGCGTCGCCGGTTTCCGCATCGACGTGGCGCACGCGCTGGTCAAGGATCGGCGACTACGGGACAATCCGGCCGCGACCGAGCAGGACCCGCCCTGGCAGCAGCTGGCCGGCCTGAGCAATCGCTACAGCGCCCGGCAGCCGGAGGTGCATGAGATCTATCGACGCTGGCGCGAGATCGCGAAGGCGTACGTGCCGGAGCGGCTGCTGATGGGCGAGGTGCACCTCTTCGACGCCGAGGAGTGGGCTGCGTATCACGGTCGGGACGACGAGCTGCAGCTGGCGCTCAACTTCATGCTGGTCTTCAGACCGTTCGAGATGGACGCTCTACGGACAACCGTGGAGCGCTCTCTTGCTGTACTGCCAGAGTCGGCGGAAGCTGTCTGGCATGGTTCCAACCACGATGTCTCCCGCCTGGCGACGCGCTGGGCTGAGGGCGACGAGCGACGGGTTCGCCTGGCGCTGACGATGCTGCTCACGCTGCCTGGCGCCACAGTGCTCTACCAGGGAGATGAGATTGGGTTGCGGGATGGTCAGGTGCCGGATGAAAGCGTACGTGACTGCGCAACCCCCAGCCGCGACCCACAGCGCACGCCCATGCGCTGGAACGCCGAGGCGAAGGGCGGGTTTACCAGCGGCGAACCCTGGCTACCGCTTGAGCCCGACCCGCTGATCAACGTTGAGGTCCAGCGGCAGAAGCCAGGCTCGGTATTGAACCTCACCCGCGAGCTGATCCGGGTCAAGGGTCGGCTTGAGGGTGGTTATGAACCGCTGGCCGCCCCCACCGGGGTCTGGCGCTACAGGCGCGGTGAAGTTGTGGTCCAGCTGGACTTCGGGCGGTTGGAAGCTCGCGTCAACGAACCGGAGTAGCTGTTCTCGGGGCAGCCGCAGCTGCTGAGTTGGAGTCGTGTTCCCGTTCCCGCCGGCGAAGCGTCAGGCAGAAGATGGACCCTTCTCCGGCTGCGCTCTGCTGCAGCTCCAATCGGCCGCCCATCTTCTCAGCCAGCGAGCGGCTCAAGTAGAGGCCGAGTCCTGTTCCCGGTGGGTAGCCGAGCTCCGAGTGGTCGATCCGGGTGAAGCGCTCGAAGATTGTCTCGCGCTCCTCCTCAGGCACCCCGACGCCCCTGTCACTGACCATTAGCTGCACGCACTCGCCCTCCTGCTGGAGCAGCAGTTGAACCTCCGGTTTGCCGCTCGAGTAATTGAGCCCGTTCATGATCAGGTTGTCCAGGATGCGACCCACGAACTCGAGGTCCCCATCGACCAGCACGACCTCCTCCGGGTCCTCGAAGCGGACCCGGCCACCCCGCATGGAGGCGGCTGGCAGGGCGCGTTCGACAGCCGCATTGACGCAGTCAGAGAGGTTGACGGGCTGGCTCAGGGGAGCCAGCATGTTGGCCTCCAGCTTGCTGGCCGCGATCACGCCTTCAACCAGCCGGGCAAGCTCTGTGACCTTGGCCTGCAGGATCGATATCGGCCTCGCCCAGCTGGGCGGCGGGGCGCCGAAATCACCAGTCGTGAGCATCGACAGGTACCCGGTGACCACCGCCAGCGGCGTACGGAGTTCATGGGCGGTCATGTTGAGGAAAGTGTCCTTGGACTGGCTGGCCTCCTGGCTCGCTTCATAGAGCGTCGCATTTTGCAGCGCCAGGGCAGCCAGACTGGCGAGGATCGCCATCGTCTCCAGGTCCGCGGATTGGAAGCGGTCACCCCGGCAGAGGGCAAGAACCCCAATGACGCGGTCGGAGATCGAGAGGGGAGCGCTCAGCACTCTGAGCGACCTCGCCTGCCCTTCGGCGGCGCCGGGCCAATCGGGCGCATCGTTGAAGATGACAGGCCCCGCCGCGGCGATCGTCTGGGCCAGAAACGAGCTGCCAGCCACCGGCAGGTCAGTTCCAGGCACCGGAACCTCGCCGGGGCGGCCCTCGGCCGCGCGGACTTCGATGACGTCTCCTCGGAGAAGCCCGACGAAGCCGCCCTGAACGTCCAGCGCTCGCACAGAATGCCCGAGTACCCGGGCCGCCACCTGCTGCGCCTCCAGCGACCGACCGAGGTCCGAGGCGGCTGCAACGCCTATCGCCAGGCGCTCGGCGGTGGCGACACCCAGCCGGGCCGACCGCTCGTAGAGCGCCAGCTCGCCTGTGAGCAGGGCAGCCGCCACCAGCGCCGGCAGTGTGTGCACGCCGTACCACAGGGTAGTGAACCGCCCAGGCACGAAAACCATGACGGAGGCCGCCGCGCCAGCGTAGACCAAGGCTGCAACCACGCCGTTGACGACGCGCTCATCACCGTGGTGACCGGTCAAGAATAGTCCCAAGGCGAATATCACCGGCACCAGGCCGGCCGCTCCCAGCAGCGAAGCGAGCGGCGTGAAGGAGTCGGACATCACCACCCTGGTGATTGGGGAAGCCGCCAGCAGGACGTCAAGGAAGCAGGCGCCGAGGCCGACAGCGGCGCCGGCAGCCGTGGCTCTGACCACAGCGCTCAGAGGATTGGAGCGCAGCGGGCGGGACCTGTAGAGGAAGGTCACCGCCAGGAATGCTGGCGTCAGGAGGTTGACGGTCAGGAAGATCCAAGCCGCGATTTGACTCTTGAGGGCCACGTTGTTGCCCGGAAGCGTGCCTGGGAAGGCCAGGAAGTGGCTGATCCAGAGCAGTCCCAGCGCCATCGAGAGGGCGAGGATGGGCAGAGAACGTGTCTCGCGGCGCAGCAAGGCGTCCAGCGCTGCCATTACGAGGCAGATGACAAGGCAGCCGATCGCCACCACGTCGGCGACCGGGACGAACCAGTCGAGCTGGATTCGCTGACTGCGAAAGAGGAGCGCTGGCAGCACTATCGCCCCCGCGAGCAGCAGGCTGAGGAGCGCGCTGGTGCGATCGATCTCGATCGCGCTCAGCCTCGTTTCCCGCCCGGCCCAGGGGCCGCGTTGCGTGTTCAAGCGACCCGAATTGTGCGCCAGAAAGCCTCTTCGCAAACCCATCGAGATGTGAAGTCAGACTCCCGCAGTCAGGCCACTGCCAGAAAGCGGTCAACAACCCGGGCGCCGAAGCGAAGTCCCTCCACGGGCACCCTCTCGTCGGCTGAGTGAATCAGGCCTGTGAAGTCGAAGCCCTCCGGCAGGCGCAGGGGCGAGAAGCCGAATGAGTGGATCCCGATCTGAGCCAGGAAGCGACCATCGGTGCCGCCAGACATGCAGTAGGGCAGGATGACTGCCCCGGGATCTTCGCTGCGCAGGGCCTCTTGCATGGCCTCGAAGGTCCGGCCCTGGTAAGGGACCTCGACGCCATCGCCCGCCATCTCCACCTCAACAGTTATGCCGGGCCCGGCTATGCGGTCAATCTCTTCCACCACTCCCGCCCGGTGACCGGGCACCACCCGGCAGTCCAGCCGCACAGCGGCCTCGCCCGGCACCACATTGTTCTTGTAGCCGGCATTGAAAATCGTCGCTTGAATGGTGTTGCGCAGCGAGGACTCGACCATCGGGCCGAGGCTTTCCAGGTGCCTGGTCAGCAGCTCGGGCCGGGCTTCGTCGAACGGCTCGCCCAGAAGTTCCGCGACGCCCTTGAGGAACGACCGGCTGGCCTCGATGTACAGCAGTGGCTGCACAGTCTCGGTGAGGCGGGCGACGGCGGCGCAGAGCCGGGGAATGGGGTTGTCGGCGTTCAGGATCGAAGCATGCCCCGCCCGGCCCGACGCTCGCAGCACAAGCTGGAGCCCTCCCTTCTCCGCCGTCTGGATGGGGTAGAGCCGCTGGTCGCCGGCCAGGCTGACGCTGAAGCCCCCGATCTCGCTGACTGCCTCGCTGCAGTTCTGGAACAGCCGTGGCTGGTCCTTCACGAGCCAGGCCATGCCGAGCCGGCTGCCGGCCTCCTCGTCGGCGGTGAACGCGATCACCACGTCGCGCGCCGGCCGGCGGCCCGAGCGCGCGTAGGCGCGCACGGCAGCCAGGTACATCGCGCCGGAGCTCTTCATGTCCAGAGCGCCCCGCCCCCAGAGTTCGCCGTCGGCGATGACCCCGGCGAAGGGCGGCTGCCGCCAATCGGTCGCCACTGCCGGAACCACGTCGAGATGAGAGTGGGCGACCAAGCCCGGCCGCTCCCGATCCGCGCCGGGCAGGCGAGCCACGACGTTCGTCCGGCCAGGTTCTGCGGCCAGCAGCTCGGGCTGGAGCCCAACCTCGCGAAGTTTCTCAGCCACCCAATCGGCCGCCGCCTGCTCATTGCTGGTCGGGTTGGAGGTGTCGAATCGGAGCAGTTCCCGGCAGAGGTCCACGACTTCGTCTTCAGCCTTCATCTGCTCGGTCACTGTGCGCGCGTTGGCGTTCGGCACGATGACGTTAGCATCGCAGAGATGACGTTGAGGCAGGGGTGGCGGGGCCGCTTCTACGAGGACTTCGAGATCGGCGACGTCTACCAGTTTCCCCTGGGCCGAACTGTCACCGAGGCGGACAACGCCTTCCTCACCATGCTGACCATGAACAGCAACCCCATCCACTTCGATGCCCACTACGCCGGCCGGACACCCTTCGGCAAGATCCTCATCAACTCCGGCTTCACAATCGCGCTGGTGCTGGGCATGTCGGTGAGCGAGGTCAGTCAGAATGCACTGGCGAACCTCGAGATGACAGACATCAAGCTGAGCCATCCGGTCTTCGCGGGCGACACCATCTACGTCGAGAACCGCGTGCTGGAAAAGCGCGAGAGCACATCTCGGCCCTACGCGGGCATAGTCGCGGTGCAGACACGAGGCGTGAACCAGGACGGCGAGGTGATCATGACCTACCGCCGCAGCTTCCTGGTCTACAAGCGCGGCCAGGGACCTTCGCAGGACCTCTTCCCCACCGCCAAGCAGGACTGGCCCGACCCCTGACGCGGCGCTCAAACATCTAACTAGCACAAGCAACTCCGGCTGGTCAGATTCCTGTTGGGCGTGGCAGCGAATCAGCCCACGAGGTAGGTTAACCTGCGGGAATCTCTTGAGCAAGGGGAGTTGAGCGATGACGAACGGTAAGAGCCGCGGCGTTCTCGACAGGCTGGACAACCAGGGCGCCACATCCTTCTACTGGTACCTGGGCCTCTTAGCGACGATCGGTGGATTTCTGTTCGGATACGACACAGCCAACATCGGCTCGGCGCTCGGCTTCCTGCCTTACAAGCTGTCCAACTTCGCTGAGGGCTATCTCGTCGCCGGCGCTTCCATCGGGGCAGCGGTGGGCGCGATCGCGGCCGGCCCGTTAACTGACCGCTTCGGACGAAAGTCCCTGCTCATCGTCGACGCCGCCATCTTTGCGGTGGGGGCGATCCTGTCAGCGTTTGCGGTCAACATCGAGATGCTGCTCGCTGCACGCACGCTCATCGGTCTCGCCATCGGGGCGGATTCCGCCATCGCGACTGCTTACATCTGCGAGTTCGCGCCTCGCGATCGCAGGGGCTCGCTCAGCATCATCCAGCAGTGGATGATCACTGTGGGGATCCTGGTCTCCTACATCATCGCCATCATCATCCTGAAGGTCGCACCGGGAGCGGCGGGCACCGTCGACTGGCGGCTGATGCTCGGCCTGGGCGCGGTCCCCGCCCTGATCGGGTTGGCCCTACGAGCCCGCATGCCTGAATCGCCCAGGTGGTTGATGCTCCACGGCCGCTTCGCCGACACGCGGAAGGCGCTCGGCATCCTGGGCATGGACGTCACCGAGGAGGAGGTGCGGGCGACCGCTGAGCGGCTGGAGGAGGAAGAGGGTAAGCATGCGCAGGAGAGCAACTGGACGCCAGGTGTGAAACGGGCGCTGATAGTGGTCTGCGTCTTCTTCATCTTCCAGCAGATCACCGGAATCAACATCCCCTTCTACTACGGTCCCAAGCTGATGGCCGGCTTCTTCCAGGGTCCGCACTCGGACGCGGTCACCTCGGCCGTCGCCGGCGTCCAGGTCACAGCGATTCTGGGCGCTGTCAACGTTGTGGCGACCTTCTTCGCGTTTCGCTACATCGACAAGGTGGGCAGGAAGCCGCTCGCCATCGCCGCCTACGCGGGCATGGCGGTGTTCATCCTGCTCGCGGGCGCGGGCGTCGCTTTCCTGGCCGGTGTGCCCCAGATCGTCGTGGTCATGATCGGGTTCGCCCTCTTCATCACCTGCTTTGCGATAGGGGTGGGGGGCACAGGCTGGCTCATTCAGGGCGAGGTCTTTCCCACTGCCGTCCGCGGCCGGGCAGCGGCGATCGGCGCCAGCATCGACTGGGTGGCGAACTTCGCCCTGATCCAGGTTTTTCCGGCCGCGCAGCAGGCGATCGGCCTGGCGGGGGTGATGGTTTGCTTCGCCGGTCTCTCCCTGCTTGCAATTCTCTTCATCGTTCGCTTTCTCCCGGAGACAAAGGGGTTGTCGGTCGAAGAGGTCATCCACCTGTTCGAGCAGCAGGCCGAAGCAAAGCCGCTGCCCGCCTGAACCTGAAATCTGAAGACGACCTGCCGCTCGAACTCACCGCGGGTAAGCCCGCCGATTCCCAGGAAAGGCAAACGTTCTTCTCAGCCATGTCCCAGGCTGGCGGACCATCGTTTCTCACTTGGAGGGGAGGAGTCTGGCCAATAGCAGGGGAGGAACGACGTTATGAAGCCACCTATCGTGCTGGCAGTCGGAGCGGTAGTCCTCGTCCTGCTGGTCGGGTTGGGCGCGGCCTACGCGTACTTCTTCTCAGGTCTCCGGACGACCCCCAAGTCACTTGCCTTCACCTCGGCAACCCCGGCCGCCCCTGGTTCGCCCGGCGCAAGTCCGGTCAGCAGCGCAGGCTTGGTCGGCAACTGGTCGGTGGGCAGCGGCTCGCAGGCGGGCTATCGGGTCAAAGAACAGTTCGCCGGGCAGTCTTCCCAGCATGAGGCAGTGGCTCGAACCACTTCGGTAACCGGCGGCTTGGTCGTACAAGAGGCCGGCAGTGGGGTGCAGGCCACGGGCCTCAAGTTCAATGCTCAGCTGGCCAGCCTGCAGAGTGTCGACCAGGTCGCCGGGTTCAACGTCTCGCAGCGGGACCGCATAGTGGCAAGGACACTCTCGGTGTCGCAGTACCCGGAAGCCACCTTCCAGGCTCAGAGCGTCAACCTTCCTGCCAGCCTCCCGAGCGGCAGTACGGAGACCGTCACGGTCCCCGGCCAGCTGACCATTCACGGTGTAACGAAGGCCGAGCAGGTCACGGCACTGGTAAAGCTGAATGGCAGTCAGGCTCAGATCAATGGGTCGACCACTTTCAACATGACTGACTTCGGCATCTCACCGCCCCAGGTGTCCATAACCACTGTTCAGCCTGAAGTCACCCTGGAGTTCCAGCTCGTCCTCACCAAGACCTGAGCGGGGCCGGCGGCTGGAGCCGCGAATGCGGCCGGTCTCGTCGCGGGTGTTGACGTCGCCGGTCTGGAGCCAGTCGGCCAGGATGGTCTGCTTCGTACATCGGCATCTACCAATCCATCACGGCATCGCACCAAGATGCGAGGCGCACCGGGCTCCTGCCTCGAGCGCGAGAGCGGGGCCGCCGACCAGATAGCCGGCGGCGAATGCGTCGCCCGCGCCTGTCGAATCGATCAAGGTTGCCGGCACTGCGGGCAGGTCCTTGCGCACGCCGGCCTCCAGGACGGTGCAGCCGCGGGACCCGCGCTTGACCACGACCGTGACGCCCGGCCACGGTTGGTCACCGAGCGCGTGCAGCTCCTTCTCGGTCGCAAAGATGACTGTGGGGCGAAGTTCAGCCACTCGCTCTCGGAAAAGGTGCGAGCCGAGATCGCGGATCACCGTCCAGGATGACGCATCGACGCTGATTCGGGCGCCGATATCCCGCGCGACCCTGGCCGCCGTGAGCGCCGTATCCGCGAGTCTTCCGCGCGCGAGCGCGTAACCAGAAACGTGCAGCCAGTCACAGTGCTCGACCCAGCTTGGTTCAAACTCGTCAGGCGTGAACTCCGAGGCTGAGCCGCGATCGGACGCCATCGAGCGGGTTCCCTCGACGTTGACCAGCGAGACGACAACCCCCGTCCGGCCGGCGAGAGGACCGACCACGTCGACGCCGCGACGCGTCGTCAGCTGTTCGTCGACGAGTCTGCCCGTGAGGTCGGCTCCGCGCTTGCCGATGTATCGGGCCCGAGCGCCCAGGGCGGCGGCCCAGGCCGCCACGTTCGCCGCCTGGCCGCCGGCGGACACCAGTGTCTGGGCCAGCGCATCGTCGTCAGGGGCGAGCGGCCCATCGAGGCGCACGATGACGTCCAGCACCAGGTCGCCGAGGGTGCAGATAAGCACGCAGTCGATGATCGCACGCCCGCTTGCGGCTCTTCACAACAGCGCGCTGAAGGCCGCGGCGACCTCAGCGGCCAGGCCGGCGTTCTCGGTGATCAGGCGCTTGTTCACGGCAACAGTTCGCCCGCCCGTGTGCTCGTGCAGGTAGGCAAGCACGAAAGGCGTCACCGCCTGGCCGGACACGCCGCGCTCGGCGGCAGCAGCGACGGCCTTCTCGATCAGCGGCTCCAGGTCGTCGAGGCCCTCGTCGGCCGGCCGGGCGAGGAGAAGCGCCGTGTGCCGGTCAAGGCGCCAGTGGGCCTGGGCGACGCGGGCGGCCTCCTCCACCGTGTCCACTCGCGCACTCACGACCGGACCGCCCCGAGCGGCGTAAAAGAGCGGCAGCTCGTTAGTCCGCCAGCCAAGCGTCGGTATGCCGAGCGTCTCGAGTACCTCTGCGGTGGCCGGAACGTCCAGGATGGATTTGACGCCGGCCGCGACCACCAGCACCTGGGCACGAGCGAGCTCGGCGAGGTCCGCGGAGACGTCCGGGGGGCGCGGAAAGCCGCGATGAACGCCGCCGAGACCGCCGGTGCCCATAAAGCGAATGCCAGTCAGGCGGCAAGCGGCGAGGGTGCCACCGACGGTGGTTGCGCCCAGCGCCCCCTGCACTGCGCAGGCGGCCAGATCGCGCGGTCCCACCTTCCGCGCCTTCTGTCCGGCCAATGCGAAGCGCTCCAGCTCGGCCTTGGCAAGGCCGACGCGGACAGTACCGTCGACCACACCCACGGTGGCCGGGACTGCGCCCGCCGCGCGCACGCGCCGTTCGGACTCGAGCGCCACCTCGGCACCCTCGGGATAGGGGAAGCCGTGCGAGACGAGCGTCGTCTCCAGCGCCACCACAGGGTCAGCGGCGTGCAGAGCCGACTCGACCTCTTCGGTGAGCTTGATGAGCTCGGTCATTGGGTTAGCGCCTTCTTACGACTGCTGCTGACGGTCTGGGCGGGGCGAGGGTCAGGACGTCTCCTTACGCGAACTGCAGCTCAGTGCTGATCGAGATGGCGCTGCCGATGCTAACCGCCACCGGACAGCGGCTGGCGTGAAACTCGTGGGCCCGCAGCGCCGCCTCGCGTTTGTCGCTCGGGCAGCCCTCCAGACGGTAGCGGACGCGGATGCGCTTGATCACCAGCACCTTCTGCTCCAGCACTACGTCGCCCTCAGCGTCCGAGCTGAGCCTGCCCTCCGCCGCGTCGATCCCGCGCGCCTCCAGCGCGCCCCCGAGGGTCCCGGTCAGTCAACCGGCCGCCGCGGCCACAACATAGTCGAGGGTGGTTGCGTGGTCAGGGTAGAGCCCTGTGGCTGTCCCGTAGTGCTCGCGGACCTCGTCGTGAGTGCCGAAGGTGACAGGCTCCGTTTCCGCCGGCAGGAACGCCCGTCGGATCGGGCCTTGGTCCCTGACGATGCGGACTTTCGACAGGTACTTGGGCTGCTCTTCCATGCCGGCAGCTTACAGTTCTTGGCTGGCGGTTGGGCTGCTTGGATCCAGGACTTAGGAGACGGTGGCGGTCTGGTCGATCGCGGCAATCGCGGCAGCGGGCTCCCGCCGCCCGAGGCCGCAGGCGGTCGCCAGGTCGACCCTGCGGCCCAGCCTCTCCTCGATCAGGCCGAGAACCAGGCGCTGGTCGTCGAGGCTCAGGTCCTCATGGATGCAGCCGGCCACAAAGCGGACCGACTCGGGCAAGCGCAGACGACTGAGCGGCGCGTACCAGGCGGCGTCCAGAGTCGGCGGGATGTCGGCGGCGGCGAAGGGTGCATGGATGTACTGCAGCTGCCGTCCCTCCGGCCAGCGCTTGATAATCGCATTCGCCAACTGGACCACCGGACCGACGTCTTTGAGCTTGGTCAGCGACTTGTGGTTCATGTCGCCAAGGCAGAGGTGGATCCCAAAGCGCGATCCCTCCGGCGCCTTCCTGACCATCCTTGCGATGCCGCGCGCCATGTAGCGCGCCACGAGAGGGCGTGCTGGTCGTGGCGTTTGCGCGACAAAGACCAGCTCGGCCGGAACCTCGATCTGGAAGACCACGTCGTCGCCCGCCTCAGCCTCGATGGCATTGATGTCGCGGGCTGTGGCCCCGGCGAAGAGTCTTCGCCGCCTCAGGATCCCAGCCGGTCCGAAGGTGAAGAGAGCCATATCCAGGTCGCCGGGTATGCCGACCTGGAAGGCCAGGGTCTTCAGACCCGCCTTGGCCCGGGCAGCCTGGAATATGGGATAGCTGGAGCGGAATGCGCGCAGATAGCCGAGGTCCAGCTTGTCCGCGGTCAGCTTCCGGCCGCTGCGCACTTTGAACCGCGGTGTCTTGTTGTAGTCGGACCAGTCGCCCTCCTTCGCCACCTCCAGGTCCGGGTGCGAGCGGAAGGACTCGACTATGTGGATGATCCAGTTCTTGCGCTCGCCAGTCTCGCCGTCGGGGAGGGTCTGAAGGCGAGCGCCGAGCCGGGTCAACGCCTCCGACATCGCCTCCTCGGCGCTGGCAGCGGGCACGCTTCCCACGAGCAGCGCGCCGCGGCTCGTGGTAGTGCTCACGGCAGGAGTCTACCGACGCGGCTCAGGACGAGGTCTGCAAACGAACCCCAGCGACTTGTTTGAAATGCTCTGCTCGTCGCAGGAGGGTGCTAGGCTTGCCGCCGCCCCGAGTCCGCTTCGCCCCCTGCTGAAGGTCGCTCCTCAAGAGTGGGTGTCGTTGCGACCCTTGGCCTGCCGAGCACAGCATCTGTTATGACCGCTCAGCTCTTCGCGCATGGCATTCACCTGATGACGCAGGACCATATCTTCACTGGCAAGATCCCCTCTTGCATGAAGCCACATCCCAGTTAGACGGCTCGACGCGAAGCCCCACAGTCCCAGAGCAAAGAAGACGATTACTGCCGCGATGATCTGGCCATCCTGAGTCACTGGTACCGCGTGCTTACCGTAGCCGAGCGTGGCCGCGGTTAGAAAGGCGGCTGTCATTGCGTCCGGAAATGTAGTGATGTTGGTCCCTGGTGCATCATGCTTTACCGACCAAAGCGCCAGTGCTGACACGATCCAAAAGAGCGCAAGCGTGGGCCAGATCAGCCCCGTCTCGCCCCAGTCACGACTCAACAGCATGCGGCGGACCGAGACCCCCACCCTTAGAAATCTGAGGAGCCGCAGGAGTCGGATCGTTCGGAGGCCGGAATGTCAGGTATCGGAATGGCTGTGATCAAATCGAGCCAGTGCGTCCTGAAGTACTTGCCTCGATCGGACGAATCGTAGCACCGCGCACCGAATTCGAGCAGAAAGATTGTAGCTAGACCCACAATGGTGTAACTGGCTGGTCCGGTGGCCGAGTCCTCACGAAACGCCAAGATCACGTAAGGAACGGTGAGAACTCTTATAACCAGGTCCCAGGCGAACTCATGGCGCTGAATGAAGACGGTTAAGCTTCCTCGTCGCCAGAAATTGCTGAAGTGGAGTGCGCTGCCATGGTTTGCGTCATGCCGAACCGCCGCCGAAGCCGCCTGAAGCGGTGAGCAAATCCAGTAGCCCTGTTCACGACCGGCTGACTCGAAGTATATGGCGACGGTCACGCGAAACGAGGGCAGCAAGAGGTACGAGGGTTATGTCCGCAGGCTCTTACTGGACATACTCGTCCCGGCTTGCGTGTGGCTTGGGCACCGATGCAGCGCCGTCCCACCGCCACTGGCGTCTGGGGACACCTGCGCCGCGGCCTCTGCTACGGACGACGCGGTGACATCGTTCGGGTACCAATCCGGAAAGTGCTGGGGTGGCTCCAGCTTGAACGTCCCAGCCAGCATCCCTCTCTTCTCCTCGGTGACGTTCGGATATTCCGGGTTGACTGCATAGAGGCGATCGATGTCCGCGATGGCTTGCGCTCGTTGGCCCTGCAGGAACTTGCAGGCTGCCCGCATGGCAAGGCATTGCTGATGTCGGGGATGTCCAGGTTTCGTTTCTGCAAGTGAGCAGTATCGATGACCGCTCGCGCCTGTGCCACATCGCCCTTGATCGCCCAGGCCATCGCCAGGGCGGAGATCATGGTCGCACGGCTCTCGTCGGTGATTATGGGGATGGTCCGGAAATGGTCAAGTCGCGCGATTGCCTCATCAAGGTGGCCCGCGTGCAGAAGGCTCTTCGTGTAGTTTACCTCGGCTTCCCAGTCAGTGACCTGGTGGAGATAGTCACCGTATGCCTCGCACGCATCCTGCCAACAGTGCTGCGCAAAGAACCATTCGCCGCAGACTTTGAGCGTCCCTTTCCGCTCGGATCTATCAAGATCGCCCGGTGCAGCAAGGGGACCGCCCTATCGCGGGGCAAACACCGCGCGTCGCGGATCAAGCGGCCCGCCTTGAACGCCGGTCTGGTCTAGTGATACCAAGCGCACCCGATTGCACAAATCGCGACCGGGATGAGAATGAGGCCCGCGCTTCCATCCCGAGCCGCCGAAGCCCGCGGCCTCAGGCGCCCGAGGGCGGCGAAGAACCCAGCAGCCACTGCGTCCCAGGTTCCGGTTAGCACTCACCGTATTTCGGCCTCCCCTGGGTGTCGGATCCGCGAGTGCTGCGCGGACCGGTTCGGCTCGACTTCAGCTGTGTGGATCCGGGTGCATCACGGTGCTGGCATCGAGAGGCATTCCGGAGGCGCCCATACTCCAGGCGTCCAAGGAGTTGTCGCCAGAGACCAAGCGGGGTGCCCTGTGCCTGGGAGGCCGGGGGTGGGCGTCGGGGTGGGGGTTGGCGTCGGCGTTGGTGCTGGGGTCACGGTCTGCACTACTGCCGTTGAGGCGCTCGGGAGAAAGCCGGGAGCACCCTGGTAGACAGCGCGGATGGTGTGGCTGCCAGGCGCCAGAGCAGGCGTCGTGAAGGTGGCGTTGCCGGTGGTGTCAAGGGGTGCCGTGCCCAGCGTCGTCGAGCCCTCAGGGAAGGTCACGCTACCCACTGGAGTGGCGGGCGGGATGGCGGCCGACCTGACGGAGGCGGCGAACCTAACAGGCGAGGCCGCTGTTGAAGGGTTGGGGGATGTGGTCAGGGTGGTGGTGGTCGAGCTGCTTGGGGTGGTGCACGTACCAGGAGGGGTCTGAATAATGTTGCTGTCCAACGTAACGGCGCCACTCGGCGTCTTCGCTCCAGCGAGCGCCCGGCCGGGCAAGATGGTGGCTCGAGTGTTCATGGTGATGCTGGTGTTGACCAGCAGGGTGCCGACGAATGAGGTGTCGGTTCCCAGCGTTGCCGAGCTACCGATCTGCCAGAAGACTCCGCAGGGTCCTCCGTTAATGATCGCGACCTTGGAGCTACTCGCGGTGGTAAGCGTGCTCCCGGTCTTGAAGATGAAGACGCCATTGGGGTCGCCCAAACCGTTGAGCGTAAGAGTGCCGGTCAGCTGTGCCGAAGTTGCGAAGCAGTAGACGCCGGGGACCAGCGTCAGGCCGCCCAAGTCGACACCGGTCAACGTCGCCGTGCACGGTGCTCCAAACGCGTCGTCGTAGGCGGTTGATAGATCTCTCTTGGCCCCAACTGCCACCGCATCATCGACGTGCGTTGCCCCGTTCACCTGACCGGGCGGGAACCCTGTCACCGAACTGCCCGGGCTCAGCCCAAGGTCGCCGGTTATAGAGGTGGGGCCGGTGTTGGTCACCGTGCTGGCAGCCAGGACCGCGAAACTAGTGTCGGTGCCTAGGCGGGGTGCTACGGCTGCGATGGCACTGAGCGGCGCCAGGGCGAGAGCCGAGCCAAGGACGAGCGCGCTGCCAAGCATTCCGAGCCATCTGGGTTCCCGAAGCCGGGCGGGTAAGCGCTGGGTGGCGCTCCATCGTCGCATCATTTTCGTCTCCTAGACTCTCCGGTTCAAGCGATGCACGCGTTGCTGATGCCTAGTCCGAGGCGGCTCTAGATGTCCTGCGCAATAAAGGTTGTTGACAGAAGAAGACCCTTCCAGGATCGTGAAGGTCACTTCACCGCGAACCTCGCTGCCAGCATCCCGACCTTAGGCGGTCAGGGCTACGGTCTGGAAGACGGCGCCCTCGGAGAGTCGATGGCACTGGCAGCACCCCTCAATGACCAAACGGACAGTGGCGCCCTTCCTCCCCTGGGCGGAGGATAGCACATACATAGGACGAGTGTCCTAGGCACTAGGCAAATGTCCTGGGTAGACATGCGAGACAGGCTGGGTGGGCGAGCCTCTCCAACTGGCCAGAGGGGGAGACAAACAAGCCGCTCCGTCGTGGTATGGGCCTGACCCGGTTTAACGGACACGGTTGTTAGCCCGAACACGCAGCGGTGTGGGCGGATTCGTAGTCTGCCGGACTGAGGTTGCCAAGCGTCGAATGGCGCCGCTCACGGTTGTAGAAGGCCTCGATGTACTCGAAGACCGCGCTTCTCGCGGCGGCGCGAGTTGGCCAGCTATGGCGGTACAGGAGATCGAGCTTGAGCGTGGAGAAGAAGCTTTCGGCCACGGCGTTGTCCCAGCAGTTGCCTGGCCGGCTCAGGCTGGAGCGGATGCCGTAGCTCTCGAGCACCTCGGTGTATGCCTCGGAGATGTACTGGCAGCCGCGGTCGCTGTGGTGGATCAGGGTGTCGGCAGGGGTGCGCCGGGCCAGGGCCATGTGCAGGGCCCGCAGTGGCAGCTCGGTGCGTAGGTGATCGGCCATCGCCCAGCCCACCACGCGGCGCGAGAAGCAGTCCAGCACAGTAGCCAGGTAGAGCCAGCCCTCCCAGGTGCGGATGTAGGTGATGTCGCCGACCCAGAGTTGGTCTGGATGCGTCGGCGTGAAATCACGCTGCACCAGGTCGGGCAGCATGCTGAAGGGATCTCCGATGGTGGTGCGGCGGTAGCGCTTGGGGGCACGTCCGGCGAGGCCGGCGCCGCGCATCAGCCGCGCCACCCGCTTGCGGCCGTGCCGCTCGCCGCAGATCCGCAGCTCCGCATGCACGCGCGGCGCTCCGTACGTCTGCCGGCTACGCGTATGGATGGCGGCGATGCGTTCGGTGAGCACGAGGTCGGCGCGAGCGCGCGCGGACAGAGGATGGATCGACCAGTGGTAGTAGGCGGTTCTGGAGACCTGGAGCACGCGGCAGAGCGTCCTGACAGCGTGATTGACCTTCTTCACCTCGATGAACCGATAGCGGCTCACCGGGTCTCCTTGGCGAAGAAAGTTGCGGCCTTCTTGAGGATCGAGCGCTCCTCCTCGAGCAGGCGGACCTGGCGCCGCAGTCGCGATAGCTCCTCGCGTTCGGCTGTGCTCAGGCCGATGCGCTTGCCACCGTCCACTTCGGCGCGCTGCACCCATTCGCGGACGGCGGTCTCAGTGAGATCGAGGTCGCGGCTGATCTCCCCGATGCTCTTACCCGAAGAGCGCACCAAAGCGACCACTTCGGCCTTGTACTCGTCGCTGAACTTCCGACGCTCCCGTCGAGCCATCTGGACCTCCTTCGTGGGCTTGTCCCCACATCATGGTGGTCCGTCTTATCGGGTCAGGCCCCAGTGGCTGTTCATCACAGCCGGCATTACGCTCGTCGCGCTGGCGGCATTTATGCTTGCGCTGCCATACGACGGCCAGGTCGGTCCAAGTGTGCGGGCTGCTCTGTTCGGCCGCTTCTTACTCGCCTCGTACGTAGGCTGGCTCGTAACTGTAGGACTCCACACTCTCAAGCTCCACAGGCACGGAGCCGGCAATGCGGACTGTGGCGAAGGGCCCAGCCTAGTAGCGGCGAGCGGTCGTTGGGCCAGTCAGTTGGGCTTGACCTCAAAACCAAAGCGGCCGAAATGGCGTCGAACGCGAATACCGCCTGGGTGCCGACGCGACGCATGACCTCCAAGCTCAGCATGTCGAATCAACGGCATCCCGGACGACAGCCGCGATCGACATCCGCCGCTGCCTCGCGCATTCCCGCAGCCGCTGGGTCTGCTCCACGGTGAGCTGGATCTGCACTCAGACCGCCTTGGACCTGCCCACCGCTTTCTCTCCCTTAACCCTGAGTGCTGTCAGTCCTTGGGCTGGAGAAGACGTGGCCGTCGTGGTGGACGCGGTGTTTGAGCGGTGAGCGGTCGCCGATCCACTGCGCGGGCGGCGAGGCCCAGAATTCCGCAAGCGAATTGATCCGGACGGCGTACCGGCCTCGCTGCTCGCGGAACGCCTCCCAGGCCTCCGCCTCTGGGCGCAGCCGGTAACCGGCGAGCGCGAGCCGCGTTCGGGCCGCTCGGTATTCCTCCAGCTCGACTCCGGGCTCTCGACCGTCGGCCAGGCGGAAGTAGAGGACCATGTCCTCGATGCAGTGACCGCCCACTGAGCGGGCCAGCTTGGCCCAGCCCTTCACGCTTCGGGGCAGGGGAACCTCGTTGCTGCCGGGGCCCCCGCTGCTCTCCTCGATGGTTGTGAGGATCAGGGTCGCCGCGTCCATCACTGCCCCGAGGGATCCGATCCAGGAATCGTTGTCGTGGCTGGAGCGAAAGTAGGCCAGCGAGGGATAGGAGAGCTGCGAGTCCAGCAACTCCGCCGCCCACTCCTGCCAGCGTTCGAAGGACCGGCCAAGGTCCTCGGTGACGCCTGCCAGGGCGTAGGTCTCGAGCAGGTTCACTCCGGAGGGCGGCGCACCAGCTCCCGCCTCGATGGTGACCACCACCACCTCCCTGCGCTGGAAGGCCGCGGTCAGGCTGTAGAGGAAGGTGATTACGAGCGCGAACATTCCCAGCCCGGTGGCTCCGGCGGCGATGGACACCAACCGGGCAGGCGCCTGGATAGGGACGTAGTCGCCAAACCCGATGGTAAACATGGATGTGGCGGCAAAGTAGAGCGAGGTGCCCAGCCCGGAGGGTTGCGGCCTGACTTGGTCCCGAAGCGAGTCCAGGATGAAGGCGTAGCCCAGTAGCAGCAGGACCACCCACATCGCCAGCATCGCCAACACTGAGAAGGGTCCGAAGCTGCCCAGCAGGCTCTCGCGTTTGCTCACGTTGCGGATCCGAAGGGACAGCCAGCGTACGGCCGCCCAGAGGCCACGGACCAGGTAGCGGCTGGCCCTGACCCGTCCCGCGACCGGCCGGGGCATGACCACCGTCTGGAAGACGTCGAGGAGGACGCCCACCACGATCAGGAAGCCGAACAGGCCCTCTACCACGCGAACTGCCATTGCCATCGAGCCATCAAATGTAGCCTCGCGGCGTAGTGGACCCGAGGGTGAAACCGTGGTGGGCCGCCGTGGACTCGAACCACGTACCTCCGCGTTATCAGCACGGCGCTCTACCAGTTGAGCTAGCGGCCCATCGTCTGCTTAGCTTGGCAGGGGCGGAAGGATTCGAACCCTCGGCATTCGGTTTTGGAGACCGACGCTCTGACCAGACTGAGCTACGCCCCTAAAGCCATCCGAAAGTTTACCCAAGGCTCGCCGGCCCCGCCACCGCGGCCGAGGACCGCTATCACGCTCAGTACCATCCCCCAAGTGAGCGGCCAAGAGGCGGCCAATGAGCTGCCGGTTCTGATCGTCGGCGACGTTCACGGCGACCTGGAGCGGCTCTTCAAAGCCCTGCGGCCCTATCCAGACAGCGACTGGCGGACCATCTTTCTGGGCGACCTGGTCGACCGGGGACCGTTCGGCGTCGGCGCACTCCGCTACGCGCGCGACCGGCCCAACTCAGAGCTGCTTTTGGGCAACCATGAAGTCGCGCTGCTCTGGGCCCTTCGGCAGCCAGACATCCGTACCTACTGGTTGGGTTGGGGCGGGCAGCCGCATGACTTGGACGAGCTGGCCAAGGACCAACGGCTGCGGGACTGGCTGCGCGAACGCCCACTGCTGATGAAGCTTGCCGACGGCACGCTCATCCAGCACACTGGAACCGACCGCTACTTCGCACTCGTCGAGGACAGTGGCGCTGAGCCTGTCGCCGAGATCAACCGCTGCGGCCGGATGCTCCTCGAGAACGGGCGCGAGGACCTGCTTTGGGACCTGCTGTCGGGGCCGAACATCCTGGGCCAGGAGTTCCGCTTGGAGAACTGGCTGCGCCGCATGTCGACCACCCGGGTCGTCCACGGCCACGTGCCTCACAGAGGCCGCGAACCGCTTCTCTATCACGGTGGCCGGGCCCTGAACTACGACGGCGGCCTGAGCCGCTACGAGCACAGCGCGGGGCGCCGTGGCGGGGGTCCAGCCGGGGCGACGGTTGCACCTCTCCCTCCGCTTGGCCACCACTAGTTGCCTGTGTCAGTGGATTGGGCCGTAGCTCGGGGCAGGTGCCCCGTCAAGGGCGCCGGTCAGGGGGCCTAGGCGAAGGAAAGGGTGGAACGAGGAGGAGCGGATCTCAAGATCCGTGACGACGGAGGGCCGGGCCCCCTGACGCACGCATCGGCCTCCTGAGCCCCGAGATGCGGCCTAATTGGCTGAGACAGGCAACTAGACTTGGCAGCGGTTATGCAGGCTGGTCTGGCGCAACTGGCACCTCCTGTGCGGGACGGCGGCAAGCCTCTGATCTCCGCCCGGCGCATTGGCAAGCGGGTCCGTCAGTTGGGTGAGCAGGTCTCTCAGCTTTATGCCGATAGCGAGCAACCGCTGGTCCTGGTGGTCGTCCTGAAGGGAGCCACTGTGTTTGCGGCCGACCTGCTGCGCAGCCTCTCCATCCCCGCCGAGCTGGAGTTCGTGCGCGCGTCGAGCTACGGACGCGGCTCCCAGAGCTCGGGCCGCGTCAAGCTCGCCCACATGGTCGACGGACCGCTGACGGGCCGCGACATTCTCCTGGTCGAGGACATAGTCGACTCCGGCCGCACCATCAACGTCATCCGGAAAGAGCTGAAGAGCCACAAACCGGCTTCCCTGCGGCTGGTGGCGCTGCTGGATCGCCCGGCCCGCCGCGAACTGCCGGTGCAGATCGACTTCACAGGCTTCACCATCCCCGACCGCTTCGTCGTCGGCTACGGTCTCGATTACGCAGGCCTCTACCGAGAACTGCCCGGCGTGCACGCGCTCGGCTGATACCGTCCACTGCATGCCGAGGCGACGGCGGATTCTGGTCACCGGCGTGGCGCGCTGGTGGGGCGGCCGGCTGGTCCAGCGCCTGAGCGAACAGCCAGACGTGGCGGAGGTCATCGGCATCGACACCCAGGAGCCCAGCTACGACTTCGGCAGGGGTGAGTTCCTCCGACTTGACATTCGCCATTCGCTGATCGGCAAGCTGGTACGGGCGGTCGGCATTGACACGGTCGTGCACACGGCCACCACTGTCGATTCCTTCAACCCCGACCCCAGAGCTGCCCACGAGACGAACGTGATCGGCACCATGAACCTCCTCGCGGGCTGCTCGGGAGCCGGCAGCCCGGTGCGCCGCTTCGTGCTCAAGTCGTCGGCGCACGTGTACGGCGCCGGTCCCGATTTTCCCATCCCCCTCCGCGAGGACCGGCGCCTGAGTCCAGATTCGGCGCCGACCTTTGTGCAGGACATGATCGAGGTCGAGCAGCAGGCGCAGGACTTCGCGCTGAGCACCGGCAAACTGCAGGTGCTGATCCTCCGATTCGCCAACAGCCTGAACGCGGAGGAGCCGCAGCCGCTGGCCAGGTATCTGAATCTGCCGCTGGTTCCGACAGTGCTCGGTTGTGATCCCAGCCTGCAGCTGATTCACCACGCCGACTGCACAGCGGCGCTGGCCCGAGCAGCAATGAGCGGGCCGGCCGGGGCCTACAACATCGCCCCCGCAATGGCCGTTCCCCTGTCCGAACTGCTCGAGGATGCAGCCAAGCTGCATGCTCCGCTACTGCCGCCGTTGGCCACCGGCCTGACCGCCACTTTGCTGCGCCTGGCCGGCATCACGCTCAGTGATCAGCTCCTGAGCCTGCTCCGCCATGGACGCGTGCTCAGCACCTCGCGGGCAACGCGTCTGCTCAAGTTCCGCCCGGAGCTGGACACGCAATCCGCTTACCGCGAATTCCTGGAACACGCCAGGGTGCTTTCCTTACTGCCCGATCGGCAGCATCACCAGTTCGAGCAGGAGCTGGAGGAGTTTATCCGGTCGCGCGCGCCAAGCCGGCGCCGCGGTTAGGATAAGTCGCCAATATGGAAGCCGTCTCAACCAAGGCCGCCGATGACATCCTGGATCGGATTTTCGCCCCCACGCCGAAGCCCAGCGCTTTGGATCAGGCGGAGGAGACCCTGCGGCACCCGAAGAAGCTCGTCTACGCCGCCATGTCGAATCGCAACTTCTTCTGGCGCCACCACGTGCAGAAATTCATCCTCGACTCAGGGCTGGTGCCGCTCAGCCCCTTCATGCTCTTCGAGTACTACCTGCTCCACACGGTGCCCAAAGCCGCTGTGCGAGAAGCTATGAACAACTTGCTTGCGAGGAGCGACGAAGTGTGGGTGTTCGGAACGCTGTCGCTGGGGGTGAAGGTTCAGATTGGCATCGCCAAGCGTCTCAACAAACCTGTCCGCTATTTTGATATCTCGGAGCTGCCGGTGGCGGTGCTGCCCATCAGCGCCGAGACTGCCGAGGAAGAGCTCAGGGACTGACCGGCCGGGCTGGCTGGCCGGCCGGCAGGGCGCGACCGCCTACCACCCGCCGGTACCAGCGCTCGGGATCTTTGAACTCGTCCGGTCGCGGCATCGTCTCCGGACTCTGCCAGGCCAGGTTGAGTGCGGCCACGCCGTGGCGCTCGACGATCCGTCGGCAGAAGGCCTCCCCCACCTCGTACTGGCGCAGCTTCAGCTCGAGGCCAGTGATGCGCCAGAACAGCTGCTCCAAGGCGCTCCGCTCCCGCGAGCGTTTGGCGTGGGCCTTCTCCAGACGCTCGAAGCTGGGCAGAAGGCGCCTGCCCAGCTCGTTCATGACCAGGTTGCCGTGACCCTCGGCCAGCGTCATGATCGCCTGCAAGCGGCGGATGGCCTCCCATTGCCGCGGGAGGCCCACTGTCAGAGCCCGGAGTCGCTGCCAGCCGACCTGACGGTCGGCCGCCATTTTGAGCACGCGCTCCAGCTCGGTGTTCAAGTGCTTCGCCAGCCAGGGGTTGGTGGCGAACTGCCACGCGTGAGTGAGCTCGTGGAGGATGATCCAGCTGCGCAGCTCCTCCCCCGGGAGGTCTTCCTTGCGCTCGAAGGCGGCGATGTTCGTCTCGACCAGGTACAGCGCCGGCTGCACTGGTTCGCGGCCCAACAGCTGCGGATCGAACTGGCCCAGCACGCGCTTGGCGAGGAAGGCGAGGATGCCGGCTGTGTAGCGATTGATGCCGTACTGGCCCAGGTCATTGAGGTGGGAGCGCTGCAGGGAGAGCGAGCTTTGGAGCGGATCCAAGGCTCGGCGCAGCACTGCCAGATTGAGGCGCAGCCAGGCGGGCCGATCAAGCGCCTGGAAGTGCGGCAGCTGCGTACCCGGCGGCAGGCCGCCTAGGTACTCGAGCAAGGGATCCTCAAGACGAGAGCTCAGCGCCGCGTAATGCGCTTCGAGGCGGTCCAACTCCACTGCGCTCAGGTCGCTGCCCTTCAGCTGGCGCAGACCGAGCGCTTCGATTTCCGACCAATCCAACATCTCGGTCCGACCTGAACGGGGCCTGACCAGCTCGCCCAGGACTGCTGCTGCGACGACCCCTGTCACCGCCGCCGCGGCTGTGCGCCTCTGGCCGGCGTTCATTGTTGAATCACCCAGACCGGTTCTGGGCTGGGGTGGCTAGACGTCAAGGAGGCTGACGTCGATCTCTTTCAGGCCGTCGGGCGGCTGGATGCCATTGGTCTCCAGCTTCTTCAGCAGCGCCAGCACGTAACGAACGCCGGCCAGGTTCACCCCGTGCTTGCGGGTAAGCGTCTGAATGGCCTGCAGCTTCATCAGGTCGCGTTGCGAGTAGCGGCGGCGATTGGTCACTGTCCGCTTGGGCTGGACCATGCCGAGGTGCTCGTACATCATCAGGGTTCGGGGATGGGTCTCCAGGATCTCGGAGGCGACGCTCAGGGTGTAGATCGGCTTGTCCAGGTGGATGTTCGTGGCATCGACAGCCGCCCGCGGAGGATTACCGGGCCGCTCTGTGGTCTCCATCCGGTTCTTTTGCATTCCCTTGTTTTGAAGCCGCCGCTCGACAGGCGCCGTGCGCAGTTCGGCTTCGACTACGGCTAATGCTACCCGTAGGGTTTGTCAGAGTGGCTGGCGGCGCGCCGTCCCCTTGGGAGAAGACCGGTGAGGCCCCAGTTCGTGCTATTAGTGCCGGCCGCCTCACGGCGGTAAGCGTCCGGTTTGCGGAATTCGGCCGATTCGCTGGCGAGAGCGGTTGTCTGAGCCTTGATTGGCGGTCCTAGCCTCATCGTCGCGGGCGCCCAGCGCCTCGGCCTGGGGGCTGAATCCTGTCCAGGTGACGCTGATCCGAATTGAGGCATGAAGCATCCAGAGGCCCCGCTGGTTTTCGCGCTATCTCAACTCCGCTGTCGCCTAGTTTCGGTCGATAGGGCCGACCGATCAGCGGATCGGTCGGCCCCCGGGCCGGGTTAGGAGGTCCGGCGAGACGGACGGAATCCCAACAGCCAAACCAGGCCGACGAGGAGCTGGACCAGTGCCGTCCCCGCCACCGCCACCCCAATGAGGGAGGGGCTTTGCGCCGTGGGCGTCACCGGCCCATGACCGGTGGGGGGCAACGCAGGCGGCGGGGGCGCCGCTGTGAGGGTGACGGTGGCATCCGCGGTGGCGGTGACCGTGGTCCCGAGGTTCGTGCCGTCGACAGTGATGGTGTCGGTCTGAGCGTCCCCAGCCTTGCCGGTGAATGCTCCGGTGAAGGAGCACTGGACGCTCGCCCCTGGTGTCAGGGTGATGCCGATGAGAACCCCACAGGTGCTACCCGGCCTCGTTGCCAGGTCGCCGTAGACGTTGTCGGTCATGCGAGTGATAGTGACCGGTTCAAACTGGCTCGGGTTGGACACCGTGGCGGTGAAAGTGAAGTTTCCGCCCGGCTCGGCCTGGGTCAATGGGCTCGCCACCTTGGTGACAGCTATCTGAGCGGGGGCCGGGGTGAGGGCCACTGTGGCCTGCGC